>NZ_LK995471.1:0-56262 GCF_900002405.1 Actinomyces succiniciruminis | reverse complement strand
CGGCCCGCCGCGCGTCATCTCAACGAGACTTTTCTCTTAGGATGACTGCACCGGACAGGCCGAGTGAGTGCGCCCACGCACCCGCCGCCCCCTACCCCGAGGAGACGCCCATGCCCCCGAACGACGCCGCCGCCCAGCACCTGGGCAGCGCCTATGTGTTGGACGCACGCATCGGCGCGGGCGCGCAAGGGGATGTGTGGCTCGCCCACCGCAACGACGCCCCCGGTATTCCGTTGGCGGTCAAGCTGCTGCGCGCCGACCTGCTGGAGGACGCCGACGTCGTCGAGCGTTTCATCCGAGAGCGCGCCACCCTGATGCGGGTGTCTTCCCCCTACGTCGTGGGCGTGCAGGACATGGTGATCGAGGGCAGCCGCTTCGCCATCGTCATGGACTATGTGGGCGGCGGCACCCTGCGGGGTCTGCTCAATGAGCAAGGGGTGCTGCCACCCGCCGAGGTGGCTCGGGTTGGGGCTATGCTCGCGAGCGGACTGGCCGTCGTTCACGATGCCGGCATCGTCCACCGTGACATAAAGCCCGCCAACGTGCTGATCTCCCCACCGGGCGGGAGTGCCGATCCGGCCGACGGCGATGACACCGTGGTCGGGCAGGGCGCCTGGACGCCCCGACTCGCGGACTTCGGGGTCGCCCGCATCTGTGACACGGTCGCCTCCTCCCACGCCACCGGCGCCATCGGCACCCCGCTGTACATGGCCCCCGAGATCCTCGACCCCGCCGCCCCCACGCCGGCCGCCGACGTCTACTCCCTCGGCGTGCTGTTGTACGAGGCCGCCTGCGGCATCACCCCGTTCGTCGGTGCCCCCTCCCAGGTGCTCGCGCAGCACGCCCGCCGTGCCCCCGGCCGCCCCGACGGCGTGCCCGATGCCCTGTGGAGTGTGCTGGAGCGCATGCTCGCCAAGCAGCCGGCCGCCCGTCCCAGCGCCCGCGAGATCGCCGCCGCACTGCGAATGGCCGCTCCCGCGCTGGCGGGCTGCGCCCCCGCTCGCCGCCTGACTGTGCCCCCGCCGTCCGCTCCCGCGGCCGCGCCCTACCTGTGGGCTGACGACGCACTGCCCGGTTCGGCGACGGCTCCGACTGAGGCGGACCCGGTCGCGCCCGAGGCCGGGACTCCTCCCACCGCCTCGCTGGCGCTGCCGCCGACGGCGGTCGCCGCGGGCGAGCCCACACGCGTGTCCGCCGCACCCGCCGCAGCTGAGGCCGGTGCGCAGTCCCGGTTCTCCGGCGCCCCGCAGCCGCCCGCCCCGCCGGCCGACTGGGCGCCCCCGAATGTTGGAGCCGTGTCCCGACCGGAGCCACGCAGCCGCCGCACCAGGCGCGCACTTTTCGGTGCTATCGCCGCGGTCGTCGTGCTCGCCGTCGCCGTCGGCGGGGTGATCGTCTGGCGACACCGGACCGTGGGCGCGCCCGGTCCCACCGCCGTCGCCGCACTGCCCGCACAGGCCGACACGATCGAGCTGCAGCGAATCACCGATGTGGATGAGTACCGCCTTGCGCCCGATCACGGCGCCCTGGCGGCGGAGACCAGCTACAAGCACTGGTCGCTGTACGACCTTGACGCCGCAGGCCGGGCCCCGGTCTGGTCCGGCGACTGCGACTCGGCGGGCTTCTGGACCAGCGAGACCTTCCTGTGCGTCCAGGACGACGCCGGGCAGCTGATCGGCCTGGACGGCACCGAGACCGGCGGTGTCCTCGCGTTCGACGAGCGCAAGCAGCTGGGAACCACCGGAAGCGCCGCCATTGTGCTCGACGGCAGCTACTCCGGCTCGCTCGTGGCCATGGACGCAGACGGCGAGCAGGTGTGGCGCCGCGACGGAGGATTCCGTGAGGCACGCATAGGCGCGGGCTTCATCGTCACCTACGAGACCAGCTCCGAGCGGCTGCTCGTGCTCTCCGCGGAAACCGGGGAGGTACTCCTGTCCGAGGCGGCCGAGGACGCTCCCGACTTCGACTCCTACCTGCCCGGCGGCATCGGCATCGACGCGGGCACGCAGGCCTTCTACAAGGTCGATGGCGAGGCGGTGACCGTCTACGACGCCACCGGCACCGAGGTCGGTACCGTGGACGGGGCCGGTACCCGCTCGGATTGGGTGCTCTCCGATGCCGTGAGTGCCGAGCAGCTGGTGGAGCTGCTGCGCAGCGTTGCCGCTGACAGCTCGGTGCATGTGCGCGGCCGAAACGCCGAGGCCGGATTCACCCTCAATACGATCGCCTGTACCGTCACCGGCCCGGATGGGGCGAGCTATGACGTTCCGGAGCGCACCGACGGGGAGGCCTGCGTCATCACCCCGGAGGGGCTCATCGGCAAGGACGAAGGCGTGCTATTCACCATGGGGCAGCCCTCCTCGCGCACAGACGCCACCGGAGACAACGTGATCGCCTACGACCTCGACGACGGCGAGCAGCTCTGGCAGGCGGCCGGCACCCTGGCGGGCGTGCTCCCGGCGTCGGACAACGCCGCCGGCAAGGCCGCCGGGGCCCCGCGCATGCTGGTGGCCGAGGGAGACGACTTGGTCATCCACGCCGTCGTGGGCAAGTAAGCCGAGGCCGGCCGCCGCCGGCTAGGCCCGTGCCACCGGGATGTCGGTCAGGCGCGCGGCCAGATTCTTGCCGGGCAGGTCCAGGGTGACGGTATCGGCGCCGGGGTAGGGCCAGACGACGGGCAGGCGGGTGGCCTCACCGCTCACAATGGTGTACACGCTCCGATTTGTCACCGGGACGTACTCGCCATCGGCATCCAGGTAGTTGGCCGCCAGGTAGCGCGTACCGCCCTGCAGGAGCGTGGGATTGTGGACTCCGGTGAAGGACGCCGGCCAGTGCAGGATCTGCAGCTCGCTGGGCAGGGCGAACAGGCTCACGGTGATGCTGACGTCCTCCTGCGCGCTGAGCAGCAGTGCGCCGGTCACATAGTCGCCTACACGCGTCACCGACTCCATCGACAGGTGGACGGTCTGGTCATTGATGCGCACATCCACGCCGTCGGCGCCCGTGCCCACGGGGCCGACGGAACGGGGCATCTGCCCGGAAGTCGCCGTGGAGGCCTGGTCCGGCGGGGGAGTAGCCGCCGACAGGGCCGTGGCCTCTGCCGGGTTCTTCGGCGTCATCACCACCTCGACTCTGCGGTTGGCGGCGCGTGCCTCGTCGGAGGTTCCCTCCGCGCGGGGGTCGGACTCGCCCTTGCCGGTGACGGTGGTGTCCCAATTGGACAGATCCGTGAGTTCTCCGAGCCGGTCGGTGACCGCTTGGGCACGCTGCTCGGACAGGGTCTGGTTGTAGTCCTCCTCGTCGACGTCGTCGGTGTGCCCCGTAACCGACAGCTCCCCGCCGGACGGGTAGCGATTCAGCTGCTCGACCACCTTCGCCAGCACCTCGTCCGCCTGTGCCGACAGCTCGGTGGAGTCGGAGCCGAAGGTAACGTCGCCGGAGACCGTCACCGTCGTTGAGTCCTCGTCGGAATCGGTGTCATAGGAGCCGTCGGTGGCGACCAGTAGTGAGCTGAGCTGGTAGGGGCCCGGGTCGGCCTCACGGTCGATCTCCGCCACGCTGAGCAGCTCTCCCGCCTCGAAGCCGGCGCTATCGGGGCTGACCACGGGGACGCCCACCGCCACGCCGACGCTGGGGAGGAACAGCTCAACGGTCTCGACGCCGTCGTCGACCGCCTCAAAAACCGGGAACAGTTCCACCGTGGACGTTCGGGAAATGGTGTCGAACAACCCGTCCGAACGCTCGCCGAGCTCGGGGAACACGAGTGACTGGCGCAGTGAGAGCAGACGCATGCCGCGCATGGTGTAGTGGGAGGACCCGCCGAAGACGGAGGAGATAGTCAGCTCGTCGTCGGAGTCGGTGGACACTTCCACGCGCACCAGCGTGTATCCGTCCTGCACCGTGGCGGGACCGACCCGGAAGGTTGCCGCCACACCGTCGAGCGCGGACTCCAGGGCGACGGCGCCGGAGGCGTCGGGGGTCGGCACCGGGGGCGCACTGACCGCGGGGGAGGCTGCGGGATCGGCAGGATCGTCGGTTGACTTCACTACCCGTTGGAGCGGATTGCCGGAGCAGGCGGCCAAGCCGAGGCCGGCTGCGCCCAGCGGCAGGAGGGACAGCAGGGTGCGGCGTGGGAGGCGAGTGGTGCCGGGGGTTTGAGGACGGGATAGGGAGGTGCGCATGAGTGTGCCTTTCTGAGCGTCTTGCGATGCGTCTGTCTTGACGCGGAGACGCTATTGCTGCGTTCGCACGTAACGCGATGGGCAGAACTCAACGACTCCCCGGGTGTACCCGGGTGGCCCGCCGACCATGCCCGGGCGGGTGGGGACTGCTCCCCATGGCAGCTACGTGACGTGGTCGTTAAGTTCAAGGCATCCTGTTCCCGACTCGAAAGCGCATACCGTGCCCAAGCGCAGTCATCTCACCGTCCCGGCTCCAACGTGTCCGACGTCGAAGACGGACGCCCGCGCGAACGGTCGCGCTTCAGGGCAGATCCGGGGCGTATCCAGGGGCATGAGCCCCTGGGGAAAGGGGTCATTCCTGCCTAGCCTGACGGCGGGCGTGTGGATCTGCAGCCTCCCTGGGGCAGAACGCGCGTCCGGGGAGAGCACGCAACGAGCCTCCTCATATGTGCGTCGGAGGAAGGCATGGGACAGGACAACACGTTGTCGGCCGGCAACCTGGCAACGGTCGCGGCGCTTGGGACCGCAGGGATCACGGCACTTCCCCACCTACCCCTGCCGCTGGATGGATCGATTCACCTGGATTCGTTGCTTACCGTGCGGATCCTGCTGCTCGCGGACACGGCGTGGGCACTCGCCGCGAGCATTATCGGAGGGCTGCTGCTCGAACGGCGGGGCAGTGTTGAGCGTGGTCTCAGAGTTGCACACGTGGTTGCCTATGCATTCTTCATCCCGGCAGGAGTTGTCTGCGTACATGTGTTTGCGGGGTATGCCTTTGACGCTGCGCTGGCCCAGACACTCCTCGCGGTTGTCGTCGGGGTGCTGCTGTCCTTGCTGCGTGGCGGAAGCAACACGATGCCGCAGGGCGGCCGGAGCTGGGGTGACCGGGGCGAGAAGCTCGGCGGTGGTCTGCGCTACTGACATCCGCTTCGCGATGTGGCAACCATCTCGTGATTATTTCTTTACGTCCGGGCGGCTAAGCGGATACCGTGACTCACGTGTCCGTTGCGTAGCTGTGACATGGCACCTCGTTGTTCCCGCCCTAGCACACCCCGAGGGGGCCCGCCCGTGATTCTGGTTTCCGCCGTCGCCATCGGTGAACCGGCCGCCGAGAACTGTCGAGTGCTGTCATCGTTAGACGAATCCGTCGACGCGATCTCCGCAGGCGCGGGCGACACACTACTCGTATGCTCCCCCGAGGCAGCGGCCCGGCCATCGTTGATGGCGCGTGAAGTGTTGGCACGTGGCGACGTAGCTCTAGTCACGCTCGCGGGATCGCGCACGCAGCAGGCCCTCCTGGTGCGTGCCCTGAGCTTTCTTTCCCCTTCTTCCTACGGTGTGGCCGGGCCGGTTGTGGACACCGTGCGGGCACAGCTCAAGACCAGGGCGGCCATGTCCTCTGTTACGCGCCTGTCGCAGGCGCGACCGAGCCTGATGCAGCATATCCGTAGCTTCTTCCCGGGTGCCTCCTTCGACGTGGACCTGGTCGGCGGCGGCGTCGATTCCGTCAAACCAATCAAGTGGAACGTACAGGGTGCCGGGGATATCTGCTGGGCAGCGTGCTCGGACTTGGGTGACCTCGCTGTCTCTCTGGTGGGCGGACAGCCCACGATGCTGCTGCCGCCCGCGGACGACTCCCCTTACGGGGCCCGCAAGTGGGCCGAGGTGTCCACCATTGACGACCTGCGACTAGCAGTCAATCGCGCACTGACCGCTGTGCGCACAACGAGCTGCCGTAGCTGCGGCAGAACCATTCCGACGACTGGATGCCCGTTCTGCGGGACCTGGATCCGACCGAACACCCCTGCTTCAACCCCTACTGCTGAGAGGCGAATCCCATGAACCCACGTCAGCGACGCGGAGTACTGCTGCTTCTGGTCACTCTCCTAGGCGCGGCGCTCACCTTCATCGGCGTCGCGGCCTACGTCAGTTCGGTCTCCTCGCAGGTGGGGCCGATGACGCAGGTGCTCGAACTGACCACGGACGTCGAGGCCATGCACCAGATCACGGAGAGTGATGTGGAAGTGGTTGAGGTTCCGCAGCGGTGGGCGCCGGACAATGCGGTGTCCTCCTATGGGCAGGTCGAGGGCTTGGTCACGGTCGGGGCATACGCCACCGGGTCGGTCCTACAGACGGGAATGCTCACCGAACCGCCCGGGCTGGCCGAGGGCAACCGGGAGGTGGCCATCATGGTCGACGCCGAGACTGGCGTCGCCGGACGCATCTCCTCCGGCGACTACGTGGACATCATCGCCACGGTCGAGAACCAGGAGACCAAGGAGCGCACCGCACAGGTGGTGGTGCAGAACGCACTCATTATCAACGTGGGAGTAGCTACGACGGTTGAGTCGGAGGACTCCTCCGGAGCCTTCTCCGAGAGCCAGGCAGTGCCCGTCACCTTCGCACTGTCCACCACGGACAGCCTCAAGGTCGCCTACGCCGAGAGCTTCGCCGTCAAGCTCCGCCTGGCGCTGCGCGGAACCGGAGACAGCGCGCCTCTCACAGACGACCAGGCCACCTACTCCGACCCCGTATCCGCTCCAGCCCAGGCGGCGACGGACCCCAACACTTCAACGATTGAAGGAAACCAGTCATGACCCAGGCCCTACTGATCAGCTCGGACACGCAGACTCCGGCAGCGGTGACGGCCGTATTGGAGGAGCTGGACGGGTTCTCAACGCCAATCGTGCTCGTCTCCGTAGCCCAGGCCCGGTTGGAGTTCCAGCGCAGGGACATCGACCTGGTGCTGGTGGATGAGTCCGTAGAGGACGGACAGGGACTCGCGGCGGTCCGTGAGCTGGCGACACTTGAGCCGCTGATCCCGATCTGCCTGCTGACGACCCGAATGGACGCCGATTCGGTGCTACGCGCCGTCGATGCCGGCGTCAGGGCGGTGCTCCCGCTGCCCCCGTCGGTGGAACGCTATGCGGAACGACTGCGCTCGCTTTCGGCCTGGACCCGTGCCGCGCATGGATACGTGGAGCAGGAGCGCGAGTCACTGGGGCGTCCTGTTGGCCGTGTGGTGGCGCTTATCGGCGCCAAGGGCGGCGTGGGCACCTCCATGATCGCCCTGTCCGCCGCCAAAGCCGCCGCGGGCAGGGGCCGCACGGTCTTGCTGGACCTGGACCTGCGGGGAGGCGACCTCGCCTCCTACTGCGGCATCCGGGTGCGGCACTCGGTGGTGGACCTGGTCTCCGTCGCCGCAGAGCTCGGCGGCCGCGAAGTCTCCGAGGTCGCCTATCCGGTCAGATCCGGCATTGAGTTGCTACCCGCGCCCGAGCACGGCGAGATGGGCGAGGAGATGACCGAGGCCGCCGCCCGGCAGATCGTGCAGGCGCTGCGCTATCAATACGACCACGTGGTCATCGACTGCGGCTCCCGACTGGACGAGGGCACCGCGGGCGCCATGGAGCTGGCCGACACGATCGTGGTGGTGACCACTCCGGAGGTGCCGGCACTGCGCGCGGTACGCCGCTTCAAGGAAACACTCGAACGGCTGGAACTCGCTCGCAGCACACCGCTGCAGGTGGTGCTCAACCGGACCTCGCGTAACAACGAGATTCAGCCCGCCGGTGCCGCAAAGCTAATGGACGCGCCCTTGCTCGGAACCCTGCCGGAGAGCGCGCAGCGCCTGGAACCGGCACTGAACACGGGAACACTGCTGGACCTGGACCTGCCGGTTTTCACAGAGATCGGTCAGGCGGTCGCGGAATTGCTCAACCCGGTTGCCGTACTTGCGGCAGAACCGGTTGGCGCGGCTGCCGTACCCGATTCGCAAACCGGGGCTGCCGGGCTGCCACCGGCCTTCGCGCCCGGAGCGGCAGCTCCGCCGGCGGCTCCCCCACCGCCCTCGCCGTCGCCAGCAGCACCCGTGCCCCAGGGACGTCGCGCCAGGCGTGCGGCGGAGGAGAATGATCACGGTCGAGGCATGAGGCTGCCGTCCATCGGGGGGAGGCGTCGGAGTGCGGAACCCGAATCGGGGGAGCGGGGTGCTACCGCGGTGGAGTTCGCCGGTGCTTTCATCATCGCCCTGGGCGTGTTCTTCCTGTGCTTCGAGCTGCTGCTGTTCGGGGGCGTATCCCTCGTGGCACACAACTCCGCGCAGGAGGCGGCGCGCAACTACGCCGTCGGCATGTCGCATCAGCAGGTTATGGCGGCGGTATCGGAACGGATGCCGGGATCACTCGCCTCTGGGCTGAGCGTGTCCAGCTCGGGTTCCGATGTGCGAGTCAGCATCGAGATTCCCGGAATGATCCCCGGCATTGGCCCGGCAGTAGCAACCGCGCACGTGGAACGGGAGAGGTGAACGACGATGACAATGACAATGCCACGCTGGACCATGCAGATGATTCGGCGGTTGCGCAGGCGTGACGAGGGGCAGTCAGCCCTTGAGCTGGCTGCATTCATCCCAATTGTGTTGATCGTCCTGATCGTTCTCAGTCAGGGGATCGCGGCGATGATGGCGGCCTCGCACGTCCGTGACGCGGCCAGGGACGGCGCCCGCGCCGCTGAGCGGGGAGACTCCGTGTACGCCGCTGTAACCGCATCCATGCCGGACTCGATCGAGCTCGACTCGGTCAGCTCCTGCGGCCGAGGCTGCGTGAAAGTCGCGGGAAGGGCGCCGATCGGCATCCTAGGGGTAGTGGACATAACCCACATTAACCTCAGTTCCGAGGCCACCTTCCGCCAGCGGGAGGGATCGTCGTGGCGCTGAGAGACCGCGTGGCCCCCGAGGCCCTTACCGATGAGAACAACGAACTCGTCAAGCGCTTCCGTGCCCGGCTCCTCGAAGAGATCAACATCGAGGAGATCGCCAGTCTGGAGATGCCGCAGAAACGCGCGCGCCTGGAGCGCGTGTTGGCCCGCATTCTTTCGGTCGAGGGGCCGGTCATGTCCACCCGGAACCGTGCCCGCCTTATTCAGCGGATCGTCGATGACACGGTGGGCCTGGGTGTACTTGAGCCGTTGATCGCAGACGACTCGATTACGGAGATCATGGTCAACGGCGTCCACGACCTGTTCGTTGAACGGAACGGGCGCATTGAGCGGATTCCCGCGGCTTTTACCTCGGAGGAGGAGCTGTACCAGACCATTGACCGGATCGTCTCCACGGTCAACCGCCGGGTGGATGAGTCCAGCCCCATGGTGGATGCCCGCCTGGTCGGCGGTGAGCGCGTCAACGTGATCATTCCGCCGCTCGCGCTGGACGGCCCCACCATGACGATTCGTCGCTTCCCCCGCCCGTTCCGCATGCCCGACCTGGTGGCCCGGGCATCACTGCCGCAGGAGGCGGCAGAACTGCTGAACATGATGGTGCGGGCACGGCTGAATATCCTGGTGTCCGGCGGTACCGGCACGGGGAAGACCACCTTCCTCAACGCCCTTTCGGGCCTGATTCCGGACCGGGAGCGCATCATCACGATCGAGGATTCGGCCGAGCTGTCCCTCCAGCAGAGCCACGTGGTCAGGCTGGAGGCGCGCCCCGCCAACTCCGAGGGCAAGGGGCAGGTCACCATCCGTGACCTGGTACGCAACTCGTTGCGTATGCGTCCGGACCGGATTGTGGTTGGTGAGGTTCGTGGCGGTGAGACCATGGACATGCTCCAGGCCATGAACACCGGTCATGAGGGCTCACTTACCACCGTGCACGCCAACTCCGCACGCGATGCCTTGAGCCGTCTGGAGACGCTTGCCAGCATGTCTGACCTGGAGCTGCCCGTGGAAACGGTCAGGGACCAGATCAACAGCGCCATAGACGTGATCATCCAGCTGGAACGGGATACCACTGGGGCGCGCCGGGTGCGGCAGATAGAGGTGGTTACCTCCGAGCACCGCGACAATTACGCCACTCAGCCGATTATGCGTTACACCGAGACCCGCTCCCAGGGCGGCGTGTTCCGTTTCGAAGCACTGCCTGAGGAGACGGAGACACGCCTGTCGCTGTTGGGAGAACCCCTGCCCGAGGCCTTCGCCGGAGGCACCCTATGACACCGTCGGTACGCGTCATTCTGCTGGTGCTCGTAGCCACCCTGGTGTTTGGCGTCTGGGGAACCACCGTGCTCCTGGACGAGTCCGGGCGCCGCCGGGCCCTGTGGGAGGAAACGGTCGGTGCGCGCGCCACGGGTTCGGAACGGATCAAGCTGATCGAGCGTCGGCTGATCGCTCGTGGTCCGCTGGGGGCGCTGGCACGCAGTATGACAACGGCGGGTGTGAACTGGTCGCCCTTGCTCACGGTTTCCGCGATCGCCGGAGCGATGTTGGCAGTAATGATCGGTGGGCGCCCACTGCTGGGACGTGTTGCCAGCACCGTTCTGGCGCTCATGCTCCCCCTGCTGTTCTGGCAGTGGCTTAGCCGGCGGCGCGCCAAGCGTAAGGAGGACTTCATCGCACAGCTTCCCGAGTTGGCGCGAGTGGTTGCCAACGGCAACTCGGCGGGTCTATCCATCGGGCGCTGCCTGGCGATGGCCGGGCGGGAGCTCGCCGAGCCCGCCGGCGCGGAGATGCGTCAGGTCGCCCAGCGCCTGGACCTTGGCGTGAGCCTGGATCAGGCGTTGCACGAATTGGCTGAACGACTGCCGTCGCGGGAGATCGACGTGCTGGTGCGTACGATCGTGATCCAGTCCCGTACGGGCGGCGCGTTGAGCGCGGCACTGACTGACATCTCCCAGACCCTGGAGGATCGCAAGGAGTTGCGACGCGAGGTCAGCACCGTGATCCTGGGATCATCGGTAGCCGGATATGCGGTGATGGGGATCGGTGTGGGCGCAATTGTGCTGCTGAACATGATCCAACCCGGGCTCCTTGACGAAATGGCGGGGAGCATGGTGGGGCGCGTCATCATGCTGGTGGCGGCGGCCTTCTTCGCGGTGGGATTCGTGCTCATGCGAGCCGTATCGCGGGTGGAGGTATAGGCATGGCTGCGTTGTTTGGAATGCTCGCTGCCACGATGGTGCTGTTGGGAGCCCAAGGGATACGCATGGCGCGTGCGTCTTTGGTGGATGACTTGCTGGCCTCCGGCGAGCAGGCGTCAGCCGAGGTGGCACAGCGCACGGGGCCGTTCACCAGGACTGTGGACCTGTTGGGCCGCGTGACCCAGAGCCTACTGCTCGATTTGTACGGCACGGAGCGGATCAAGCGTTTGGCATGGCAGCTGCGCGCCGCCGGTCAGCCGGCAGATGTCACGGCGCAGACCTTCATTCAGCGCGAGGCCGGCTTCGCCAGCCTGGGCCTGGTGCTCATGGTGCTGGCCGTGCTGAATGGTCAGACATTCATTGGCGTGGTGCTAGGTACGCTGTTCGTATGCTGGATGCACACCTGGCTGCTGCTCACCTTGCGGCGCCGTCAGCAGCGGATTGAGCGTGACCTGCCCGATTTCCTGGATGTGTTCGCCGTGACCGTGTCGGCTGGCCTGCCCTTCCGCGTGGCGCTGCAGCGCGTGGCCGAACAGCACAGCGGGGCGCTGGCTGAGGAGATGCGTCTGACTCTGCGGGAGATGCAACTCGGGGTGCCCCGCCGGCAGGCGCTTGAGGGGCTACGTGACCGTACCCGCTCAGAGAACGTTGCCTCGTTCGTCACCGCACTGCTGCAGTCCGAGGAATTGGGCACGCCGCTAGAAGAGGCTTTGCGGCAAATCTCCCAAGAAGTGCGTCGCGAACGGGGACAGCAGGTACGCAGACAGGCGGCTAAGTCTCAGCCCAAGGTGTCCCTGGTGGTCACCATCTGCATCGTGCCAGGAGCCATTGTGCTTATCGTTGGGGGAATGCTCATCAGCAATATGGATTCGATTTCAGGACTGTTCAATGGGTGAGAATAAGCTGCTCGCCGAGGCGGCGTTGGCGCCTACTGTGCGTGTACTCAGCGATATCAGGTTGGTGTTGTTGCTACTAGTTGCGGCGGTCTGCGCACTGGACTGGACGGTTGTGGTGATCACCCTCTGTGCGGTGCCGTGCAGTTGCGCTCTCTTGTTCCGATGGGGGCGAACAACTAGGCGCATCGTAGGTAGCGTGTACTTCGTTGCATGGGATGGGATCACGGCACTCACGCTGCTGGTAGTTGGGTTCCAATATTCGGGTACACCTGCCGCACTCGCGCTTGGCTACTTACAGGTAACCGCATTCTTGATGGGAATGATCGCCGGTGATAGAGCGCTGGCGGCCTGGTGTGCGTTAGTTACTGTAGGTGCGACTGAGTTAATTCATTACATTCCCCAACTTATAATTATGACGGTCGTTGCCGCAGGTGCCGCTGTGGCGCTTGCCTTGCTGGGGCGCAGACAGACGCAGCAGGTCGGCAGGGTTGAGGCTCTGGCCGCGGACGCGGTGGAGGCGAGGTCTCGGCAGTCAGCTGCGGAGGAGCGCTTAGTACTAGCACGGGATCTGCATGACACGGTGGCGAAATCGGCTGCCGGGGTGCGTATGTTGGCTGAGGCGCTGGTCAATGACCTTGGAGTGGAGAACTCTGCCTATGCGCGCGACGCGAAAGACTTGTTCGACGCAGCAGATTCTTTGAGCTTGGAGGCCCGTTCGGTCCTCGACGAGCTCCGGTCGACGCCGGTGGGAGACATCCGGGAGCAACTGCGCCAGGATGCGGAGACTTGGGGCAAACGCGTCGGCACAGAAGTCTTGATAGATGTTTCTGGTTATGAGGTTGCCAGTGACGCTGAGTTGACTTGGCAGACCCAAAGGGTTCTGGGCGAGCTGCTGGCAAATGTGGAGAAGCATGCAGAGGCTACGAGGGTACACGTGCGGATCGTTGGCGGGGAATCACTTCATCTCACTGTTGACGATAACGGCGTTGGATTGCCCAGGAGGATACTAGAGGATCAATCCAACCTGCGAGGCTCGGGGCACTATGGGTTGTGCGGCGTACGCGAGCGTCTTGCTGCTCTCGGCGGTCGGCTGGAGTTGTCGGTGAGTCCAGATGGTGGCACACGCGCTATCGCGACAGTTCCCCGTGCCTCTGCGTCTAAGAAGATTGGATCGGTAGTAAGGATCTTAGCGTGAAGTTACTGGTCGTTGATGACAACACGATTGTCCGTTTGGGGCTGCGGCGTGTGCTAGAACACGTCGCAGGGGTCGATGAGGTAGCGGAAGCCTCAGACGGTTTGGAGGCTATCGAAAAGGCGCGCAGCTTTGGCCCCGACGTGGTGTTACTCGATGTGCGCATGCCGGGTATGGGTGGCCTGGAGGCTCTGCCCGAACTTGCTGAACGTGCCAGTGTGATCATGATGACCTCGGATGACGATGCCGAGACCATCGCCTCCGCGATAAAGGGAGGTGCCAAGGGGTACCTCATCCATGGAAACTTGGGCGTGGATGAGGTCGCGGGAGCGATTGCTACATGCAGCGGCGGTGGAACGGTGCTCGGGCCGGGCGTTGCCGACAAGCTGACCGTGCAAGTGGCAAGTGTGGGGGACAAGGCACGTCCAAATCCGCTGACTGCGCGTCTGACCGAGCGTGAGGCGGAGGTGCTGGATGCTGCCGCGCGAGGCATGAGCAACCAGGACATCGCCAAGGAGCAGTTCCTGTCGGCTCGAACGGTAAAGAACTATATGAACTCCGCGTATGCGAAGCTGGGGGTCCACAGTCGGGCGGAAGCGGTTCTGCTATGGAAGGAGGCGGAGGACTCATGAACTGGGGACGCAGGTAGGGGCAGTGTTCGGGGCATATGCCCCTATTCGAGGGGCGCCCAGCGCCCGTAGTGTTGACAACGTCAACGGGAACGAGTCCCGGAGTCAACGATCCGAGTTGATGCCTCGGTCTTCTTCAACAGGAGGATACATCATGTCGAATTCAGTTCTCGCCGCTCAGGTCCGTGCTCGTATGTGGCTCGATGATGTCAAGAGGCGTGTCGCGGAATCCGAGGTCGGACAGGGCGCGGCGGAGTACGCCGGAGTGATTGTCGTGGCAGTGATTCTGGTCACGGCTATCATTACTGCGCTGGACAACTACGATCTCGGAGAAAAGATCAAGGGGCAGCTCGACAAGATTTTCGAGGGCCGCTGAGGTCATGTCGACCTCCGGTCTTCTGGGCCGCATGTGTTTGGGCCTGCACGCAGCTGTCGCGCGTGTAGGCCCAAACGCGTGCGGGGTTGCCAGAGAATTAGTTAGTGGCCATGCGCGCGTGAGTGGATTATGTATGCGGTAGGTGGTAGTATTCATGATGGCGCAGTCAGCTAACGAGCGAAAGGGCCGATTGATGATAAAAACAAGTAGACGATTTGCTTTGTTGGCGCCGATCATGTTGGCTAGCCAAGCAGCTGTCTCCGCATGCTCGGACCAAGAATCCCCTGAATCGCGACCATCTACAGAGGCGGGTCAGGCTACAACGTCTACGCCAATTGGCTCTGAGAATAGCGTCGTCCTCAAGTGGGCATGGGAAGCAGTGTCGCTGATTGCTGAGGTGGGTCCTGCGGTGGTGCAGGATGGTTACACGGTGGTGCGATTGGTTGTCGGTACTGACTCTGACGAAAGTGTGCACATCGGGCGCGCGCTCGATGACGGCGGAAGATATACGTATTCGATGTCGGGGCTCAGGCTCATGGTTTTGGAAAGAGCTTTAGTCTTTCCCGAAGTGAATACGAGCACTAAGTTCAGTCACGTAGATATCGCAGAAGATGCCGACCTTGAGTTGTTTCCGGTGTTTGGGGGCGTGCCGGATGGTTTGAGTTCGGTGGATGTGTTTTTGCCGAATGTGGGTGTGGCGCTTGGGGTGCCGGTGGTTGGTGCGGATGAGGCTGGGTTTGATGTGGATGCGGCGTTGGCGGCCGCTGAGTTTGATGAGAGTGTTGAGTCTGGTCCGTTTGAGTTGAATTCGGTGGTTGTGGCGGCGGATGGTTCGTCGGATACGGCCAGTGATGATGTGTCGACGACGGTGAATGTGTCGGGTGACGTGTTGTTTGCGGACGATTCGGCGGAGTTGTCCGATGAGGCGGATGAGGTGCTTGGGGCTGTGGTGGAGCAGCTGGAGCTCTACCCCTCGGGCGGATCGCTGGCGATTACGGGTCATACGGATGATGTGAACACCGATGAGCACAATCAGGATTTGTCGGAGCGGCGGGCGCAGTCGGTGTCGGATCGTCTGGGTGGGCTGGCGGACTTGTCTGGTTGGGATGTGTCGGTGTCGGGTAAGGGTGAGTCTGAGCCGCGGGTGCCGAATGACTCGGATGAGAATCGGCAGTTGAACCGGCGGGTGGAGGTGCTGCTGACTCCCGCCGACCCCGACGAGGCGACCGGTGTGGCTGGTGGTTCGTCTGCCGACTCGGGTGACATGCCGGAGGCGGCCGGGCCGGTTGGTCGTGGTCCGGACGGGGTGGATATCGAGGTTGACGGGGTGCCGGCCCGTATCTCCCTGGACAGCGTCACCAGGGTCGGCGAATACCTGGTCGGTAACGTCGTTTTGAGCGCATCAGAGGGGCTGACCGCTAAGGCACACCGGTTCGTACTGCCGCGCGAGCTCCAGTCTGTTCGTTGGCAAGCGTTGTGGCAGGGTGCGTACAATTTGACTCTGTTGGATGGAGACAAACGCTATCTTCTGGTCGATTACCTTAGTTCGAGTAGCGAGTATTTTACTCCCTTGACTGTCCCAATCGTGTATGACTTAGTCGCTGGTGACTCGAGGTCACTTCCTGTGGTATGGCCCGACTGTGGGGGAGACAAGGTTGTGCTTGATGTGCCCGGAGAAAACGTCCGAGTACGTCTAACGGACATTCCGGTGGTTGACGCGTGATCTGCGAGGGTGTTTATATGCTCGTAGGCTATCGTATGGATGCCTTCCATTTAAATGCGCGAAGATTCGTGTCATGTTTGCGCTGTCGTTTGCGTCGAAACGAATGTGGCGCGATTAATGTTTTCCTAGTAGGTGCACTGGCCGTGATGCTCGCCGTCGGTATGATTATCATCATTCCGCTGGGTGATGCGATTGCGGACCGCCGGAATGCCAATACTGCATCAGACGCGGCGGCGCTGGCGGCGGCCGGTTACTGCGCGGACCGGATCGAAGCTACTTATGAGGATGCACTGCTCGCCACGGATGCGGAAACGTTCTGGAGCTACTTCGGCAAACCGGTCTTTTCCTACTGCTCGGGTGCTTCCACGCAGGCGAGCCAGTACGCGAGCAGCAACGATGCCACCTTGACGTCCTATAACCAGTTGTCAGGTCTGCGTTTCCAGGCATCGGTGCGCATGGACGACGAGATCGCCGAGACCGGCCTGCAGTCCACCTCTACCGCCACCGCCGAGATGAACTTCGAGCAGGGCGTATGCGTGTCTGGAGGCTTACTGGGTGTGTCGTTCGATGGCGCCTGCTACACCCGGCCTGGCGTGGGCTTCGGACTGGACACGAACACTCCGAAAGAGACAGCGGATTCTGAGGACGACGAGGACACTGACGAGGATTCCTTCGACCTGACCGACGACCTGGTCGATTCGGCCGTAGTCAGCACCAAGCTCGTTTCGTCGAGATGAAGCGCCTTCTGCCCAAGCTCCCCAAACATATACGTGCCGAGCGCGGCCTTGGCGGGTACCGGGGAATGATCGCCGTCGTCGCCTTGATCGGCCTCGTTGCGATACTTGCGACAACCGGCACGCTGCAGCGTGGACTGTGCGTGATCGATTCCGATACGTGTAAGACCGTGCCATCCGGCGATGCTACCCCGTCATTTTTCGACACCGGCGCGCTCCCCGCCGCATCTGACGAACGCGCCGTGTTTTTGGGTGCCGGGCTCGATTCGGTCCCGCCCGGCAGCCATAATAGCGTCGCGGGCAGAACAGCGGCGGTTCCGGCGGGTTCATCGCAGTCGCTGACACAGCTTTGGTCGACCTCGGCCGATACTGCGCAGAGTGGGTTCAGCGACGATTCCATGCTGATTGCGCTCGACGACCTTCCATGCGGCACGTCCACTTCCGGACCCTGCGACGTCTGGGAAGGACTGCAGAGCGACTCCACGGCCGATCGGACCCAGGGGGCCGAGCGGCTGTCACTGCTCGGGCTGGACCCCTTCGTCGGAATCGAGTCCGAAACCAGAACACTCGACCTGACATTGTCTAACAGCTTCCTTGCACAGGACGAATCAAGCGACGCCCCGATCTTCTACCGCCACTCGCAGCGCCTGCGCGATGGGGCCACAAGCGAATCCTGGGCGTGGCAGCAGTCCACGGACACCGTTGCCCGCGTGAGCGTCGAGCGCTCTCGAGGCGGTCTCCTCCACTCCGTCACTATCATCGGTGCGAGTTCGGAGAGCGACGACCAAGTCAAGTGGACCACGATCAGTATCCCTGTCACCGACTCCAGCCGGGAAGCGCTGGACCAGTGGGTCTCCACCTTCACCGTCGACGGCCCGAGTCTTCCCGACGAGTTGTGGGAGAGCACCGCATCGGTGGACGCGGATGACGAGATCTTGCTCCGCCTGGTGCACACCACGGGCCAGGTGACGCGTGAGACTCTCTCCGCCGGAGGGGAATTCTCGGGCGTCACCCCGCAGCTTCTCCGCGACGACCCGGAGCATACCGACGCCGACTTGACGGTCACCGCCACCGAGAGGCTCGGTGACCTTGATGCACTTGGGCGCCGTGAGTTCGTGTCCAAGGAGGAACGGTGAACAGACACTCCACGCAGGGGCTCCTGGCGCAACTCGCCGGCATTGTCATCGTGACCACGCCGCTGAGCGCGTGCTCTGGTGGCGGCACCGCCCTGCCGGATACGACTCCCGTCCCCGTGGAGACGGTGCTGACCCAGACTGCGAACGCGAACGGCGTCGCCTTGCAACTCCCCAGTACGTGGGTGACCCACTCACACGCCGAGGATATGACGGACGACGGCACCGACGATGATCCCTGGGCACTCCACATGACCGATCCCGACGGAGACGCCGAGCCGGTTCTGGCCATTAGCGACGCCCTCCCCACCACCAGCGCCGAGCAGGCCTACCAAGCAGGTTCGGCGCTGCTGTCCTCCAGCATCACGGGCTATCAACCGACCGGAGCGTTTACCTTCCCCGAGTCCATAAACTCCGCCGAACCGCAGGATCCGGGCACGCCCGGGGCGGAGGCGACGCCGGAGGAAGACGCAGCAACATCCGCGCCGACGATCGACCAGGCGAGCACGATTGCGGGCACGATCGCACGGATCACCTTCACCTACGAACGAGCGGACGCTGACGCCAGCGGGGCCGCCTGGATCGTGCCCGGGAGCGGCGGTTACATCGTCGTCGTGCTCCTCGCCGACGACGATGCGATCCGTGCCGCAGTAGAGGCATCGCTGACAGAGGACGACGCATGAACCGCTCCTCGCATACCCCTGGATTCAGCCGCCGCCACGCCGTCGGGCTGTTTGCGATGGCGCCGCTGATCGGGATGACCGCATGCTCGGGTTCCTCGGTGATGCCCTCAGGCTGGGAACGTGCCGTCGTCTCCGGAGCCTATGTTCCGGTGCGCAAGAACTGGCAGCACACAGCGGTCCCCAAAGGCATCGGCCTGTTCTCCGACATGTGGCAGGAAACGGCGGCACCCGCACACGTTCTCGCCGTCGGCGTGCCGTCAGCCGGGCTTGATCCACAGGGACTGATGGCCGAGGCCGAATCTGCGCTACGCAGTGGCCTGCCCGGCTTCCGGGTGACCAGCCAACCAGCATCGGCCGAACGCGACGGCACGCAGATACTGTACGAGGACTTTGCCACCACTTTCAGCGGCGCAACCACAGGAAGAATCTGGTTACTGACGGATGAACGGACCTCCGTCGCCGTAATGCTTACGGCGGAGACCCTCGATAAGAGCTACCGCGACGTGGTGGATACCGAGCTTTCGCTACTCCCCAACGACTTGCCCGCCGTCGACAGCGGTTGGGCCAGGGTGGGACGGGGCGCTACGAGTTTCGCCGTGCCGGGCAGCTGGAAGGTTACCGGAGCCCCAGCCGGATCTACGCGCTGGACCGACAGCTGGGCCGATGCCGACCTGGATGGTGCCGCACGAGTGCGGGTGCTACTCGCGTCCGACACGGGCGAGCCCGGCGTGGTCGATGCGCTCGCCCAAATCGAGTCCGACGCGGTAGCGGGTGCGCTGCCTAGATACGCGCGGCTGTCGGAGCCCGTGGAACTTGCCCTCGACGGCCAGGAGGACGCCTCCGGTACTCGCGTGGACTTCGCCTACGGTAACGGCAGAAACTCCCGCGGAAGTCTTTGGGTACTGAAAGTTGCGGATACGGTCAGTGCGATTCAACTGGCTTTCTCAGGGGCCGCCGATGAAAGCATCGTCGCCGGGATGGAGCGGAGCATATGGCTGAACGCAGACTGACGGCCTTTTGCCTGCCACGACGACGGCTGCTCCACGTAGTCGGCGCAGCTGCCTTCGGGGCTGCAGGAACGCTTGCCTCGTGCTCGCCGGATCCTTCATCAGAAGAATCAGGTGGAGGAGTCCGCCTCGCCCAGGCCGGCGATACAAGCTCCGCAGACGCGCCAGGCGTCACCGCCGCGCCCATGACGGTTTCTGGCCAGACGGTAGAACCCGTGACCGGTATACAGCTGACGCTGCCCGGGGAAGCGCAGGCCCTGAAGCCCGAGCGGGTAGGTGACGGTCGAGCCCAGGTCACCTACGTGTGGACAGGCGAGGACGACTGGGGCTATCTGGTGGTCGAGGGACCGCACTCATTTGGCGCCGACGACCAATCAGCCGCGAAGAATGCGGCCAATGCCGAGCGGCAGCGTCTGATAGCGGCGCTCATCACGCCATCCGAGCCGAAGACGCTCGAATGGGACGGCATCACCCAATGCGTGCAGATGACCTGGAACCAGCGCACCGTGCCTCCGGGCTGGTCGCAGGAAACGTCGGTGGACGCAATCGCCCTGTTCTGTGTGGCGGAAGAAGACCGGGCGTACACGGTGGTGGCGTACGGGGCGAGGGGAGCGTTGGAGAACGCGTACGCCTATGCGGCGCTGTGCAGCGCAATGGTGCTGGGGCGCGATGAGGGCTCGGAGGGCTAGGTTGGGGCGTAGACGGGGCGTTCGCCCCTAGTTGTGTGGCATGCAAGAACGTAGCCTGTCTTCCAGTTACATGAATCAACCATGTAAGGGAGTAAAATGACCCCGTTGCGTCGAAAACTAAGAAAAGCATCAGAATTAGGGGCCACGACCGCGGAGTATGCCGGGGTCATAGTTGCGGCCGTGACATTGGTGCTCGCATTGATTGTAGCTGCGACCCCTATTGGGGAGAAACTCACATGTGAGATCGGGTCCGCTCTCGACAAAGTCGTCGGCGGTGAAGGCTATGCCTGCGAGAGTGCTTCAGGTGCGAACAGCCAATACGAAGTTGATCCGTCGGAAATCGCGAAGAGTAGTACTGAAAGAACTAAATCAACAAAAGCTGGTGCGGCGGGAAAGGTCGGGCCTGGTGAGCTAAGTGTCGAGGGAACAGATAGTGTATCCGCAACCAAGACTGAGTACTACGACGGTACGGGCTCGCGCTCTATGCGTACGAGTCAGGAACTCAGTGGCGAATATAGCCTAGGTACCGGTTCGGGAAGCGGTGATGGTGACGCGGGTGATGATCCGTTCTCCGCAGAGGTAGAGCTCAATGGCGGAATTGCCGTGAGTCGAACCGAAGAAAAGACATGGAACTGCGGAGGCGAGGGTGAGCGTTCATGTGAAGACTTTGATGATGCCAACGCGGATGCGGTCGAGGATCAGCTAAACAATCAAGGTATCAGTCGGCTAGGGAATCACGGCAGAGAGATCGACGAAGACCCCGATGCCACGTCTACGTCGTGGAACGTCAAATTGACTTTGGGAGGCAAGGCGTCTGCAACCGCTGACGGGGTTGGCGCTAGCGTGGATATATCCGGTGAAGTAGCGTATACGCGTACGGATTCCGTTGAGAAGGACGGAGACGGCGAGGGGGACGACGCGCATGAAACCTCACATCGCTTCGCATACAAAGGCGAGTATGGTGCGGGGCTTGACGTGGAAAGTGCCTTCGGATTGTCTAACGGAGAAAGCAATAGCTATGCGGGCAGCTATGAGGTCACTTATGATGAAGACGGAAAGCTGAAGACTATTACTTTCACTAGTATTGTTGAAGGGACGCGATCCGGAGGTGTGAGCGCGGAGGATAGTGGGATTAGCGCGGGCGCTGATGGGGAGGCTACGCAAACGTCGACCGTGACTACCACGTTGGATGTCTCGTCCTTGAGTGAATCGGATCGGAAGATTGCTGAGGAGTATGCGAGTTCATCGTTAACGAACGGGGCACTGACGGTGCCGGAGTCGGCCTTGAATCCGAGTCAACCGTCGGATAACGATTTCGATAATCTTCTTTACGAACGTGCAAAAGTGACCCGAATTACCGAGGAAGGGGCAAAGATTACGGAAAGTGGTGGCTTCGACCTTTGGGTGGTAAACTACGAGCGGTCGGAAGAGATCAGTGCAAGCAACACGACGCGCGTCGAAGTCCTTGGTGAGCCGGGGGCTGACGGGGCTCGAAACTACAAGGAGAGTGAACTTCCATGATGGGATGCGCAAGGCGACAAGTCTGTCGCTCGGCGGCTGTTGTGTCAATGATTGCGCCCATGATGCTTGCTGCTACTAGTTGTTCGCCGGGAAACAGTAGTGAGTCCACTGTCGAAGCGAATGCGAGTGCGACGGTGTCTGCGACTGAAACTACGGAAGCGGATGGTGTAAGCGTTGCGGTCGCCGAGGCGGCCCCGGGCCTGACGATCGAGATAGCCGCGGACGCATACACTGCGCCACCGGACACGTATAGTGACGGTCGTCGCGGAGTTACTTATCATGTGGATAATGAAGCCGTGTCTTACACGGTGATAGTGGAGCATTATGAGCCGGGAGGTAAAACTGCCAGTGAGGTTTTGGAGTCTGAGCTTGGTGCATTCGAGTTGCAGGGCGCATCTGCTGGCGTGACACAGAGTGATGTTGCAGTTGAAGGTAGCGAAGCGGCGTATCGACTCGATTGGACGCAAAGTGCGGAGGTGCCTTGGTCCGCGGAGGATGACACAGAGATTGATGTACAGTGTTCCGGTGTGATATTCGACGGACAGGATGGCTATAGCTATGCCGTGTACGTCTATGCAGAAGTTTCTGACGAGGCATCGCTAGCCGCAGTTGCCGACGTCATCGACTCGATCGAAGTGACTCAGCCGTGAAGCGTCGTGCAGCGATTCTCGGGGGCGTGCTGCCGGCCGCGCTCATGCTGTCGGCGTGCGGCAGTAATGGCGGGGGAGGCGCGGCGAGCTCAGCGACTCCCGTGGAAGACGTTCCGCAGCCCGCCAAGCCCATGGCAGGACCTACTGACGACCCCTCGGCCTGGACCGGCATCGAGGCTGCCGACGGCCTGAGCCTTGCAATTCCCGTCGCGTTTGAGGGGCCGGTCACGCACGACGATTGGGGCTCATACACCGACTCCTACGACCTGAACGACGCTTCGGGTACGATGCTTCAGCGGGTGATGCTCGGCGTCGTTGGCGAGGCGACGAGTGCCGACGGCATACGGCAAATGGCTACGTTTACCAACAAGTTTTTGATCGCCGACTATGAGGAGATCAACCGAATCAGCTGGCAGCAGGACGAGAACACGGCGATAGATCGGGTCACCTTCAGATGGGGTGATGACGCCAGCGGCGCCGGCACCTGCTGGTTGGTCGCCAGCAAAGGCATCGTGGCGTTCGTGACGTTATACGGGGAATACTTCGATGACGGGCTGCGTAACGGCATTGAGGAGTCCCTTACCTTTGCTCAGGAGGAATCATGAGCCGGTTGGTTGGGCGCCGTGGCGGTTTGAAGGTCATGGGTGTGGGGGGAGTCGTAACACTGCTGGCTGCCTGCTCCAAGAATGAAAGTGATGCCATGCAGGGATGGGAAACCACCGACGTAGACGGGCTGTCGTTGTTGGTGCGCTCCGACTGGACTCGTGGAGACGTCGAAGGTGAGGTCTGGACGGCGCGCTGGGATAGCGAGGATGGGCAGAATCGACTCCTGGTCGCCAGCGACTTAGAGGCGGACGACGCCTATGCGGCCATCGAGATTGCAATGGATGCGGCTCGCTCCGCCACCCGGGGCTACGCTCCCGTCGGGACTCGTACCGCTGAACGCGTCGGTGATTTGGTCGTCGTCCGTCAGGACTATCGGACCACTTGGCCCCTTGACGGGGACGGGACCGTCTGGTGCATCAGCTCGGGGAACCGGCATGCGTTGGTGGATCTGGCCGGGTCCGGCGTGTCCGCGGAAGAGCGCGACGGCGTCGGCGCGAGTTTTTCGGTCAGTGACTCGTTCGCGCAGGAAGCGAGTGCCGCACCGACGTCGGCGGCGCTGCAGGACGCTCCCGAAGGCACGGCACTGCTGGAGCGCTCGGGCGTGAGACTGGCGGTGCCCGTGGGCTGGTACGACACCGATGGCATTGAGGGCTCCGAGCGGTGGACAGTGGGTTGGGCAATGATCGACGACGATGAGATCATCCAGGCGCGCTTGTTGGTCGCCCCGAGCATGCCGCAAGACTCGGTTTCACTGGCCCTGGCGCAGATCGAAGTCGATCATCAAGCCGGATCCCTGGACGGGTACACCATGCGTTCGCGCACGCCGTTGACGCTCACCGGTATGACAGAGGCGGTGCGCACTGACTTCGTCTCGGGTGATGCTGGCGAGGACCAGGGGTGCCTGTGGGTCTTCACGGATGGGACGACTGTTGCCGCCGTCCAGTACAACTGCCTGGGGCAACTTGACACCTCGGTCCGCGACGCCGTCGAAAGCACATTGGCGTTCGTGACCGCGTGAGAGCGCGCAAACGAGTGGTGTTGTAGGGACGCTGCTGTCGCAATCAGCGACGACGCTCGGTGCCGACGACGGTTCCGCGCCTAATGTTGAGCTTCGCGGCCATGCCTGCCGGCAACTCGACGGTGGCGTGCGCGGTCAGACGGGGCAGGCAGAGTCGGCGCGGTGGTGTGGTGGTGACAGCAACAACGCGCCCGTGGCGCCCCACGTATACCAGGTCCAGGGCGTAACGCATGCCGAAGGTGTGCACCCAGTTGCACGCTCTGAGCCACAGCGCACCATCGAGGCTATCCGTGCCTAGCAGGCCGGTGTTGCGTTCCTTGCGGTTACTGGCAACCCAGGTCTGCGTGGGTGTTGTATCCCCGTCCACCGTCAGCACGTGCTTGGGGGTGTTGGTGGCCCAGACGGGATGAGATGAAGTCATGCGGTTACGGTCTCATAACCGCCGGGTGTTGTCATGCTCCGGCTTCAAACGCGTGACTGGGGTCAGAGGTGTCGAGGGCAGGCGGTGCCCGGGTATACCCGGTTAGTCGCGTTGGGCTCCCCAAGGCGTAGGGGTGATCATCTTGTTACGCTTGACGGGTTCCGGATCGGCGAAGGCTTCGGCTTGCGGTTTGTAGGAGTGGTGTTCGTGATGCTGTGTCGGCGTGAGGTGTTGACTGGTTCTGCGTCGTTGGCGGTGGCGGCGGTGCTCGCCGCCTGCGCAGGAGGCAGTGGTGGAGGTGGCGGGGCGGTTTCGTCTACCTTCCCAGCCGACACGGAAAGCGCATCGACGGCGCCCGTGAACTCAGACCCGGTGGTGCTGAAGTCGGTGTGGAAGGGTGAGTCTTTGACGACGCGTGTGGGGCCGGCGGTGGTGCAGGGCGGCTACACGGTGGTTAGAGTGAACATTTCCGCGGATTCTTCTGGGAGTGTTTCTATCGGTTCGATGTTTGGTGCCGGGGTGGATATGTTCACGATGGCTGCGGCCAGGTTAACTTCGCTTCGAGATAAAGTGGCGTATGTTGATGTTCAGCCTTACGTAGATGGACTCACTCGCAGTATTGAGGCGGGGTCTTCCCATGAGTTGTACGCGGTGTTTGGTGCTGTGCCGGATGGTATGGAGTCGGTCGAGTTGTTCTTGCCGAATGTGGGTGTGGCTTTGGGCGTGCCGGTGGTGGATGCGGCTTCCGCTGGCTTTGATGTTGAGGGTGCGTTGGCGGGCGCGAAGATTGATGAGGGTATTCATTCGGGTCCGTTTGAGTTGAAGTCATTGGTGGTGGCTGCGGATGGTTCGTCAGATACGGAGTCGGATGATGCGTCGACGACAGTGAATGTGTCGGGGGACGTGTTGTTCGCGACGGATTCGGCGGATCTGAGCGACGCGGCTGATGAGGTGTTGGTGTCGGTGGTGGAGCAGTTGGAACTCTACCCCTCGGGCGGATCGCTGGCGGTTACGGGGCATACGGATGATGTGAACACCGATGAGCATAATCAGGATTTGTCTGAGCGACGGGCCAAGGCCGTGTCGGATCGTCTGGGAGAACTGGCCGACCTGTCGGGCTGGGAGGTGTCCGTAGCGGGGAAGGGTGAGTTGGAGCCGCGGGTCGATAATGATTCGGACGAGAATCGACAGTTGAACCGGCGGGTGGAGATCCTGATGACACCCTCTGACCCGGACGAGGTCACTGCCGCAGACACCACTTCGGCAGGTGGGGCGGGTGATATGCCTGAGCCCAAGGGGCCGGTTGGGCGGGGTCCGGACGGCGTGGACATTGAAATCGATGGCGTACCCGCCCGTATCTCCCTTGAGAGTGTCGCCAGGCATGAGGGATACCTGATCGGTACGGTCAAGATCTCATCTGAGCAAGAGGTGAGCGTTCCAGTGTTCTTGATGCAGATTCCTGATGATTTGCGTATGCTCAGGATGTGGTCGTCTTATGCGACTTCAGGCTGCACGCTTTTGAAGGGCGGCTCCCGGTATCTGGTTGTCGACTTCACGGACTCCAAAGAAGAAAACAGGGTGTTGGGCGGCATGCTCCAGGACAACTTGTCTGAGGATGATGTGCGCAGTATTCCGGTGGTATGGCCGGACACGGGTGAGGATACGGTGACCATGGACATGATTGGTGAGGATGACGCCTTCGGCCAGCATCTGGCGGTGCGCTTGACCGACATCCCCGTCGTCGACGCCTGAGCGGGTCGGCGCCTGCCACGTTCGGCGTCGGCGTGACCAAGAGCACCGTGGGCCATCGTCGTCGGGCTTGCGGCGCGTGGGGTGGCGGCGTGTATTGTCAACTCCGCCAAAGACCGCAGGTCTCCCGCGCAAGCGGGGCCAAGTCCGCGCCACGCGGAGCCAGCGCAGGTGAGAACGAGCCCAACGGCTATCGGTGCACTCCGAGTGCCGTGACGAGCCCCGTGCCCACCGGCGCGGGGCTTTTTCAGTGCCGGAACCTGTGGCAGACCACGGAAGGAGGGCCCATGGCAAGGCCTGAGAAGGACGCGGCTGTTGCACAGCTGGCGGACAAGTTCCGTGAGGCCAACGCCGTTCTGCTCACCGAGTACCGTGGGCTGAGCGTCGCCGACCTCAAGGAACTGCGCCGCTCGCTCGCCGGCAACGCCGAATACACCGTGGCGAAGAACACGCTGGCATCCATCGCCGCCCGTCGCGTCGGACTGGAAGCGATTGTGGACGATCTGAAGGGCCCCACTGCCCTGACGTTCGTGACCGGGGAGCCGGTTGAGGCCGCCAAAGCCCTGCGTGACTTCGCCAAGGACAACAAGAACCTCATCATCAAGTCCGGCGTCATGGACGGCAACGCCCTGACCGCCGACGAGATCGACCGGCTCGCTTCGCTCGAGTCCCGCGAGGTCCTGCTGGCCAAGGCTGCGGGCGCTATCAAGGCGTCCCTGTCCAAGGCCGCGTACCTGTTCGCTGCGCCCGCCTCCAAGGCGGTCCGCACCGTCGACGCCCTGCGCGAGAAGCAGGAATCCGCGGCCTGAGCCGCGTCCACCACCAACCCAAAACCGCCCTGCGCACAGACACGGCGCAGGACCCCTTTTCCAGGAAGGAACGCCCATCATGGCGAAGCTGACCACCGACGAGCTCATCGAGGCCTTCAAGGAGCTCTCCCTCATCGAGCTGTCCGATTTCGTTAAGGCCTTCGAGGAGACCTTCGACGTTACCGCCGCTGCCCCGGCCGCTGCCGTCGTTGCTGCCGCCCCCGGTGCCGCTGCCGGCGGTGCCGCCGAGGAGGAGAAGACCGAGTTCGACGTCATCCTCGAGTCCGCTGGCGACAAGAAGATCCAGGTCATCAAGGAGGTGCGCGCCCTGACCTCCCTCGGCCTGAAGGAGGCCAAGGACCTCGTCGAGGCCGCCCCCAAGGCCATCCTCGAGGGCGCCGCCAAGGACGCTGCCGAGAAGGCCAAGGCTCAGCTCGAGGACGCCGGCGCCACCGTCACCCTCAAGTGAGCTCGTCCCCGACGGCGTCGGCACCTCGCCGACGCCGGGGGATCACATAAACACCGGCGTCGCCCCGACCACCCATTCGTGGTCGGGGCGACGCCGTATCACGCCCGCGACGGGCCTGGCAGTGCAGCTGCTGCGGCTGGTTTGCGGGGCCGTAGGCAGGGTCGGTGCTGGGAGAGCTGTGCCGCCGGGGGAGTGGGGCAGTATGCGGGATTGTGGCGGGAATCGCAAGAAGGAACGCCGCCTCGGCGTGGATTGGCGCGGCGTGACCGTGTAGGCTAGCTCTTCGCGTACCTTGTGTGTACTGGCCTCAGTGGTACTGCCCACGAGCCGGCCCGACCAGCCGGCGGACCCGAGAGGGGAACGTGGGGGAGCTGTCGGGGCCGCACGCAGGCGTGCGCAGAGTGATCCCCGAGATGAGGGAAGGATCCCCTTTGGCTGCCTCGCGCACCTCTGCACCAACCGCCGCTGACATCGCTGCGCGTACCGCGTCGCGTCGAATCAATTTCGCCAAGATTGCCGAGCCGATGCAGGCTCCGAATCTTCTGGGCCTGCAGACCGAGAGCTTTGACTGGCTCGTGGGCAACGAGAAGTGGCGTGCCCGAGTGGACGCCGCCAACGCCGCCCAGCCGGGCTCGCTGCCGGAAACCTCCGGGCTGGAAGAGATCTTCGACGAGATCTCGCCGATTGAGGACTTCGGCGAGACCATGGCCCTGTCCTTCCACGACCACCGCTTCGAAGAGCCGAAGTACACGGCCGAGGAATGTCAGGAGAAGGACCTGACCTACTCCGCCCCGCTGTACGTGGTGGCGGACTTCGAGAACTTCACCACCGGCGAGATCAAGTCTCAGACGGTCTTCATGGGCGACTTCCCGCTCATGACCGACAAGGGCACCTTCATCGTCAATGGCTCGGAGCGCGTCGTCGTCTCCCAGCTGGTCCGCTCCCCGGGCGTGTACTTCGAGCGCACCACCGAGAAGGCCTCGGACAAGTACGTCTACAACGTCAAGTTCATCCCCTCGCGCGGCGCCTGGCTGGAGTTCGAGGTCGACAAGAACGACCGCGTCGCCGTGCGCATCGACCGCAAGCGCAAGCAGGACATCGCCGTCTTCCTGCTGGCCCTGGGCCTGGACGAGGCCGAGATCCGCGAGGAGTTCAAGGACTACCCGGCGCTGACCACCGCCCTGGATGAGGACCGCAAGGTCACCACCCAGGACGAGGCCCTACTGGACATCTACAAGAAGATCCGTCCCGGTGAGCCGCCCAGCGTCGAGGCCGGCCGTACCCTGCTGGAGAACTTCTACTTCAACGCCAAGCGCTACGACCTGGCCAAGGTCGGCCGTTACAAGATCAACAAGAAGCTCGGCCTGACCGCGGACCTGAACGAGTCCGTGCTGCGCATCGAGGACATCGTCGCCGCCATCAAGTACCTGCTCGCGCTGCACGCCGGCGCCGAGACGGTCGAGGGTGTGCGCGACGGGGAGATCGTGGACATCGCCGTCGAGTACGACGACATCGACCACCTCGGCAACCGCCGCATCCGCGCCGTCGGCGAGCTCATCCAGTCGCAGGTGCGCACCGGCATGAGCCGCATGGAGCGGCAGGTGCGCGAGCGCATGACTACTCAGGACGTCGAGGCCATCACCCCGAATACCCTGATCAACATTCGGCCCGTCACGGCCGCGATCAAGGAGTTCTTCGGCACCAGCCAGCTGTCCCAGTTCATGGACCAGAACAACCCGCTGGCCGGCCTGACCCACAAGCGGCGTCTGTCCGCGCTCGGCCCCGGCGGTCTGTCCCGGGAGCGCGCCTCCATGGAGGTGCGCGACGTGCACACCTCCCACTACGGGCGCATGTGCCCCATCGAGTCTCCCGAGGGTCCGAACATCGGTCTGATCGGCTCGCTGGCCACCTTCGGACGCATCAACCCCTTCGGCTTCATCGAGACCCCCTACCGGGTGGTGCGCGACGGCCAGGTCACCGATGAGATCCACTACCTCACCGCCGACGACGAGGACCGCCACGTCATCGCCCAGGCGAACGTGGAGCTCACCGCCGACGAGCACTTCGCCGAGGACCACGTGCTGTGCCGCGTGACCGGTGGCGAGCCGGCCCTGGTGCCGGCCTCCCAGGTGGACCTCATGGACGTGTCCCCGCGGCAGATGGTCTCCGTGGGTACTTCGCTGATCCCGTTCCTCGAGCACGACGACGCCAACCGCGCCCTCATGGGCGCCAACATGCAGCGCCAGGCCGTGCCGCTGATCCGCCCCGACGCCCCGCTGGTGGGCACCGGCATGGAACGGCGCACCGCCGTCGACGCCGGTGATGTACTGGTCGCCTCCAAGGGCGGCGTGGTCACCGAGGTGTGCGCCGACTTCGTGCGCGTGGCCAACGACGACGGCACCGAGACCGTCTACAAGGTCGCCAAGTTCCGCCGCTCCAACCAGGGCAACTGCTACAACCAGCGCGTGGTCGCCTCCGAGGGCGAGCGCGTGGAGGTCGGCAGCGTGCTCGCGGACGGCCCCGCCACCGACGACGGCGACCTGGCCCTGGGCCAGAACCTCCTGGTCGCCTTCATGACCTGGGAGGGCCTGAACTACGAGGACGCCATCATCGTCTCCCAGCGCGTGGTCGCCGAGGACCTGCTCACCTCGATCCACATCGAGGAGCACGAGGTCGACGCGCGCGACACCAAGCTGGGCGCCGAGGAGATCACCCGCGACATCCCCAACGTCTCCGAGGAGGCGCTGGCCAACCTGGACGAGCGCGGTATTATCCGCATCGGTGCCGAGGTCCGCAGTGGCGACATCCTGGTCGGCAAGGTCACCCCGAAGGGTGAGACCGAGCTGACCAGTGAGGAGCGGCTGCTGCGCGCCATCTTCGGTGAGAAGGCCCGCGAGGTGCGCGACACCTCCCTGCGTGTGCCCCACGGCGAGTACGGCATCGTCACCGGCGTGCGCGAGTTCGACGCCTCCTCCGAGGACGCCGAACTGCCCGCCGGCGTGAACCGGATGGTGCGCGTGTACATCGCTCAGCGCCGCAAGATCACCGTCGGTGACAAGCTCTCGGGCCGCCACGGCAACAAGGGCGTCATCTCGAAGATCCTGCCCGTGGAGGACATGCCCTTCCTCGCCGACGGCACCCCGGTGGACGTCATCCTCAACCCGCTGGGCGTGCCCAGCCGTATGAACGTCGGTCAGGTCCTCGAGCTGCACCTGGGCTGGGTCGCCTCCCGCGGCTGGGACGCCTCCGCCGCCCGCGAGGCCGGCGAGGCCTGGGCCGAGCGCCTGCCCGAGAACGGCGTGTCCGCCGAGCCCGGTACGCCCGTGGCCACCCCGGTGTTCGACGGTGTGCGCGACGACGAGATCATGGGTCTGCTCGACTCCACCCTGCCCAACCGGGACGGCCTCCAGCTGGTTCAGCCCGACGGCAAGGCGCGGCTGTTCGACGGCCGCTCCGGAGAGCCCTTCCCGTACCCGGTGTCGGTCGGCTACATGTACATCCTCAAGCTGCACCACCTGGTGGACGACAAGATTCACGCCCGCTCCACCGGCCCGTACTCGATGATCACCCAGCAGCCGCTGGGCGGTAAGGCGCAGTTCGGTGGCCAGCGCTTCGGCGAGATGGAGGTGTGGGCCATGGAGGCGTACGGCGCCGCCCACGCCCTCCAGGAGCTGCTGACCGTCAAGTCCGATGACGTCAACGGGCGCGTGAAGGTCTACGAGGCCATCGTCAAAGGCGAGGACATCCCCGAGCCCGGCATCCCCGAGTCCTTCAAGGTGCTCATGAAGGAGATGCAGTCGCTGTGCCTGAACGTTGAGGCCCTGGACGCCGCCGGCAATGTCATCGGCCTGGATGACACCGACGACGACGGCCGGCGCGCCTCCGAGGAGCTCGGCTTCGACCTGGGTCGCCGTCCTGGCGGAAGCGCCATGGCGGTGGACGAGATCTAACCCCAACGCCCCGGGAGGGCGGGCGCCCAGCGCGCCGGCCTCCCGGGCCAACGGGCCCGGTGCCGCCGTGGAAACGCGGCACCGGGAACCCTTAAGACTTTTGAGCTGACCACTCTGAATCGGAAGTAGGAACTGTGCTCGACGCCAACGTGTTCGACAGGATCCAGCTCGGCCTTGCCACCGCCGAGGACATCAAGTCCTGGTCGCATGGCGAGGTCAAGAAGCCCGAGACCATCAACTACCGCACCCTCAAGCCGGAGAAGGACGGACTCTTCTGCGAGAAGATCTTCGGCCCCACCCGTGACTGGGAGTGCGCCTGCGGCAAGTACAAGCGCGTGCGCTACAAGGGCATCGTCTGCGAGCGCTGTGGAGTTGAGGTGACTCGCTCCAAGGTGCGCCGCGAGCGCATGGCCCACATCAAGCTGGCCGCGCCCGTCACCCACATCTGGTACTTCAAGGGCGTCCCCTCGCGCCTGGGATACCTGCTCAACCTGGCACCCAAGGACCTGGAGAAGGTCATCTACTTCGCTGCCCACATGGTCACCGAGGTGGATGAGGAGGCCCGCCACGACGACCTGCCCTCGCTGCGCAACGAGTTCGAGGTCAAGAAGCAGCACGTGGAGGAGGCCGGCCAGGCCGACATCGAGGCCCGCCAGCGGCGTCTGGAGGAGGACCTCGCCCAGCTCGAGGCGGAGGGCGCCGAGCAGGCGCAGCGGGACAAGGCCCGCAAGACCGCCGAGCGCGAGATGGCCTCCCTGCGCCGCAAGAACACCCGCACCCTGGAGCACATGGACAAGGTGTGGGACCGCTTCGTGTCCCTCAAGGTCGGCGACCTCGAGGGCGACGAGGTCCTGTACCGGGACATGGCCGCCGACTACGGCATCTACTTCAAGGGCGCCATGGGCGCAGAGGCCATCCAGGACCGCCTGCGCAACTTCGACCTGGAGGCGGAGGCCGCCGCCCTGAACGAGATTGTCGACAGCGGCACCGGCCAGCGTAAGACCCGCGCCATCAAGCGGCTGAAGGTCATTAACGCCTTCCGCATGACCGGCACCGCCCCCGAGGCCATGGTGCTGGACAACATCCCGGTGATTCCCCCGGACCTGCGCCCCATGGTGCAGCTGGACGGTGGCCGCTTCGCGACCTCCGACCTCAACGACCTGTACCGCCGCGTCATCAACCGCAACAACCGCCTCAAGCGGCTGATGGACCTGGGCGCCCCGACGATCATCGTCAACAACGAGAAGCGCATGCTGCAGGACGCCGTCGACGCCCTGTTCGACAACGGCCGCCGCGGCCGCCCCGTCACCGGTGTGGGCAACCGCCCGCTGAAGTCTCTGTCCGACATGCTTAAGGGCAAGCAGGGGCGCTTCCGTCAGAACCTGCTGGGCAAGCGTGTGGACTACTCGGGCCGCTCCGTCATCGTCGTCGGCCCGCAGCTGAAGCTGCACCAGTGTGGTCTTCCCAGCCAGATGGCCCTTGAGCTGTTCAAGCCCTTCGTCATGAAGCGGCTGGTGGAGCTCAAGGAGGCGCAGAACGTCAAGGCCGCCAAGCGGATGGTTGAGCGCGCCAACCCGAAGGTCTGGGACGTGCTGGCCGAGGTCATCCGCGAGCACCCGGTCCTGCTCAACCGCGCCCCCACGCTGCACCGCCTGGGCATCCAGGCCTTCGAGCCGCAGCTGATCGAGGGCAAGGCCATCCAGCTGCACCCGCTGGTGTGCGGTGCCTTCAACGCCGACTTTGACGGCGACCAGATGGCCGTGCACCTGCCGCTGGGCGCCGAGGCGCAGGCCGAGGCCCGCATCCTGATGCTCTCGAGCAACAACATCCTCAAGCCCTCGGACGGTCGCCCCGTGACCATGCCCTCCCAGGACATGATCATCGGCACCTACTACCTCACCCAGGAGCCGGACCCGGCCGTGGCGGTGGAGACCGACGAGCACGGCGAGCCGATCGTCCCGGCCTTCTCCTCCTACGCGGAGGCGGTCATGGCCTACGACTTCGGCAAGCTGGATGTGAACGCCACCTGCGACATCCGCTTCGAGGAGGGCATCACCGCTCCCGAGGGCTGGCAGCCGCCCGAGAACTGGAGCGAGGGCGACCCGATCACCCTGCGCACCTCCTTCGGCCGCGCCCTGTTCAACACCGCCCTGCCCGAGTCCTTCCCCTACGTCAACTACACCGTTGACAAGAAGAAGCTGGGCAACATCATCAACACGCTGGCGGAGTCCTACCCGCGCGTGGAGGTGGCCGCCTGCCTGGACGAGTTGAAGGCCAACGGCTTCCACTGGTCCACCTGGTCCGGCATCACCGTGGCCTTCGCCGACGTGGTCTCGCCGCCCTCCAAGCCGGAGATCCTCGCCCGCTACGAGGCCGAGGCCGCCGAGATCGAGGAGCAGTTCGAGCTCGGTGCCCTCACCGAGGACGACCGCTACAAGTCGTTGATCGACATCTGGACCAAGGCCACCGACGAGGTCGCCGAGGCCATGCGCGCCAACTTCCCCGAGCGCAACACCGTCTACCAGATGGTGGCGTCCGGTGGCCGCGGTAACTGGGACCAGATTCGCCAGCTGGCCGGCATGCGCGGCCTGGTGGCAGACCCCAAGCAGCGCCTCATCGAGCGGCCGATCGAGTCCAACTACCGGGAGGGCCTGTCCGTCCTGGAGTACTTCATCGCCACCCACGGCGCCCGCAAGGGTCTGGCCGACACGGCTCTGCGCACCGCCGACTCCGGCTACCTGACCCGGCGTCTGGTCGACGTCTCCCAGGACGTGATCGTCCGCGAGGACGACTGCGGCACCCGCAAGGGTCTGACCAAGCGGCTGTTCACCTGGAAGGAGGTCGACGGCGAGCGCGTCAAGGAGGTCTCCGACATCCTGGAGACCACCGTGTTCGGCACCACGCTCGCCCGCGACGCCGTGGACGCCGACGGCAACGTCGTGATCGAGGCCGGTACCGACCTGGGCGACGCCAACATCCGCGCGGCCATCGACGCCGGCATCGAGCAGGTCGTGTGCCGCTCCGTGCTGACCTGCGACTCCGCCGTCGGCACCTGTGCCGCCTGCTACGGTCGCTCCCTGGCCACCGGCAAGCGCGTCGACATCGGTGAGGCGGTCGGCATCATCGCCGCCCAGTCCATCGGTGAGCCCGGCACGCAGCTGACCATGCGTACCTTCCACACCGGTGGTGCGGCCGGCGCCGCCGACATCACCCAGGGTCTGCCCCGTGTTCAGGAGCTCTTCGAGGCCCGCACCCCCAAGGGTGAGGCCGCGGTGGCCGAGGCCGCCGGCACCCTCAAGATTGAGGACGACGCCGACGGCAAGCGGCTGGTCATCACCCGCGACGACGGCGAGGAGGACCTGGTGGTCCCCGTCTCCCGCCGCCAGCGGCTACTGATTACCGACGGCGACCACGTGGAGCCGGGCGACGCCCTCACCGAGGGGCCGATCGACCCCAAGAAGCTGCTGCGCCTGCGCAGCGTCGGCGCCACCCAGCGCCACCTGGTGGACGAGGTGCAGGAGGTCTACCGCTCCCAGGGCGTGGACATCCACTCCAAGCACATCGAGGTCATCGTGCGGCAGATGCTGCGTCGCGTGACCGTGCTGGACGCCGGTGACACCAACCTGCTGCAGGGCGACCTGGTGGACGTCTCGCGCTACCGCGAGGAGAACCGCCGGGTCATGGCGGAGGGCGGCAAGACCGCCTCCGCGCGCACCGAGCTGATGGGTATCACCAAGGCATCGCTGGCCACCGACTCCTGGCTGAGCGCCGCCTCCTTCCAGGAGACCACGCGTGTGCTCACCGAGGCCGCCATGAGCGGCAAGTCGGACCCGCTGCTGGGTCTGAAGGAGAACGTCATCCTGGGCAAGCTGATCCCCGCCGGCACCGGTCTGGCCCGCTACTCGGACATCGAGGTGGAGCCGACCGAGGAGGTCAAGGCGGAGGTCTTCTCCCGGGCCGGCTACGCCGGCGGCGACGGCTTCTCCGCGGGCGACTCGGTGGCGCTGGACGACTTCTCCTTCGGCGGTGACTTCCGCGCGGACTTCTCCGACGACTTCCGCACCGGATTCAACACCTCCTCGGAGGACATTCAGTTCTGACGCGTGGCGGTCGCCTTCCGGCCGCGCAGCGCTGACCGACTACGACGGCGGCCCGCACCCTCCACTCCGGAGGGTGCGGGCCGTCTCGCTCTTCGCACGTCAATTGCGATGCGCATCACGTCGTGGCAAGGTGTGCGGCGTCCAGCCCTCCCTATTCCCAAAGGGATGCCATGAGCGACCAACACAATCTACCGAGTCCCGGCCCACATCCTGAGAGCGGCCCCGGTGGGGTAGCGCCTGCTGCGAAAACCTCCAGCTCACCTGCGGGCGCTCCGCCGCCGGTTGCGCCCAGCCCAACTGGCCTTGAAGCCGGCCCGCAGCCGGACGCCACGATGCCGTTCCCGGCGCCCCCGGTAGCCGCACAGGATGCGCCCGTGCCATCTCAGCCGGCGCCGGCCCCGACCCAGCCGGTACCCGGGCAGCCGGACGTGCCGGTGCAGTCGACGGCCACCGTGTGGCCCGCTCAGGGAATGCTGCCGCCGCCGGCGCCTAATCCCGCAACTCCCAGCCCGGTGGCAGCCGCCATGCACACGCTCACCCGCAAGCCCGCGCTCACGACGGTAGGCCTCACCCTCGCAGTGGTGTTCGGAGTTGCGCTGGGCTCGGCGATACTGCTCATGACCTCGCTGGAGCTGCTCGGGCAGCACAACGTGCCGACTTCCTTCGGGTTGTTCGTGGTCGCCATGGGCTTCAGCCTCGGGGGAGGCCTGCAGGCGACGATCTCCCCGCAGCTGCTGGGGAGTGACGCATATGTATCTGCCAACGTGGGGCTCACGGCACTGCCGCTGGGAACACTGCTGGCAATCGCCGTCGGCGTGTATTTGCTGGCCCGGCGGCGCGCGCCCGTAGACGAGTCCGCGGCGCCCCTCGGCGCGATGGCGCTACGTGCCGCCGTCGAGGCGGCCGTGGCCGCACTCTTGGCATGCCTGCTCACCGCCCTGGGCTCCTACGACCCGGCGGGAACGGGCGAAGCGGTTGTGCGCGCGTCGGCCGCTTCATCCCTACTGATGACTTGGGTGATCGTCTTTGCCGCGCTGATGCTCGCACGTGCGGGGGTACAGCTCACCTCCCGGGTCCCGGCCCGGTTGCGCCAGGTACTGCGCGAACTCGGCGCGCTGGCAACGATTATCGGCGTGGTGCTCGGCGTGGTCAGCATCGTTGTCGCTGTGTTTGCGGCGTTCAAGAACGACGCCGGCGGTGCTATTCCCCTGCTGCCCGTTCTGGTCGGCAACCTGATCGTCTACGCCCTCACCCTCGGCACCCTGGGTGGCATCGCCGGCTCCTTCTCTGCTCCTTTCCTGCAGGAATTCGGCGTCGGTGACGTTCCCTACCCGTCGGGCAGCGCCTCTGCCTGGGACATCATGGGCTCCTGGTCGATCCTGCTGTACGTCGCCGTGCTGTTGGTTGTCGTGGCCGGCGCGGCGCGTGTCGGAGTGCGCCGGCCGCGGCTGGCTGCGGCGGACCCGGCCCGGACCTGGCAGCTGCCGGTCGCCACGCTGGCAGCAGGACTGATCGTGCTGCACCTGCTCGCGCCAGTACGCCTCTCGGGGCGTCTGCTGGGGCAACAGGCCACGGCCAGTTTCGGTCCGGCCTGGTGGTCGAGCCTGACGCTAGCGCTCTTCGCGCTGATCGTCTCGGCGCTGGCGGAAGTACTGCCGACCTGGCTGTACGCCAACGCCAACTCCTTCCTGCGGCTGTGTGCAGGCGCTCCGGCGGTCGGATACTGGGTGACCGGCCAGGCGCAGCCGGCCCCGAAGCAGTCATTCGCGGCGTCTACCGCCGTCCCGCCTGCGCCTGCATTTACGCCGGCGCCCGCCCCGGCGCCGGATGAATACGTCGCCCTCTACGCCGCGCAGCCCCACGCGACTTCGGCACCGACGTCGGCCCCTGCTGCGCCCGCACCCCCTGCGGCATACGCGCCATCGGCCCCAGCGGCGTCGGCCGCATCTGCGCCCGCGGCCATGTCGGCCAATGCGGCGGGAACCCCCGCGCCGCCACTGCCCGCACCGCAACCGATGGACCCGGCGGCCAGGCGACGGTTGAAGCGTGTGGCCGGCGCGGTGGTCGCCTGCCTGGTTCTCGTCGGCGCGGGCGCTATCGCGGTGCACGTGGTCAACGCGCGGCGCGGGCCGGAGCAGGCGGTCGAGGCGTACCTGGCGCTGCTCGCCGACGGCCACGCCGACGCGGCTACCGCCATGGTGGATCCTGGCGTCCCGAACAACCAGCGGCTGCTGCTGACCGACGAAGTACTCGGCGCCGCAACCTCCCGCATCGAGGTGGTGGATGTGGCGGCGCCGTCGGATACCGATACCTACACGAGCGCGGGAACGCGGGACTCGGTCACCGTGACCGCAACGCTCTCCCTGGACGGCAAGCGCCTCGACGTGCCCATCGTGGTCAAGGCCGGCGACAAGGAGTACGGGGTGCTGAACACCTGGAGGATCGACACCCCGCTCGTTCAGGAAGTCACGCTGTCCTCCTATACGCTCGGCGCCGTCACCGTCGGCGGCACGGAGGTGCCGCTGGAGGCCAGCGAGTACGGGGACGGCTCCGCCACTCAGTACATCTACCTCGGCATCTACGACGTCGGGGTCGGCACAGACATATCTGAGTACCTCACGGCCGACACCACCGAGCTGAACATCAACTCCACGTCCAGCAGCGCTATCCAGGTGGAGGGCGAGGCTACCGAGACGCTGGAGAACCTGGTGCTCGACGCAGTCAACTCGCAGGCGACCGAGTGCGTCACTCCGCCCGGCAACCTGGAGGATGTCTGCCCCTACCCGCTGCAGTCCACCAGGCTGGACTCCCTGGAGGTGACCACCGAGGCGACGGAGGCGACGGTGAACGGCACCTCGTTCGAGAGCGGGCCGGTCACGTTCACCACGCGTGACGATCCGAGCGACTGGAATGAGGACCCGGACTTCGAGGACTGGGAGTACACCTTCTCGGGCTCCCTCGAATGGCCCGATGACGGCGGTGAGCCGACGATCGCCATCACCGGATCGAGCGCGTACTGGTACTGAGCGGAGCGTGTCTAAACGCACCCTCGCGACGACGCTGCGGATCGGTACCGTTTTGGGTGTACCTGTCCGCAGCGTCATCGCTAAGGAGAGCCGCCCGTGACCACGCCATCCGCACCCGAGTACCCGCCCGATCCGTCTTCATCACACAGCGCGACTAGGCGCGTAAGCGCGTTTGGGCGCAACGGCAGGGACGACCGGCTGGACCGCGACGCCGTCGACGCTCGGTGGCAGGATGCCCAGCCCACGCAGGCAGTCAACACCACCACCGGTCTGGGCGACGGCGTCCCCACCACCGCCCTACCCGAGTCGTATGCACCCGCCGACTACGACTACGCAGACACCGACTATGCGCCCTACGACGCGGAACCCGCCCCGACCATGGCGCTGCCGACCGGTGCAGGCCATGCGGCGTCGCCAACGCAGCCCGCGTATGCGCCCGCCTCGGCGTACGCGCAACCGGGCGCACCCATGCGGCTGCCGGCGGCTCCAGTCCGACGACACACGGCGGCCACCCCACTGGGGACGATCCTGGTGCTGCTCGCCTCTGCGCTGCTCGGCTGGGGCATTTACACGCTGCTCACCTCCGTGGACGTCATCGCCGTAGCACAGAGCATGGGCAGCCCCATCGACACCACCGCTGCCGGCGCCTTCGCGGTTGGGGGAGTGCTGGCTTTCATCGCCTTCATCGTCGCCATCGTGGCCGTGGTCCGGGCGCGCCCGAAGACGGCCGCGGTGCTCCTGCTGCTGGCGTCCGTGGTGCTGCCCACGGCGGCGACGGTGGGCGGCGCCTATTACGGGGCGAAGGTGCTGGAACAGCAGATCGCGGCACAGGCGCAGGCCTATGCCGAGTCGGTGGACGTTGACCAGATAGACGTGCTCATCAACGAGGTCGAGTCCCTGGGGGTGGATATTCCCGGCAAGGGCGAGGTCCTGGACATCCTCCGTTCCGCCAAGGGCGAGTAGTGGGAGCGCTCAGGTGGGGCGGGGATCGCGGATGTGGAAATAGGTTGTATGAGGCCTTGTCTCTCAAAATAAAAAGATGTCATTATTAACGCATGGCTACGATCACTCGCGAAGGCGTCCAGGTGCACACCGCCGGCATACTCCCCGCCGTGGGCGCCAAGGCTCCGGACTTCGAGCTGGTGGGCGCGGACCTGAGTCCGGTCACGTCGGCGCAGTTCGCCGGCCGCCGCGTGGTGCTGAACATCTTCCCGTCGGTGGACACCGGCATCTGCGCCACCTCGGTGCGCCAGTTCAATCAGCTCGCCGCCGGCCTGGAGAACACCACTGTCGTGTGCGTTTCGGCTGACCTGCCCTATGCGGCCGCACGCTTCTGCGGCGCCGAGGGCCTGGACCAGGTCGTGACGGGTTCCACGTTCCGCTCCAGCTTCGGCGATGACTACGGAGTCGTGCTGGTAGATGGCCCTACGGCCGGATTGATGTCCCGTGCCGTCGTGGTGATCGACACCGACGGCACCGTCCTGTACACCGAGCAGGTGCCGGAGATTCGGCAGGAGCCCGACTACGACGCCGCCATCGCTGCGCTCGTATAGCCCTGCGAGCCGCGGTATATAGCCCAGCCAGCCGGTATGCGTGTGTGGGGCAGGCGGCGGCCCGGCATGCGGCTGGCTGTGCCGAGGCCGGGGGAGTTCTCTCTGCTACGCCATTTCGGTGTTGGGTACGCCCCTTAGGGGTTTGCTGAAGGCTTTTGAGGCGTTCAGCAGACCGTTAAGGGGCGTTGTGGACGGTGAACTGGCGTAGTAAACGGGTTCTTTGTGTTTGTGGGTGTGGTGGTTCGGGCCGGCGGTCGCGGTGTGGAGGTCGTATTCAGGCGCGGGAGGACGACGTCGGGATGGCGAGGTCGTTCTCGGGTAAGCGAGGACGTGTTCGGGCGTGGGAGGTCGTGTTTGGGAGGTCGTTGTCGGGCTGATTAGGTCGTGTTCGGGTTGACAAGGTCGTTCTCGGCAGGTGCCGGTTTGCCGAATACGTCCTCGTCGTCCCCAAACCCTCCACATTCGGGAGGGTTTCGGGCTGACGAGGACGTATTGGCCGGACACAGGACGTTCTCGGGTTGATGAGGTCGTGTTCGGGTTGATGAGGACGTCGTCGGCGCCGTTGCGCGTGCGGACGGTTCGTGCGTTTGGGTGACGGTTCGTCAGGTAGCAGCAACGGTTCGGCATGAACGGCGACGGTTCGTGCATCTACCCCACGAAGCGTCGCAGGAAGTGCCGAATCGTCGACCGTAACGCACGAACCGTCAGGCAAACACACGAACCGTCGGGTGAAGGCGCGCGCCGCATCACCGGAACCCGCACGCATCGCCCTTCACCCGGCGAACCGCCACCTGTCGGCCCGCCACGTCCCCAAACTTGAAGAGCCGGTCATAGCGACCGGTCTCGTTGGGGTGTACGTGGCCAGGAACACCCCGACGCCGTCTGGCGTGCGGTGTCATGCCCGGGTAATGTGCCCCACTGGTGCCCGCGTGCGGGCCACCGTTCTCCATTCCGTTCCCAGCCACTCGGAGCTCAGGCTCCGGTCGGTGACGCGGGTCTGCCGCGGCGGGAACCGACGGGCCCCGTCACGGGGCTCCGGACGCATCGCCGTCGGCCGGGCCGACGCCGAGCGGGCCGGCCCTCACCGTGGCGCAGTGCGCCGTCGCGGGGGAGCGGGTCGGCACGTGGGCAGCGACAGCCCGCAAGCACTTCAAGATGGAGAATCAGTAGTGCCCACGATTCAGCAGCTGGTCCGCAAGGGCCGCTCGACCAAGCGCGCGGCGTCCAAGACGCCGGCGCTCAAGTCCAGTCCGCAGCGCCGTGGCGTATGCACCCGTGTGTACACCACGACCCCGAAGAAGCCGAACTCCGCCCTGCGTAAGGTCGCCCGTGTGCGCCTTTCCACCGGTATCGAGGTTACGGCCTACATCCCCGGTGAGGGGCACAACCTCCAGGAGCACTCGATCGTGCTCGTCCGCGGTGGTCGTGTGAAGGACCTTCCCGGTGTCCGCTACCACATCGTGCGCGGCTCCCTCGACACCCAGGGTGTCAAGGGCCGCCAGCAGGCACGCTCCAAGTACGGCGCCAAGAAGGAGAAGAACTAATGCCTCGTAAGGGTCCCGCACCCCGGCGCCCGCTGGCCGTCGACCCGGTCTACGGCTCGCCCGTCGTCACCCAGCTCGTCAACCGCGTCCTGCTTGACGGCAAGAAGGCGACCGCCGAGCGCATCGTCTACGGCGCCCTCGAGGGCGTGCGTTCCAAGACCGACCAGGATCCGGTTTCGGTGCTCAAGCGCGCCCTGGACAACATTCGCCCGTCCCTGGAGGTCCGTTCCCGCCGCGTCGGTGGTGCGACCTACCAGGTCCCGGTTGAGGTTCGCCCCAACCGCGCCACCACCCTCGCCCTGCGCTGGCTCGTGGACTTCTCCCGCCAGCGGCGCGAGAACACCATGACCGAGCGGCTCATGAACGAGATCCTGGACGCCTCCAACGGTCTCGGCGCCGCCGTCAAGCGGCGCGAGGACATGCACCGAATGGCCGAGTCCAACAAGGCCTTCGCTCACTACCGCTGGTAATCAACCGCACGCCCCCGGGCCCCAGGGCCCGGGCGGCGCCCAACTCCCGCACCACAAGAACGAAGGACATCACTAGTGGCACTAGACGTGCTGACTGACCTCACCAAGGTCCGCAACATCGGCATCATGGCTCACATCGATGCCGGCAAGACGACCGTGACGGAGCGCATCCTGTTCTACACGGGCATCAACTACAAGATCGGCGAGACGCACGACGGCGCCTCGACGATGGACTGGATGGAACAGGAGCAGGAGCGCGGTATCACCATTACCTCCGCGGCCACCACCTGCTTCTGGAAGGACAACCAGATCAACATCATCGACACCCCCGGCCACGTCGACTTCACGGTCGAGGTCGAGCGCTCCCTGCGTGTGCTCGACGGCGCGGTCGCCGTCTTCGACGGCAAGGAGGGCGTCGAGCCCCAGTCCGAGACGGTGTGGCGCCAGGCGGACAAGTACAACGTGCCCCGCATCTGCTACATCAACAAGATGGACAAGCTGGGTGCGAACTTCGACTTCTCCGTGCAGACGATTCGCGACCGGCTTCACGCCACCCCGATCGTCATCAACTTCCCCATCGGTGCCGAGAACGAGTTCTCCGGCGTCGTCGACGTGCTGGAGATGCGGGCCATCCGCTTCCCCGAGAAGGACGCCGACGGCAAGGACACCCGCGGCAGCGTCGTCGTTTACGAGGACATCCCGGCCGAGCTGGTCTCCCGCGCCGAGGAGCTGCGCAACGAGCTCATCGAGACGGTCGCCGAGGCCGACGACGAGCTGATGGAGAAGTACCTGGAGGGCGAGGAGCTGTCGGTCGCCGAGCTCAAGCGCGGCATCCGCAAGCTCACCATCGCCGGCGAGGCCTTCCCGGTCTTCGCCGGGTCCGCCTTCAAGAACAAGGGCATTCAGCCCGTGCTCGACGGCGTGCTCGACTACCTGCCCTCCCCGCTGGACGTGCCCGACGTCGAGGGGCACGTCCCCGGAGACGAGTCCAAGGTCATCACCCGCAAGGCCGATGAGCACGAGCCCTTCTCCGCGCTGGCCTTCAAGGTCGCCACGCACCCGTTCTACGGCAAGCTCGTGTACGTGCGCGTGTACTCCGGCAAGGTCTCCCAGGGCGACACGATCCTGAACGCCACCAAGGGCCGCAAGGAGCGCGTCGGCAAGCTCTTCCAGATGCACTCCAACAAGGAGAACCCGGTGGAGGAGGCCCACGCCGGCCACATCTACGCGTTCATCGGGCTGAAGGACGTCACCACCGGTGACACCCTGTCTGCCCAGGGCGACCCGATCATCCTGGAGTCGATGACCTTCCCGGACCCGGTGATCCACGTGGCCATCGAGCCCAAGACCAAGGGCGACCAGGAGAAGCTCGGCGTCGCCATTCAGAAGCTCTCCGAGGAGGACCCGACCTTCACGGTCGAGCTCGACGAGGAGACCGGCCAGACCGTCATCGGCGGTATGGGCGAGCTGCACCTGGACGTCTTCGTCGACCGTATGCGGCGCGAGTTCAAGGTGGAGGCGAACGTCGGTAACCCGATGGTCGCCTACCGCGAGACCATCCGCAAGAAGGTCGACAAGGTCGAGTACACGCACAAGAAGCAGACCGGTGGCTCCGGCCAGTTCGCGAAGGTGCTCATGTCCTTCGAGCCGCTGACTCACGACGACGCGGACGAGGAGGGCGAGAACAAGCACTACGAGTTCGTCAACGCCGTCACCGGCGGCCGCGTGCCCCGTGAGTTCATCCCCAGCGTCGACGCCGGCGTGCAGGAGGCCATGACCACGGGTGTGCTGGCCGGCTACCCGATGGTGGACGTCAAGGCGACTCTGGTCGACGGCGGCTACCACGAGGTCGACTCCTCCGAGATGGCCTTCAAGATCGCCGGCTCCATGGCCTTCAAGGAGGGCGCCAAGCGTGCCAAGCCGGTTCTGCTGGAGCCGGTCATGGCCGTCGAGGTGCGCACCCCCGAGGAGTACATGGGCGACGTCATCGGCGACCTGAACTCCCGGCGCGGCATGGTCCAGTCGATGGAGGACGCGCAGGGCGTGAAGGTCATCAAGGCCAACGTCCCGCTGTCGGAGATGTTCGGGTACGTGGGCGACCTGCGTTCCAAGACCCAGGGTCGTGCCGTGTACTCCATGGAGTTCGACTCCTACGCCGAGGTTCCCAAGAACGTCGCGGACGAGGTCATCGCCAAGGCCAAGGGCGAGTGACCCAGACCGCACCGGTGCCGGGGCGCGGCGGCGAGAGTCGTCCGCCCCGGCCCCACCCGGCCCCGGAATTGCCTCCGGGGCAACTCATCCAAGTAAGATTTCCAACAATTCATCAGTAGACACTCTCGCAGTCGGTACGGCTACCATGTGCTAGTCGATCCCCGACGAAGAGAACTACCCGAGTCCCAGGAGGACACCAGTGGCCAAGGCCAAGTTCGAGCGGACCAAGCCGCACGTCAACATCGGAACGATCGGTCACGTCGACCACGGCAAGACGACGCTGACCGCAGCGATCTCCAAGGTCCTGCACGACGAGTACCCGGACCTGAACCCCTTCACTCCCTTCGACGAGATCGACAAGGCTCCCGAGGAGCGCCAGCGCGGTATCACCATCAACATCGCGCACGTCGAGTACGAGACCGCCAAGCGTCACTACGCTCACGTCGACGCCCCCGGTCACGCCGACTACATCAAGAACATGATCACCGGTGCCGCGCAGATGGACGGCGCCATCCTGGTGGTCGCCGCCACCGACGGCCCCATGGCCCAGACCCGCGAGCACGTTCTGCTCGCCCGTCAGGTCGGCGTCCCCGCCCTGCTGGTCGCCCTGAACAAGGCCGACATGGTCGACGACGAGGAGCTCCTCGAGCTGGTCGAGATGGAGGTCCGCGAGCTGCTGTCCTCCCAGGACTACGACGGCGACAACGCCCCCGTGATCCGCGTGTCCGCGCTCAAGGCCCTCGAGGGCGACCCCGAGTGGACCGCCAAGATCAAGGAGCTCATGGACGCGGTCGACGAGTACATCCCGACCCCCGAGCGTGACATGGACAAGCCGTTCCTCATGCCCATCGAGGACGTCTTCACCATCACCGGTCGCGGCACCGTCGTCACCGGTCGCGTCGAGCGCGGCAAGCTGCCGATCAACTCCGAGGTCGAGATCCTCGGTATCCGCGAGCCGCAGAAGACCACCGTCACCGGCATCGAGATGTTCCACAAGTCCATGGACGAGGCGTGGGCCGGTGAGAACTGCGGTCTGCTGCTGCGTGGTACCCGTCGTGAGGACGTCGAGCGCGGACAGGTTGTCTGCAAGCCCGGCTCCATCACCCCGCACACCCAGTTCGAGGGCCACGTCTACATCCTGACCAAGGACGAGGGCGGTCGCCACAACCCCTTCTACTCGAACTACCGTCCGCAGTTCTACTTCCGCACCACGGACGTCACCGGCGTCATCACGCTGCCCGAGGGCACCGAGATGGTCATGCCCGGCGACACCACCGAGATGTCGGTTGAGCTGATCCAGCCCATCGCCATGGAGGAGGGCCTCGGCTTCGCCATCCGCGAGGGTGGCCGCACCGTCGGCTCCGGCCGCGTCACCAAGATCATCAAGTGACCAGGCCGCGGCGCTCCATGCGCTGACGCAGCTGCGGGCCGCGGCTCGCAGTGAGGCTTCGCGGGAGGCCCGCCACCCACACCGGGTGGCGGGCCTCCCGCCGTTGCGGCTGCGTGTCGCGGACTGCGACACGCCCGAGCGCGGGTGTCGGGTGGGCAGACTCACAGGTCCAGCGTGCCCATCCGGCTGTCGCAGGTGGGGCCGGCGCTGATAACGTAGGCCAGCCGGCGGGCCGACGCCCGCTCCGGCCGCACCGGGGGCCCACCCCGGAATCCAGTCTGACGGACCCGATCGCCATCGGGATTCCGTGTGTCCAGACCGGCTCACCAGCCCTTGACCGGGCCGAGGTGCGCGTCGCATTGCGACACGCCCGAGCGCGTGGACCGGTCACCGAAAGCAAGAGAGGTTAGGCGCCATGGCGGGACAGAAGATCCGCATCCGGCTCAAGTCCTACGACCACGAGGTCATCGACTCCTCGGCGCGCAAGATCGTCGACGTCGTGACCCGCGCGGGCGCGACGGTCGTGGGCCCAGTGCCGCTGCCGACCGAGAAGAACGTGTTCTGCGTCATCCGGTCGCCCCACAAGGACAAGGACAGCCGCGAGCACTTCGAGATGCGTACACACAAGCGGCTGATCGACATCGTCGACCCGACGCCGAAGGCCGTCGACTCGCTCATGCGTCTCGACCTGCCGGCCGACGTCAACATTGAGATCAAGCTCTGAGGACTGAAGCCATGACTACCAACCAGCGGTCCGCCGCGCCCGTCAAGGCGCTGCTCGGCACCAAGCTCGGCATGACTCAGGTCTGGGACGAGAACGGCGCCCTGCGTCCGGTCACGGTCGTGCGCGTCGACCCCAACGTCGTCACCCAGATCCGCACTGTCGAGAACGACGGCTACGAGGCCGTCCAGCTCGCCTTCGGCGAGATCGACGAGCGCAAGGTAACCAAGCCGCTCGCCGGCCACTTCGCCAAGGCCGGCGTCACCCCCCGTCGCCACGTCGCCGAGGTGCGCACCTCGCTCGCCGGCGAGTTCGCGCCCGGCCAGGAGCTCGCGGCCGACACCTTTGAAGTCGGCCAGCTGGTCGACGTCACCGGCACCTCGAAGGGTAAGGGCTTCGCCGGCACCATGAAGCGCCACGGCTTCTCCGGCGTCGGCGCCTCCCACGGTGCCCACCGCAACCACCGCAAGCCCGGCTCCGTCGGCGCCTGCGCCACCCCGGGCCGCATCTTCAAGGGCCTGCGCATGGCCGGCCGCATGGGCCACGCGACCACGACCGTCCAGAACCTCAAGGTCCGCGGCGTCGACACCGAGAAGGGCGTGCTGCTCATGGGCGGCGCCATCCCCGGCCCCAAGGGCTCCGTGGTCGTCATCCGCACCGCCGTGAAGGGAGCCTGACACCATGGCAGACACCATCATCGTCGACGTCGTCGACTCCACCGGAGCCAAGACCGGCACCGTGGAGCTGCCCGGCGAGATCTTCGACGCCGAGCTCAACATCCCCCTGATGCACCAGGTCGTCGTGGCCCAGCTGGCCGCGGCCCGGCAGGGCACCCACGCCACCAAGACCCGCGGCATGGTCCGCGGCGGTGGCCGCAAGCCCTACCGGCAGAAGGGCACCGGCCGCGCCCGCCAGGGCTCCATCCGTGCCCCCCAGTTCACCGGCGGCGGCACCGTGCACGGCCCGCAGCCGCGCGACTACTCCCAGCGCACCCCGAAGAAGATGAAGGCCGCCGCCCTGCGCTCGGCCCTGTCCGACCGGGCCCGCAACGGCCGTATCCACGTCATCACCGAGTTTGTCACCTCCGAGAAGCCGTCCACCAAGTCGGCCCTCGCCGCCCTGCGCAACCTCACGGACCGCCCCAAGTCCCTGGTGGTCGCCACCGGCACCGACGAACTCACCCGACTCAGCCTGCGCAACGCCCCCGAGGCGCACGTGCTCAAGGCCGATCAGCTGAACACCTACGACGTCCTCAACTCCGACGACGTCGTCTTCACCGCCGCCGCCCTGGACGACTTCCTCGGCAAGGGTGAGGAGGAGTCCAAGTGAGCTTCGTAAAGAGCAAGAACCCCCGCGACGTGATTATTGCGCCGGTCGTCTCCGAGAAGTCGTACACCTGCATGGATCGCGGGCAGTACACCTTCGTCGTGGCCCCCGACGCCAACAAGACCGAGATCAAGATCGCCATCGAGTCCATCTTCGATGTCAAGGTCGCCTCGGTGAACACGCTCAATCGCCGCGGCAAGACCCGCCGCACCCGCACGGGCATCGGCAAGTCGAAGGACACCAAGCGCGCGATCGTAACTCTGCGCGAGGGCACCATCGACATCTTCGGCGACGTGACGGACTGACACGGAAGGTAGAAGATCGAGATGGCAATCCGTAAGTACAAGCCGACGACCCCCGGTCGCCGCGGCTCGTCGGTCGCCGACTTCAGCGAGCTGACCCGCAACCGCCCCGAGAAGTCGCTGGTCCGGCCGCTGAGCAAGACCGGTGGCCGCAACTCCTCCGGGCGCATCACCACCCGTCACAAGGGTGGCGGTCACAAGCGCGCCTACCGGCTGATCGACTTCCGCCGGCACGACAAGGACGGCGTGCCCGCCAAGGTCGCGCACATCGAGTACGACCCGAACCGCACCGCCCGCATCGCCCTGCTGCACTACGCCGACGGCGAGAAGCGCTACATCCTGGCCCCCAACGGCCTGCGCCAGGGTGACCGGATCGAGGCCGGCCCCGAGGCCGACATCAAGCCGGGCAACTGCCTGCCGCTGCGCAACATCCCCACCGGTACCGTGGTGCACGCCGTTGAGCTGCGCCCCGGCGGTGGCGCCAAGATCGCCCGCAGCGCCGGCACCTCGGTGCAGCTGGTCGCCAAGGAGGGCAAGTACGCGCAGCTGCGCATGCCCTCCGGCGAGATCCGCAACGTCGAGGCCGCCTGCCGGGCGACCATCGGCGAGGTCGGCAACGCCGAGCAGTCCAACATCAACTGGGGCAAGGCCGGCCGCATGCGCTGGAAGGGCGTCCGCCCGACCGTGCGCGGTGTGGTCATGAACCCGGTGGACCACCCCCACGGTGGTGGTGAGGGCCGCACCTCCGGTGGCCGCCACCCCGTCTCGCCCTGGGGCAAGCCTGAGGGCCGTACCCGTCGTCCCAACAAGTCCAGTGACCGGCTCATCGTGCGCCGTCGCCGGACCGGCAAGAAGCGCTGATAGGAGCCAGTCATGTCGCGAAGCCTTAAGAAGGGCCCCTTCGTCGACGACCACCTGCAGAAGAAGGTGGACGCCCAGAACGAGCAGGGCACCAAGAACGTCATCAAGACCTGGTCCCGGCGTTCGATGATCACGCCGGACTTCATCGGGCACACCTTCGCCGTCCACGACGGCCGCAAGCACGTCCCGGTGTTCGTTACCGAGTCCATGGTGGGCCACAAGCTCGGTGAGTTCGCTCCCACCCGTACCTTCCGTGGGCACGTCAAGGACGACCGCAAGGCGCGTCGCTGACGGGCGCCGGAGAGTTTGAGAGGCTAAGAATCATGGAAGCCAAGGCGCAGGCCAAGTACGTGCGCTGCACGCCGATGAAGGCACGCCGGGTCGTGGACCAGGTCCGCGGCAAGCGCGCCGTCGACGCCGTGGGCGTGCTGCGTTTCGCACCGCAGTCCGCTGCAGTGCCCGTCCGCAAGGTCATCGAGTCCGCTATCGCCAACGCCCGGTACAAGGCCGAGCGCGACGGCGAGCGCTTCAACGAGAACGACCTGTTCATCACCGAGGTGTACGCCGACGAGGGCCCGACCCTCAAGCGGTTCCGCCCGCGCGCCCAGGGACGCGCGGCCCGAATCCTCAAGCGCACCAGTCACATCACCGTCGTCGTCGGCGACCGCGCCGACACCGCCAAGCAGGAAGGAGCCCGGTAATGGGGCAGAAGGTCAACCCGACCGGTTTCCGCCTGGGCATCACCACGGACCACCGCTCCCGCTGGTTCGCCGACTCCACCAAGCCCGGTCAGCGCTACCGCGACTTCGTGGACGAGGACGTCAAGATCCGGCGCCTCATGGAGAACGGCATGGAGCGTGCCGGCATCTCCAAGGTCGACATTGAGCGCACCCGCGACCGGGTCCGCGTCGACCTGCACACCGCCCGCCCCGGCATCGTCATCGGGCGTCGCGGCGTGGAGGCCGAGCGCCTGCGCGGCCAGCTGGAGAAGCTGACCGGTAAGCAGGTTCAGCTCAACATCCTCGAGGTCCGCAACCCCGACCTGGACGCCCAGCTGGTCGCCCAGGGCATCGCCGAGCAGCTCGCCAGCCGCGTCTCCTTCCGTCGCGCCATGCGCCGCGGACTGCAGTCGGCCATGCGCGCCGGCGCCAAGGGCGTGCGCGTGCAGTGCTCCGGCCGCCTCGGCGGCGCGGAGATGAGCCGCAGCGAGTTCTACCGCGAGGGACGCGTTCCGCTGCACACCCTGCGGGCCAACATCGACTACGGCTTCTACGAGGCCAAGACCACCTTCGGCCGCATCGGCGTGAAGGTGTGGATCTACAAGGGCGACATGACCGAGCGCGAGTTCGCCCGCCAGCAGGCCGAGTCCGCCCCGCGCGGCCGCGGCCGTGGTGAGCGCCGCGGCGGCCGCCGTGGTGAGCGCGCCCCGCGCCAGAACGAGCAGCAGGTCGAGCAGGCGCCGGCCACCGAGAACGCTGCCCCCGATCAGGGAACGGAGGCCTGAGCCGTGCTCATCCCCCGCCGGACCAAGTACCGCAAGCAGCACCGCCCGCACCGTTCGGGCATGTCCAAGGGCGGCAACCAGATCGCCTTCGGCGACTACGGCATTCAGGCTCTCGAGCCCGCCTACGTCACCAACCGGCAGATCGAGGCGGCCCGTATCGCCATGACCCGCCACATCAAGCGCGGCGGCAAGGTGTGGATCAACATCTTCCCGGACCGCCCGCTGACCAAGAAGCCCGCCGAGACCCGTATGGGTTCCGGTAAGGGCGCCCCGGAGTGGTGGATCGCCAACGTCAAGCCCGGACGCATCATGTTCGAGCTCGGCGGCGTCGACGTCGACCTGGCCCGCGAGGCCATGCGTCGCGCTCAGGCGAAGCTGCCGATGAAGACCCGTTTCGTGACCCGTGAGGGTGGTGACATCTGATGGCTATCGGTTCCAAGGGGCTCAGCCCCGCAGACCTCGACGCCATGGACGACGAGCGCCTCGCTGAGGAGCTGTCCAAGGCCAAGACGGAGCTGTTCAACCTCCGGTTCGCGTCCGCGACCGGGCAGCTGGAGGACCACGGCCGCATGAAGGCCGTGCGTCGCGACATCGCCCGCATCTACACCATTGTGCGCGAGCGCGAGCTCGGCATCCGCACCGCTCCGAGCACTCAGGAGGAGGACGCCAAGTGAGCGAACAGACCACTGACAACGTGAACGCCGGCGAGCAGGCCGGTACCGACGCCCCCCAGCGCAACCACCGTAAGGTGCGCCGTGGCTACGTCGTGTCCGACAAGATGCAGAAGACCATCGTCGTCGAGGTGGAGGAGCGCTACAAGCACTCCCTGTACGGCAAGGTTCTGCGCCGCTCGAAGAAGTTCAAGGTCCACGACGAGCACAACGACGCCCACCCCGGCGACCTCGTGCTGATCATGGAGACCCGTCCGCTGAGCGCCACCAAGCGCTGGCGACTGGTGGAGATCCTCGAGAAGGCCAAGTGATTCGTTGCTGGGACCGGTAGGCCATCGGGTCGCGGTCCCGCACCGGCTTCACCGCACAACGACGACGCCGCAGCCTCCGGGGCAACCCGGGCTGCGGCGTCGTCGTTCACCCGGGTCGGTCCCAACGTCCGTGGTGAGCAAAGGCACAGGCCCGGATTTCCGGCCGGACTACCGGCGATTCCCTGCGTTGCACTAGGGTTGGGGAGTTGCGCGCGCCCTCGGTGCGCCCGGCAGAGACCTCGCGCTCCTGCGCCTGTGTCTGTCGGGGCCTGCGTACCGGGACTCGTCCGCCGTCGGCGGGCAGCGTGCACCACCAGAAGGAACGTTCGGCCAGGCTCGCGCCGCCATGCGTGGCGGGAGAACCGGCTCGACGACAGGAGAACATTCAATGATCCAGCAGGAGTCGCGACTAAAGGTCGCCGACAACACCGGTGCCAAGGAGATCCTGTGCATCCGTGTGCTCGGCGGCTCGGGTCGGCGCTATGCGGGCATCGGCGACCAGATCGTCGCTACCGTGAAGGACGCCATCCCCGGCGGCAACGTCAAGAAGGGCGAGGTCGTCAGGGCGGTCGTCGTGCGCGCCACCAAGGAACGTCGCCGCCCGGACGGCTCGTACATTCGTTTCGACGAGAACGCCGCCGTCATCATCAGGGACAAGGATGGCGAGCCCCGCGGCACGCGCATCTTCGGCCCCGTCGGCCGTGAGCTTCGCGAGAAGAAGTTCATGCGCATCGTTTCGCTCGCACCGGAGGTGATCTGACCCATGGCACGCATCAAGAAGGGCGACCAGGTCATCGTCATCGCCGGCAAGGACAAGGGCAAGACCGGCCGCGTGCTTCGGGTCATCCCGAAGGAGGACCGCGTCGTCGTCGAGGGCGTGCAGCGCGTAACCAAGCACACGCGCCCGCGGCAGACCGCCCAGGGAGCCCGTGCCGGCGGCATCGAGACCGTCGAGGCCCCCATCCACATCTCAAACGTCATGCCGATCGACCCCAAGACGGGCCAGCGCACTCGCGTCGGCTTCCGGGTCGAGGAGGGCGTGCGCCCCAACGGCCGTAAGCGCACCGTTCGCGTGCGCTACGCCAAGAAGTCCGGGGAGGATCTGTGACCATGGCTGAGAACACGGCTGAGACCACGGCGACCGCCGTCGCCCCCCGGCTGAAGGCCAAGTACGACGACCAGGTGCGTCCCGCCCTGATGGAGGAGTTCAAGCACTCCAACGTCATGCAGGTCGGGCGCGTTGCCAAGGTCGTCGTCAACATGGGTGTGGGCGAGGCCGCCCACGACTCGAAGCTGATCGAGGGCGCCGTCCGCGACCTCGCAGCCATCACCGGCCAGAAGCCGCAGGTGACTCGGGCACGCAAGTCGATTGCCCAGTTCAAGCTGCGCGCCGGACAGCCCATCGGCGCCCACGTCACGCTGCGTGGCGACCGCATGTGGGAGTTCCTCGACCGGCTGATCTCCATCTCGCTGCCCCGCATCCGCGACTTCCGCGGCCTGAGCCCGAAGCAGTTCGACGGCAACGGCAACTACACCTTCGGACTGACCGAGCAGGCGGTGTTCCACGAGATCGACCCCGACGCCATCGACCGCGTGCGCGGCATGGACATCACCGTGGTGACCACGGCCAAGACCGACGAGGAGGCCCGCTCGCTGCTCAAGCAGCTCGGCTTCCCCTTCAAGGAGAAGTGACATGGCTAAGACCTCTTTGAAAGTCAAGGCGAACCGCAAGCCGAAGTTCGGCGTCCGTGCCTACACGCGCTGCCAGCGCTGCGGCCGGCCCCGCTCGGTGTACCGCAAGTTCGGCCTGTGCCGCATCTGCCTGCGCGAGATGGCCCTCAACGGCCAGCTCCCCGGCGTGAGCAAGTCCAGCTGGTAAGAACTTACGTCGCAGGTCCGAGAAGGAAACCGCGACGAGGAAGGGCGCAGGCCCACTCATGACAATGACAGACCCAATCGCAGACATGCTGACTCGTCTGCGCAATGCCAACAACGCATACCACGAGACCGTGTCCATGCCCTCCAGCAAGCTGAAGGTGAATATCGCCAAGATGCTGAAGAACGAGGGCTACATCGACGGCTACGAGGTGACCGACGCCCAGGTCGGCAAGACGCTCACGCTGACCCTGAAGTACGGTGCCAACCGGCAGCGTGCCATCCAGGGGCTCAAGCGCGTGTCGAAGCCCGGTCTGCGCGTGTACGCAAAGTCCACGAACCTGCCCAAGGTCCTCGGCGGCCTGGGGGTGGCCATTCTGTCCACCTCCTCCGGCCTGCTCACCGACCGGCAGGCGGAGGCCCGGGGCGTAGGCGGCGAAGTGCTCGCCTACGTCTGGTGAGAGAAGGAGCGGAGAAGAACCATGTCTCGTATTGGACGCCTTCCCGTTCCGGTTCCCGCCGGAGTGGATGTAACCATTGAAGGAAATGACGTGACGGTCAAGGGCCCCAAGGGCACCCTGACCCGCACCATCGCCGAGCCGCTGACGGTCGCCCGCCAGGAGGACGGCTCCATCCTGGTGTCCCGGCCCGACGACGAGCGCCGCTCGCGCTCGCTGCACGGCCTGTCCCGCACGCTGATCAACAACATGGTCATCGGCGTGACGGAGGGCTACTCCAAGGAGCTGGAGATCGTCGGCACCGGTTACCGTGCGGCCCAGAAGGGCACCGGCATCGAGCTGTCGCTCGGCTTCTCCCACACCGTCGTCGTCGACGCCCCCGAGGGCATCGAGTTGAAGGTGGACGGTCCCGCCAAGGTGATCGTCTCGGGTATCTCCAAGGAGCAGGTCGGCGAGGTCGCCGCGAATATTCGCAAGATCCGCCCGCCGGAGCCCTACAAGGGCAAGGGTGTGCGCTACGCCGGCGAGAACGTGCGCCGCAAGGTCGGAAAGGCTGGTAAGTGACCATGGCTTACGCGATCAAGAGGGACAAGACCAAGGCTGTCGCCCGCAAGATCCGCCACCAGCGCGTGCGCAAGCACGTGTCCGGCACCGCCGAGCGCCCCCGGCTGGTGGTCAGCCGTTCCAACCGCCACATGGTGGCGCAGGTTATCGACGACACCATCGGCCACACGCTCTGCGCCGCCTCCACCCACGAGGCGGCGGCCCAGGGCGTCGAGGGCCACAAGGTCGGCGCGGCTCACCGCGTGGGCGAGCTGATTGCCGAGCGCGCCAAGGCGCTGGGCATTGAGAAGGTCGTGTTCGACCGTGGCGGCTACAAGTACCACGGTCGCGTCGCGGCCGTCGCCGAGGGCGCCCGCGAGGGCGGCCTGGAGTTCTGAGCCAGACGACGAGAAAGCTAAGGAGTTTCTGATGGCTGCACCGCAGCGAGACAGGTCCGCGTCGTCCGACGGCTCGGCCCGGCGTGAGAGCGACCGCGGCGAGGGCCGCGGCCGCCGTGACCGCAACAATGACCGCCGCGACCGGGGCACCGGCCGGGGCAACGACGACAAGTACATCGAGCGCGTCGTCACCATCAACCGCGTGTCCAAGGTCGTCAAGGGCGGCCGCCGCTTCACCTTCACGGCGCTGGTCGTCGTCGGTGACGGTGAGGGCACGGTGGGCGTCGGCTACGGCAAGGCGAAGGAAGTTCCCGCCGCCATTGCCAAGGCCGTCGAGGCGGCGAAGAAGGAGTTCTTCCACGTCCCGATGATCCGTCGCACCATCCCGCACGTGGTCCAGGGGGAGGACGCCGCCGGCATCGTGCTGCTGCGGCCCGCCTCGCCCGGTACCGGTGTTATCGCCGGCGGCCCGGTGCGCGCCGTCCTGGAGTGCGCCGGCGTCCACGACATCCTGTCGAAGTCGCTCGGCTCCTCGAACGCGATCAACATCGTCCACGCGACGGTGGCCGCGCTCAAGCAGCTCGAGCAGCCGGAGTCGGTCGCGGTTCGCCGTGGCCTGCCCCTGGAGGAGGTCGCGCCGCAGTCCATGCTGCGCGCCCGCGCCGAGGGTGAGGCCGCCAAGCGCGCCGAGGCCGAGAAGAAGGAGGCCGAAAAGGCCGCTGAAGGAGTGGGTGTGTGATGGCTGACGCCGCAACCGCTAAGACACAGCAGGACGCCCGGCAGATCAAGGTGACCCAGGTCCGCTCCGGCATCGGGGGTACCCGCCGCCAGCGCGAGACCCTGAAGGCCCTCGGCCTGCACCGGATCCGCCAGTCCGTGGTCCGCGAGGACAACCCGTCCGTGCGCGGCATGATCGCCAGGGTGGCGCACCTCGTCACCGTTGAGGAGGCCTGAGATGGCTGACACGAAGAAGCACGAGGAGGCCGGGCAGGTCGTTCGCCTGCATGACCTCCGCCCCGCTCCGGGCGCCAAGAAGGCCAAGACCCGCGTGGGTCGCGGTGAGGCGTCCAAGGGTAAGACCGCCGGCCGCGGTACCAAGGGCACCAAGGCGCGGTACCAGGTTCGCCCCGGCTTCGAGGGCGGCCAGATGCCGCTGCACATGCGCCTGCCCAAGCTGCGCGGCTTCCGCAACCCGAACCGGGTCGAGTACCAGCCCGTCAACGTCGGGCGCATCGCCGAGCTGTTCCCCGAGGGTGGCCAGGTCGGCGTCGATGACCTGGTAGCCAAGGGCGCGGTGCGCAAGGGTCGCCTGGTCAAGGTGCTGGGTGGCGGCGACGTCGCGGTCAGGCTCGACATCACCGCCGACGCCTGGTCCGACTCCGCCAAGGAGAAGGTCGAGGCCGCGGGCGGCACACTGGTCGCGCGCTGACCACGTGTCGGCCGCCGCCGCGGCGGCAGCCGACACGCGCAGCAAATGTCACGGCTCCGGCCGGGCCGGGGGAGACCCCGGCCCGGCCGGAGCCGTTCTGCTGCCCCCCCCCGACGTCCTACGCGTACGCCTCTGCCTCTCACGTACGTGTTTTGGAGGTTTCTTCGCGGCTAGTGGTCTGTTATGTCTCAGGACATCGGTGACAGTTCTGCCTCAGGACAT
>NZ_LK995470.1 GCF_900002405.1 Actinomyces succiniciruminis | reverse complement strand
GTACACCTACCCCACGAACCGTCACCGGATGTGCCGAACCGTCGACCAGAGCGTACGAACCGTCACGCAAGCACCCGAACCGTCGACCCGAGCAGACGGACTGTCACTCCCAATCCACCGGGATTCATCGTGCCCACGCCCCGCCCGCACGTCACGCCCGCAGGGATGCCGGGACCGGCCCCGCCGGACGGGTGATCGTCGCCTAGCGCGCCACCCCGCCCTCAAACCGGAAACGCCACTCAACCAACAGCACAACATCCCTTGCTTTCCGAGATGGAAAACATAATACTTTCCATATTGGAAAGTGAGGTGTAGTCGTGTCCTCATCCCCATCGTCAGCCATGTCCCCCAACGAGGCGCGCAGCCGCCTGCGCGACGTCGCCGCAACCGAGCGCGCGGCCGCGCAATGGCATCCCGCCACCTGGGCGGTCGCGCTATTCGCCATCGCCTTCGGCACCACGCTCGGCGCCCTACTCACCGAGCACTACTGGGTGCTGCTCGGCGGTCTCGCCGCACTCGTGCTCATACATGTACTGCTGCGGAACCAACTCTTCCGCCCCGGGGTCCGCACCCGAGACGATCTGATCGGCACCGACCGGCAGTGGTGGAAGCGGAACAGCCTGACCGCGTGGGTTCTGGTTGTAGGCGCCGTCATACGGGGGGCGTCCATACATCCGGTGCTGATCGGCCCGCTCGTGCTGCTCGCTACCGCTCACGCCTGGTACTGCGCCGCCGTGGTCTGGCCGGAGGGCAGTCGTGCTTGATCCCGTGATTCACCCGCTGAGTCGCCTGCGGATCTGCGCGACACTCAAGTCCGTCGGGGCCGTGAACGACGGCGCCCTGGTGTGGACCGGTACCGAAATGAAGTTCTCCGCGCTGCGTGACGCGGTTGGTCTGTCCGATGCCAGTCTGTCCAAGCAGCTCAAGGCGCTGGAGGAGGCGGACTACATCCGCCGCCACCGCGACTACGGCGTGGTCCGTTCCATGGACGTCGTCTGGGTGTCGCTCACCCCGCGCGGTCTGAAGGCATTCGAGGATCACGTCGCCGCGCTGCGAGAGATCGCCGGGGATTGACACCGGTTACTTCAACCGACCTCAGCACGTAAGATCAACCGACCTCAGCACGTAAGATCAACCGACCTCGGCACGTAAGATCTACCGATCTCGGCGGGCTTGGGCGTCCAGGCGCCGCTGCACGCCCTTGGGGACCAACGAGTCGTGCGCCTTGACGTAGCCGTACAGGCAGCGCCAGCCGCCGCAGAAAACCACTAGGAATGCGGCCAGCATCACTGCGAACGACGCCACCCCACCGGCTCCGGGAATTGCGCCGACAGCAGCACCCCAGGCATACAGGCCCGTCCAGGCCGCCCAGGTCAGCGCAATGACCCAGCCGCCGTCCGGCCAGCCCACCTCCAGGTGGTCGCCGGGACGGCGCACCAGCCACGTGACCGCCCAGGCGACGACGACGGCCGCCGCGCCGCGAACGAGCAGTCCGGGCACCTGAGCCAGGTCATGCGCCGACGCGGCGGCGAAGCAGGCGATCAGTGCAACCGAAATCGTGTCGGCCAGCACCACCAGCCACCAGCGGGTGCGGCGCCCGCGCGTCCAGGGCCGATCCGGCCCGTCGGGCACCGGCGGCGTGTAGCTGATACGACGGGGCTCGTCTCGCGGCGATTCCTGCACGGCTCAGAGCTCCCAGCAGGCGCCGGGAGTGGCGGCCGCCAGCGGGCCGTCGTAGACGGCGGCGGCCTCGGCCACCGGATCGTCCGGGTCGGTCCAGGGCTGGATGTGGGTGAGCACGAGCCGACCGGCAGGACGGCGACCGCCCCGCCCCGAGGTGCCCGCGGCAAGCTCCCCGGCGCGCCGGCCGGTCAGGTGAATGCCGCGCACGGCGTCGCGTCCCTCCAGGAAGGCGGCCTCGGACAGCAGCAGGTCGACGCCGTCGGCCATGGCCTCAATGCCCTCGCACAGGTCGGTGTCGCCGGTGAAGGCCAGGGTGACGGGGTTGCCGTCGCGCCCGGGTCCCTCCACCCGGTAGCCGAAGGCGTCCACCGGGTGCAGTGCCGGGAACGGGGTGATGGTCAGCGGGCCGACCTGCACGCCCTGCCCCGCCGAGACGGTGCGGAAGGAGAACTCGGTGGCATAGGTCTCCTGCGCGGGCGTGCCGTCGACGCCGTTCAGGCGCGGCAGCAGCTCTCCCGGGCCGAGCGTGAGCACCGGGTCCAGGCGGCCGGCGGGGTTCCAGCGGCGGAACACGTGCATGCCCACCAGGTCAACCATGTGGTCGGCGTGGCAGTGGGAGATGGCAATGGCGTCCAACTCGGCCGGGTCCAGATAGCGCAGCAACTGGCCCATGGCGCCGGGTCCGAGGTCGAGCACGACCGACCAGGTGCGCCCGGCGGCGTCGTCGGCCTGCACCAGGTAGGAGGAGGCGACGGCGTTGGGACCGGACATGGAACCGGTACAGCCGATGATGGTTAGCTTCATGCGGGATCCTCGCTCGAATTGGGGACAAGGGCGGGGTCTGGTGGGGCGACGGCGGGGGCCGACTCGCCGGCGTGGGCGAGCGGAACTTCGGGTCCCGGGGCGATGGCGGTCGGGGTCGGCTCGACGCGGCGGACGCGTCCGACCTCGGGGCCGAGGAAGCGGCGGGCCAGCACCGCGAAGGAGTCCGGGTCGCCCGTGGCGCGGAACTCGTGGCGGGGGGCGGGGGCATCGGGGTCGCGCAGCAGGTCGCGGCGGGCGAGCTCGCGGTAGACGTCCTTGGCGGTCTCCTGGCTGGAGGTCACCAGGGTGACGTCCTCCCCCATGACGTAGGAGATGGGACCGGCCAGCAGCGGGTAGTGGGTGCAGCCCAGGATGAGGGTGTCGACGTCCGCCGCCTTGACGGGGGCTAGGTACTCCTCGGCCGTGGCCATGACCTCCGGGCCCGTGGTGATGCCGCGCTCGGCCAGCTCCACAAATCGCGGACACGCCTGGGAGAACAGGTGCACGCCGGGAACGGCGGCCAAGGCGTCGGCGTAGGCGTTGGAGTCGACGGTGCCCTGGGTGGCGATCAGGCCGACGCGTCCGTTGCGGGTAACGCGGGCGGCGGCGCGCGCGGCCGGGTGAATGACCTCCACCACGGGCACGCCCTTGTCGCGGGTGTAGCGGCTGCGGGCGTCATGCAGGACGGCGGCGGAGGCGGTGTTGCAGGCGATCACCAGCATCTTCACGCCGGAGTCGACCAGCTCGTCCATGATGCTCAGGGCCAGGCGGCGCACCTCCTGCACCGGGCGCGGCCCGTAGGGGGTGTTGGCGGTGTCACCGATGTAGAGCACCTGTTCGCCGGGCAGCTGGTCGATAACCGCGCGGGCCACGGTCAGGCCGCCGACGCCGGAGTCGAACATCCCGATGGCCGCATCATTCACAGCGCCGAGACTATGCGGCTCCATCGTCGTTCAATAGCACGGCCACCAGTGATTCCTGCCACCAGGAGAGCATGTCGTAGGACAGCGCCATGGCCCGGTTCCAGCGCTGCCGCTCCCCCTCGCCGGCGGGCGTCTCCTCCCAGGCGAGGGCGTGCACCTGTTCGGCCGCGTCGGCGGAGTCGATGTCCAGCCGCTCGGCGAGCACCAGGCGGGCGTCGTTGAGGGCGCCGAGCCAGCGGCCCTCCTGCCCGGCACGCACCAGCACCGCCCCACCGGGACCGGTGGGAGCGAGCAGCTCGTGCACCACGTCCTCCATGCGGGAGCGCTTGTCGTCCCGCAGCTGGGAGCGGGTCAGGGCGGCCACCTCGACGGCGACGTCCGGGTCCTCGGAGGCGTCCGGCAGGAGCACGTCCAGTAGCGGAGCCAGGGAGGCGGGAACCGAGCTCGGCGTCCCGGCGTCGGCCGGCTCGGGCTCGAAGTCGAGGGCGGCGAGCACATTGCCGTCCCGCGAGCTCTCGCCCGGACGCGGGGCGGGGTGCTCCACGGCGGCGGGGGCGTCGGCGCCGAGCAGGTCGGCGATCTGCTTGAACAGTCCGGCCAGGTACTCGCGCTCCCACGGTTCCAGGGCGCTGGCCCAGCCCTCGACCTCGGGGTGGAAGGCGCGCATCAGGCGCCACCTCCGTACGGGCCGCCACCGCCCGGGTCGGCGTCGTCGTCGGCCAGGGGCTCGATGGTGGCGTGCAGGCCGTAGGAGTGCATGGCGGTGACGTCCACCTCCATGCGTTCGCGGGCGCCGCGGGAGACGACGGCGCGGCCGGTGGTGTGCACCTGCAGCATGCGGCTACGGGCGAGCGGGATCGGGAAGCCGAAGTAGGTGTGAAACACCCAGGTGACGTAGTCCATCGTGTTGACGGGGTCGTCGTGCACCACCGTGCACCACAGGCGCTGGGCGGCGGTGTGGGCGTCAGACAGCGTCTGCGCCTCGGGGGCGGAGGCGGCATCGACGGGCACTGCAGGCTGCATGTTTCCAGCGTAGTCGCGGTCGGATGCGTCGACCGGCCGGTTCCGCCTTGCGCCCGCCTGCGGTAGGTTGGCTGTCATGACAGCCAACCTACGGGACGTCCCCGCCCCGGCAACTTCCAGCACCGCGCTGCTCACGGACATGTACGAGCTGACCATGCTGCAGGCCGCGCTGCACGCGGGCGTGGCCGAGCGGGCCAGTGTCTTCGAGCTGTTCGGCCGCACCCTGCCCGCCTCGCGCCGCTTCGGCGTGGTCGCCGGCGTCGGCCGACTCCTGGACGCCGTTGAGCGTTTCACCTTCACCGACGCCCAGATCGATTACCTGCACGCCGCCGGCATTGTCGACGACGACACCATCGACTACCTGCGCTCCTACCGGTTCTCCGGGACGATCCGCGGCTACGCGGAGGGCGAGTGCTACTTCTCCGGCTCCCCGCTGCTGACGGTGGAGGGCAGCTTCGCCGAGGCCTGCATCCTGGAGACGCTGGCCCTGTCCATCTACAACTACGACTGCGCCGTGGCCGCAGCGGCCTCCCGCATGACGATCGCCGCCCACGGCCGCCCCTGCGTGGAGTTCGGGGCGCGCCGGGCGCACGAGCGCGCCGCCGTGTCCGCGGCGCGGGCGGCAATAGTCGGCGGATTCGTGGGCACCAGCGACCTGGAGGCCGGCATGCGCTACGGCATCCCCACGGTCGGCACCTCCGCCCACTCCTTCACCCTGCTGCACGACACCGAGGAGGAGGCCTTCGCCTCCCAGGTGGCAAGCCTCGGTCCGGGCACCACCATCCTGGTGGACACCTACGACATCGAGCGCGGCGTCGCCCGCGCGGTGGCGGCGGCCCGGGCCGGCGGTGGCGAGCTCGGCGCGGTGCGCCTGGACTCCGGCGACCTGGTGGCCGAGGCCTTCAAGGTGCGCGCCCAGTTGGACGCGCTGGGGGCTACGACGACGAAGATCACCGTCACCAACGACCTGGACGAGTACGCGATCGCCGCCCTGGGGGCCGCGCCGGTGGACTCCTACGGTGTGGGCACCAAGCTGGTCACCGGCTCGGGACGGCCGACGGCGGCCCTGGTGTACAAGCTCGTCGAGCGCGCCGACTCCACCGGGCAGATGCAGGAGGTTGCCAAGTTCTCCACGGGCGGCAAGTCGACCGTGGGGGGCCGCAAGTGGGCCGGCCGGGTGCTCGACGCCGCCGGCTCGGCCACCGAGGAACTGGTCATCTCGGCGCGCTCCGAGGTCGCCGGGCTGGCCGCCCTGGAGCAGGCCGGGGCCCGGCCGCTGCAGGTGGATCTGGTGCGCGACGGCGTGATCGTGGAGGAGCACCGCGGCCCGGATGCGCTGGCGGCGGCCGCCGAACGCCACCAGGTGGCACGCGCCGAGCTGCCCTACGACGGCTGGCGGCTGAGCGAGGGCGACCCGGCGATCCCGACCCGCCACGTGGACATCGACCAGCGGCAGCCGCTGCGCGGCTGACCCGGATCCGCAGCCGACGGCTCGACCGGTCTGGCGCCGTCGCCGCGCGCCCCACGGCGCACACGCGGCGGCGTCGGTCCCGGGCCGCCGGCTAATGGTTTTCAGCGCCGCCCGACGAACCAGCGGCGCAGCGTCTCGATGCGCTTGTTGATCTGCTCGGTGGTGGCCTGGGCCACCTCCGGGCCGCCGCATACGCGCCGCAGCTCGGTGTGAATCACCCCGTGGGGTTGCCCGGAGCGGCGCGCCCAGGCGCCCACCAGCTTGGACAGCTCCTTGCGGGCGGCGGCGCGCTGGCGGGCGTCGTCGACCCCGGAGTTGGCACGGCGCTGCTGCTCGGCCGCATGCTGCCGCTTCTGCTGTTTGATCTGCTGGCTCTGCCGCTGGCGCAGCAGGGCGGTGACCTGCTCGGGCTCCAGCAGGCCGGGCAGGCCCAGGTACTCCTGCTCCTCGGGGCTGCCCACCATGGCGCCGGTGCCGAACTCGCCGCCGTCGAACAGGACCCGGTCGAACTCGGCGGTGGAATCCATCGCCTCGAACCCGCCCAGCAGGTCGTCCGAGGCGTTCTCGGTGCGGTTGGCCTCAGCGATCAGCCGATCCTCCGGGGAGCCGAACCGGGAGTCCTCCCCCGCACCCCGCTTGCCGAGCACGTGATCGCGGGCGGTCTCCATCTCTCCGGCCAGCGACAGCAGCGGAGTGACCGAGGGCAGGAAGACGCTGGCTGTCTCCCCCTTGGCGCGTGAGCGCACAAACCGGCCAACCGCCTGGGCGAAGAACAGCGGGGTGGAGGCGGAGGTGGCGTACACGCCCACGGCCAGCCGGGGCACGTCCACTCCTTCGGAGACCATGCGCACCGCCACCAGCCAGCGGTCGTTGGAGGCGGCGAAGGTCTCGATGCGGCTGGAGGCGCCGGAGTCGTCCGACAGGGCGATGGTGGGCGCCTGCCCGGTGATGGTGCGCAGCTGCTTCGCGTAGGCGCGGGCGGAGTTCTGATCGGAGGCGATCACCAGGCCGCCGGCGTCTGGTACCTGTCGGCGTACCTCGGTGAGCCGCTGGTCGGCGGCGGCAAGCACGGCGGGAATCCACTCCCCGCCCGGGTCCAGGGCGGTGCGCCAGGCCTGCGCCTCCATGTCCTTGGTCAGCGGCTCACCCAGCCTGGCGGCCACCTCGTCGCCGGCGCGGGTGCGCCAGTGCATCTGCCCGGAGTAGCTCATGAACATCACCGGCCGCACCACGCCGTCGGCCAGAGCCTCGGCGTAACCGTAGGAGTAGTCGGCCCGGGAACGCTTGATGCCCCCGGCCTCCTCGGTGTAGGTGACGAACGGGATCGGCGACTCGTCGGAGCGGAAGGGCGTGCCGGTCAGGGACAGGCGGCGGCGGGCGGGGGTGAAGGCCTCGCGGATGGCATCGCCCCAGCTGCGGGCGTCGCCGCCGTGGTGGATCTCATCGAGGATCACCAGGGTGCGGGTGCGGTCGGTGCGGGCGCGGTGCAGGTTGGGGTTGGCGGCGACCTGTGCGTAGGTGACGGCGACGCCGTCGAACTGGGCCCCGAGCGCGCCCTGGGAGTTGGCGTAGGAGGGGTCGATGCGAATACCCACCCGGGCGGCGGCCTCCGCCCACTGATACTTCAGGTGCTCGGTGGGGCACACGACGGTCACCTTGTGCACGTCGCCGGCGGTGAGCAGTTCGGTGGCGATGCGCAGCGCGAAGGTGGTCTTGCCGGCGCCGGGGGTGGCGACCGCAAGGAAGTCGCGCGGCATCGCCTCCAGGTACTGCTTGAGGGCGGCGGCCTGCCAGGCGCGCAGCGGCCGCGTGGTGCCCCAGGCGGCGCGCTGCGGGTAGGCCGGGGAGAGGTTCTCCGCGGCGAAGATGGAGGGCTGGGTCGGATGGTGCTGGGACTTGGAACGGGGTGCGGGACTCACCGACCGCCTCGTCCGAACGGGAAACGCGGGCGCTTGGGGCCGGAGCCGCCCTGGTCGCCGCCGGGGCGCATCTGCTCGTAGATCTCCTTGCAGGTGGGGCACACCGGGTACTTCGACGGGTCGCGGCCGGGGGTCCACACCTTCCCGCACAGGGCGACGACGGGGCGGCCGGTGGCGGCCGCGGCGGCAATCTTGTCCTTGCGCACGTAGTGGGCGAAGCGGTCTGCGTCGCCGTCGTCTGTGGACTTCAGCTCCTCGCGTTCGAGGACGGCGGTGCCGGCGGACTGTGCGGGCTCGCCGGCCGGGGTGCCGGGGGAGCCGGGGCCGGCGGGGTCGGTGCTGGCCTGGAGCCAGGCGGTGAGCTGACGCATGGGCCCTAGTGTATGCCGCCGTGCAGGTGCGGCCGCGGGCCGCGGCTGTGGCGGCTCTCTCCTTCGAGACCGGCCCGGACCGCGGCGATTCTGCGCCGGCAGGAGGCACGGAAGGGACGAGCGCGGGTGCGGCCGCGGCAGCGGAGGCGCAGCCTGGACCAGCGGAGGCGGCACCCGCCGGACGGATGCCGCCTCCTACAGGTCGGTGCTGCTTGGGTCAGTGCTGCTTGAGCAGGCCGGCGGCGGCGTGGTCGACGAGTACCAGCGCGTCGGGGTGGTTCTGCATGACGGTGGCCGGCCAGTCGGGGGTGATCTCGCCCTCGACCAGGTGGGCGATGGCCTCGGCCTTGTTGGCACCGGTGGCGATCAGTACCAGCTTGCGGGCCTTCATGATGGTGCCGAGTCCCTGGGTCAGGCAGTGGGTGGGGACGGCGTCGATGTCGCCATCGAAGAAGCGGGCGTTGTCCGAGCGGGTCTGCTCGGTGAGCACGTCGACGTGGGTGGCGGAGTCCAGCGGTCCGCCGGGCTCGTTGAAGCCGATGTGTCCGTCGGCGCCGATGCCCAGGATTTGCAGGTCGCAGTAGCCGGCGGCCGCCATCTGTGCCTCGTAGTCGGCGCAGGCCTGCTCCAGGTCGTCCGCGAGCGCGTCGGGGCCATGCAGGGCGCCGGGGGCCATGTCCACCCGCGAGCGCAGGTTGCGCTCCATGAAGGTGGCGTAGCGCTCGGGGTGTCCCTCGGGCAGGCCGACGTACTCGTCGAGCATGAAGCCGGTGACGTCCTTGAAGGAGATGCGGCCTTCCGCGCAGCGGCGGGTGAGCTCGTCGTACAGGGGCAGGGGGCTGGAGCCGGTGGCGGTGCCGAGGACGGCGTTCGGCTTGTCCTTGAGCAGGGATTCGATGACGTCGGCGGCGCGGGAGGCGATCTCTTCGGCCGTGTCGAGGATGACGAGCTCCATATTGCTTCCTTAGGGTTTTGCTTCCGGCGGCGGACCTAGCGACCTCATCCGTGAGGCCGACGGGCGGCGAGCCCGTGTCGCGCGTCAATGCTACGGCGTGAAGAAGCGGCTTGCGGGAAGGCGAGCCTCTGAGGTTGGAACACAATGCCGGCGCGAGACCACGTGTCCTACCGACGTCTCCCACGCACGTCTCTGCCACACGTACGACTTCCCGCCACACGTACGCGTTTTGGAGCTTTCCCCGCGTTTAGCCCGCGGCGACTGTCAGACCGCATCGTGGCCGGGCCAGGAGCGGATGGTGGCGAGCACGTGCGCGTAGCGCTGGTCCAGCAGACGACCGCCCAGCACCGCTCCGTACCACGCGGCTCCCCCGCCCCACAGCGCCCCGCCGACCAGCAGCAACCAGCCCCAGCGCCAGGCCTCCTGCATCACCACGACGATCAGCGGCACCAGGACCGGCAGGCAGACGACACCGATCACCAGTACTCCCAGCAGCTGCAGCAACGCCACAATGAAGACGGTGCCGGAGGTGCGCGACTTCATAGGGCTCTCCCCCGGCGGGTTCGTCTCATAGGGCAGCAGCACGCTGGTCAGGCTCGACCAGGCCAGGGCGACGCCGTACACGCCCAGACCCGCCCCCAGGTAGCCGGGCGCCTCGCGCCAGTTACCGGTGAGCCAGCCGCTCACCAATATGAGGGTGACGAGCAGGGGCAGCTGCCACATGGCCGCCGCGAGCTCCCTGCCCAGCCTGTCGCAGCGGCCGGGTAGCCCGGCAGCCGCATGGGTCCACAGGGCCGTCGAGTCGAAGGCCAGGTCATCGTGAATCATCCACCCGCACAGCAGCGCGATGACCGGCCCGACGACGAATAGCACACCCGGCGCCTGCCCCGGGGAGAAGTCGACGCCGGTGAGCGTTATGGAGGTCTCCTCGGCGGTGGAGCTCATGACGGTGGAATAGTTGGTGGCGGCCATCCCGGTGAACACCACGACGAGTAGGAGGGTGGTTGCCACCTGTACCAGGTAACGCGGGTCCGAGCGCCAGTAGCGCAGGCAGCGGGCGGCCACGGCCGCCGTCGGCCCGGAGCTGGCCCGCTCGAGTCGGCGCTGCCAGGGCAGCACGTCGAGTCCTTCGGCGCCGTCGCCGGCCTCCTCGATCCCACGCGCATGGTAGGCGTGTGAGCGCGTCCGCGTTTGCGCGGGCCCCGTCATGGCCCGTACCACGACCCGGTGCCAGATCGGGGCCAGGGGCAGCGGCAGCGCCAGGGCGCCCACGGTCAGCACCGCCGCCGTCGCCACGCGCCCTTGAGCGAGGTAGCCGGGGGCCGCAAGGGCCCAGCCGAAGGGCGTCAGGCCCAACACGCGCGCGATCCTGGCGAGGCCCCCGAACTCCAGTCGCTCCATGTCCAGCAGGCTGTTCATCAGGGAGGGCAGCAGTGCGAGTGCCATGACGGCGAAGAAGCCGACGACGGCGAGCAGGTCCCGGCCGCGCCGGGAGGAGACTCCCGCGCGCACGACGACACTGCGTCCCAGCAGCACGCAGGTCGCCAGGGTGGGAGGGGCGAGCAGCAGCGCGAGGATGGCGGCGCCCGCACTTCCGGCCACCGCCCAGGTCAGGACCGGGATGAGCAGCGCCAACGCGGTGATGATGCCGGGCAGCCCGCAGGCGCCGGCGACCGCCAGCCCCGTGCTCAATGCCCGGGAGGGCGCCGTCCAGGCCGCGATGGCGCGCGGGTCCAGAGTCGCGTCCACCCCCGTGAACAGCAGGGGCACCACCGTCCACCCGATGGTGACCACGGCACCGAGAGCCCCCGCCACCAGGGTGACGGTTGTGGGATCTAGGCGTCCCAGCGCAACGGCTCCTAGCAGCAGCGGCGCCAGCATCCCCAGTGCGCAGGCGGCCCCCAGGAGCAGGCCGACGGTGGCCCAGATGTTGTTGCGCAGCGCATTGAGGGTGATCCGCCACCTCAGTTGGACGAGGGTCGCAACCATGACAACTCCTCCTGCGACACCTGCGCTCCCACGAGCTGGGCGAAGCGGTCCTCCAGGTCGGCGCCTGCGGCCACTTCGGTGGTGGTGCCCGCCGCGACGACGCGGCCCCGATCGATGATCGCCACGTGCGTGCACAGACGCTGCACCGTGGCCATGACGTGGCTGGAGATGACGACGGTGCCGCCGGCGGCGGCGAAGTCGGTGAGGATCTTCTGGATCGTCTTAGCGGAGATGGGGTCGACCGCTTCGAAGGGCTCGTCGAGTACGAGCACGCTGGGCGAGTGCACCAGGGCGCAGGCCAGGTGGACCTTCTTGCGCATGCCAGCGGAGTAGTCGGCCACGAGGGTGGTGCCGGCGTCCCACAGGTCCAGCACGTGCAGCAGTTGCGTGGCACGGGGAACCACGACGTCGCGGGGAATGCCGCGCAGCAGGCCGGAGTAGGTGACCAGTTCCAGGCCGCTCAGGCGGTCGAAGGTGCGCAACCCGTCGGGCAGCACGCCGAGCAGGGCCTTCGCGCGGGCGGGCTCGGCCCATACGTCCACGCCGTGGACCAGGGCGCGTCCGGAATCGGGTAGCAGCAGGCCGGTCGCCATGGACAGCGTGGTGGTCTTGCCCGCCCCGTTGGGGCCGACGATGCCGTAGAGGCTGCCGGCGGGAATGGCCAGGGAGAGCAGGTTGACGGCGATCTTTGGGCCGAAGGCCTTCGCCAGGGAGTCGAGAAACAGGGCGGGGCAGGGGCCGGGGACGGCGGGCCCACCCGGGGGCGGGAGCGGCGACGGGGTGGTCATGACTCGAAGGTATCGGGCTGGCGCAGGCCTCGGCTCATCCGGCAGGAGGAACCCGGTCCCGGACCGTCACAGGGACCGACCTCGGCAGGCAACAAGTGCCGGTCTCGGTGAAGGGAGGGGGGTGGCAGGGAGCGGGCACAACGAAGGCGCGCCGCCCGTGTAGGACGACGCGCCTTATCCGTTGGCTTCCGCGGGCCGCCGTTGGCGGGCCCGCACGCCCCGGTTCCCCTAGGGGGTCACTTGCCGGAGGCGGCCTTCTTCAGGGCCGAGCCGGCGGTCAGCTTCACGCCGTAGCCGGCAGGGATCTGGATCTCCTCGCCGGTGCGGGGGTTGCGACCGGTACGAGCGGCGCGCTCGACGCGCTCGACACCCATCAGGCCCGTGATCTTGACGGCCTCACCCTTGGTGACGTTCTCAACGAGGACGTCCTGGAAGGCGCCGAGGAAGGCGTCGGCGTCGGTCTTGGTCAGGCCGGCCTTCTCAGCGATGGCGGCAATGAGCTCGGTGCGGTTGATGGACATGTATCTGCCTCTCGGTTGGTGGTTTTGGACGTCTGGGTGACGGTTGGGCACCTTGGAGCGGTGCCGCTGGCCGTAACGCTATGCATAAATGGGGCGATTTGTCAGATACGACGGCGTTTTCCTCGGCGTGGCGTACCGATTTGTGGCCCACAACAAACACTTCGGCCGCACTCGTCACACGCGCCCCAGGGGTCCCGTCACCGGTGGGCGACGGCGTCGACGAACCAGGAGGTGATGGTCGTCGGGTGGGTGATGGCGGTTCCGACGACGACGGCGAAGGCGCCGTGGTCCATGGCGGCTGCCGCCTGGGCGGGGGTGTGCACTCGTCCCTCGACCACCAGCGGCACCTGCGCGATCGCCGTCACCTGGTCCACCAGCTCCAGGTCCGGCCCGGCGGTGGGGGGACGCTCACCGGTGTAGCCGGCCAGGGTGGTGCCCAGGATGTCGGCGCCGGCGTCCTGGGCGGCCCGGGCGTCGTCCAGGCTGCCGCAGTCGGCCATGACCAGCACGCCCGGGCGGGCGGCCTTGAGCGCGGTGATTGTCTGGGCGAGGCTGCGCCCATCCGGGCGTGGACGGCGGGTTCCGTCCAGGGCGACGATCTGCGCGCCGGTGGCGGCCACGGCGATCGCGTGGGTGAGGGTCGGGGTGATGAACACCCCGCCCGCACCGTCCTTCCACAGTCCGATGACGGGCACGTCTACGTGCTGGGTGATCAGGGCCAGGTCGGCCAGGCCCTGGGCGCGGATGCCGACGGCGCCGCCGGCGACGCAGGCCTGGGCGACCTGGTCCATGGTGCGGGGGTCGCGCATGGGCTCGCCGGGATATGCCTGCGCGGAGGCGATCAGTCCGCCGCGCAGGCGCTCGAGTACGGGGTCAAGGGTGGTCATGGTGCCTCCTGATTCGCGCAGGTGTTTTGAGGTGGGCGGGCTCAGCGGACGTCCGCCAGGCGTTGGGCGGCCTGGTGGGCGGCACCGACGATGGGCGCCGTCGTGCCCAGGGCGGCGGGCAGCAGCTGCAGCTCCGTGGCGACCGGCTCGACCAGTTCGCGACGCACGGTCTCGCGCAGCGGGTCCCACCACAGCGGCCCGGAGCGGGCCAGACCGCCGGAGATGATGACCCGGTCGGGGTCCAGAACGGTGACGACGCCGGCGATGGCCTGCCCCAGGGCGGTGGCGGCCTCGCGGTACAGGCGGCGGGCGTCGGGGTCACCGGCGCGGGCCAGGCGCTCCACGGCGAGCGCGCCGGTTACGTCCTGGGCGCCGGTGGCCTCGCAGAAGCGGCGGGCGATCTGCGGGCCGGCGGCGACGGCCTCGAGGTGGCCGGGGCGCCCACAGCTGCACCGCTCCCCCGCCGCCAGGGCGCTGGGCATATGCCCCAGCTCCCCGGCCAGGCCGTGCGCCCCGTGGTGGACGCGCCCGTCCAGCACCACCGCCCCGCCCACGCCGGTGCCGACGGCGACGACCAGCGCGCAGGCGGCTCCGGCCCCGGCCCCGATCCAGGCCTCGCCGGCGGCGTAGGCGTTGACGTCGTTGTCGACGTGCACCGCGGGCGCCGCGCCGTCCGGACCGTGCAGGCCGGCTGCCTCCAGGCGCGCGGCCACGCCGCCGGCGATGTCGGTGCCCGCCCAGTCGGTGATGGCGTCGGTGGCGGAGATGACCGTGCCGCGCTCGGCGTCGATCACTCCCGCCGAGCCGATGCCGACCGCCGCCACCGGGCCGGGGCGCCGGGACGTCGGCGTGCCCGGGCCGTCGTCGGCGACGGCCACGATGAGGCCGGCGATGGCGTCGAGCATGGCGGCCGGGCCGGCGTGGGCGGGGGTGGGCACCTCCCGCACGCCCCCGCGCAGGGCGCCGTCGGGGGCGACGCGTGCGGCGGCGATCTTGGTGCCGCCCACGTCCACGCCGATCAGGTCCTCCGCGGCCGCGGCCGGGCGGTCGGCCGGGCCGGCGACGGCGGGCATCTCAGATCAGCCCCTGGGCGCGGGCGATCGCCAGCACGCCGTCGCGGGCCTCGCCGTCCAGGGCCCGTACCGGGAAGGCCATGTCATTGGTGTCGATGGTGCCCTGGGCGGCCATGACGGTCTTGAAGGCGCCGATGCCGGTGGCATCGCCGGAGCGGCCGCGCGGCACGTAGACGATCTCGAAGCCCGCGCACAGCTGGTCCTGGATATCGCGGGCCACGGCCCAGTTTCCGGCCTGGGCGGCCTCCCACAGCGCCACGTAGCGGCCTGGGTCCACGTTGCCGTATCCGGGCACGCAGCCGTCCCCGCCCAGCAGCAGCATGCCGTCCACCACGCACTCGTGACCGGAGAGCACGGCCAGCGGGTGGCCGGCGGCGGCGTTGGCGGCCACCAGCCGGCGGAAGCCGACGTCGTCACCGGAGGAGTCCTTGACGCCGGCGAGCACGCCTTCCTTGCCCAGGGCCACGAGCAGGTCGCGGCCCAGCTTCTTGCCGTTCAGGCGCACCGGCACGTCATAGGCCAGCAGTGGCACGTTCAGCGCGGCGGCAATGGCGCGGAAGTGGTCGGCGATCTCGGCGGCGTCGTTGATCGCGTAGAAGGGGCAGGTGGCGACGACGGCATCGACGCCGAGCACTTCGGCCCGCCTGGCCTGCTCGATGACCCGGTGCGCAGTGGTGTCGATGGCGCCGGCCAGCACGGGCACGCGCCCGGCGGCCCGCTCGACGACGGTGGCGATGACGGCGTCGCGCTGGGAGTCGGTCAGGTAGGCGACTTCGCCGGAGGAGCCGCCGACGAACAGGCCGTGCACGCCGGAGGAGATGAGGAAGTCGACGGTGCGGCCGAGGGAGTCCATGTCGATCTCGCCGTGCTTGAAGGGGGTGACGACCGGCGGGATGACGCCGGTGAAGCGGGTGTCCATGTGACGGTTTCCTTGCGGGTTGGGGTGCAGGTTAGGGGTGTTTGTGGGGCGGCCGATCAGGCCTCGAGCAGGGAGGGCACGGAGCCGAGCAGCGTGCGCGTGTACTCCTGCTGGGGGTGGGCGAAGATCTCCGCCGTCGTGTTCATCTCCAGGATCTTGCCGAAGTACATGACGGCGATGCGGTCGGAGACGTAGCGGACCGTGTTGATGTCGTGGCTGATGAACACCAGCCCCAGACCGAGGGCGGCCTTGAGGTCCTGCAGCAGGTTGAGGACCTGGGCGCGCACGGACACGTCCAGGGCGCTGGTGGGCTCGTCGGCGACGATGATGTCCGGGTCCAGGGCCAGTGCCCGGGCGATGGCGACGCGCTGGCGCTGGCCGCCGGAGATCTGCCGGGGCAGCACCTCCAGGGCGCTGGGCGGCAGGCCCACCAGGTGCAGCAGATCGCGGACCTTCGCCTCGCGTTCGGCGGGTGAGCCGATGCCGTGGACGTTGAGTGGGTCGATGAGCGTGTCGTGCACGATCATGCGCGGGTTCAGCGCGGTGGCCGGGTCCTGGAAGACCACGGACACCGAGCGGCCCAGGGCGCGCCGGTCGGCGGCGGAGTGCCCGAGGGGGCGCCCCTTGAAGTAGACCTCGCCGCGAGTCAGCGGTTGCAGGCCGGTCATGACGCGGGCGGTGGTGGACTTCCCGCAGCCGGACTCCCCCACCAGTCCGAGGGTCTCGCCGCGCTTGACCTTCAAGGAAACGTTGTTGACGGCGTGGACCGTGTCGGGGCGGAACAGCTTGCCGGTGCGGGACTTGTGAATGACGTGGGCATGGCGCAGCTCGATGACCGGATCGGTCTCGGGATTCCAGCCGGCGTACTTGTCGGTGGGCATCAGTGGGCCTCCTTGGCGAGGATCGCCTCGAGCTCGGGCGTGATGGCGTAGTAGTGCTCGCCGGCGCCGGCCACGGGCCGCAGCACCGGGCGGGTGTTCAGGCCGACGTCGGGGTGGGATGAGCGCGGGGCGAAGCGGTCGCCGGCCACGAACTCCTGCGGGCTGGGCACGGTGCCGCGCACCTGGTGCAGGCGCTTGGATCCGGCCTCGATGGAGAGCACCGCGCCGAGCAGGCCGCGGGTGTACTCGTGGACGGGGTTGGTCAGCAGTTCGGCGGTGGTGGCCTGCTCGACCACCTGGCCGGCGTACATGACGGTGATGCGGTGGGCGACCTTGGCCACCAGGGCCAGGTCGTGGCTGACGAAGACCATGGCGAAGCCGAGCTTCTCGCGCAGCTGGTTCAGCAGGTCGATGACCTGCTTCTGGACGGTGACGTCCAGGGCGGTGGTGGGCTCGTCGGCGATGACCAGGCTGGGGTCGCGGGTGAGCGCCATGGCGATCAGCACGCGCTGGCGCTGCCCGCCGGACAGCTCGTGCGGGTAGCTCTTCAGGGTGCGCACCGGGTCCAGGCCCACCAGCTCAAGCAGTTCCTCGGCGCTGCGGGTGCCGCCGCGGGAGGTGAGCTGCTTCATCTGGGAGCGGATGAGCATGGAGGGGTTCAGGGAGGACAGAGCGTCCTGGTAGATCATGCTCATCTCGTGGCCGCGCAGGGCGTTGTGGTCCTTGGGGCTCAGCTCCAGCAGGTCGCGACCCTGGAAGCGGATCCGTCCGGTGATGCGCGCGCTGGACGGCAGCAGCCCCATGACCGCCATGGAGGTGATGGACTTCCCGCAGCCGGACTCCCCGACCAGGCCCATGGTCTCGCCGGGGCGCACGGAGAATGACACGCCGTCGACGATATTCACCTCCCCGTGCTGAGCGGGGAAGGCGATCGACAGGTCCTCCACCTCCAGCACGGGCGCGGCCTGCGGGGTGGGGTAGACGAGCCGGTCGTGGCGGGCCAGTTCGGCGTCGCGCAGGGCGGCCAGCCGCTCGGCGAGCGGGACCTTCTCGGCGGCGGGCTCCACGATCCCGGTCAGGGCGCTCTTCTGCCCGCCGGGGACGGCGTCGGCGGTCAGCTCGGCGTGGGAGCGCACGGCGTGGCCGGCCTCGTCCCAGGCCTGCTGGGTCTGCATGGCCTCCTCGTCGGCCTCGACGTCCACATGGGCGCGGATACGCGGGGAGGCCATGGCGTCGGTCAGGCCCTCGGACAGGATGTTCAGGCACAGGGTGGTGATCAGGATCATCAGCCCGGGGAAGAACGTCGGCCACCAGTGGCCGGACAGCAGCAGGGCCTTGCCCTCGGAGAGCATGTTGCCCCAGGTGGGGGTGTTGACGGCCTTGATGCCGGCCCCGATGAATGACAGGGAGGCCTCGAAGACGATGGCGTCGGCCACCAGGACGGTGGCGTAGACCATGATCGGGGCGACGCAGTTGCGCACCACGTGCTTGGCCAGGATCCAGGGGACGCGGGCCCCCATGACCTTGGAGGCGGCCACGTAGTCCTCGCCGAACTGGGCGAGGATATTGGCGCGCACCACGCGGGTGAGCTGTGGGGTGTAGACGACCGCCGTGGCGATGATGATCACGGCCACCATCGGCAGCCCGGAGGCGGACATGGCCAGCACCAGCACGGCCGCGAGCGCGATCCCGGGGAAGGACATGACCACGTCCAGCACGCGCATGACCACCTCCCCGATCCACTTGCGGCTGGTGGCGGCGATGGCGCCGAGGACCGCGGCCAGGGCCAGGGCGATGCCGGTGGCGCTCAAGCCCACCACCAGGGAGACGCGGGCGCCGTAGATGGCGCGGGAGAAGATGTCCCGGCCGGTGGCGTCGGTGCCGAACAGGTGCGCGGCGGAGGGGGCGACGGCGGGGTCGGAGGAGACGACGTCGCCCACGCCCTCCACATGGGTGACGGTCTCGGCGGAGGCCAGGCCGGTGGCGCCCGGATGATAGGGGGCCACCAGCGGGGCGAAGACGGCCATCAGGGCGATGAGGGCCAGCACGATGACGGCGATCTTGGAGCCCAGCGGCAGGCGGCGCCAGCCCTGGAAGCGCAGGCCGGGGGCGGCAACCTTGTCCAGTGTGCGGCGGTGGGGCATCAGACGCTCCTGATCCTCGGGTTGACCAGCACGTAGAGCATGTCAACGACGATGTTGATGATGATGAAGGCCAGTGCGACCGTGATGGACACGCCCTGGACGATGTTGACGTCATTGCGGGTGATGCCCTGGAAGATGAGCTGTCCCATCCCCTGGATGTTGAAGATCATCTCGATGACGACGGCGCCGCCCATGGCGTAGCCGAGCCGCAGGCCCAGCACCGTCAGCGGGGTGATCAGGGCGTTGCGCAGAACGTTGCGGGCGACGACGACGTGCTTGGGGATGCCGGCGCCGATGGCGGTGCGCACGTAGTCGCGGTCGAGCTCCTCGACCATGGCGGTGCGCACCACGCGGGTCAGGGTGCCGGTGTTGGGGACGGCGACGGCCAGGGCGGGCAGGAAGATCTGCCGCGCGTAGGCGCCGGGGTCATCGCCGAAGGAGACCCATTGGGTGACCACCGAGGGGAAGGTGCCGGTGGCGCCGGGGATGTCGCCGAACCACTGGATCAGCAGCAGGGCCAGCCAGAAGGAGGGGGTGGCCAGGCACAGGATGGAGATCACGCGGATGACCTGGTCGGGCCAGGCGTCCCGGTACAGGGCGGCGATCACGCCGAGGATGGTGGCGGCGATGACGGCCAGGAAGATGCCGATGAAGGTCAGCTGCAGGGTGATGGGGAAGGCGTTGGCGACCATGTCGGTGATCTTCACGCCGGTGAAAGTGGTGCCGAGGTCGCCGTGCGCCAGGCCCACCAGGTAGTCCCAGAAGCGTTGCAGCAGCGGGTCGTTGAGGTGGTGGGCCTGGCGGTACTGCTCGAGGGCGTCGGCCGTGGCGGCCTCCCCCAGCGCCAGGCGCGCCGGGTCGGCCGAGGAGAACGACATGACGACGAATACGAGCAGTGTCACGCCCAGCACCATGATCGGCAGCGCCACCAGGCGGCGGCCGATCAGGCGGAGGAGGTTGGACACGGGAGTGCTCCTTGTTGCCGGAACTGGGGGAGGCGGACGGTCAGGCGGCGGTGGTGCCGACGTCGATGAAGGACAGGCCGGTCAGGGCGATCGGCTGGAATCCGACCAGCGCCTCGGCGTCGTAGGCGGTGGGCGACTTGCGGTGGAAGATCGGGTAGAGCGGCACGTCTGCGGCGATCAGGTCGAAGATCTCCTGCCACTTGGCCACCTGGGCGTCGCCGTCGAGCTGGACGGCCTCGTCCAGGGCGGCCTGCACCTGGTTGTAGGCGTCGGTGCCCTTCCAGTGCAGGCGGGTGTCGGTCCAGATGTCGCCGGCGTACCACCAGCGCATGAGCAGGTCCGCGTCGTTGCCGAAGACGGAGGGGTCGCCGGGGGCGATGACCACGTCCCAGTCGCCCTGGGCGGAGTCGATGAAGGCGTAGACGTCCGCGGACTTCTTCTCCTCGTAGTTGACGGTGATGCCTAGGGCCTCGAGGTTCTCGCGGATGATCGGGCGGACGGAGGCGAACCAGCCGTGGTCGGAGCACAGCAGGTTGATGCTGGTCACCCCGGCCTCGGCCAGCAGCGACTTGGCCTTGTCGGCGTCGTAGGTGTAGACGGTGCTGGCCTGCTTGTAGGCGGGGTGGTCGGCCTGGACGAAGCAGGTGGCGGGGGTGGCGAGCGTGCCCATGCCGGTCTCGCAGATCTTGTCGTAGTCCAGGGCGTACATGATCGCCTGGCGGGCCTTGACGTCGGAGAGCGTGGCGTTGTTGAACATGGCGAACAGCAGGGAGAAGCCCTGCTGGGCGGCCACGGTGATGGGCGCCTGCATGGTGGCCAGGTTGGCCACGGGGACGGCGTCGATGGCCTGGACGGTGCCGGAGGTGATGGCGTTGGTGCGGGTGGTGTCGTCGGGCAGGATCTGCCAGGTCATGGACTTGGCCAGCGCCGGGTGGGGGCCGTTGTAGTTGTCGTTGCGCTCGAAGACGATGGTCTGGGAGGCGGCGCCGTTGTCGGTCATGGTGTAGGGGCCGGTGCCGACCGGGTTCATGTCGAAGGCGGCGGCGTCGGCCTCGACGGCGGCGCGGGGCACGATCTTGACCACGCTGATGCGTTCGGCCACCAGCGAGTAGGGGTACTTGGTGGTGATGGTGATGGTGGCGTCGTCCTTCTTCGTCACGGAGTCGATGAAGGTGATGAACTGGGAGTACAGCGAGTTGTTGTCCGGGTCCAGGACGCGCTCGAAGGAGAAGACCACGTCGTCGGCGGTGACGGGCGTGCCGTCGGAGAAGACGGCGCCGTCGCGCAGGGTCACCTCATAGGTGGTGTCATCCACCTGGGTGGGCAGGTCGGCGGCCAGGGCGGCGTAGCACTCGCGGGTGGCGGGGTGCAGCTCGGTCAGGCCCTCCAGGGTGTGCCAGTTGGCGGCGACGGTGAGTGCGGCAGTGGTGGTCATGGGGTCGTAGCCGTTGGTGCCCAGCTCGTAGGAGATGCCGGCGGTGATGGTGCCGTCGGCGTTGGAGGCCGCGGCGTTGGCGGCAGGATCGGCCGCCACTGCCGTGGCTCCGGAATCGGAGGATGAGCTGGAACCGCCGCAGGCGGCGAGGCCGGCGGCCAGGCCGGCGGCCAGGCCCAGCGTGGAGGAAAGGCGGATGAAGTCGCGGCGGGAGGCGCGGGGAGCAGAGATCGTCATTGAGGACTCCTGAGATCGGACATCTGTTGTCTGATGTCGGTAGAATGAATGTAGCAGGCATCGGACATCTGATCAATCCCCGGACGGAAGATGGATTATGTGTAACGATGACCTGAGAGCCCTCCCGGCTTCACCTGGCCGGGAGGCGATAGGCGCGCGAGCGCAGCGGAGCCGAAGAGGGGACGAGCGAGCCATGACCGCCGTGGAGATCAAGCGCGGGGCCTACACCGCATCCAGTGGGGCGACCACGCAGGCCACCAGCGCCATGAATGCCATCAAGGACTACATCCTGCAATCCCACCTCCAGCCCGGCGACCCGCTGCCGACCGAGTCGCAGCTGTGCGAGACCCTGGGTGTGTCCCGCTCCTCCGTGCGCGAGGCCATCCGCACGCTGGCGGCCCTGGACATCGTGGAGGTGCGCCACGGCCACGGCATGTTCGTGGGCCAGGTGTCGATGCGCCCCATGGTGGAGTCCCTTGTCTTCCGGGGGCTGCTCAAGCCGGGCGACGACTACCGCAGCCTGCGCGAGGTGGTTCAGGTGCGCCGCACCCTGGACGCCGACCTCGCGGAGGCGGTGGTGGCGGCCTGGAAGGGACGCGAGGACGCGGAGATCGACGCCGTCGTGGATGAGATGGAGGCGCTGGCGAAGCGTGGGGAGACCTTCACCGACCAGGACCGCAGCTTCCACCAGATGCTGCTGGCGCCGGTACCCAATCAGCTGTTCGCCCACCTGATGGAGGCGTTCTGGGCGATTCACACCCTGACGGTTCCCATGCTCCATGCCCCGCGCCCGGAGGACATCGTCAAGACCGCCAACGCCCATCGGGCCATGCTGCAGGCGGCCCGCGCCGGGGACGTGGGCGCCTACCGGGAGGCGATAGTGGCGCACTACGAGCCGCTGGAGAAGGCCCTCACCCGCGACTGACCCCCACCGAGATCGGTAGAAGTTACGTACCGAGATCGGTAGAAGCTACGGCTGCGGCCGCCCGAGCCCACCATCGAGCTCGCCACCGCAGTCATTCGCGGCGATCATCGGGAAGGTCCCCTCCCCCACCACCCGCGCCAGGTTGAGGCGCGGGTCTTCGGGCTCAAGCAGCCGGGTGAGCCAGCTCAGTCGCGCGGTCTCCAGGCCGTCGCGCAGCCAGGTGGCGCTGACGTACTCCATGGCGTGGGTGGCTCCCGGCCACACGTGCAGCTCGCAGTCCCCGCCGTCACGCCACAGGGCCGCGGCGAAGGCGACCACCTCGTCCCGGAAGGTCTCGGCCCCGGCGACGGACAGGAAGATCGGGGGTAACCCGGCCAGAGCGCCCGGCTGGTCGACGGCGCGGCCGGCCGCCTCATGCACGCTCACCGCCGCTCCGCCCCGCCGGCCGGGCAGGATCTGCTCCCAGGCCCAGTCGTTCCAGTGCGCCGGCCACAGCCCGTCGTCGGGGAACTGGCGGGCCGACGGCGGCTGCACCGCGCCGTCGGGGCCAGGCAGCCCGGTGCGGTCGTCCAGCATCGGGTAGTCGAGCAGGTAACCCAGCGCCCGAGGCCCACCGCGGTCCCGAGCGGTCAGAGCCAGGCAGGCGGCCAGTCCCCCGCCGCCGCTGGGCCCGACGACGACGATGCGCTCCGGGTCCGCCCCGTAGTCCGCGGCGTGCTCGGCGGCCCAGGCCAGTGCCGCCAGGCAGTCCTCCCCCGCTGCGGGTGCGGGGTGCTCCGGCGCCAGGCGGTACTCCGGGGCGAGGACGACGCCGCCGAAGCGCCGCGCCCAGGCGGTCGGGGCGGCCAGGTCGTCGAAGCGGCAGCCCATCACCCGCCCGCCGCCGTGGATGGACAGCAGCAGCGGGGCGCCCGGCTGCGCCGCGCCGTCGGTCGGGGTGACGACGGTCAGCGGCATGGTGGTGCCGTCGGCGCGAGTGAGGGTCGCCTCGTGCAGGTGCGCGTCCGGGCAGGCGGCCAGATAGACGGCGCGGCGCCGGGCGATCGGGATGCGACGGTCGGTCAGCGTGGAGCTGTTCAGGGGCGGGAGTCCGCCGGCGGCCTCGAGGCGCTGGAGTACGAGCGCGGTGGCGGGCTCGTAGGGCGGGCGGGGCGGCGTCGTCGGCGTCATGGGCGGAGAGTACGCGTGCCGGCGCCCCGATCCGCTCCGCCTGGGCGGGCGAATTCGAAGAACCGGGTTGAAAGGCATGCACGGGCACCCAGGCGGCGTATCCTTCAATTCCGAGGCGGGCGTGTCGCATGGGTGCGAGAAAAAGGCGGTCATGTTCTGTTCACTTGCCCGTAGGCGAGGAGGCGCCGTGAACAAGAACGTGAATAAGAAGCAGACCGCCGGGGTCGTCGTCTTGGCCGGGATCGCCCTGCTCGCTGTCCCGTTCGCTATCGGTAAGAGCGGCGATGCCGCGACCGCCGCACCCGAACCGGCGGCGTCGCCTGAGGCACCGATCGCGCCGGAAGTACAGAAGCTCGCCCATCACGAGCTCGAGGGCGACGACTTGACCTTCGCCCCCGGGGTCGAGGTGCCCACAGCAGCAGACCTCATTCCCGAACTCGCGGGCGCCACCGTTCAGACGCAGGACGGCTCCGACCTCACCCTCGAGGCCGACGCAGAGAACCCCGTGGCCAGGCGCGCCCTGGAGGACAGTGGACTGGACCCCGACTCCACCGGCGTGGTGGTTCACGTGGCCGAGGGAGACCTCGCGGTTTCCGAGGCCCTGTACTGGCAGTGCGGCTGGATCGACGAGTACTTGAACGCGGCCGACGCCGGAGACACCACGCGCATGGATAGCGCCGAGGCACAATTGAGCACCTTCCCCACCCTCAACGCCATCACCACCTACGCGCCGGAATTCGCCGAGATGCACTCGTACATCGTGGTGCCCATGATTGACGGCGACCTCGATATCGGGCGCCGATGGCTCGACAAGAACTGCCAGACTTACATTAACCGCTGACACCACGCGGCCAGGCGGCGCACGAGGCTGCGGTCTCGCGAAAGGATGAGCGTTCATGACCGGAACGCCTGTACGGCGATTGCTCAGTTCCGGCGCAGTCATCGCAATCTACATCGCGTGCTGCGTGGTTTTGGGCATATCCGGGCACCTGGCACTAATCAGGGACGAGTCCATTCCCACGCCCATAATCCAGCTCTACACCGCGCTCCTCGTGATGCCACTCGTTTTGCCCGCAGTCGCCCTCCACATCGACAACAAGCTCAAGGCAAACCAGACATGGTGGACGAGCCTGCTACTGGCACTGGCCGAGTACCCACTATACCTGCTCGGAATCGCCCTACACTTCCGGTGCATCAACCCCATCATGGATGCGTCGCTTACCCCATGGTCATTGTACGCGGTGAGTGCCGTGTTTCCTGCGGCGACCGTATTGATCGCCCGGATCTACCGGATCATACGGCCGCCGCAGGAGCCCCAGAGATCGGGCGAGCAGAAAGCAAGCGTGAAGAGCCACGGGTCTACGCGTACGGATCCTCGTAGTCAGCTAGCCAGAACCCCGTCGTACCCGTGAGAAACGCCTTGCCGTCCACCACGCTCCCGGGGTGCGGCGCAGGTGTTGTGCCGATGGGAAGTCCCAGTGTGATGGGGAATCCACAATCGGCGTTCACCTTGTACCACTGATTTCCAGTGAGGCGGTTCGTCACGATCGTCACCTCATTGCAGACGGCCTTCAGCATGCCGATGGGGCTGACGTCTTCTGGCCCGGCCTCGCCGCTGTAGAGCGCGAACAGCCAGGGGCTAGCGACGAACCGCGGGCCGATGTAGACCTCGTTGGGCAGGTCTTCGTCCATCCTCTTTGCCGGCGAGTCCTTCATGCTGATCGGCGTCTGGACCTTCTCCCAGTCCTCCTCCGAGTCGAACACCTCGACGTCCACGGCGATCGCACCAACCCGGTAGTCGCCGTAGCGCGCCACCGGTCCGTCCGCCTCAAGCCCGTACACCGGATACATGTGGGGATCGTCGACCCAAATCAGCAGGCGAGTCATCTCCTCGCCGTCCTCGTAGAGGACGCTGAGATGGGCGATGCCCGGTACGACCTGCCAGCCCTCGACGCTGACACGCGCAGTGCCGACCACGGTGAGCGACTCTCTCGAGCTGCCGTCCGCGGTCTCGAACAAGCAGATGTTCGCCCCCGAGTCGTCGGTGTAGACCACGATGTGGTTGAACTGATCGTTGCGCGGCAGGCCCACCATCGCAGGCAGCGGCAGCAGGTCGTAGGTTGCCTGCCAGTCAGGCAGAAACCCCATTGCTTCCAGGTAGTTGTTCTCCATGCCAGCAGGGTCTCACGAAGGTCCGACACGAAAGCTGGCGACTTCAGACCGGACAGGCGGCGCCAGCACGGCCTAGGACAATCCACCTCGCCGATGATTCACCCATCCCGGGCTTCACCGGCGAGGTGGATTGCCGCAATCCCTCCAGGGGCTTCGCTGTGGTGCGACTGCACGCTCAGCCGAGGGGTAGGCACACCTCGGTCACGAGCTGGTCGGCAGGAACCTCGTCCGGCGTCGTGAGGTAGATGTTGAACGATTTGTCCGCCAGGGAGTCGTCTGCCGGCGGTGTCAGCCCCTCGGCGGCGATTCGGGTTGCCAGCCGGTCGTGAGCCCCGGTGAGCTGGTCGTACGGACCGACGACGTGGGCCACGAGGCAGTCTCGAGCCGGAAGTTCATGGATCTGCAGCGGGGCAGCGGCCGTTGTTCCGGGTGCGACGGGCAGGAAGATCTCCTCGTCGACGTCACGCTCGGTGAACTCGGCGTCGTGCTCGATCACTCCGCACGGGCCGATGGGCGTGATGCCCTGCCGGGCGATCTCCGGCATCATGCGGGCCCAGAGGAGATGCTCGTCGGCGTAGGTTGGGACGACGTCGCGCAGGGCGACGATGGTCATGGCCGCGATGGTGCGGCGCTCGACGGTGATGGACATGCTGGTTTCTCCTTCGATGAGGTGAGAGATGAGAGCCAGCCGAGCCTGGGCGGCGCGCGTCTCCTCGATGACGGTCTCGCGCTGGAGCTCCAGCGCAGCCGACCATGCCGGGGTGCCGCGGGCGGCGAGCAGGGCGGAGATGGCGGAGACGCCGAACCCGACATCGCGCAGGTTCCGGATGTCCGCGGCGTCGCGCAGCTGGTGCGGCGCATAGCGGCGGTATCCCGTCCACGGGTCGACGTCGGCGGGCACGAGCACACCGTGAGCGTCGTAGTGGCGCAGCATGCGTACCGACAGGCGAGTCAATGAGCTGAACTCGCCGATCGTCATGAGATTCGTGGTCTCGGCCATGAGTCAACCATGTGCCCTCACACCGTGTCAGGGTCAACCCTCAGGGCCATCGACGGGCGGGGCGGCGACGCCCCGCATCCCTGGGGCGACTGCAACGGTTGCCCCGCCGGTGTATTGCACGACCCCGGGCGGTGTTCCACGACCTTGGTGCGTACTGCACGACCCCGGGGTGGTCGTGCAACAGGCACAAAGGTCGTGGAGTGTCACCAAGGTCGTGCTGAAGACCGCCTCCAGCACCCACGATCAACACCAAGTCACATGTGAAGCAGCGTCTCAACACCGATAACCCGATGACCCGACTCTCACACGCAGGATCGAAGCCGGACAAGAAAACAAAGAACCTGCTGGCGCGTGACCGTGTCAGCGCCAGCAGGTTCTTGGTGGAGATGCGGGGAATCGAACCCCGGTCCGACGGTGGTGCAACAGGACTTCTCCGGGTGCAGTTCGCTGCTGTTTTTCTCGGCCCCGGCGTCTCACGCGAACAAGGACGCCGACGGGCTCAGCCACCTTGAAGTCCCGAGACCCCCGGTGGCGTGGGGCCTCAGCAGTGGCTTCCTAGATGACGCCAGGAACCGGGGCGGAAGCTCCCCCGGGCTGACGGACTTCGAGGCTCGCCTCAGGCGGCGAGGGCGAAGTCGGTGCGAGTGTTATCGGCACCTATTGGTTCGCACAGAGCGTTGACGAGATGACTGTGCATCCTCGACCCGCTTCTCCTGAATCCACGACCGTCGTCGAAACCGATCATCCCCTGTTGAGTTTTCCCCGCCCGGCATGCCTCGCGGGAACCCGCTGAAACCTCAGCAACTCAAGGATACCAGCGCCGGTTGCAGCGGCCGCGAGACCTTCGCCACTAGATTTGTTTCGCCGGACCACTGGGAGCCGCTAGGCTGACGGCACCGGCACAAACTCGTAGGAGGCCCGTCATGGAGACCCGCCCGCTCCCCGCCCTCGATCGCAATATCTCCGCCGTCGGCGTCGGCACCTGGCAGCTCGGCACCGACTGGGGCGAGGTCACCGCCGATGACGCCACCGCCACCCTGCAGGCGGCGCTCGACGCCGGCGTCACCTTCATCGACACCGCCGACGTCTACGGCGACGGCCGCTCCGAACGGTTCGTCGGCGCCTTCGCCACCGCCCACCCCGACGCCGGACTCACCATCGCCACCAAGATGGGCCGACGCGTGGAGCAGCTCCCCGAGAACTACACGCGCGACGCCTTCCTGGCCTGGAACGACCGTTCCCGGCGGAACCTGGGCGTGGACACCATCGACCTGGTGCAGCTGCACTGCCCGCCCAGTGAGGTCATCTCCGCCGAGCGCACCTGGGACTGGTTGGAGGAGATGGTGGCGGACGGCCGCATCCGCGCCTACGGGGTCAGCGTGGAGACCTGCGCCCAGGCCCTGGATGCCATGCGGCGCCCCGGGTGCGCCAGCGTGCAGATCATCCTCAACGTCTTCCGCCGCAAGCCGCTGGAGCAGGTGCTGCCCACAGCGCAGGCCACGAGCACCGCGATCATCGCCCGCGTGCCGCTGGCCTCCGGGCTGCTGTCCGGCCGCTACACCGCGGACACCACCTTCCCCGCCTCCGACCACCGCAACTACAACCGCGACGGCTCCGCCTTCGACATCGGCGAGACCTTCTCCGGCGTGCCCTTCGACGTCGGTGTCAAGGCCGCCCAGGAGTTCACCGCCCTGTGCCGCGAACTCGGCCCGGCGGGCGCCTCCCCCGCCCAGGTGGCGCTGCGCTGGATCCTGGACCAGCCGGGCGTAACCACGGTGATCCCCGGCGCGCGCAACGCCGAGCAGGCCCGCGCCAACGCCGCGGCCGCCGCGCTGGAACCGCTCAGCGAGCAGTTGCACGCGGCCCTGGCGGACCTGTACGACCGGCGCATCCGCGCCCACGTGCACGACCGCTGGTAAGGCGAGCCGACCCGCTCGCCACCGTCCCGCTCGTCGGGAACCGGTCGGGAACCGGTCGGCAGCCCGACGACGGCGCCCGACGCCCCCTCTGACCGGCAGACGCCGTCACGCCCGCCGGAGGAGTTCCCGGGATGCCCGCGTCAGCCGCGGCGCCGATTGGCGGCGGCCATGGCGCGCGCCGCATCCCGCTTGTCCTGCGCCTCCCGCAGGGCCTGGCGCTTGTCCCAGTCCTGCTTACCGCGGGCCAACGCGATCTCCAGCTTGACGCGCCCGCCGGTGAAGTACAGCTCCAGGGGCACGATCGTGTAGCCCTTGGCCTGCACCCGCTGCGCGAGCTTGTCCAACTCGGCCCGGTGCAGCAGCAGCTTGCGCTTGCGGCGCGGGGAGTGGTTGTTCCAGGTGCCCTGCAGGTACTCGGGGATGTGGGCGCCCTGCAGCCAGGCCTCGCCGTTGCGGTCGATCTCGATCCACGCCTCGGTCAGGGAGGCCCGGCCCATGCGCAGCGCCTTCACCTCGGTGCCGGTCAGGGCGAGCCCGGCCTCGTAGCGGTCCTCAATGAAGTAGTCGTGAGTCGCCTTGCGGTTGCGGGCGATGGTCTTGTGCGCGTCGGCGGCCGCCTTAGCGCGCTCCGCCGGAGTGAGTTTCCTCGTCCCCTCGGTCTTCTTGGCCACCGGCGTCTCCTTCCCTCGTCCCGGGCCGTCAAGCCACGGCGCCGCATCCTACTGCCGCCGGCGGCGGTCGCCAAGGCCTGCCGTCGGCGAGGGCCTCGCCTGCTCCCCGGCGCCGGGGCCGCCCCGGGCGTCAGAACCCGGGCAGGGTCATGGGATCGACGGTCGCCCCGTTGAGGTAGACCTCGAAGTGGCAGTGCGGTCCGGTGACCCCACCGGTGGCCCCGGTCAGGCCGATCTGCTGCCCCTTGGAGACCGCCTGCCCGACGTACACCTGCTGCACCGACAGGTGGCAGTAACGCACCTGCACCGACTGCCCGTCGATGATGCCGCCATTGATGGTCACGCTCTTCCCGCACGCCGTGCCGCCGTAGTCGGCGGTGCTGGTGACGGTGCCGGACACGGCCGCATACTGGGGCGTGCCCGTCCAGGCCATGAGGTCGACGCCGGCGTGCAGTTTCGAGTAGTGGAGCACGGGGTGATAGCGCCAGCCGTAGGACGAGGTGACCACCAGGGCTCCGGCGATCGGGTGCCCGATCTTCCCACTGCCCAGGGATGAGGTGTCGGTGCTGCCGGAACTGGCCACGCTCTGCCCGGACTTGGCGGCCGCGGCCCGGTTCTCCGCGTCGATGCGCTGAATCTCGGCGGCGGCGGCGGCCTCGTCGGCCTCGGCCTGCGCCTGCTGCTCCTCCAGGTCGGCCTTCTTGTCCTCCAGGTCCGAGGCGGCGGTCTCCTTCTCGCTCTTGAGGGTGGCGACCTCGTCGCGCTTGGTCTGGGCGGTGTCCTTGGCGGTCTGGGCGGCCTGCTTGGCGGCGTCGGCCTCCGCCTTGAGCGTGGTCACGCGCTCGGTGGTGGCATCCTGACGGGCCTCGCGGTTGGCGGCCTGGGCACGCTCCTCCTCGGCGGAGGACAGGACGGACTCCTGCACGCCGGTGGCGATCTCCATGGTGGAGGCGCGGTCGCTGAGCTGGTCGACCGAGTCGGAGGACAGCACGTAGGTCCAGGAGGTGATGGCGCTGTCACCCTGGTAGGTCGCCACCACCAGGTCGGCCACGGAGGTGGTGTTCTCATCCACGGTGGTCTGCGTCTGCGCCGACTCCTCCTGCAGCGTGGCCAGCTCGGACTCGGCCACGGCGAGGCGGTCGGCGGCGGTCTGCTGCTCGCGTTCCTTCTGCGCCAGGACGGTCTCGGCGTCGTCGAGCTCGCTCTGGGCCGTGGAAAGGGCGGTCTCCGCGTTCTGCAGGTCGATGTATGCCTGGCCGAGCTCGGCGGACACGCCCTCCAGGGAGGCGGCCAGCTCGGCCTGCTTCCGCTGGGCGGCGGCCTGATCGTCGACGGCGTCTTGACGCTCGTCTGCCAGCGCCCCGTTGGAAAGCGGGGCGGCGACCAGCATCAGGGCGGCGGCGCCGACGGCGGCACGCCGGGCCCGCCGCCTAGTGCGGCGGCTGGGACGCGGGCGGTTTGCAGCGCGGACTGGGAGCATGGGAATCAGACCCTCGTGTACCTAGACAGTGAGAAGGCGGAGGACACCAGCGCGAGGACGATCGCGGCCAGCAGCAGCCAGGGGGCCAACCGCAGCACGTCGCCGGTGCCGATGAAGGCGGTGAAGGTTAGGGAGGTGGACAGCCAGTCCACCACCACGTAGCGCACCAGCGCCCACAGCGCGGCCACGGATCCGATCGCGCCGATCAGGGCGGCAATGGCGCCCTCAAGCATGAAGGGCAGTTGGATGAACAGGTTCGAGGCACCGACCAGCCGCATGATGCCGGTCTCCTTGGAACGGCTCATGGCGGACAGCCGGATAGTGGTGGAGATCAGCAGCACCGCCGTCAGCGCCAGGATGGCGGCCAGTCCCCCGGTGATCCAGGAGACCCGGTTCATCACCACGAACAGTGGCTCGAGGGTCTCCGCCTGGTCGATGACGCGTTCGACGCCGGCACGGCCGGTGAACTGCTCGGCCACCACCTGGTACTTCTCCGGCTCGACCAGCTTGATGCGGAAGGACACCGGCATCATGTCCTCGGTGGCGTTGCGGCCGATGCGCGAGTCGCCGTAGGCGTCCATGAACCGCTCGTAGGCCTCGGCCTTGGACTCCACGGAGTAGGTGTCGATGTAGGGGGCGAGTGTGTCGGAGTTGATCAGGTCCTCGACGGCGTCGATCTGCTCCTGGGTGGCCTCGCCGTCGGCGCAGGCGGCCGCGGTGGACGACGTCGGGCACATGTAGACGCTGACCTCGACCTTGTCGTACCAGTCGCCCTTCATCACCGAGATCTGGTTCTGCAGCAGCACCGAGGCACCGACGAACAGCAGTGACACGAAGGACACCAGGATCACCGAGACGGTCATGACCAGGTTGCGGGTGAGCCCCTTGAAGGTCTCGGAGATGATGAAACGGAATCGCATGCGGTTACCTCAATGCCTCTTTCGCGAGATTCGTAGCCCTTGCATCACACGCTGCACGCGGGCCTCAACGGTCCGAGCCGTACACGCCGCGCGCCTGGTCGCGCACGACCTCGCCGGCCTTCAGCTCGATGACGCGCTTGCGCATCTGGTCGACGATCTCGTCGTCGTGGGTGGCCATGACCACGGTGGTGCCCTGCCGGTTGATGCGGTCCAGCAGGCGCATGATGCCCACCGAGGTGGACGGGTCCAGGTTGCCGGTGGGCTCATCGGCCATCAGCAGCTTGGGACGGTTGACCATGGCGCGGGCGATGGCCACGCGCTGCTGCTCACCGCCGGACAGCTCGTGCGGCAGGCGCTTCTCCTTGCCGGACAGCCCCACCAGCTCGAGCGCCTCGGGCACGGCCGTGAGGATGTAGTGGCGGGGCTTGCCGATCACCTGGGAGGCGATGGCGACGTTCTCGAACACGCTCTTGTTCTCCAGCAGCCGGAAGTCCTGGAAGACGAAGCCCATCTCCTGGCGCAGTTTGGGCACCTTCCAGCTGGAGATCTGTGACAGGTCGCGGCCGAGCACATGGATCGACCCGGAGGTGGGGCGCTCCTCGCGCAGGGTCAACCGCAGGAAGGTGGACTTGCCGGAACCGGACGCGCCCACCAGGAACACGAACTCCTCGCGCTCGATCTCTATGGAGACGTCGTCGAGCGCGGGCCGGGCTCCGCGCTTGTACACCTTGGAGACGTTGTCGAATCGGATCATGGGGTAGTTGCTTCCTGCTCGTGGCCGACGCAGGCACGCCGGGGCTGCAAGCCACGGTAACCAGTGAGGCTTGGAATCCCGGCCGTGACACGCCAGGACACACCGACTGCGGGTGTGGTGAGGCCCGCGTTGGCGTTCTAACGTTCCGAGCATGTCAGCAACGCATTCCGACGACGACTCCCCCACCCCGGCCGGTGAGCCGGGGCTCGACGTCGGCTCCTGGAACCGCTTCATCCCGTCTCTGACCCACCTGCTGCAACAGACCGGGCCCGACGACGGCGCGATCGGAGTGCGGCTCACCGCCGCCGCGCCGATTGTCACCGCCGCGACGGCCGCCTACGCGCGTCCCGAAGGCGGCCTGCGCCGGCTGCTGGGGCGACGGCGTCGCCTGTCCCCCTCCCCGCTGCCACCGGTCTTGACGGTGCGGACCCGCCCGGACGCGGTGGTGCTGACGGCGCCGCTACTCGACGCCGACGGCCGGGCCCGGCTCGGGGAGGATGCCCTGGCGGCCCTGGACTCGCTGGGTTGGAAGCGACAGGACGATGCGATGGTGCTGCACGTGGTGGACGCCGCGGCGGCGGCCGAGTTGTCGACGCGAGTACTGATCGAGGTGTTCGACGTCGCCCACCCGGCCGACCTTGTTGCCGTCGCGGAGCCCGCCGCGGCGCCCGAGGCCTGAGCCGGCGCCGCCGCGGCGGCCGGTCACCCGTCCTCGTCGGCGAGCGTGTAGTCGAAGGAGGACGCGTCGGCGGCGGGGCCGCTGGTGGAGCCGGCGGCGGAAAACGACTGGGATGGGCCGACCGGCGGCGGGTTCTGGCCGGTGGGGCGGATTACCTCGTCCGGGCCGGCGACGGCACCGGTGACGGCCGAGCCGGCGGAGGTGGCAGCGGCCGGTGCGGAGGCGGCCGGTGCGGCGGCGTCCGTCATCCCCGCCGCGGCGGTGGAGCCGGCGGTATCGGCCGAGCCGGCGGAGGTGGTGGCGGCCGACTCCTCGCCCGTACCGGCGTCGCCGGCCTCGGCGGTATTCGCGCTGTGGACGATCCGCATGAAGCGCGACTCGCCGCGGGTCAAATCGTGTCCGCCGCAGGAGACGGTCAGCACGTTGGTGGTGAACTGCTCGGTTCCCTTGGACCAGTTCTCCTGGGAGAAGCGGCCCACCAGCACCACCGGATCGCCCTTGTGCAGCGAGCGCCCCAGGTTCTCGGCCAGTGGACCCCAGGACTTGGCGGTGAACCAGATGGTGTCGCCGTCCTGCCAGCCGTCGGCGGTGCGGAAGGACGGGGAGGTGGCCAGGCGGAAGTAGCAGTAGGGGCGCCCGCCGGCGGTGCGGGTGACGGCGGGGTTGGTGCCGAGGACGCCTTGGATGACGAGATCGAGTTGACGGCTCATGGGTGCTCCTTGCGTTGGAAGCCGGCACCGTGCCGGCTGCCTCAACGGTCCCGCGGCCGCACCCCGCGCCGCCACCGGCCTGTGAATGCGGGGGCGGCACCCCCTGCACGAGCCGTACCTGTGGACGCCGGTGACCACCGGCGGACCGCTATCGACCCGGAACCCGGAGGGCCTCGCGGAGCGCACGGTGGCGCGCCAGCACGCCGTCGGCGGGGCGAGTGAGGTCGCGTTCCACCACCGACACCAGCCTGGCGCGCACGGTACGGGCATACTCATCGGCCTCACGGCGGGCCCGCGAGTGCCGTGCGGACAGTGCCGCCATCGCCACGACCAGGCCGATGATCAGCAACGTCACCGGCGCGATCAGGCCGGCGCCGACGGCGCCGCCCCGCATCAGCACGACAACCGTCCACACCGCCGCGACCAAGGCGGCCAGCGTGCCGCCCCACCAGGCCAGTTCGATCAGCGGCGTGCGGTGGCGGGGCAGCTGCACGCTGCCGACCGCCTCGGCGGTGCGGGCGGCAAGGGCCTCGGGGGTGGCGACGGCGTTCTCTACGCTGTGCAGCCAGGCGCCGGGCAGGCCCTCGGTGGTGCGCCGCAGCCACGTGGTCTGAATGGAGGCGACGGCGTCCCGGGCGGGCGGGGCGGGCCGGGCCATGGCGCGCGGGAACGTGCGGGCCAGGCCGGTGCGCACCGAGTCCTCCACCGCCTGGGCGCCGCACGCGTGCACGAGCGCGGTGACGGCGGCATCGGCCAGTTCGGGGCGGGTGGTCACGGGCCGCGCGGCGGCCGCGGGACGCAGGCGCATGGCGATGGCGTCAAGCCGTGCCGAGGCGGTGCGGGCGGCGTTGGACTCGCGGGAGACCCGCTCCAGGAACAGCTCACGTACCGCCCCGAGGTTGTCCCCGCGCACCGCGGAGACCGGCAGTACCTGCACGTCGTGCAGGCCGTCGGCCGCAAGCAGGCTGCGCACGTCCGCGAGCAGCGTGTCTACGCCGCCGGCGGGCAGGGTGTCCACCTGGTTGACGAGTACGAGCATGTCCTGTTGACGGGCACCCAGCCCCCGCAGGTAGCCCTCATGCAGGGCGGCGTCGGCGTACTTCTGCGGGTCCACCACCCACACCAGCAGGTCCGCGAGAGGCACCAGCCGGTCCACCTGGAGGGCGTGCTCGGTGTTGACGGAGTCGTAGTCGGGCACGTCCAGCAGCACCAGGCCGGCGAAGGCGTCCTGGTCGGTGGCGTCCAGCAGCGACTCGCGGCGGATGCGGCGCTCGTCGGCCACCTCCAGGAAGTCGAGCAGGGCCGCGGCGTCGTCGCCCCAGGTGCATGCGGTGGCGTGAGCGGTGGTGGGGCGGCGGGCGCCGACGTCGGCGAACTGCAGGCTGGTCAGGGCGTTGAACAGGGAGGACTTGCCGGAGCCGGTGCCGCCGAACAGGGCCACCACCGTGTGATCCACGCCGAGTGCCAGGCGTTCGGCGACCTCGTCCAGTTGATCCCGGGCGGGCAGGGACAGCGAGGCGGGTATCTCCGTAGGGCAGTTGTCCAGGGCGGCGCGCAGGCCGTCCAGGCGGGCCTGGAGGTGGGCGGCGTCGAGCACGGTTTCCCCGGCGGGGGCGGTGGTCGGGTTTGCGGTCATGCGGTGGCTCCGGGACGAGTGAACGGTGCGAGTTCGCCGGCGCGCAGGCGCAGCGCGGCGGCCAGGGCAGGATCGGGGGCCAGCGCGCGGGCGGCGCCGGCAGGGACGGCGGCGGCGAGCACGTCGGTCAGGGTCTGCGCCAGGGAGGTCTTGGCGTCGGTCACGGCCTGCCCGAGGCCCAGGCGGTTGGCAGCGGCGCGGACGCCGTCAATGCCGGCGGCGGCGGAGATCAGCAGGTCGCCGGCTCCCTGCGGGGTCAGGCCCTTGGGCGGGGTGGCGATGCGGGCGGTCTGGTCTGCGGCCCAGGCGTCGACGACGGCGGTCGCGTCGGCATCGGTGGGAAGCAACTCGCCGGCGCGGTCGGAGGCGCCGGCCTCCTGCCAGGTGCGGGCGGCGTCGTCGCGAACGGTTACGAGGGCCGCCTCCAGGCGGGAGGCGACGGACTCGCGGACGTCGTCGGCGAGCGCGGACAGGGCGGCGGCGCGCGCCTTGCCGGTGCGGCCGAACCAGCCGGAGCGGAGTTTGCCGCCCTGTGCGAGCGGGGCCAGTGGTCCGCCGGAGGAGGCGAGGGTGATCCAGCGGGTGGTGGGGGCGCCCTGCGCGCAGGTGCCGCGCTCGACGTCGACGCGCAGGTCCGCGCTGGGCGCTTCCAGGAGGTGCTGTGAGGCCTGTTCCAGGCGGGCGGCGGCGTCGTCCTGGGCGTCGACGCCGTCGGCGAGGGTGAGCAGATCGGCACGCAGGCCGGTCCATACGCCGCGGCCGGTGCGGCGCACGAGCCCGGCAGCGCGGTGGCGGCCGGCCAGCAGTTGCAGCCAGTCGCGCAGCTCGCCGACGGAGGCGTCCGGCAGCATGCCCTCGTGGGGGCCGGCGTCGGGGACAACGAAGAAGGGGGATTCGGCCAGGCCGAGGGCGTCCAGCCGCTCGATCAGGTCGCGGCGGACCTCGGCCAGCACCTTCGCGGGAACGCGGTTCAGGACGATGCCGATGGGCGTTTCCCGGGCGGCCGCCTCCTCCAGGGAGGCCCAGGGGGTTTGATCGCCGTAGCGGGCGGCGGTGGTGACGAACAGCCACAGGTCGGCGGCGTCGAGCAGCCGGGCGGCGAGGGCGCGGTTGGTCTCCTGCACGGAGTCCAGGTCGGAGGCGTCCACGAGGGCCAGGCCGGCGGGGACCGCGGCGGAGGCGACGGTGACGCAGACCTGGGCGATCGGGTGGTCGGCGAGTGATTCGCGGTCCTCGGGGTTGACCACCAGAACCGGGGTGCGCGTGGTGGGGCGCAGTACGCCGGCGTCGGAGACCTCCTGGCCGAGCACGGAGTTGACCAGGGTGGACTTGCCGGCGCCGGTGGAGCCGCCGACCACGACGATCGCCGGGATGTCGGCGTCGGCGAGACGTGGCAGTACGTGGTCGCGGATCTGGGCGATGAGGCCGGCGCGCAGGCGGCGGGCGTCCTCGGCGCCGTCGGTGTTCAGGCTCAGGTCGAGGCTGGAAAGGTCCCCCACGGTGTCGGTGAGGACGTCGATGAGCTGTGCGCGGCTGAGCGCAGAGACGGGGACGTCTTCTCCGGCGGACAGCGGGGAAGCAGATGAAGCCATGGTCCAACCTTAGGCGGAAGCCGGGGCGAAGCCCGTATCGACCCGCCACTGTGGGGTTTGGGCGGGCTGAGCGGTCGGCGGGGTTGCGCGCACCGGCCGGGCGAGGGCGGTGCCGTCGGGGCGGGCGGGTATGGCGCCGGCCGAGCGGGGGCGGCGCCACCGGCGGCCTCGAACTGGGAACATGTGCCCGCGGTGACGTAATCTGAGCGCAAGCCTCCGTAGCTCAATGGATAGAGCATCGGCCTTCTAATCCGCAGGTTCCCGGTTCGAGTCCGGGCGGGGGCACCAACGAAAGGTTCACATCGCGCGGGAAACCGTCACTCCCCCGCCGACGCTAGAGCCCTCTATATCGTCTATTTCGGCTATGGTATGGCTGCACCTGGGGCTGCACCGACGGAGGGCTGGCATGGCGGGTAGGGGCAAGGGCGAGGGGTCCATCTACAAGGAGGCGTCCGGATTGTGGGCGGCGGTGATCCCGCTGCCGCCGGACCCGGTCACGGGCAAGCGGCGACGCAAGTATGTGCGCGCCAAGTCCAAGGCCGAGGCTGTCCGCAAGATGCGCGCCGCCCAGCTGGAGCTGGCTCGCACAGGTGACATCTCCACCGGCCGGGGGCTGACCCTCGCGGAGTGGCTGGACCGGTGGATCGAGCAGGACGTTGCGCCCCGTCGTAAGCCGGCCACCACCGCCGACTACAGGTCGGTCATCCGTGTGCACATCAACCCGGCTATCGGCTCCCGCCGCGTCGACCAGCTCACCGCCGCCGACGTCCGCACCCTCCACGCCCGCATCGCTGCCGCCGGCGCCTCCACTAGCACCGCCGCGAAAGTCCACAGGGTGTTGCGGGCGGCGCTCGCGGTGGCCGAGCGTGAGGAGATCGCCCCTCGTAATATCGCCCGCCTGGTCAAGGCGCCGCCCGCCCCGATCCGGGCGCCCCGGGCCATGACCGCTGACGAAGCCCGAGTATTCCTCGCCCACCGCACCACGGACCGGGCACGCTGGATGGTCTCCCTCATGCTCGGCGTCCGCCAGGGCGAGGCCCTGGGCATGACCCTCGACCACCTCCACCTCGCCGACGGCGACGGCAGCACGCCATGGGTGGACCTCGCGTGGGAGCTGCGCAGGGTCACCTGGGCGCACGGCTGCGGCCCTACCGACGGCGGCGGCTGGCCGTGCGGGCGGAAGCGCGGCAGCGACTGTCCCGACCGCACCGCCCCGATCCCCGACGGCCTAGAGGCCGAGCAGGCCCACGGCGGCCTCTGGCTCCTGCGCCCGAAGACCGTCGGTTCCCATCGCCGCGTTGCTCTGCCCTCCGTGCTCGCGGACGCGCTCACGGAGCACATCCAGGTGGCTCGGCCGACCCGGTTCGTCTTCGAGACCGCGCCTGGCCTCCCGGTGGACCCGCGGCGCGACTACGGCGCCTGGAAGGCTGCGCTCGCGGAGGAGGGACTGCCGGAGATGTCTCTCCACTCGGCCCGTCACACGTGTGCGACGCTGCTGCTGGAGGCGGGGGTGCCGCTGCGGACCGCGCAGGAGATCCTGGGACAGACGCAGGCTTTGACGACGGCCCGCTATCAACACCCCAGCCTGGGAGTGCAGGCACAGGCGCTCGACGCCGTCGCCGGGGCGCTCACCCAATGACCTTCTGCGTCCCAGTGATGAAATACAAGCCATAGACCCTACTGTGGGACGCCATGGGGCGCTAGCCTTGAGGAAGGGGCACCCCCCCGCATGCCGACGTGGGACGTGAGAGCGAGGTGGTCATGGTGTTGGTGTGGGAGTCTGCGCGGAATGCAGCGCGCGTATATCAGAAGGCTATTGCTGGCAAAGAGGGCAACGAGGTAGACCCGTTCGAGCTCGCTCGCGCCCTCGGCGTGAAGGTCTCCGTTGAGCCCCTCAAAGCTCAGTACTCCGGGTTCATCTCGAAGGACGCAGGCAAGGCTCCTGAGGTGCTTCTGCAATCGCGTGAGTCCTACGAGCGTCAGCGCTTCACCCTGGCCCACGAGATAGGCCACTACGTCGAGCGTGCCACCCTCGCCGACGACGACGACTTCTCCTTCTCCGACCTACGCAGCACGGACCACTACGACCTGCACGAGTTCTACGCGGATGAGTTCGCCGGCGAGCTCCTCATGCCGAAAGATGCTTTCGTTGCCGCCTGGATGGCCAATCCCTCTCTGGGATACCTTGCCGACCGCTTCGCAGTGTCGAAGGCTGCGGCAGCCAAGCGCATCGACCGTCTCCGCAAGACCGGAGACATCGCTGCATGACCAACCCGGACGACTCCCCCGAGGTTACTGCTCGTCAGCTCCAGAAGGTCCAGGAGCTTCTTGACCGGTACGGCCATAAGACCATCGACGAGATCAATATAGAGGTGACTGCTGGGACCGGGCGCCTCGCCAAGAAGGACGTCCCCAAGACCGAATCGCCGAAAGACGTTCGGGACCGCCAGTTCAATAAGCTTCGTCCGATCCTGTTCCGCTTCGGGATCAGAGTTGCCGGCTCATGCGTGGTTACTTCGATCGCCCTGGTCTTCATCATGTTGTTCTTCGACACTCATCTGTCGGACTCGGTCGCGATTGCGATGATCTCTGGTCTAACCGTTGAGACGCTCGGTATCGTCGCTGTCATCACGCGGAGCCTGTTCCCCAGCAACGAGAAGCAGGAGTAGGCCCGCGTTGCTCGGCGCGCCTCGCCCCATCCTCCTCGGTTGACCCCTGCTGAGCACCTGGTTGCATGGCGTGGTCTCGGGTAACCTGCCCGTGTCCGCTCCCCCCCCATGCCCCAGGAGGCACCCGTGGAACCGCTCATGCAGTTCAAGTCGCACATCGCCGGCAAGAACGCCGACGTCGCCATCTACCCCGACCGCATCGTGTGGTCGCGTAAGGGCTGGCTCGGCGCCGGCTCGAAAGCCGCCCTCGGCGTCATGACCATGGGCGCATCGCTGCTCGCCACGGGCATCCGCCGCAGCGAGGACGGCGAGGTCATCCCGATCTCCTCCGTCAGCCATGTGGGCAAGCGCCGCGGCAAGGGGCTGAACACGGAGGTTGTGTTCACCACCTCCGGCGGTGACCTGGTGATGCGCGTCGGCCACGGCCTGGCGGACAAGGTGATCGAGACGGTAATGGCGATCCAGCGCGGCGATGTCCCACTCGCACCGGTGGACACGGCCCCCTCGTACGGCCAGGCGCCAACGCAGGCACCCGCCGCCGGCTATGGCGTAGCCCCGGAGCCCGCCGCCCCGTCCGCCGCCGGCGGCGAGGACGTGATGGCCCAGATCCAGCAGCTGGCGAGCCTGCGAGACGCCGGCGTACTGACCGAGGAGGAGTTCACCGCGAAGAAGGCCGAGCTGCTCTCCCGCCTCTGACCACTCCCCCTTAATCGACCGTGGCGCCGCCTCACTCCCTGTGGGAGACGGGCGGCGCCACTTTTGTCGTACGCAGGGTGCTCTGGTATGCGATAACCACCCAGCGCGCGACGTCTAGCTCGACGGCCAGAGCTCCCAGATGCGGACCCACCGAGGCCTCAGCGCGGCGGTAGGCATCCGGGGTGATGAGTCTGCAAGCGACGGCACGGTTGATGTGCGCCTCAACCGCGCCGTCCTGGTGGCCGTCGTCCCCGCGGAAGGCGTGCGCGAGCTCGTGCATGAGCGTTGGGACGGCGAGGCGGTCAGGCATGCCGGCCCGCAGAACAATGGTTCGCGTATCCAGGTGGTAGGCGCCCCGCAACCCGGCCGGCATGCAAGTCGCCCTTTGCACGAGGATGCCCTGCTCGGCAGCATCGTCGAGCAAAGCATCCATCGTTGGTCTCATGAGCGGGGATGCTAACCCTGACCTCAGACACGAATATCGACCGTACTTGTAGCGCCCCACTTACAAGCAGGGTCGCGGTGCGCTCGCCGCCAACTCAGAGCGACTCGTCCTCCCCATAGGGGATGTCCTGGGACTCCTCGCCGAGATCTGCACGCCAGCCAGTCGTCTCCGCCAGCTCCTCGTCAGCGCCGGGCTCGACCTGGGCTGCAAGCTCCTCCAGCGGCGGCAGCCCCTCCGACCAATCGGCACGCCGCTCCCCCAACTGCACGACCTCGGCACGCTCGCGCTCGCGGACCATCTTCTGCGCCTCACGCAGCACCTCCACCGGGTCGAGGTCAAGCGCGTCGCAGATGCTGCCAAGCTCGTCAAGCGTGATGACCTTGGCTCCTTTCAGCATCTTCTGAATCTGCGTAAACCCGACTCCGGAGACCTCTTCAGCCTCCCGAAGACTGAGACCAGACCGATCGCGCGCATCGGCCAAGATCCGAGCGACAGCGCTCCCAAGCTCTCCAACTTCACGACTCCTAGCGGGCATGCGTCAAGTATGCCATATAGCAACAAACCTCGGACTGTTGTTATTTGACTACACGGAGCGGTCGACCCTACTGTTGCCATATGCAAACGACGTGGAACGAAGCAGCTGCTGCGGGACTGCGCGAGGAGATGCAGCGTCAGCACCTCACCTTCCGCGCTCTCGCCGCCAAAGCTGGACTTGAGGCATCGAACGTGTACCGAAAGATCACGGGCAAGCGAGCCATCTCCGTGGATGAGTTCACCTCGCTGAGCCAGGCTCTGGGTGTCGAACCGGCGGACATGCTGGCTCGTGTCTCGGCCGATGGAGATAGTTCCGTCGTCGTCGAGCCCGAGCCCGCCCGAGCGGAGTTCGAGGGTGCCACGACAGTCGAGCGTGTAGGTGCGGCGCTCGCGGACGTCCCGGTCGAGGCCCTCCTGGAGCACGAGGCCGCGTGTGACTCGTGCTGGTCACTGGACGACGCCGCCAGGCACCTGTCGGGTGATGAGGACCCGGCCACGCACCGCTCCTCCGACGAGGAGGTCGCGTGATGAGCGATGCGATGCCCCTTCTTGTGGACCGACTGACGGCCACCGACTACGTAGTCGCCGGCGACAACACCGGGTCACTGCGTCTCGTCCAGAGCGGACAGGTCGTCCGGGATTGTCGTGGTGGTCTTAAGCAGCAGCGTCAGGAAGCAGAGGTCTCCGGCCGGGACGACCTGATGGGAGACGACCTCCCATCCGTCCATGTACTCAGCGAGCTGGGGAATGGACTTGGTGAAGCTGATGGTTTGAATGGATACGCCTCCGGGGCCGTCAGCCCCGAGAAGCGTGGCTGTCGGCTGGCAGAAGGAGACGTGCCTGTATTCGGTGCGTCCGCTCATGATTCCTCCTCGGTAGGCGGTGCTGACGCGTCGGTTGCGTCGGCGGGTTGCGGTGACTCGGAGCCTACCGAGGAGGCTCCGGTCCCGGGTCGGGAAGAGAAGACTGCCTCCTCGGTGAGCGGCGACGTGGCGGCTGAGGGCCCGGCGTCGTCGCGGGGTAATGGGGATGAGGCCACCGAGGAGGTGCACCCCGCCGCGGGCCGGTCTGACTCCTGCCGGTCGTGCGGCGCTGGGTGCGGGGCGGGGCTGGCGTCTCGTAGCTGCGCCGGCCCCGCCCACCCCACCACCAGTGACGCCCTGGATGGGGGTGAGGCGTGATGACGGCCGCGACGCTGGAGGCGATCGCTGAGCGCCTGGACCGGATCGAGCGGGCACTGACGGCCGGTGCCGTCCCGGAGGTGCGGTCCCTGTCGGTGGCGGATGTGTGCCGCCTGACCGGCATCCCCCGCCCGGCCGTGCTGGCCGCGATCCGTACCGGGGACCTGCCCGCGATCGAGATCGGGGAGCGGACTCGGGTGGTGCGCCCCACCGACCTGGATACCTGGCTCACCTCCCGTGAGCTCCGCATCTAACCCCAAGCCACGCCACGGCAAAGAAGTGGCCGCCAGCAACGCGACTGCCGGCGGCCGGTGAGCCACAGAAAGGAACGAACCAATGGCTCGAACCAAATCTTACAAGCCCCGCCACAAGGCGGACCGGAAGCGTCTGGTCGACGTACTCCGGGACGCGGCCCGCACTGCGGAGTGCGGCCTGGCCGACTGGCTGCTCGCCGACGACGGCGTAGCCGAGGAGGCCACCAACTACCTGCGATCGCTCGTGATCGCCGACAACACCATGGAGGAGGTGCCGGCCCGATGACTGCTCGTGTGTCTGGCCTGTCCCGCGCCGCCCGCGCGACTATCGCCGCTGAGGGGATCACCGTGCGCCAGTACGTCGACCACCACTACGGCCCTGACACTGCCCGGTGGCCGGGTGACCGGTGCGGCTGCACCGATGACCGCTGCGACGGCTACCACCACATGGCTGGCGAGCCGTGCCCGTGCGTGGAGGTCCTGGCCCGCAACGCCGCCGCAGCCACCACCTCCCGCGAGGAGGCGATGGCGCGATGAGTGCGGAGAAACGGATCATGGCTGGTGCGTGCCTGCTGTGCGTGGGTGTGCTGGTCGGCTGCGTGCAGGCCTGGCTGGCGGTGACTGGCCGGGCGCCGGCCATGTCGGGGCTGTCGCTGCTGGCGCTGGGCCTGGGTGGCCTGGGCGCTGGCCTGATGCTCACCGCTGATGGCGGACCCGACCCTGCGGGTGTGGGCGCTGAGCCCGCCCCGCATGGTCCGGCCGGTGCCAGCGGCGCTGCAGCATCGGCGCCGACCCCTGACACCGCCGACGTCGACGACGGCGCCGGTGGCGAGGAGGTGTTGGCGGCCGCCGCGCGGATCGTCGACGGCGCGGTCGAATGTGAGACGGACGCGGTCATCGAGCGGATACACGCTGGTCCGCACTCGCATCTGCGGATGGTCCTGTCCCCGGGCGGGCAGGTCACGATCGGCACGGACGCCGACGGTGACGGCGGCGACGGTGTGCCAGTGATGGTGTGTGAGCTGGTGGCTCCCCCCGACTGGATGGGCTCGGCCCTGATGGCGCTGACTGAGGCGCTGATGTCGCCTCGTCGAGTGCGGGAGATGCTGGCTGGGCTCGCGTCCGAGGGTGATGCCTCCGCTGTGGCTGCCGTCGAGTACCTGCGCATCAACCCCCAGGGCGGGGGTGAGTCGTGATGGGCCTGGCGGTGAAGGATTCGCCGACGATGGACCTGGTGCTGGCGGCGGTAGCCGACGGCAACCACGCCTACCCTGCCCTGGAGCGGGCCACAGGACGCACCCGTAAGCGGCTCTCGACCATCCTGTCGCGCCTGCGCGGCAGGGGCTTGATCGAGGGTACTGCGTCGGACGGCTCGGTGCGGGTCACCGGCGCGGGTCGGCGGATGCTGGCAGGGGATCGGTCGGCTATCGGCCAGCTGGGGCGCTGTCCGACCACGGCACACCTGGTGCTGTCCACTCTCGTGGTGGCGGGCCCGTGCCCGCTGGGGGTGCTGGCGGACGCGACCGGTGTGCGCAAGTCCGCGGTGCGCGCCGCCCTGGCCAAGCTGCGTCAGCGCGGCTGCCTGTCCTACACGGGTGGTGCCTATGCGCTGACCGGCCAGGGACGGGCCTTGGAGGCCGAGTACACGGCCGCTTACGGTGCCCCGGCTGGCCTGCCCAGCAGCGAGCAGGTCGCCGCGGCGTGGCGGGCTGAGCGGGACCGGAAGGAGGCTCGCGCTGAGCAGCTGCGAGCTGCCCGGGCCGAGCAGGAGCGCCGGCGCGCCGCCCGCAAGGCCTCCAGGCCCAAGCGCCGGCGTGCGAAGGCAGCCAAGCCGAGGACGATCAAGCGCGTCACCAAACCAGCCGCAACGCCCGCTGCGGCGTCGTCGGTGCCGGTGCGTCTTGGCCCCATTAGGGAGCAGCGGCGCCGTCCGCTGCCCACCGAAGGCTGGGTGAGGTGACCCATGACCGCTGCGAACAACATCTCGGCCGGGTCGCGCCGCAAGACGTGGATGGCCCTCACGGACTACCAGCAGCGTCAGGCCCTGCGCCTGACCCTCAACGCCCTGTCGGCCGCCGCGACCGGCAGCCCTGCCGGGGTCGCCCAGGTGCTGGCGGAGGCCGCCGCCATCAGCCCCGGGGTGGAGGACCACGTGGCGTGGGCGGCCGCCTACCTGACCGCGAGCCTGCGACTGACCGTGGACCCGACCGGCCAGGTCAGCCGCCACCTCACCACCGGCAGACAGCTGCGCGCCCAGACCGCGCCCGCCCAGGAAGGACTCTTCACATGACCACCACGACACAGACGACACGGGACAAGACCACACCCACGATCGACGCCGATGATGACCAGGCGCGGCTGGTGGCTGAGCACCTGCTGGCCGTGGCTGTGGCGGGTGAGGAGACGGTGTGCGTCTCGCAGGCGACCCTCGCGGCGACGACGGGCCTGTCGGCGCGGACGCTGCGGCGGGTGCTGGACCGGCTGCTGGAGGCCGGCTGGATCACCGTCACGGTGGCGGCGACGCCGAATATGCCGGCGACCTACGACCTGTCCCGGCTGCGTGAGCTCGGGATCATGCCGGCCTCGCAGCCGGCCCCGGCCGCCGGCGCGCCCGCTGGTGGTGTGCGTGTGCTGTCGGAGGCTGAGGCCCGCTCCCCGCTGGGGAACGTGGTGCCCGGTGAGCGGGTCATGGTCGAGCCGGGCCTGTTGGAGGTGGGGCCGAATATCCGCCGGGCCCTGCGGGTGGATGAGCGCTTCACGGCCACGATCGCTGAGATGGGGGTGCTGCGGGATCTGCACGTGTATCCGACGCTGACGGGCCTGGTGGTGCTGGACGGTCACCGGCGCCTGGCCGCCGCCCTGGAGGCGGGCCTGGGGCTGGTGCCGGCGCTGATCGTGGAGCCCGCCGACGACGCCGACCGGATCAGTCAGCAGCTGGTGGAGAACGACGAGCACGCCCGCACCCTGCCCACCGAGCGGGCGGATGCGATCCATCAGCTGGTGCTGCTGGGCATGCCCCGCAAGGATCTGCAGCGCCGAGGCGTGCGCTACTCCGAGCTGATCAACGCCAAGGCGATCGCCAGCGCCGCAGAGCCGGTACGCGACCTGGGCCGCCGCATGAAGGATATGGACCTGACGGTCCTGGGGAAGATCGCCACCATGACCGACCTGGCAGCCTCTCCGGAGGCGCTGGCGGACGCGGTCAAGCAGATCGAGGCCCACCCCGAGCAGGTGGACCACATCGTGGACCGCACCAAGTGGGACGGCCTGTGCGCCCGGGCACGCCAGAAGTGCACGGATGAGCTGCTCGCCAACGGCCACCGCCACGTGATCACCCGCGAGAAGTTCGCCAAGGCCGCCGGTACTGCGCGGCCCCTATCGGACCTGCTGGATGAGCACGGGAAGCCGGTCGACGAGGCCTCGCACGTCTCCTGCCCGGGGCACGTGACCGTCATCGACTACGACTACACCTCGCTCCACGGCGACGACCCCGACCCCCGCTGCAAGGTCGCCTTCTACGGGTGCATGGACTGGGCGGCCCACGGGCACCGCAACAAGTACGCCCAGCCGTCGTCGGGTGCGACGTCGGGGCCGCAGAGCGAGGAGATGCGGGCCGAGCGTGCCCGGGTGCGCCGGCGCAACGAGGACATGGACTCCGCTAACCGGGTGCGGCGGGCGTGGATCCGCGAGCAGCTGCTGCCCCGCCGGGTGCTGCCCACCGACGCCCTGGGCTACGTCCTCGCCGTGGTCCGCTACGCGCACTCCTACGTCTCCGGCATGGCTAAGGACAAGGGCATGGAGCACCTCGGGTTGTCCCCTGCCGGCCTGGACCAGGACGCCGGGTCACCGCGGGAGGCGAAGCGGGGCCTGCTGTCCTGGGCGCTGGCGCTGATGGAGGGAACCATCGCCCGCGACTCCTGGCGCCAGGACAACCCCGCCAGCCACAGGTACGACCGGATGCTCGCCACCCATCTGGACACCCTGGCCCGCTGGGGGTACGCCCCCGCCCCGATCGAGCAAGAGCTCATTGATGGGCTCGACACCACCGCTAACCACGACGACGAGGACGGTGCCGGCGAGGACGCCGGCACTGAGGAACACGAGAAGGGGGAGGACTGATGAGCGCTGTTGTGCGTTTGACGGTGCGGACCGCGTCGCTGCTGGGCGCCTTGCAGGGTCTGGTGCCGCACCTGCCGTCCCGGCAGCGGGATGAGGACCGGCCGGTCGGGGTCGGGGTGGCGCGCCTGACCGTGGCCGGCGACTACCTGCTGTGCCTGGCCGTCGCCAAGGATAAGGCGCGGTACGTGTGTACCCGGGCCCTGGTGGTCGACGTCGACGACGACGGCGTGCCGGTGCCGGACGTGTGGGCCACCCGGCCGGTGCTGGCGGACTTGATCGGCATGCTGGCCCACGCCACCGCCGAAGACGTCGAGATCGTCATCGACGAGCCCAACCTGGCCCTCACGGTGCGTGAGGTGGGGGTGCTGTGGGGAGGCCGGCAGGTCACGGTGCGCACGGCCCCCCCGCCCCTGGACCCCGAGCGGGCCGATGCGGCCGCCATGCTGGTGCAGGCCTCCCAGGCCCGTCTGGCGTCCCGCGGGCACGTGGCCCTGTGGGCGAAGGACGCCACCGCCATGGGCCGCACCGCGGCGATGGTCGGTGACTCACTGTCGTGCCGGCTCGGGGTCATGGGCGGGGATCAGACGGTCCTGGTGTGGGGGTACTCCGCTCGCCGCCGTCTGGACGCCAACGACCTGGAGGAGGTGGTGCCTGGGTCCGTTTACCTGGGGGTCACCCTGGGCTCCCAGGACCCGCACACGCTGCCTGTGTTTGAGGACGTGTCCTGCTACGCCGGGGACCTGCTGGACCCGCTGCTGGACGCAGTCCTGCCCGACCTGGACGGCGATGACGCCGACGCCGAGGTCTCCAGCATGGATGTGGAGGCCGCGTTCGTCCGCGCTATCGACGGCTACCTGGCCGGCCAGGCCCCCGATGACGACACCGCCGGCGACGACGCCAGCGGTGGCTCGCCGTGGGGTGGTGATGCGGCATGAGAGTGATCGTGCGTATCGAGCGGGACCTTGCCGACCCGATCGAGGTCATCGAGGAGCTGCCCGCCGAGGCCATTGATGAGTCGTCCGGGTCTGAGGTGGTGGCGGCCATCCGCCGTGAGGCGGCCCGGGCGGAGCGCCTGCTGTCCTGGGCCACCTCGCGGGCCCGCAGCCGCATCAACGCCGCCACGGATCGGGAGGCGTGATGGGTACCCACGACCGCAACCTTCCCTGGTTCGACGTCTACACCAAGGACCACTGCCCGCGCTGCGACCAGGTGATCCGGCACCTGGAGCAGCTGGGCGCCCGGTACCGGGCCCGCCCGCTGGCTGATCACCCCGAGGCCCGGCGCCTGGCCGCCGACCAGCACGTCACCAGCGCGCCCGTAGTGGTGGCAATGACCCCCGTGGGGCTCGTGGCCGGCGTGTGGGGCGGCTTCCGCCCCGACAAGGTCCGTCAGCACATCGACACCTACGCGCCCAGCGTCTGGGATGAGCAGGAGGCCGGAGCATGACCACCAACGCGATCACCACCGGTGCCGGGGTGCTGGTGTGGGAGGCGCCGATGCGCCTGGCGGCCGCGGATGTCCTGACCGGCAACGGCCGGGACGGACGGCGGGAGAAGATCCGCAAGACGCGGGCGATCCGGACCGTGGCTGAGGCGACCGCCCGCTACCGGCGCGCCCCCCACCTTCACCGGGCGCGGATCGTCATCGGCGTCGACTACCCCGACCGCCGGCGCCGGGATATCCACAACCTGCACTGGACCGTCAAGCCCCTGGTCGACGGCCTCACCAGGGCCGGGCTGCTCCCGGATGACGACGACCGCCACCTGGACGGCATCACCCTCCAGCCCTCCGGCCGGCTCTCGCCCAAGATCCTCGGCCAACGCACCTACACCTTCCACATCCACGTCTACCAGGAGCCCCAGCCATGACCGACACAATCACCATCCGACCCACCCCCGCTGCCGAGCTGGAGCGTGGAATGCTCATCCGCCACCATGGTGAGACCCGGCAGATCCTGAGGGTGTGCGACTACGGCACGCAGCACGTCGTCATCTATTGGCACGACGGCACCACTACGTACCGTTCCGACGCGACACTCGACGTCGTCGTGCCGCCTGAGTCCGACCCTGAGCCCGAGGCCGAGTCCTGGCCGACGGAGCCGATCATCCGCATACTCGACGGCCACCAGGACCACCGCGACATCGGCGGCATGGTCGCCCTGCGCAGCAGCATGTACGCCTACCACCTGTTCTCCGGCGGGAGCGACGCCGGCTACATCTTCAGGGATTCCGCAGATGACGAGATCGAGACGTGGGAGGACTTGTCCGTCGTGCCGACCGAGGCCGTGCGGACGCTCAGCAGGCGGCTCTCTGAGCTGGGCATCGCCTCGCCGCTCAGTCACGACGCCGCCATGGCCCGCGTCGTCGACGCCGCCGAGGGCCTCGTCCAGGTCGCTGACACCGGTCAGGACGCGGACTGATGACCAGTGGTATGACGATCACCGGGACGGATCTGGCGGGTCTGATCCCTGCCGGGTCCTCGTCCGCGCCGGTACCCGACTCGGTGGCCTACGCCCTGCTGGAGCGCCTTGCCGACGCCGGCGGCCCCGACACCTGCGCGCACGGCCACGAATGGACGATCGCCACCGCCCGGGTCCGGGTACGTGACCGCCGCCGCTCCGGCAGAGGCATCGTCATCGAGCGTGACTGCCGCATCTGCAAGCACGAGGCGTACCGCGAGGCCCGCCGCCACACCCGCCACCAGATGAAGGGCGGGCGGTTGACGTGAGGACTGTCTCTGATCTCGCGCGGCTGTGGGATGACGCCCTGACTCAGGTGTCCCCTGACTACTGGAAGTGGCCGAACCACGACACCCCGGCCGCGTACCTGTCCCGTGTGGCCGCGTCAGACGCTATCGGCGCGGGCCTGCTGGTCGCCCACTACGGGGCGCTGCGCTCCGCCTACGCGCCGGGTATCGCCGAGTACCTGTCCCGGGTGATCGCCCTGGGCGGGGTGCTCGGCACTGTCGGCATGCGCTACGGCGGCGCGCGCGTGCGGGTGGCCCGTGACCGGACCGCGCAGGTGGCCGCCGTCATCAGCGAGTGGCGCGCCATGGACGCCGACACCGACGCCGAGGCGGCCATAGACGCCAGGGCCGGCCTGGGCACGGGGGCGGACCTGTGGTGGTCCCGGCTGCTCGACCAGCACGCCCGCCCTCTGTGGGTGACCGCCTGCGCCCCGGTGCCGCGTGAGGCCGCGATCTTGTCTGCCGCCACGGCCCTGTGCTGGCTGTCAGACCTCTACCGGGCGGGCCGTGTCGCCAGGCACCCGGTCTCCGGCGTCTACCTCACCGTGCACGAGCTGGCCGCCTACAAGCGCGACCGCCACCACCAGACAGCCAACTAACCGACCAACCAGCAAAGGACCACAGCCATGACAGCTCTCCTACCACCCGAGCCCAACAACCAGGGACCCGCCTACGTGATCGGCAAAATCATCGGCGGCCTCGTCCTCGCCGGCCTAGGCGCCGCCGTCATCTCCGCGCTCGCGGCCCTGACCATCATCATCTGGCGGTGGGCACTATGACCGCCACCGAACCCGGTCGGTACATCAAACGCCCAGTCGTCACCGAAGCCATCCAATGGGACGGCAGCGAGGAGTGCCTTGATGCCATCGCGCGATGGGCTGAGGATGCCCTGGTGACCGTCTCTGTGGAGGGCCAGCTATGCGTCGACTCCCCGGAGAGCTCCATGCTTGCCTGCCCCGGGGACTGGATTATCCGCGGCGTGCCAGGCGAGTACTACCCCCGCGAGCCGGACACCTTCGACTCCGCCTACCGGCCCGCCCCGCAAGGCAGCGCTGCGGGACTGACAGATCCCGACGCCGCCTATCTGCGCCGCATCGCAGATCTTCTGCCCGGCAAGCACCGCGACCGTGCCCGCAACATCGCCCGGGATATCGAGCTGTTCTTGACCCGCGTGGAGGATTCGATCTGGGTGATCGACCACGCCGACGTCGGCCCCGAGCGGAAGCTTGCGGAGACCCGGGAGCTGCTCGCCCAGTGCCTGGTAGCCGCGGACACGCTCGTCGAGGACGAGGCCGCCCCCCAGCCGTCCGGTCCGGTCAAGCGCCGTCGTCGGAGGCGCTGATGCCGCTCGTGCCGCTTTGCGCTCGCGGCCCCCCCGTAGGTTGCGTGCCGCTGTTGTCCGTTTTGTCTTGCTGCCTTGGAGGAGGTGTCCGCGTTTGTCGTACATGTTGGTGGATGATCAGCTGTTCCAGAACCGCAAGTTCCGGGCGCTGATGCGCCGGGGCCGCCAGGGCGATGCGGACGCCTGGGGTGCGGGACTGCTGTGGATGATGGCCGGCTCCCAGGTCAAGGCCGGCTACGCCACCGGCATGCTGACCACCTTCGACGTGCTAGCCCTGGTCGAGGACCCCGAGGTCGCTCCTCGCCTGGCCAGGGTGCTGGTCGAGGAGGGCCTGTGGCACGACGTGGAGCACCCGTGCCCCTACGGGCGGTGTCCGGACGCCGCCCCGGGCCAGTACGTGTTCCACGACTGGCGCCACTACCACAAGAAGACCGGCGATGAGGAGCGGGAGGCTCGCGCGCTGCAGGCCGAGCGCAACGACCCCCGCCTTAAGCAGGAGGTGTGGCAGCGCGACCGGCTGCCAGGCCAGCCCCAAGGGGCCCCGCTGGAGGCGTTGTGCGCCTACTGCGGCAAGCCCGTACGTCGCACCACGGTCAAGGGCGACATGGCCGCTGAGGTCGACCATGTCATTCCCAAGCCGCTGGGTGTGGACAACCTGGTGATCTCCCACAGGCGCTGTAACCGTGTCAAGGGTCAGCGCACCCCGGCGGCGGCCGGGCTAACACTCCACCTGACCGACGCTCACCGTGCCGCGTTGGAGCGGCGTCGAGCAAGCTCGCACCCTGGAGGGTACGCAGGGCTACTCGACGCCATGCTCGGACGTGACCAGTGGCCGCTGGACACGGACGGAGTGCTCTTCACCGACACCGACTCCCATCCTGCCCGGGAGGAGGGCGAGCGTAGATCGCACCCATCAGGGTCTGCTGAGCCGCTCGCCGCTCCTCCCGCAGTGGGATGGGAGGGGCGTGGATCGCACCCATCAGGGTCTGCTGAGCCGCCCACAACTGGTGCCGTCGGGGACAGCCCGACCGCTCCCGCCGGCGTGCCTGAGCCCATGGCGCCCCTGGAGCCGCCTGGCAGACAAGACCCCGCCCCGGCATTCCCAGGGAGGAGTCTGCCCAATTCCGGGTCTGCGCGCCCCCAGGATGCGCCCGTGCAGGGCTCCTCGGCGACTCAGGGCACCGCTGCGCCTGTGCCCGCCCAACCGGCCCCCGGGGTCGACAGGATCTCCAGGATCGGCGTTCTGGAGGCGCTGGAGGCATGCTTCGGCGCCCCGTTGCCAGCCGATCTGGCCGTGGCCGCCATGGCCGCTCACACGGGCAAGAGCCTCACTCCCGACCAGCAGACCATGCTTGATGCCGCCCTCGCGTACGCGTACGCGCGTACGGGCGCGCACGGCCGTGCGCGCGCTCTCACGGGCGCACGCGCGCTGGCATGGCATGGGACGGCATGGGATGGCCTGGCACGGCAGGGCATGGCATGGGACGGCACGGCACCAGACGGCGGCACCGGCAGGTCCCGCCGCCGGCGCAGGAGAGCCAAGAAGAAGCCCACCACCTGCCCGACCCACGGCGACCGAATCCCCTGCCGCCTATGCCAGGAAGAAGAACTCCAATGACATCCTGTGTTTGTGGCTGCACGATCCGGGGCATGCACGCCCCGGACTGCGACGGCACCAGCACCGACCGGGCCGGCCGGCTGGTGGAGTGCTTGGGCTGTCTGCCTCGGCCGGTGGTGGAGGGCGTGCTGTGTGGCCGGTGTTGGGGGCGTCTGCAGTCGGCGGTGCGTACGCTGCCGTCGTTGGTGGAGCACCTGTGTGCGGTGGCGGCGCCGTCGGTGCCGTCCCCGTCCGGCCAGGCTGGTGGTGGGGTCGTGCCTCCGGGGCCGAGGGCGCTGTATTCGCAGGCGCTTGGGGCTGCGGATGATCTGGTGGGGATGCTGGCTGCCTGGTGTGATCAGGTGGCCGGCGACCGTGGGCTCGCTGTCCCGCGGCCGCCGGGGCTGTGGCTGACCGATGACGGCGAGGCGGTGGCCGGGGTGCGCTCGCCTGGAGCCGCCCGGTACCTGGCTGACTGGCTGGGGCCGCATCTGTCGTGGTGCGCTGCCCAGTCGTGGGCTGGGGACATGGTGGAGGACCTGGGCCCGGCTGTGGCTCGGGTGTCGGCCGCGTGGCCGGTGGAGGAGCCGGACCGTCGGATCACGACGGTGAGGTGCCCCAGGTGTGGGCGCCGCTCGCTGGTGCTGCACCCGCCGCGTGTGGAGCGCGGCTCCCTGCAGGTGTCCTGTTCGGCGCCGGCGTGCGGTGCGGTGCTGTCGGAGGAGGACTGGGCACGCGCCCGATCGTGGGCGGTGGCTGTGGCCCGCATGGCCGCCGGCCCCGACGACGCCCCGGAGGCTGGGACGTGATCGTCGACGGTGAGCAGTGGGAGCGGCTGGCCGACGTGCCCCGGCTGCTCGGGTCCCGGCCTGCCGCCACCATCCGGGCGTGGGTCCGGTCGGGCCGGGTGCGGGCCATCCGCCTGGGCGACGGCGGCCATCGCGAGGTGTGGGTGGCGATCGCCGACGTGCTCGCCGCTGACGCCGCTACGCCGCGCCGCCGAGCCCGCCGTCGGCGTGTCACCTAGCCAATGCTTGCCGCCGCCCGCCTGGCGCTTATAACATGCCTGCCAGCGGGACAGCTGCGCCCGCTAGCCAAAGCCTCGACCATATTGGTTCGGGGCTTGCTTGCTGTCTGGGTGGTGGTGACTGGTGGCTTCCGCTCGTCGTAGTACCCGCCGGTTCGCGAAATTGCGCGAGGAGTTCTACCAGCAGGGGAAGCGTCTGGATGCTGACCCGGCGACTCGCGCGGAGTCGGTGTGCTGGATCTGTAAGCAGCGTATCGACTACGACGCCGCTCCTGGCAGCACTGAGGATTCCCATGAGCTGGACCACGTCATCGCTGTGTCGCTGCGCCCGGATCTGCAGGAGGACCCATCGAACTTCGCGCACTCGCATCGCCGGTGCAACGCGGCGCGCGGCAACGTGGCGCCGACGGGTGACCTCGGTGATGAGGTGCCTGCCTGGTGGTGACCAGCCCGGCGGGACGCCGTCAGCTGTGCCGCCTCGACGAGGGCCGGTGAGCGCGGCGCGCGGGAAAAATCCACGTGGGGCCGGGGCGGCACACCTCCCGCGCGCGCTGATCCTCTCTCCCCGGGGTTTCAGCCCCCGGGTGGCGCGGAATCATGCGGATACGACACGAAAACGGGGCACTCAGGATGCATGATCGAGCCGCCATCAGGCGACTGTCCGCCCAGGGGCTCGGCCCCTCGGCGATCGCCCGCCAGATCGGCTGCTCGCGCTCCAGCGTGTACCGGGCCCTCGCACCGGATGCCGCCCTGTCCTACCGGCGGCAGCGCCGCTACGACATCGAAGGCGCCGCGGTCGACGAGCTGCTGGCCGCCTGGCCGCGCATGACCGCCGTCGCGCTCGCGGCCCGCTCGGGCTGGTCGGGCTCCCTGAGGCAGTTGCAGCGTGAGGTGCACGTCCGCCGGTCTGCTGCTATCCGGGCGGCGGACGCATCAGGCGTAGTGATCCGTCCGGCGCCCATCATTCCGGCCTGATTCCTGCCCGAAACGGGGCCGGAAATGGCGAGTAGATGACGGAAAAAAGCGAAAACGAGGCGGAACAGGCCGGAAAACGCCGGTCGTGGTCGGAAAACGGCGATTCTGATCGGGAACGGGGGCGAAATGGGCAACAAGACGCGCAAGGAGCCCCCGAAGCCTCCGGAGTCCTTGTCTGAGGACGCTAAGGCCGCATGGCGTGAGGTGATCGCCGCCTACGGGCCGTGCCCGGAGCGGATTGCCGGCCCGCTGCTGGAGGAGTACGCCCAGCAGGTCGCCATCGCCCGCAGGGCGCGCGCCCGGGTTGACGAGGAGGGCCTGATCGTCGGCAACGCTAAGGGCGAGCCGGTACCGCATCCGGCGCTCGCGGTGGAGCGGCGCGCGCTGGAGGCGATGTCGCGCCTGGCCGGCCGGATGGAGGCTCCGCCCCGCCGACGGGACGGGTACATGGTCGAGGCGACCCGCAAGGCGCTCGCGGCTGCCCCGGATGTGAGGGATCAGGAGCGGTTCAAGGGTGCGGTGGCGGCCACGATGACGCTGGCGTGGATCATTGATGAGGCACAGCGTGCAGGTGGTGAGGCGCTGCGGCGCGCCGCCTATGGTCCGATCCCCTCGTATTTGAAGGCGGTGCGTGAGCTCGGTCTGACGCCCGTGGTGCAGGCCGTCGACGCGGTCCAGGCGGCCGATGAGGCGCCGGTGACGGATCTGGGCAAGTGGATGGCTAAGCGCGCAGGAGGGTGATGGTCGGTGGCTGAGCCGGTGCAGGGTCATACCGAGCCGCGGTTGTGGACCAAGCCTCTGCGTGAGCTCACGCCCGAGACTTCGCTCGGCTTCGAGGTGATCGACTTCGCCCGCGACTTCCTGTCGCTGGAGCTGCGTCCCTGGCAGCAGTGGCTGCTGATCCACGCGCTGGAGCTGCGTGAGGACGGCGCCTACCGGTTCCGGCGGGTGATCGTGCTGGTCGCGAGGCAGAACGGCAAGAGTCTCTTGGCGACCGTGCTGGCGTCGTGGTGGCTGTTCGTGGATTCGCTGCGGTATCCGCGCCGGGTGCCGCCGATGGACTTCAAGATCGTGGGCACTGCGCAGAACCTCGATATTGCGCGTGGCCCGTGGGAGCGGGTGAAGACCTGGTGTGACCCGGACCCGGAGACACCCGAGGCGGAGGATCTGGCGATCCCGGCCTTGCAGGCGGTCACCGCGAAGGTGACCGACACGAACGGCAAGGAGCGGATTCTTGCGCGCTCGCAGGCGCACTACGAGATCCGGGCTGCCAAGTCGGCGCGAGGGAAGCCAGCCGCCCGGGTGCTCATGGACGAGCTGCGCGAGCAGGAGAACTGGGCGGCGTGGAACGCGACCAGCCAGACGACGAAATCGTTCTGGTCCGGGCAGCTGTGGGGCGTCTCGAACGCGGGCACGCCGGCGTCGGTGGTGCTGAAGAAGCAGCGTGATGTGGCCTTGGAGAACCTGGCCGAGTGGGACAAGACGGTCGGCGCCGGGGCGATGAGCATCGACGAGTACGTGGCCTCTGGGCGGGACACGACCGTCGGTTTGTTCGAGTGGTCGGCGCCCGATGACTGCTCTCTGGACGACGTCGAGGGCATCTTGGCGGCGAACCCGTCGATCGGTCATGGGTCGGCGATCACAGTGGAGCAGTGCCTGTCCGACGCTGCGTCCATGGAGGAGGCGGACTATCGCACGGAGGTGCTGTGCCAGTGGGTCGCGGCCCGCGTGCCTACCTACATCTCCCCCAAGGCGTGGGATGAGACGGTGATGCCGGCCTCCGAGGTCGCGGCTCTGATCCCTGCGGGTGCCCGCACCGTGTGGGGCGTGGACACGTCGCTGGATCGGCGGATGACCTACGTGGCCGCGGCCGTGTTCCTGTCGGATGGGCGCCCGTTCGTCACGGTGCGTGCGCAGCGTGCCGGGATGATGTGGCTGCCCTCCTGGCTGGCTGATCTCGCTGAGGAGTCCGGTCACTTTGAGGTCGCGTTGCAGTCCAAGGGCTGCCCGGCCCTGGAGTTCGTGGAGCCGTTGGAGGCTGCGGGGCTGACGGTGCACCCGATCGACGGGTCGACCGTCGGCATCGCGACCGGCCGGTTCCGCGACCGGGTGCGTGACGGCCAGCTGGTGACCGTGGCGCAGCCTGTTGCCCGCCTGGGGATCGAGGGCGGGGTGACGGCCCGGTATGCGGAGAACGACGCGTGGTCGCGGGTGCGGTCGGTGACCGACATCGCTCCCGTGATCGCTGAGACGTGTGCCCTGTACGGGCTGGAGAAGTGCGGTGGTGGGGCGCCCGAGCCCGTGGTGCCGCCCCCGCCCGCGCAGATCATCACCCGCGCCGACCTGGGCGGCGGGCCTGAGAGCCAGAACCTGGCTGACGTGCAATTCTGAAAGGCAGGTGGGACGCCTTGACTCGTGAGATCGGCTATCAGGTCGACCGCCTGGCCTCCTGGGCGCGGCTGGCCGTAGACACCACGGAGACCAACCCTGATCTGGTCTGGCCCAAGTCCGTAGCCGTGTACGCCAAGATGCTGCGGGAGGACTCGCAGGTCTCCTCCGTGATCCGGGCGGTGTCCTTCCCGGTCCGGTCGGCGACCTGGCAGCTGGACCCCACCGGGGTGAGTGACGAGGTGGTAGAGCTCGTCTCCGACGACCTCGGCGTGCCGGTGCGCGGCCGGCCCACTGTAGCCCGGCAGCGGACCCGGGGACGGCTCTCCTGGCGTGAGCACCTGCGGCTGGCACTGACCGAGCTCGTCTACGGGCACGCCTTCTTCGAGCAGGTCTACGACATCACCGACGATGGCCGGGCGCACCTGGCTAAGCTCGCCTGGAGGCCGCCGAAGACGATCTCGGCGATCGACGTCGCCGACGACGGCGGCCTGGTCGCGATCGAGCAGTACGCCTCCGCCCGGCCCGTGCGGATCTCCGTGCGCCGCCTCGTCGCCTACGTGAACGAGCGTGAGGGCGGGGACTGGACCGGCCAGTCGCTGCTGCGGGCCGCATACAAGAACTGGCTGCTCAAGGACCGCATGCTGCGTGCCCAGGCGCTCACGATCGAGCGCAACGGGCTCGGCGTCCCGGTCTACACCGGCGCTACTCCCCCGTCCACCGCGACCGTGGAGGAGGCCCGCCAGTGGGCCGAGCAGGAGAAGAACGAGGGACTGAAGGTAGCCAAGGGCTTCCGCGCCGGTGAGGCAGCCGGCGCCTCGATCCCCGCGTCCGCGTCCCTCGACCTCAAGGGCGTGTCCGGGGACCTGCCGGACACGAACAGCCCGATCCGCTACCACGACGAGCAGATCGCCCGCTCCGTGCTCGCCCACTTCCTGAACTTGGGCACCGAGACCGGATCGTGGGCACTCGGATCCACGTTCGCGGACTTCTTCACCCAGTCGCTCAACGCCGTCGCCGAGCAGATCGCCGACGTCGTCCAGCAGCACGTGATCGAGGACCTCGTCGACCTCAACTGGGGGCCGACCGAGCCTGCCCCGCGCCTGGTGGTCTCCCCCATCGGCAAGGAGCAGCCCGCCACCTCCACCGTCTTGAAGGAGCTCGCCGACGCCGGCCTGATCGTGCCAGACGAGCCCCTGCGCGCTCACGCACGCGAGATGTACGGGCTCCCCCCGGCCGACGACTCCGACACCGAGACCACACCAGCTGAAGACCAGGAGCCCCCATGACACCAACCAACCGACGCCCGCCGCGCGCCTGGGCCACCGTCCACCAGGCATCCACCACCAACAGCGCAGAGCCGTCGGCTGCCGACGTCGTCATCTACGACGCCATCGGCTCCGACGGCTGGGGCGGAGGCCTGTCCGCGAAAGACCTCGCCGACCAGATCAGCGCCCTCGACGTCGACACCCTCAACGTCTACATCTCTTCCCCCGGCGGCGACGCGTGGGACGGCCTCGCCATCGCAAACGCGCTGCGCCGCCACCGCGCCACCGTCAACGTCACCATAGACGCGCTCGCGGCCTCTGCGGCGTCCGTGATCGCGATGGCCGGTGACCACGTCACCATGGCTCGGGGCGCCGAGATGATGATTCACGATGCCTCCGGCCTGGTGTATGGCAACGCTCAGGACATGCGCGACACCGCCGACGTGCTCGACAAGCTGTGCGACTCCTACGCCGACTGCTACGCCGCCCGCGCCGGCGGCACCCGCGACCAATGGCGGCAGGCCATGCGAGCAGAGACCTGGTACAGCGCCGAGGAGGCAGTGCTCGCCGGTCTGGCTGACCGGTGGGACGACGCCCCCGAGACCACGGCTTCCGGGCACGACCTGCCTCACCGCACCTTCGACCTAGCCGAGTTCCGATTCCGAGGGCGCGCCGACGCACCCGCCCCCACCATTCCGCTTCCGGCCGCAGGCCCGAAGACACCCAACCCAACCGAGGAGGAGACGCCCATGAGCGACCACCTGACCGATGGCATCCGCCAGCGGCTCGGCCTGCCCGCCGACGCTGACGACACCGCCATCCTTACCACCCTCGACGACCGGCTAACCGCCGCCGAGGCTCCCACCATCCCCGAGGGGACCACTCTCATCGATGAGCAGATGCTTGACGCCCTGCGCGCCGACGCGGCCGCGGGCCGAGAGGCCCTGTCCGCGCTGGCGGCATCCCGGCGTGACGAGCTGGTCGACGAGGCGGTCCGTGAGGGCCGGATTGCTCCCGCTGCCCGCGCCCAGTGGCGCGAGATGGCGGATAAGGACGAGGAGACCGCCCGCAAGCTGCTGGCCTCCCTTGCTCCGAACACCGTCCCTGTCGCCGAGGTCGGTATCGGGACGGCTGACGAGACCATGACCGCAGATGACCAGCTCTACGCCGCGGCGTGGGGCAGCAAGGAGAACTGACCATGGCTGACTACCTGCCCAAGCACGTCCCCGGCCAGGCGATCACGCTGGCCGCTTCCGTGAAGGTGACTGGCGGGCGTCTGGTGGAGGTGACCGGTGCCGGCACGGTCGGGCCGGCCTCCGCGGACTCCGCCTCTGTTGTCGGCGTTGCCGGCTTCGACGCCGACCCCGGCGACTCGGTGACCGTGTACCGGGGCGGCGTGCAGCGTCTCGTCGCCGACGGTGCGGTGACTGCCGGCGACGCCGTTGCCGCGGCCGCCGACGGCACGGTCTCCACGACTGGCACCAACAAGCTCGGCATCGCCCTCACGGCCGCCGACGAGCAGGGCGACGTCGTCGACGTCGCGCTCTGAGAAAGGAGACTGTCCCATGCCGTCCTACACCTACCCGGTCGCAGCTCCGAACCGGACTCTGACCACCGAGGAGATACACATTCTCCTCACCAACACTCGCGTGCTGGCCCGCCGTCTCGCGGACCTGACCCAGATGCGCTTCGTCGCCGACTACCTGCTGTCCGGCCGGTTCGACGCGACCGGCGGCGGCATCTTCTACGAGACCGGTGAGGAGATCTTCGCTGCCGACGCCCCGGAGGCTGTCGCACCCGGCTCTGAGTACCCCAAGACGGTGCTCACCGCCGGAGAGCTTGCCTCTGCCCGCACCGTCAAGTGGGGCATCGAGACCGACATCACCGACGAGAAGATCGCCCAGCAGGGCCAGGTCGTCGTCGACCGGGCTCTCGCCCGCCTGGCGAACACGGTGATCCGGCACGTCGACGCTACCGCCTGGGGCGTGATCGCCTCGAAGGTGACCTCAACCGAGGCCTCCGCAGCCTGGACCACGCCCGGTGCGGCCCTGGAGGCGATTGTCCGCGTGCAGGAGGAGCGCGCCGCCCTGGGCACCGGCCTGGACCTGTCCACCGTCGTACTGGCCCCCGCCCAGTACGCCAAGGTCCTGGCGATGCTGGTCGACGCGGACGCTCTGCCCCGCAACGACTCCAACCCCGTCCTGGACGGGACGCTGCCGCTGCGCGCCTTCGGCCTGGAGTGGGTCACCTCTCCGCACGTGACCGGCACTGACCCGTGGCTGATCGACCGAGCGCAGCTGGGCGGCATGGCCGACCAGACCCTGGGATCGCCCGGCTACGTCTCCGCCTCCGGCGTCGGCATCGAGACCCTGTCCAACCGGCACAAGGACGACAAGTACGAGGTCCGCGCCCGCCGCGTGACCGTGCCTGTCGTCACCGAGCCGATGGCAGGCGTGCGTATCACCGGGACCGGTCTGTGATGGCCGCCCGCTACAAGGTGACCGCCGGCGCGGTCGTGCTGCCCACCCGCGCCGGCTCCGACACCTACATGTACCGCGGCGCCGAGTTCGATGCCGCATCCTTCGCCCCGGCAGCGGTCGAGCACGCGATCACGGTCGGTCTCATCACCGCAGTGGACGATGCGCCGGCTGAGGCCGACGGTGAGGATGAGGCCGACGGTGAGGATGAGGCCGACGGCGGAAAGGCCAAGACCGGCCGGCGGCAGGCGAAGTGACCAGCGGGGAGGCGCGCGATGGCGATCCAGCCCAGTGAGCTCGGCGTTGCTGACCAGACGCTCGCGCGTCGGGTGCTCGCACACGCCCAGGTGATCGCCCCGTGCCTGCACTCCCTCGACGACGCCGCCCGCCTGGACGCGCTCGCGATCCTCCAGGGCGTCGCCGCGGAGGCGCAGGCTCGGGGCCTGCGGTCGGTCGCCTCCCAGTCGGTCGGCACCGCCCGCGTCACCTATGGGTCCGCAGCGTCATGGTTCACCGACGACGACCGGGCCGCGCTGCGCGCCCTGTGCGCGCAGGCGTCCCGGTCGTCGGTGGCGTCCTCTGGCCACCCCGTTGGGTCGTTCCCAGCCCCGTCACGAGACCTTCGGGCTATCTGGCCCGAGCGGGAGGACTGAACGGTGGAGTTCCCCGACACGTTCACCCGTATCCGGCCCGGCCGCGTCCCAGATGAGATGAACCCGCGCCGCACGGTCCGCTCATGGGACGCCGGCACCCAGGAGATCACCCTGGCCGGCTTCCTCGACTCCGAGAGTCCCGGCGAGCAGCCATCAGCAACCCGCAGCGAGCTCGTCACCACTGCGGTGCTCTATCTGGCTGACACGCGGGCGGACGTGCGCCGCGGAGACCGCATCACCGACGGCGCCCGCACCTGGGACGTGCAGGGCTTCCCCGCCGCTCCCAGGAACCCGTTCACCGGCTGGCAGCCCTACAAGGTCGTCAACCTTCAGGAGGTGCGCGGATAAATGGCCAAGAGCAGCGTCGGCGTCCAGTTCAACCAGTCGTGGTTCAACCGGATCATGAAGGGCTCCGGTGTCCGGGCGCTCGTCGACCAGCGGGCAAAGGCGGTGCAGGCCTCAGCCCAGGCCTCCGCCCCTGTGGACACGGGGGCATACCGCAGGGGCATCGTCGTGCAGTCCCACGACACTCAGTACCGGCACGTGGCACGCGTGGTCGGCACCGACCCTAAGACGATGATCATCGAGTCCAAGACCGGTAACCTGGCCCGCTCCCTCAAGGGCGGCCGCCGATGACCCGGATACTGCCCCCAGACATGGAGCTGTGGCTCACCGGCTACCTGCGCGCCGCCCTTGAGGCTGACGGCGAGGACGTCGAGGTTGACGCCAAGGAGCCCGACGAGCTGACCACCCCGCTGGAGCGGCCGCTGATCATTGTCCGTGACGACTCCGGGGCCCGCACCGAGTCGATCACCTTCGACCGGCAGGTCGGCGTCTCCGTCCTGGCCGGCACCCGCACCGACGACCGTGAGGCCCGCCGCCTGGCCCGTCTGGTATACGCCATCGCCACCGACCCCGACGTCGCGCTCGCGGCCGGGTCACCGGTGGCGGCGGTGACCGGCGCGAATGGCCCCTACGCGGTGGCGGAGGACCAGGATGTTTCCCGCCGTTACTTCACGGTCTCCTATTCGGTAGTCGGCTCCTGGTGAGCTCCGCCGACCGTCGCCTTCTACAGAAAACAATCCACCACGCTATTGAGAGGCCATCATGCCGCTTTACAACTCCTCCGATTACGACCTCAACTCCATCTCCGTGCCGCTCACTGGTGTGGCCGCGTACGCGCCGGTCACGTCCGCGAACGTGGTCTCCGATGAGCTGCTCGGGTCTCCGACGATCACGCTGCCGTCTGCCTACCGGTCTTTGGGCCTGTACAAGGAGGACGGCGGCCCGCAGGACTCGCGTGACGATGACGACGCGATAGAGCTGTTCCAGACCGGGTACAAGATGTCCGGTGACTCCACGCTGACCGTGCAGATCAACCTCGCCGAGGACAACGAGGCCGTCAACGCCCTCCTGGATGGCAAGACGCCCGACGAGAACGGCGTGGTCTATGTCGACGCCGAGCTGCCCTCCAACACGTTCCTGCTGTTCGTGGCCACCCGGAACAAGAACGGCACCGAGCTGCGCCGTAACGGCGTCGCCCGCATCCAGTCCATCGAGACCGACCAGGAGGAGCGCGGCTCCATCCGCGGCAAGTCCGTCACCTTCGAGTGGGTGCCCGACGCCCTGTTCAACATGTCCCCGTACAAGAAGTGGTTCGGCACTCCGGGCACGATCACGATCCAGGTCACTCCGTCCCCGGCGGAGGTCGCGGTCAACAGCACTGTCCGGCTGACCGCAGTCACCGACCCGGCCGGCCTGAAGGTCACCTGGACCTCCGACAAGGACACCATCGCCACGGTCGGCCAGGACGGCACCGTAACCGGTATCGCCGAGGGCACCGCGAACATCACCGCGTCGGTCGGCTCCGCCAAGACCACCGTCGTCGTCACCGTCACCGCCTGACCTGTAGGAGGACCGCATCGTGAGCAAGCACGTGGATTATGAGTCGCTCGACTTCAACGGGTGGACCGCGGAGGACGAGGACGCGGCGATTGAGGCGGCTGCCAACGCGGCCGCCATCAAGTACGTCGTCGGCGACTCCACCTTCTTCGGCCGGTTCCCCGACGGCACGGTCGTCGCCACGCCGCTGAGGTTCAGCTCGGAGATCATCGACAAGGTCGCGGAAGTCGCCTCCGGTGACAAGTCCGAGCGTGAGCAGCTGTCCGCCCTGCTGGACCTGCTGGGCCAGAAGGACGACGTCGCCTACCTCGCCCAGGCCGACCTGATCAGCGTCATGGACTACGCCGTGAAGTACTTCGGCGTGTTCGAGCGCATCATCGGCCTGGCCCTGGGGGAATAGCGTGGCTGGTCCGTGTCTCCCACGATCACCCCGTTGCCCTGCGCGCAACCATGCGCCGCGTCTACGGGGTCTCGTGGGAGCAGGCCGGCCAGCCCTCCCTCCCCTGGCGTGAGGTCCACGCCCTCGTCCTGGCAGCCATCCAGGACCCCTCCACCCCTCTCGGCGCCGAGGCGGTCGGCTGGGACTACCCCGCCCGAGAAGTAGAGCTGCTGCTCCTGATGAGCCTCGGAGCAGACCCCAAGGTCCTGCCCTTCACCCCAACCAGCTCCGAACCGCCCCCAACGCCGTCGAATGACGATACCGGGGATGAGGAGGACCTGGAGGCGCTCGCGGCCGCTGCGGCCGCGGACCTGCAGGCCCTGATCACCATCGCGACCGATTAACCCCGGGGAGGTGCCCCTGTATGTCCTCAGAGGTCGGCTCCGGCCACGTCTCGATCTTCCCCGTCATGACCGGCTTCAAGCGCCGCGTCTCCAAGGAAGTGCAGGGCGCCGCCCAGGAGGGCTCCCGCGGGTTCTCCCGCGCCTGGCGAGGCACCGGCAAGACCCTCGGCTCCAGGCTCGGCCGCGACACCGCCTCCGGGTTCGCTGTCGCCACCTCAGGCATGGGGTCTGACGGTATCAAGACCCTCACCGCCAACGTCGCCAAGGCGACCCGCCAGCTATCCAAGGACCGGCTGGCGCAGCAGGACGCCGCCGGCAAGGTCCGCATCGCCGAGGCCCAGCTCGCCGAGGCCATGGCCAAGTACCCCGAGGAATCCTCCCAAGTCATCCGCGCGCAAGAGCGACTGGCCTCAGCGCGACGTGCGGAAGCAGCCGTCAACGAGCGGGTCAAGACCTCCTCCGAGAGCCTGAAGACAGCGCAGGAGGCGCTCGCGGCCACGCAGAGCCGGTTGGAACGGTCCTCTGGCGGTGTGGCGTCGGCGTTGCAGCGGACGGCGTCGGGATTCAAGGCGGGCCTGTCGTCCATGACGAAGGCGGAGTCGGCCGCGACCGGCGTTGCTGGGGCGTTCGGTGGCCTGGTGCGTGCCATCGGTGCGCCGGTGACTAATGCCGTCTCGCGGTTCACCGCGGGCTTCCGGTCGGCTCAGGTCGCCTCCATGCGGCTGTCCGGGCTTATGGGGACGCTCGGCGGCAAGGTGCGGTCGGCGTTGACGCAGGTACAGTCCACCGCGTCCGGCATGTCGTTGGCACTGTCCAACGGGGTCTCGCGGGTGCGGCAGTGGTCATCGTCGCTCGGCGCCGCTGTTGGTGGCCCGCTGTCGTCGCTGTCTGCGAAGGTGACGTCTGTCGCGTCGACAGTGTCCTCCGGGTTCGCGGGGATCGGGCAGAAGATCGGGGCGGCGTTCGCACCGGTCGCCTCGAGGGTTACGGGCTATTTGGGGCCGGTGGCGTCGGCTGTGGGGAATCTCGGGTCGAAGATCGGGACGGCGCTGGCGCCGGGACTGTCCTCCATGACGTCCAGTATGGGGTCGGCCATGTCGTCCGGCGTGGCGTCAATGACGTCGAAGCTGACCTCTGGCCTGGCATCGATGGCGTCGGCCGCCGGATCTGCCGCATCTCGGATCGGGTCGGCGATGTCGTCGGCGCTGTCGGGGACCGCCACTGCGGCCGTGTCCGTAGCAGCCGCGGGCATCGGCACCGCGCTCACGTCGGGGTTCAGTCGGCTGACGGCGATCGACACCGCGAAGGCGAAGCTGCGTGGTCTCGGCAACGACGCCCAGTCGGTCGAGGCGATCATGAAGAACGCGACCGCCTCGGTCAAGGGAACCTCCTTCGGCCTGGGCGAGGCGGCCACCGTGGCTGCCAGCGCGGTTGCCGCCGGTATCCAGCCGGGTAGTGAGCTGGAGGGTGTGCTGTCCACGGTCGCGAACACTGCGGCCGCCGCGGGCACCGGCATGGAGGAGATGGGCGCGGTCTTCAACAAGGCCGCCGCGGCCGGCAAGGCCGACACCGAGGTCATGAACCAGCTCGCCGACCGGGGAATCCCGATCTGGCAGTCCCTGGCAAAGCAGTACGGCGTCAGCAATGAAGAGGTCCGCAAGATGGCCTCTGAGGGGAAGATCTCCTTCAAGGACTTCTCCGACGCTGCTGCTGAGGCCGCCGGGTCGGTGGCCGAGGAGATGGGCGGCACCGTCCCAGGCGCCATGAAGAACGTGATGGCGTCGATCGGTCGTATCGGCGCGAACGCGCTACAGGGGATCTACCCGACGATCGCGCCCCTGCTGCAGGCCACGATCAAGGCGCTGGGTCCGCTGGAGGACCAGGCGACCAAGCTCGGTGAGGCGCTAGGGGACAAGCTGGTCCCGTTCATTGAGAAGGTTACCCAGGCGCTTTCTGGCCTGGGCTCCGGTCTGGGAGGTCTGACCGGTGGCCTTGGTGGTCTCGGCTCGGTGATCGCCCCAGTGGCAGGGGCGTTCCTCGCACTAGGGTCTGGCGGCTTGGGATCTGTCTTGCAGCGCATCCCGTTGCTGTCGTCCATGATCCCGGGCCTGTCCAGCGGGTTGAAGGTTCTGTCTGGACCTGTGGGGCTCCTCGTGGGCGCGTTCGCCGGTCTGGTCGCGTCCAGCCCCCAGCTGCAGCATGCGCTCGGTGGGCTGGTTTCCGGGGTGCTCACCTCGCTGGGGCAAGTCGTTGCCTCCCTGCAGCCGGCCTTCGCTCAGCTGATGCCTGTGTTGTCCCAGGTGGCAACCGCTCTGGGCGGTGCCCTCGCTCAGGCGGTCACGGCGCTGACCCCGGTAATCACCCAGATCGTCACCGTTCTGGGTGACATGGTGGCGCAGGTTCTGCCGATGCTGATCCCGGTGATCACGCAGATCAGTGACGTGATCGCGCAGATCATGCCGATCCTGGTGCAGGTGATCGGGCAGATCCTCCCGCCGATCATGGAGCTGGTGCAGGCGCTGATCCCGGTGTTCATGCAGGTGGTTCAGGCGGTCCTGGCGATTGTCTCGGCGATCCTGCCGCTGCTGCCACCGATCACTCAGCTGATCGGCCAGCTGCTGCCGCCGCTGATCAAGTTGTTCACGGCCGTGATCACCCCGGTGATCAAGCTCGCCGGGCAGATCATCTCCAACTTGATGCCCGTCATCCAGGGCCTGCTGAAGGTCCTGCAGGGGCTGATCCAGTTCGTCACGGGCGTGTTCTCGGGGAACTGGCGGCAGGCCTGGAATGGTGTCAAGCAGATCTTCTCCGGCGCCGTGCAGGCGATCGGTGGCCTGATCACCGGCACCCTGAAGACGTTCTTCTCCAACATTCCGGGCATGATCAAGGGCGTGTTCTCCGGTGCCGGCTCATGGCTGCTCGGCGCCGGGAAGAACATCATCAACGGCCTGATAAGCGGAATAAAGTCAGCGTTCAACAAGGTGAAGAGCACTCTGTCGGGCCTGACGAAGCTCCTGCCGTCCTGGAAGGGGCCCGCTCCCGTTGACAGGCGGCTGTTGACTCCGGCGGGCAAGCTGATCACCCAGTCCCTCGTAGACGGTCTGGAGTCCGGGTACGGGGACGTGCGCCGCACTCTCGCCGGCCTGACCAGCGACATCGGCTCCACGAGCGTGGAGGCCCGCGTATCCGGCGCTGCCGGAAACGCCGGAGCCGAGGGCAAGGCGCAGAAGGTGGTGAACATCAGCATCGGCGCCATCAACAACCCGGCCGCCGAGCGGACTTCGACCTCCACCATCGCCGCCCTGCAGAAGGCCGCGGCCTTCACCCTCGCCTAACCACCGCCAAGGAGGTGCCTTATGCGGAAGGCTACGTGGCTTGTCGACGGCGTCCCGCTGGATGACCCTGACGGCAGGTGGCGGCTGGAGGCGGCCACCTCCGTGCCGGCTCCCGCGTCCCGCGCGGTCGCCTCCACCACCCTGCCGTCGCGGGATGGTGTGCTCGCTGTTCGGCAGGGCATGGGTACCGGCACGGTGGCGCTGTCCGTGGCCGTCGTCGGGACGGGGCGGGGCGGGGACCTCGCTGACGTCGACGCGACCGCCTCATGGCTGGCTGCGCTGCTGGCCGGCGCCCGGACGGTGACGTGGCAGCCCGGCGAGGGCCGGTCCCGGTCCGTGGATGTCGTCGAGGCGGCGGTGGCGGAGCCGGAGATCCGTGGCCGCCGGCACGTGGTCATCTCCGCCGCGCTCACGGTGCACCCGTGGTGGGTGGAGGACACCGCCGCCGTGACCTCGCCCGCGGCCACCGTGACCACTGCCGGCGTGCGCCTGAACACGGGCCTGTGGGCTGGGGTGTCCGGCCGGCAGCAGGACGCCATCGTACGCATCAGCGGCAGGGTGGTGAACCCGCAGGTTGCTGACATTGCCTCCGGCACCTCGGCGTCCTACACGGGCACGATCCCCGCGGGCACGCACCTGTACATCGAGTCCTGGCCGTGGCTGCGCGCCTGGACCTCCACCAGTACCGCGGCGTGGGACATCGCCCAGGGCACGGAGGTGCAGGTCGACCACGGCGAGGCCGGCCCGCTGACCATCACCCCAGTGCTGGGGGCCGGCCCCGGCCAGGCAGCCCCGCAGGTGACGGTGTCGGCCGCCGGCGTGTCCAGTGCGACCGCGGTGATGCGTGGGCGGAGGTGGCACCAGTGACGGCGCGTCTGGTCGCCTACTCGCCCAACGGCGACCGTATCGGGCTGCTGCCGGATGCGTCCTCGTGGTCGGCGTCCCTGCCGCTGAACGACGTCTCCGCCCTGGACCTGTCCTACCCGCTCACGGGCGCCCGCGCGGGCCTGCTGGCCCAGGCCGTAGAGGTCGCCGTCGAGGTCCACGACGGCACCAGCTGGGTGGAGCCCCGCAACGCACGCTACCGGGTCCTGGAGTCCTCCGCAGATCGGGCACAGGGTGCCGCCGACGTCGTCTCCTACACCTGTCCCGGCTACGGCGGCATCATGGACGGCGTCTCCGTGCCCCCGCAGGCGCTGGCCCCCAAGACGGCCACGTGGGACTCCGACGGCAAGAGATCCTTCCTGTCCGCGTCGGTGGGTCAGATCCTGCTCACCGTGCTGCAGGAGGCCCGCCAGACCGTCACCGGCCTGGCCCCGGGCCTGGAGACCGCCTTCACGTCCACCGCTGACTCCTCCGGCAGCACGTGGGCGAAGCGGATCACCATCTATTACGAGCCCGGCACCAGCCTGCTCACCATCCTCGACAACCTGGCTCAGCAGGGGCAGTGCGACTGGTGGCTGGAGGGCCGCCGCCTGCACGTCGTCAACCCGGACTCCACCTCCACCCGAACCGGCCGCCGCCTGCACGCCGACGCCTCCGAGCGGCCGGTCCGGATGAGCCGGGCCGGCCTGCTGCACACGGCGATCCTCGTCGGTGACGACGGCCTGACCTGGAAGGTGGACAACCCCTCCACGCCACGCCCGTGGGGCGCGACAATGACGGTCATCAACCAGGGCGGCGTCCGCGACGAGGGCACCGCCCGAACCCTCATTGATGAGCAGCTGACCTCCGGCTCCCAGCCCCGTATCGAGCGGACCCTGTCCGCCGGCATGGACCGCATGAGCGTCCGTTTCCAGCGGGACTTCCTGGTAGGTGACTGGCTGCTCGCCCCGGACGAGACCGACGTCTGGCAGGAGATGCGCGTCCACCAGGTCACCCTCTCCCAGGACACGGACGGCATCGCGCTCGCGGTGACGCTCAACGACCGCTTCATTGACCAGGACGTTCGTAACGCCAAGCGGACCAAGGGCATCGTGAACGGGGCGTCTGGGGATGCCGGCACGGGTTCCCTGCCGACGTCGGCGACGCCGGAGGGCGCGGTCCCAGCGGCCCCTACCGGGGTGGTCGTCGGCTCGGAGGCCTACCTCGACGACGACGGTGTCGCGCGTGCTGTGATCCGTGTTTCGTGGGCGCCGGTGACGGTAGACACGCGTGGTAACGCGCTCACGTCTGTGGCCGGCTACGAGGTCGCCGCGCGTCGTGCTGGGGATGCCGCCTGGTCGACCACCGGCACTGTGTCCACGTCCGACACGGCTGCGGGCCTGTCCCCCATGGCCACGGGCACCGCATACCAGGTGCGTGTGCGGGCGTTCACGGACACCGTCATGGGCGGCTGGTCCGCGGTTGTGACTATCACGACCGCGTCGGATGTCACGCCGCCTCCTGTGCCCACGGTGCCGGTGCTGTCGCAGACCCTCGGGGTCCTCTCCGTCGTGTGGGACGGGCAGGGTGTGGGGGCGGAGACCATGCCGGCGGACCTGTCTCACCTGGACGTGTCCGTGCAGGTACCGGGCGATGCTCCAGCGCCTACGGCCACCATGATCAGGCCGGCACGCAGAGCCATCGTCTCCGGGCTGGAGTCCCGCCAGTACGAGGTGCGCCTACGGTCCGTGGACCGGTCCGGCAACGCCTCCAACTGGTCATCTGCTGCACTGATCACGCTGGAAGCGCTGATCGACGTGGACACGATCTCCGACGAGGTCGAGTCTCGCCTGTCCTCCAGCCAGGCACTGCAGCAGGCCGCCGTCGCGCAGACCCTGGCGACGATGACGCAGCTGACCGACGCGATGACAGCCGTCGCGACCTCTCTGGTCTCTACCAGCCCATATCCGCCGGACGACGGCACCGTCGACTCCACCATCTGGGTCTCCCCCGACGCCAGAGTCTTCGTCCTCCGCCAATAACCCCATCCGGGCTCTCGGAAGGAATGCCGATGCCATATACGCGTGCGCAGAACTGGGTCGACGGATACGACGGCAGGACGCCGATCACCGCCGCCGCCCTGAACCACATCGAGGACGGTCTAGCCGAGGCGACTCTCACCGCCGAAGCTGCTCACGCTACCGCTGACGGGGCGGCCACGGCTGAGGCGCTCGCGGCCGTGAGGGCGACGGCGACATCTGCCCAACAGACCGCCAATGCCGCGCTGCCGAAGACGGACATCAGGACCGTGTCGTGGACATCGACAGCGACCACCTACTCAGCCGCAACATGGACCGTGCTGCCGATAACGCCCCCCGCGCCACTCATTCGGGTAAATGCGACGACGTTCCGCGTTCCCCCCAGCGCGCTCGGGGCAGTGATCATGCTGTCAGCGCTCTTCAGCTCAGGCGGTGGCGGAAGCTCAAGCCAGCAGAGCCTGGAGGCAGATTTTGCCGGAACCGACATAGGCCCAGGAGACAGCGTTACCGGCGTCCGCACAACCGCATACAACGCGGACCGGCTCGCGCTCACATTTTTGGCAATCCCCGGCGGTGAATACAACTTCTGGGCACGCCACCAAACCCAAGCGGGGACCGTAACTAGCCTGGTCAGAGCCTTCCTACTGTGAGGGTGTGTGATGACAGCTGAGTACATTGAGTGGCCAGGGGCCTCTACGTTCCCGGGCTCGCATACGTTCCCGGGGTGGGATGACCGCGCCGATGGCGCTGACGTCGTCCACTCACACACTGGCCGGGTGTGGCAGGAGACGACGAACGCCTATCAGCAGCAGGTGGCTGCCCTGGCTGCCGGCGCGGTTGAGGCCGCGGTGACCCGTGTGCGCACTGTTTTCGGGCGGGTGTACTACATCAAGGGCAGCCCGGACACCATGCCGTCATTCGACGGTGAGACCGCCGGTGACACGGTGCGCGTGCAGGACGCCTCCACGCTGGACATCGTGGCGGAGTGGCGGTGGACCGGGGCCGGGTGGGAGCGGATGCAGGTCTCCTCTGAGCAGATCTCCAATCTGGATGTCGGCAAGTTGACCGTGGGGGCTGCGGAGATCACCGAGGCCGTCGCCCGCAGGCTCGCGGCTGTCACCGGCGAGTTCTTGAGTATCACCACGTCGCAGCTGACGGTGTCTGAGCAGGCGTCGATAAATCAGGCGGTGCTGCAGGAGATATGGACCCGGATCGTCACCGCCGATGACGGTGTGTTCGCCCGCATCCGGGCGGGCATGCTGGCTGCGAACTCGGTCACCGGCGATGCGATCGCCGGCGGGGCGATCGACGGCATGGTCATTACCGGCGCGGTCATACGCACCGCCGCCACAGGGGCTCGCGTGGAGCTCACCGAGGACGGGCTGCGCGCATATAACGCGGCCGGTGACATCACCACCCAGATCCGGGGGCAGGCGGCGGAGATCATCGGCGGCACCATCACCGGTGCGACGATCCGCACATCCGCGGGAGCTGACCGCACGGAGATGACCCAGGTAAACGGCTTGCGAGTCGTCAAGAACTCCAGGGTGGTGGCGCAGCTCAGCTCTAGCATCACCAATGGGCTATCTCTGATGAATCCTGCAACGGGGAGTCTAACTCCGGTTGCCGGGACCGTATTTGGTGGTCAATTCAAGGACAAGACCTACACGGGTGGCGCCGGGGCTCCTAATACGGGTAATCGTCGGTACGAGAAGATGGACTTTACCGCTTCGCCCAGCGGACGCGGCATCGTGATCGTGTACGGCAATTTCGCAGCGGGTGCCGCGTCTCCTCTTCACATGATGCTCGCTTGCTCCAAGGACACCGGATACACCAACCTGGTCTGCACAACCGGATACATCTACGCCGACGGCGGCCATACCGGGGGTGCGTGGACAGTCATGGGGCTAGCCACGGGGCTGCCTACGACCGGAACGTTCAGCCTGTACCCGTTTATGGCTGCTGCCGGATCAGGCTACGCCGCGCTGTCATCCGGCTGGTCCGTGTCGCGGCTGGCATGCGCGTTCATCCCAACATAAGGAGGCACCCTTGGAATCCCTCGTCAAGGCATATGCGGCTGAGCTTGCCGCAATGACGCATCGTGCGCTGTCCGCTGAGGCACGCGTGCAGGAGCTGGAGCGGCAGCTGCAGGAGCAGTCCGCCGACGTCGACGCCGACCCGCCGCCGCAGCAGTAGCCCATCATTCCCTGTATTCCGTTCTTGGCCCCGCCTGTTGGTCGGGGCTTTTCTCATGCCCGAATTCAACAGAGAGAGGACGCTATGACCACCATTGCTCCCAACCGGGCCGTCACAGCGGTTCGACAGTCACCCAACTACAGCGCCGGCCGTCCGGCCGGGGCTCCGAATACGATCACGATCCACTGGTGGGGCTCCTACGGGCAGTCCCACGACGGCGTCGTCAACTACCTCTGCCGCCAGGGCGGCAACTCCTCCGCCCACTACGTCGCCTCCTCCCAGGGTGTGACGCAGCTCGTCTCGGACCGTGACCGTGCGTGGCACGCGGGCGCGCTCGGCAACCCTCGCAGCATCGGTATCGAGTGCCGGCCCGAGATGAGCGACGCCGACTTTGCGATGGTCGCGAAGCTGATCGCGGCTATCCGCGCCGAGCACGGCGACCTGCCGCTGCGCGGTCACAAGGATTGGATGGCGACGCAGTGCCCAGGCACGTGGTACGCCCAGCTGGCTCGCCTGGACCAGCTGGCCCGCGGACAGAAGGCCTCTGCCGCGTCCGCCAATACCACGGCACTCCAGGCCCAGACCGCCCCTGCGACCAAGGCCGCCAAGCTGACCGCCACCGACCGGCAGTTGATGCTCGACGTCGATGGCATCCCCGGCGGTCACACCTACGCCCGCCTGAACCAGGTCATGGGCACCGGCACCAAGGGCTCGCCCTCCGAGGCGATGTGGAAGAAGTTCCAGCTCTTCCTGAACACGGTCGTGTCGTCCAAGGACATCCGGAACCTTACCGGCGCCCCCTCGCTGGACGCGGACGGTATCGCAGGAGCAAAGACGTGGAAGACGTTCCAGTACTGGAGCGGCAACGTCAAGCCCGCCTGGATGGCCCAGGTTGGCGGACCGAGCAAGCTCACCGGGGCCACCTGGAACCAGTGGGTCGACGGCGTAGCCGGGGTCAAGACCTGGAAGATGCTCCAGCACTGCCTCAATTCCAGCTACGCCAACTCCGGCAAGCTCCTATCCAAGTAAGGAGCCAGTCATGCTTGACCTGATTGACGGAGCCGACCAGCTCACCCTCGCCACCATCGCGGGCCTGCTGTGGCCCCTCGTGCAGGCGGTCATGGACCGCGTGGAGTGGACCGCCAACCGCCGCCGCCTGGTGGCTATCGCCGCCGCCGTCGTCATCTCCCTGGTGGCCTGGTGGATGGGTAGCTACCCGCTGCAGGCGGACATGATCGCCACGCAGGCGGCCGTCGCCCTCGGTTACACACAGGCCAGCTTCGCCGTCTTGAAGCGGCTCGGCGTCCTGGACTGGGCGGGGGCTGTCACTCCCGGTGGTGAGAGCCGCGAGACCTACGAGGCTCGGCACCGCGCCGGCTACGGCGACGAGGGGTGACCCGGTCATGCGCGCCGGCCCGCTCGCCGTGTCCCGCTCCGTGTGGGGCTCGCTCACTCCGCCGCGGGTGATATCCCTGCTCGCGGCCGCCACCTACGTGTGCCTGGGCGCCGCCGGGGCAGCGGTCCTGGCCCGCCCCGGCCCCACGCCGGCGGACGTGGCTATCGGGGCTGTCCTGATGATCGTGGGGGCGCTTGCGGCCGCGCCGGCGGCCTGGCGGGGCTGGTGGGGCGTGGAGGCTCCCGCCGCCGCACTCACGGTCCTGGGCATGGGCGCCGTCACCGCCTTGGGTGTCGCCCGCTCCGTGCTGTCCGACAGGTGGCCGTCATGGCACCTGTGGATCGCGCTCGCGGTCGCCCTGCTCATCGGGCAGCGGGTCCTGCGGATCTGGGGCCGGTGGTGGGAGCCCGGATGCGAGCCGCACACGCGCCTGCGCAGGGAGGAGACGCGCCTGCTGGCGGCACGCACTATCGGCGCGGACATCCTCGCCGCCTACGACGACGTTGACGCTCCAGAGCGGGAGGAGTCCTCCCATGACCATCCGGCCTGACCTGCTCGTCAGCGTGATCGTGGCAGCGCTTGGCTCCCCGCTGCTGCTGTCCCTGGCCCAGGCGGTACGCAGGTCGTGGATGCAGCGTCGGGATATCGAGACCGAGGTGCAGCGCTGGCGCCGCCAGGCCGCCGCGTGGGAGACCACCTGCTGGGCCACCAGGGCGCTCGCCGTCCAGGCCGGCGTGCCGATCGACCGGCTCCCCCACGGCCCCGGAGAGGGCACCAGCGGGGCCTGGCGAGACGTCGAGGAGCAGCGACCTGACGAGAGGACAGATGGATGACTGCGGTGATCACTGGGCGTGTGGTGTCCCCGACCATGACGGGTGTCCACGCGACGCTCACCTTGACGCCTGCTGATGGGCCTGTCGGCATCAGGGAGGAGAGCGGGTCGGCAGTGCTTGCAGGATCCGCCCTGATCGCAGCCGACGACGGCGTGCTGCGCGTGGAGGTGGTCGCGGGTCGATATGGCCTGCGCCTCACGGTCGGTGCGGCAGTCTCTGTTGGGGCGGTTGTCGTGCTGGAGGACGGGCTCACGTATGACCTGTCCGCGCTGCTCGGGCTGGCCCCCGACGGTGGCGGAGTCTCGGATGCTGGCGGAGACGCTACGCCTGTCGTCACGGTCGCCGCCGATGGGCTGAGGCTCCTCGTCCCCGAGCACATGGTGTCCGGGGACGGCCTGACATACACGATGACGGATGCCGACGCTGAGGGTGTCGGCCTGATCATGATCGGAGACTGAGCGATGGTTGTGGAGGCGTACACGCGAGCGGGTGCGGACGCGGCGATAGCGGCGGCTGTAGCCGCTGTAGAGGCCGTCCCAGGCCCAGCGGGCCCGCAGGGTGAGCCTGGCCCGCAGGGCCCGCAGGGTGAGCCTGGCCCGCAGGGGCCGCAGGGTGAGCCTGGCCCAGCAGGAGAGGCGGGACGTGACGGGATGGCCGTCCTGACTCTCGCCGCAGGAGAGGAGGTCCCGGACGGCACTCCGGCCGGGACCCTGGTCGTGCGGGTGATCCCATGACCGCCACCGTGGTCGGCGCGGCCACCACCATCACCGGCGGTGGCACCCTGTCGGTGGAGGGCGCCCAGGCCGGGGACGTAGCGGTGCTCGTCATCGGCTGCCAGTACGGCAGCACCGGGGACATGACCCCCGAGGGCTGGGCGGGCGTCTATGAGGACGGCTCCAGCGCCGGCCGGTCGGGCACCATCGCCACGCTGTCGGTCACCGGCCCGGCCGACACTGTGGGTGTGCCGGTGCCGGCCCCGGCCGGCGGCCGTATCGCTGCCACGCTGGTCGTGCTGCGGGGCCTGCTGTCCGCCCCCACGCCGGTGGGCTGGCAGTCCGAGACACCTACCCTGCCCGAGGACGGGGCGGCCCTGGTGCTGACCCAGCAGCACGGTGTGGCCACGGCGCAGACGATCACCCACACGCCCGCCGGGCGGGCGGTGGTCACCGCCGACGGGCAGCGTCCGACCGGGCAGTCGTGGTCAGCTGTGACCACCGCCCTGGTGGACGACTGCCGCGGCCAGACCCTGGCGCCGTCCATCGCCGGCGAGAGCGCCCTCAAGTGCTGGGCGGTCCTCCCCCTGGCGCTGGACCCCGACTACTCCGAGCCCGCGCCTCATGTGGGCCTGGAAGTGGACGGGCAGCCGGTGGAGATCGTCGGCTGCCAGACCTCCGGCGGCCTGGCTCCCGCCCGGCTCGTGCCTCACGGAGCGACCACCGTCGCCGGGCTCCTCACCATGGGCGAGCCATGGCTGGTGGCGCACCGTGGCGGGTCTGCGTCGTGGCCGGAGCACACCCAGCGGGCGTACACGCAGGCAGTGTGGGCAGGCGCGCACGCTCTGGAGGTCTCCTGTGCCCGCACGTCGGACGGCGTGTGGCTCGGCTGCCACGACCTCACCCTGGCCCGTCTCGGCGGCCCGGACACTCCCGTGGCACAGATGACGTGGGCCGAGGTCGAGCAGGCCATGAGCGGCCGTGAGACGATGCCTGCCCGCCTGGACTGGCTGCTAGAGCACTACGGCGACAGTCACGCGATCGTCTTCGATCCCAAGTACGCTGCCAGCACGGCCATGAGCGAATACCTGGCGCTGCTGGACCCGTATAAGGACCGCACGATCCTTAAGTTCAGCGGGGATGGGACGTGGATATTCGGGGAGTGGAAGCGTGCCGGGTGGGTCACCTGGGCCTACGGGTATCAGGCGTGGAGGACCGACTCGCCGGACGCGTGGACCAGCCTGCTCACCGACCCGGCCAAGGACATCCTCTCCCTCGACGGCCCCTACAGCTCGGAGGCGTGGGCTGAGGCCATCGCAGTCGGCAAGCCGCTCACGGCGCATATCCTCGCGTCCCGTGCCGCGTTCAACTCCGCCGTCGCCGCCGGCGCCGTGGGGGCGATGGTCTCCGCCATCGGGAACTGGGCACCAGACGTCTAGGCGCCGCGGGAGCCTCGTTGCGTACTGAGGGGCCGACCACCACATTGGTGGTCGGCCCCTCGTCTTCGTGTTTCTCAGCGGGCGAGCGTGCGGGCGGGGATGACCCACTCCCGCCCGATCTTCCGCCCCGGCAGCGTGCCCGCGCCCAGGCGCTCGCGGACTGCCTGGGGTGTCACGCCGAGTCTGCTGGCGGCCTCGGTGACGCCGACCAGGTCTTCGCCTGAGCGGACGTCCTGGTCCGCGCGCCGGTCCCAGGCCGTGGTCGGTACGACCTCCAGGCCGATCATGCCGCCCAGGTGCTCTCCAATCGCCCGGGCGGTGGTCAGAGCCTGCCCCAGAGTCTCAGCGCCGAAGGTGATCACGGCATCCCAGGCGTCCTCCGCGAGGAGGGACGGGGATACGGCGGGGTGGTAGTCGCGCAGCGCGTCGACCAGGGCGTCGTCGACGTCGTCGCCCTTTGCGCGGATGGTGAGGGTCGCGTTGTACTCCATGATCGGCTCCTTCCCAGTTGGGTGAGATGATGTAAGGGACCTGGGGAGGTCGGAGGCACCACATCTGCCTCCGACCTCCCCAGCTCGTCAGCGGCGGGGCGGCCACTGGAAGCCATCGCGCTTGAGCGGGGCAAGCCCGTTGGCGAGGCTCCGGCGGTCCGAAGCCGTCCCCGAGAACGTGGTCAGGAGGCGACCGTCCTTGCTGACTCGGATGTGTCCGCGACGGGTCTCCTCGACGCTGTACCCGGCAGCCCTGAGCGCCTTGACGAGCTTCTTGAGGTCCTTATCCATCATCTACCACCCCCTTTCGTTATGGCAAGAGTCTAACACTCAACCTTGCGATAACGCAAGGCCGGAGCGTGCGGAGGTGGAGTGTGCCGCCTTGCCTCCACCCGCCGCTACCAGGCGGGCACCACCTAGTAGCGGCTGCATCTATGGCTGCACTCGGCCTACCGCCGTCCAGCAGATCGGCACAACAAAACCGCAGCACTCCGGCAAATAAACCGGGTCAACGTCGCCATGTACAGAGTATTTCGGCGGCCTTCTAATCCGCAGGTTCCCGGTTCGAGTCCGGGCGGGGGCACCAATGCGGGCCCTGGCCACGCCTCGCGCAGCCGGGTCTAGACTCGGCGACCGTGAGCCGACAGATAACTACCGCCGATCCCCTGGTGTGGATCGACTGCGAGATGACGGGCCTGAACCTGGAGACAGATGCGCTGATCGAGGTGGCCGTGATCGTCACCGACTACGAGCTCAAGCCGCTCGACAAGGGCATCGACGTCCTGATCAAGCCCCCGGCGGCCGCCCTGGAGCAGATGGGCGACTACGTGCGCGAGATGCACACCAGTTCCGGCCTGCTGGAGGAGCTCGAGGAGGGGCTGACGCTGGAAGAGGCCAACCGCACGGTCCTGGACTATGTGAAGTCCCTGGTGCCGGAGGCCCGCACCGCGCAGCTGGCCGGCAACTCGGTAGGCACCGACAAGACCTTCCTGGCCCGCGACATGCCCGAGCTCATCGACTACCTGCACTACCGCATCGTCGACGTGTCCTCCATCAAGGAGGTCGCCAAGCGCTGGTTCCCGCGCACCTTCTTCCACGCGCCGGAGAAGCACGGCGGGCACCGCGCGCTGGCGGACATCCTGGAGTCGATCGACGAGCTGCGCTACTACCGCGCGGTGCTGTTCCCCAGGGATGAGGGTCCGACGAGCGAGGAGTGCCAGGCGGCCGCGACCGAGATCGTCGCGCACCCGACGGCGGAGCTGCTCTGACGCCAACGGCTCCTCCGGCGTCCGTGCACCGGGCCGACGGCGGTAGCGCCCGTATCCGCGCCAGTTTCCGCCAGTGCGGCCGATGACGGGGCGGCCGTCCCGGCGTGTGTGCTCGCTCCCCTGCAGCGAAGGTGACGTAGTACACGGGGCTCGGATTGGTGCCAGCACGGGCTAGCCGATAAAGTACCGACTCGGTGCGACGACGTCGCCCCATGGTGGCTGTAGCTCAGTCGGTAGAGCGCCTGGTTGTGGTCCAGGAGGTCGCGAGTTCAAGCCTCGTCAGCCACCCCACTTCGCGCGGCCACAGTGGCTGCCACAAAACCCTGTCGATTCGCTGCCTTCCGAGCCGCCGCTTCCCGCAGCCGCAGTACCGGGTCCTCGCTCACCCCCACTGTCCGCTCACGGCATCGGGCTGTCCAAATCCGGCATAAACAAGCCTGTAATGGCGATCGGCGTTCTCCCGACCGTTGGAATCATGCGGTTTGGTCGCTCGGCAGTCGAGGTCTCGCCAAAGTTTATGCCGGATTTGGACATTCGGTCCGGCGATCCGGGGAGCCACCATCCGCACGGCGGCTCCCGGTCGACGGCGCTGCACCGCGTAGCCAACCACCGCAAGACCGCGCGCGAGCACGGCCAGGAGTCCCGGCGTCGGGAGGTCCGCTGCTACCGCTGCAAGGAATGCCGCGGCTGGCACCTGACTTCGAAGCCCGCACTACCCAAGCGAGCAGGTCGAGAGTGAAGCGCCCGACGCGATCGCCGCTCCGACGGGAAAGTGTCCAAAATCGGCACGAACGGGCTCGCGGCGCGCGGGCACGCCCGAAGGAACCTTGAAATCATGCGGATCTGCAACCGACCCGACAGAGCGTCGGCGTCGTTACTGCCGAATCCGGACATTCGCGCCGGCGATCCGGGCCTCAAGCAGACGAAACCTGGGTGGAGCTAGGGGGATTCGAACCCCCGACCTCTTCCATGCCATGGAAGCGCGCTACCAACTGCGCCATAGCCCCGAAAGGGTGATCTACCCGCCACGGACGGCGGTGATCGTGGAGCTAGGGGGATTCGAACCCCCGACCTCTTCCATGCCATGGAAGCGCGCTACCAACTGCGCCATAGCCCCTTGCGGGTCTCGCCCTCGCGGGCGACGTCCAAACTCTACGGAGTCAGACGGTCCTCGAGCAAATCAAAAACGCGTGCCGTGCCTCACCCGCCCGTGCACGCCGGCATCGCTCACCGGCCGGCGGCGACTCGCCGGTGGGCGCACCCCGCCCGTGCACGCCGGCACCGCTCACTGCACGTTCCACTCGGCGAGCGTCCACCCGGGCACCCGCTCCCCCGGTACAACGACCCCGTGGCGGCAGTTGTCCAGGCTGCGCAGCCCGAACCAGGCGGAAGGGTCGAGCCCCAGCAGGTGGGTGATGCCCAGCGTGATCGCCGAGCCGTGGGAGACGACCACCACGGTCTGGTCGTCGTCGGCCCGCGGAGTCTCCTCCAGGATGCGTTCCAGGGTGCCCCCCACGCGAAGCGACACCGCCTGTCGGGTCTCCACCCCGACGTCGGCCGGGTCCTCACCCCGCTTCCAGGCGGCGTAGGCCTCGGGCCACTGGCTCTCCATCTCGACGCGCGAGAGTCCCTCCCAGCGCCCGAAGGAGCGCTCCAGCAGCCCTTCGTCCAGCTCGATGTCGACGCCGGCCAGGTCGGCCAGCGCACGCGCCGTCTCCTGGGCGCGAGACAGCGGGGAGGAGACGATCCGCACCGGCTCCAGCGCGGCGAGTCCGGAGGCGGCGGAGCGCGCCTGCTCGCGGCCGATCGCGTTCAAGGGAATGTCGACGCGCCCCTGCACGCGCGCATTGGCGTTGTAGTCGGTCTGGCCGTGCCGCCACAGGATGAGTCTGGTAGTCATCTCAGGCCTGGGCCGGTTCCGAGGCGAATTCGGGCAGAGGCACCAGCGGGCAGTCCTTCCACAGGCGCTCGAGCCCGTAGTACTCACGGTCCTCGGCCTGCAGCACGTGCACGACGACGTCGGCGTAGTCCAGGAGCACCCAACGGGCCTCCTCGAGCCCCTCCCGCGATCGCGCCTTGGCGCCCGCCTTGAACATGGCCTCCTCGACGGCGTCGACGATGGTGCGCGCCTGGCGCTCGTTGGCGGCGGACACGATCAGGAAGATGTCGGCGAAAGGCAGACGCTCGGATACGTCAATGGCGACGGCGCTGTCCGCCTTCTTCTCGGCGGCGGCGCGGGCCGCGACGGCGGCCAACTCGACGGCGTGTTCAGTAGCGGGCACGGGGCTCCTTCTCCGGCTGAGACATCGGTGTTGGCCCACCACTCTACGGGCCGACTCGCGGCATGAAGCACGCAGGCGGCCTAGTGTGGCCAAGCCGACGTCCGCAGCGGAGCGCCAGAGGGGCGAGTTGGTTGCGCCGGGCTAGACGAGCAGGTGCGTCCAAGTATCGAGCGTCTGCGGCAGCGAGCCGATGATGCCGTTGTGGTACAGGAACCACACCACGGCGAGCACAACCAACGCGATCACTACGGCCAGCAGCACGATCAGCAGCGTGTGCCCCGCGCGCGAGCCGCCCTCGGTCTGGGCCGAGGCCGGTTCCGAGCCCGCCTCGACCGGTGCCTGTGCCGCTTCGCCCTCAGCCGACGCCGCCTCAGCCTCTGCCTCCGGGGCCGGCGCTGCCGCCGGGGCGCTTTCAGCCTCGGCCTGGTCCGCGGCCTCGGAACCGGCCGCCTCCGCGTCGGTCAGCGAGCGCCACTGCGGGTTGTCGATGCCACCGAAAACCTCGACGTCCTCGGCTTCATCCTCGCCTGCGGCGCCCTGGGAGACCTGCAGTGCCGCGTCCGGCTGAATCACCGGCTGGACGGCGCTGAGCTGTCCGGTGTCGGTGTCCACCGTGCGCACGCCCTGGGCGGCGGCGGGAATGCGGACGATCGGGCGGCGGGTCGGCGTCTTGGGTTCTTCCCCCTCCGCGGCGGGCTCGGCGGCCTGGTCGTCGGCGGCCTGGTCGGACTCTTCGGCGACGTGGCGGTGCCGCAGGGAGCGACGCGTGGGGGTGGGGGCAGCCGCATCCGGCTGCACGTCTGCGATCGGGGCGTCAACCGCCTCGAGGACCCCGGTGGGCAGGCTGGCGATCTCTTCCTTCTGCGCGTCGGTCAGGCTGGTGTCGGCCGCTTGCGGGGAGGGGGCGCTGGGCACACCCGTCACCGGCGTGGCATCCGCGGATGCATCCGCTCCTTCGACGGCCGGGGTCTCCTCGGCTGCGGGTTCCTCATCCGGCGCTTCCTCGGTTGCCGGCTCCTCGGCGGGGGCCTGCGCCGGGGTCGGGGCCGACGGCGACGCAGCCTGGTCGACCGACTCGGCCTGCGCGGGGGACGCGGCTTCGGACTCCGCCGATGCCTCAGCCTCGCTGGCGGCCTCAGAATCTGCCTCGGAGTCGGCATCGGCGCCGGCTTCCTTCGCCTCCGGCTCGGCCTCCTCCAGCACCTCGGCCTCCGACGCACCGACCGCCTCGGCCTCAGTCCCCGCGGCCTCCTCAGGCTCGGCGGGGCTCTCGGCGGTGGCGGGAGTCGGCGTCGTCTGCTCGACGGGAACGGCGTCGGCGGGCGTCGAGGCGACGGCGTGCTGACCGGTGGCCTCTTGCGCAGGCACACTGATGACGGGCTGGTCTGCCAGCGGATCCTGGAGGGCGCGGGCCTGCTCGGGAGTGATCTCCCCGGCTTCAAGCGCCCGCTGCAGCGCCTCCGCCTCCTCCCGCAGGCGCCGCATCTCCCGGCGAGTGAGCAGCGGCTGCTGCCCGGTCAGTATCGCCTCACGCTCGGCGGCGCGCTCCGCCTCCCGGATGGCACGACGGCTGCGACGCGGGGCAGCCCCCGAGCCGGACTCGGACTGGTTGACGTCGGTGTTCTCACTCACCTTCGCTCTCCTTCCTCAGGGACTGCTCGCGCGCTACGTGGGCGGTCATCGACGTCGTCGACGCCGACCGCTCGGCCACGCGGTAAAGACCATATTTGCGGATGTACTGGACGACGCCGTCGGGCACCAAGTACCAAACGGGACCGCCGTGGCTGACCCGCTCGCGGCAGTCGGTGGAGGAAATAGCCATTGCAGGCACCTCCACCAGGGAGATCTTGTCCGCGGGCAGACCCGTGTCCGTGAGCACGTGGCCGGGCCGCGTCACCCCCACCATATGCGCCAGGGAGAGGATCTCCTCGTTGTCCTTCCAAGTCAGGATCTGGGCGAGGGCGTCGGCACCGGTGATGAAGTACAACTCGGCGCCCGGATACTCCGCCATGATGTCGTGAAGCGTGTCGATGGTGTAGGTGGTGCCACCCCGGTCAATGTCCACCCGAGAGACCGTGAAGCGCGGGTTCGATGCGGTCGCGATTACCGTCATCAGATAGCGGTGCTCGGCCGGGGAGACGCGCCGGTCCTTTTTAAACGGCTGCGCCCACGTGGGCACGAAGATGACCTCGTCCAGTTTGAAGACGTCCTGTACCTCAGAGGCCGCCACGAGGTGACCGTGGTGGATTGGGTCGAAGGTGCCGCCCATAATGCCGATGCGCAGGGGACGCGCGCTGCCGCTCACAGGCACCTCACTAAGGTGTCGGTCTCCACGCACACTCCTCCGGTTCGTTCCGCACGCCGAATACGCGCGGGCGCCTACATACTGCCACGTTGGGGGCAGCATGGCCGATTCTCACACGCGGGGAGCGACTGTTATCAGGCCAACGCCAACCAAAAGCTGATACATCCGAGCACTCAAAACCCGCACAAAGCAAAACAAGTATGGCTACGATCACATCAGGTTGTCGTCATCCTCCTACCGCTCCTTCCAACGACACCTGACTGAGTCCCTGCCAGGCCAGTACCGGTGGCGACAACGCAGGAGTTGCGCGGAAAGCCGGCCGACGGCAGCGCTGGCCCCCATCCCGAAAGGAGACCACGATGATCTGGTTCCATCTGGCCATCGTCTTACTGTTCATAATCATCGGCGCCCGCATGGGCGGTGTCGGCATCGGCCTGGCCGGCGGCGCCGGCATCCTGGTGCTGGTACTGACCGGTGTGCACACCTCCGCCGATGACGCCCCCTGGGAGGTCATCGGCATCATCATGTCGGTGATCTGCACGGTTGCGGCACTGCAACTCGCCGGAGCCATGGACCACCTGGTCCACCTCACCGAGGTGCTGCTGCGCAAGCACCCCAAGCAGATCGTGTTCCTGGCACCGCTGGTCACCTACCTGATGTCGTTGCTGTGCGGTACCGGGCACACCGCCTACTCCGTCATCCCCGTCATCGTGGACGTGGCCAAGGGGCACGGCATCCGCCCCTCGCGACCGCTGTCGATCGCCGTGGTCGCCTCGCAGGTGGGCGTGGCCGCCTCCCCCATCTCCGCTGCCATGGTGGCCCTCGTCGTCGCCCTGGAGCCGATCAACATCGGCTACCTGCAGTGCCTGGCCATCGTCATCCCCACCACCTTCATCGGCTGCATGGTCGGCGCCGTCGTCGCCTACTTCCAGGGCAGCGAGCTGGAGGACGACCCGGTCTACATCGAGCGGAAGGCCAACGGCCTGGTCAAGCCCTCCACCGCCGCGGCCTCCGACTACCAGGCAGCCCCCAGCGCGGTTCCCAGCCTGTTCATCTTCCTGGGTGCCCTGATCGTGGTGGTCGCCTACGCCACCATCTCCTCCCCCGAACTACACATCATGTCCGACCCGCCGATGGGCTCCACCCCGGCGATCATGACCATCATGCTGGCCACCGCCGCGATCATCTGCACCGCCGCGAAGAAGCCGACCACCCAGATCGCCTCCCAGGACACCTTCCGGGCCGGCATGACCGCCGCCGTGTGCATCCTCGGCCTGGCCTGGCTGGGCAACGCCTTCGTCAACCAGTATGAGGAGACCATCTCCAACGCCCTGTCCGGCCCGTTCCAGGCGGCCCCCTGGCTGGTGGCGGTGTTCTTCTACTTCGCCGCGCCGCTGATGTTCTCCCACGCCGCCACCACCCGCGCGTTCATGCCGCTCATGGTGGCGCTCGGCCTGCCCGGGACGGCGCTGGTGGCCTCCTACCCGGCCGTGGCGAACTACTACCTGCTGCCCAACTACCCGACGACGGTCGCCGCCATGGAGATGGACGACACCGGCTCCACGCGCGTCGGCAAGATGGTGCTCAACCACCCCTTCGTGCTGCCGGGCACCGCATCCATCATCGTGTGCGTGGCCCTGGGCTTCCTCATCGCCCCGTTCATCCTCTGACCACACCGCCCGGGGCGCGCAGGAATGGGCTCAGAGTCGCCGCCTACGGCCCACGCTCACCAGCGCGCCTCGGGGCAGCACGTTGTTGGGGTCCAGGGACTTGGGCACGGCGTTGAGCAGGATCGAGAAGACGGCGGGCTTGCGCTGAGACAGTTCGATGCGCCCGCCGTCGGCCTCCACCAGATCCTTGGCCAGCGCGAGCCCCACGCCGGTAGAGCCGTGCCCGGAGACGTTGCGCTCGAACACGTTCGGGGCAATGTCCTCGGCCACGCCCTCGCCCTCATCGGCGACGTCAATGAAGACGCCGTGCCCGCCGTTGGCGCTGCGCACGTTCACGCTGGTGGTGCCGTCGCCGTAGCGCAGCGAGTTCTCGATAACGGTGGCCAGCACCTGCGCCAGCGACCCGGGCGTGGCCAGCACCGGCATGCCGATCTCGTCGGAGAAGGTGATCTCGCGCCCCGCCTCGTGGAAGGCCGGCTCCCACTCCTCGCGCTGCTGGTCGAACAGGTCCTTCAGGTGCAGCGCCTCGGTGGTGCCGCCGCCGGTGCGCCGGGAAATGCGCAGCAGATCCTCCACCACGCCGGCGAGCCGGTCCACCTGCTCAATACAGGCGCGGGCCTCCTCGCGCACCTCCTCCTGCGTGGACAGCAGCTCAATCTCCTCCAAACGCAGGCTCAGTGATGTCAGGGGCGTGCGCAGCTGGTGGGAGGCGTCGGAGGCGAACTGGCGTTCGGCGGCGATACGACCGGCCACGCGCTCGGCACTGCGCACCAGCTCGGCCTGCACCAGGTCGATCTCCTCGATGCCGGACGAACGCAGCCGCGGCCGCACCTGCCCGGATCCGAGCTGCTCGGCCTCGGCCGCAAGGTAGATCAGGGGGGCGCTGATGCGCCGCGACGCCCTGGCCGCGACGATGTAGGCGGCCACCAGCGCCACCGCGGCCAGGCCGACCGTGGTCAGCACCACGACCATGATGACCCGCAAGTGGTCTTCACTGTCGGAGGAGGCTCGGGAGGCGACGGCGATCCAGGCTCCGCCCAGCGGCACCCCCAGGAGGAGGACCGCGACGGAGACCGCCGCCATGGTCATCTGCATCGCTCGGCGTTGCATTGTCCCTGCCTTCACAGACGGTCGCTTTGAGTTGTGGTCGGTGCCGGATCCGCGGTTCGGTCAGACCGCCAAACGGTATCCGGCGCCGTCGGCCACGAGCAGTGCCGGGGCATCGGCGTCGTCACCCAGCTTGCGGCGCAGCCACGTGATGTGCATGGCCAGGGTGTGCTCGGTGCCGGTCGGATCCTCACCCCAGACCTCCTTGAGGATGTCCTCGGTGGGCAGCACCTGGCCGCCGCCGCGCACCAGCACGCGCAGCAGCTCGAACTCCCGCGTGGTCAACTGAAGTTCGTCCCCGCCGACGAAGGCGCGGTGGGCGGCGATGTCCACACGAATGTTCCCGGCCACCAGCTCCTCCTCGATCGCCTCCCCGGAGGCGCGCCGCACCTGAGCCCGCACGCGGGCGAGCAGCTCGGCCAGGCGGAAGGGCTTGGTCACGTAGTCGTCCGCGCCGGCGTCGAGGCCGACCACCAGGTCGGTGTCCTCGCTGCGGGCGGTGAGCATGAGGATGGGGATGGTCAGTCCCTGGGCGCGAACCTGCCGGGCCACGTCCAGGCCGTCGATGTCGGGCAGGCCGAGGTCGAGGACGATGATGTCCGCCCCATCCAGGTCTTCGAGGGCGCCCTTGCCGGTGCCGTGGGCGTGGACCTCATAGCCCTCACGGCCGAAAGCGCGGGCGAGCGGCTCGGAGATGGCGGGGTCGTCCTCAACGAGAAGCACAGTCGTCATGCCCAGGATCGTATGCGACCGAGGCGGCAGGCGTCATCCTCCCCGCGCAGGAGCCGTCCCGCCTCAGGCCGGGGCGAATGCCCGGGATCGGTGGGTCTCAGGCCAGGGCGAGCGCCCACGGGGTGACGTTGCCCAATCCCTTGGCCACCACCTCATGACAGGGGTGAACCGTGTACTTGTGGGCGTCCGGGCCATTGAGAATGTCCATGGCAGTGGCCTCATCCATGCGAATGCCACCGGGCTCGGCGGTGTCCACCAGCCGGGAGGCGAGGTTCACAGGCGGGCCGAAGACGTCCCCGGAGCGGGAGACGACCCGTCCCTGCACCAGGCTGGCGCGCACCCGCATCATCTCCGGGCCCGACTGGAGCTCATCGACGAGCGCGGTAACGACGTCGGCCGCCGTGGTCAGATCGTCGGCTATGTACATGACCGCGTCCCCAATGGTCTTGACCACGCGGGCGCCGCGGGAGGTGACCACGTCACGGGCGGTGGACTCGAAGTCGTCGAGCATCTCCGAGAGCTCCAGCCTGCCCATGGTCTGGGCGCGCTGGGTGAAGGAGACGATGTCCACAAACCCCAGGGAGCGGATCAGCGGGTAGAAGTCGGGTCCGGCATCCTCCCGGCCCCGGCGGGAGACCTCCGAGTCGGTGCGGTCCAGCAGCGAGGCCAGGTGCCGGCGCCACACGTAGATCAACTGCTTGGAAAGGGAGTCGATCATCTCGTCAATGTGGTCCAGGGCCACCAGACGCGCGGCGGTGTCGTCCAGGTGCAGGCGCTGGGAGATGTCGGCGACGAGGGTTTCCAATTGCCAGAGCACCAGCCGGTCCATGGTGAAGGACTGGGCGCGCAACAGCTCCAGGACGCTGCTGGCGGCGAGCCCGCCCCCGGGCGCGTGCGCGGACGGCAGGCCGTCGTCGGTCTCGTCGATCAGGTCTGCGATGGTGCGCAGGGCGACGGCATCCTGATCGGTGAAGCAGATTTCGTCGGGGTCGACGTCGGCGAAGCCCATGGCGCGCCAGAAGCGGCGGGCCAGATCCATCCCGGTGCCGGCGCGGTCGGCGATCTGGCGCAGGCTCAGGCTGGGGGTTCCCTGAAGTAGCCGCTGCTCATGACCGCGGACCGTGCCCCAGGCGTCGTCGGCCGGGGCGCCCGCTATGGATGCGGCCTCGCCGGGATCGGAGTCCCCGGCGGGGGTGCTCGGGTCGGGCGTCTGCTGATGGGTCACCGCGCAAGAGTAGCGCACATCACAGGAGCGTGATCAATTTGGCGGAACAATCGGGGCGATTCCGTGCCCGAGCCCGGCCCTCGTCTCCCACGCCCGCTCCGGCGCTGCCCCTTGCGCTACCCCGCCGCGCGCACCGTGGTGACATCGCCCGCGGTGACGACGACGCGGCGCGTGCCGGCGCCGTCGCCCACCTGCAGTACCAGGCCCGGGGCGAGGTCGACGGCGGTGCCGGTGACGACGCCGCCCGGGCCGGTGACGCGCACGCTCTGCCCGAGGGTGGCGCAGGCGCCGCGCAGTTGCACTCCCAGCGCGCCCGCGCCGGCGTCCGGGTCGCCGCTGCTCGCCTCCCAGGCGGCGAGCAGCTCCGCCAGGTGGCGTCCGCAGTCCTCCAAGACCTCCGCGGCCGCTGGTACGGGGGCGCCGAGTGAGGCCAGGGAGGCGGCCCAGGGCACCGGCAGCTGCGCGGCGGGCTGGGCGAGGTTGATGCCGATGCCGACGACGACGGCGGGTGCCTCACCCCGGTGGGCCGCGGCGGCGGAGCCGGAGGCCTCGCTGCCACCGGGCGCGCCGATCAATTCCGTGAGGATGCCGGCGACCTTGCGGCTGCTCCCCCAGCCCGGCACCTCCGCAGGCGCCGACACCGCAGGCGTGGGGACGGCGACGACATCGTTGGGCCACTTGGTGGCCGCGCTCCAGCCGGTCGATTCCAGGCGGGGGGCGAGGGCGCGGGCGACGGCGAGGCCGGCCAGCAGCGGCAGCCAGGCCAGGCTGGCGGCGGGCACGAGCGGCCGCACCACGATCGAGGCGGTCAGTGCACCGGTGGGCGGCGTGGTCCAGGTGTGGTCGGCGCGGCCACGGCCGGCGGTCTGTGTCAGGGCGCGCAGGGCGGACAGGTGGGGCCAGGCGGCGGCCGCGGCGGGGTCGAGGGCGCCGTCGGGGCCGGTCAGCGCCCGCCGCAGGTCGGTGTTGGTCGAGCCGGTGCGCTCCACCACCACGAGCCGGCTGAACGGGGAGCGGGCGGTCATGCCACCAGCCTATGCGAGCACCGAGGTCGGTTGAAGGTACGGCCGAGGTGGTGGTGTCAGGGGGTGGTTTGAGCGCCGATGTTGGGGCCGGTCGTCGGTGTGATTGGTGCATCTACTCGGCGGCCGGGGCGGCGGCCGGCCCAGTGGCGTTGTTCGAGTCCCTGTGGTGAGTCTGCACACTCCAGAAGTGAGCGCCGCGACAGAATCCGCGGAATTGTGCGGATTTGACCTGCGGCCCTGGTGTCATGACAGTGCTCCAGTGTGCAACGAGGGCCTCGTTGCACACTGGAGCGATGTCACCGGATTCGGGCCGCGAAACCACTTCCGCGTATTTCCAGGGGAAAACGGCGGTCAGCCGAGTCCGCTCGGATCACCCTTGCGTGCAGACCGGCGCTAGTTCGTGTTGCGTTAGTCGGGGTGGTGTTGGCGTGGTGGTGTTGTCGTGGTGTGTGGGATGGAGTGAGGCTTTCGGGGTATCACGGGTGGCGTGAAAATGCCACGGGGCTTGCCCCTGTGGGTCTGGCACCGGCCCGTTGGACCGCCCACGCCCCCTTGGACCGCCCACGCCCCCTTGGACTGCCCACGCCCCGTTGGACCGCTGTAACCGGCGGCTACGGCGGTCCAACGGGGGAACAGGGGGTCCAACGGGCGGGTCGGCAGCCGCGCACGCAGACACCAGGGCTTGCCCCGACGCTCCCGTACTACGCCCTACGGTCACGAACCACACCCCTGACTTACTCATCTAGGCTTGAGCCCGTGCTTGTTCTGGCATCTCAGTCCACCGGTCGGCTGGCCACCCTGCGCGCGGCCGGCGTCGATCCGCAAGTGCGGGTCTCGGACGTCGACGAACCCCGCGTCCTGGCCGAACTCGCCGACGCCCACGCGGCCGCCGACGCTCCCGCCCCCACGCCCGCCGAGCAGGTGCAGGCGCTGGCGCGGGCCAAGGCGCTGGACGTGGCCGATGCCCTCCCGCCCGCCGCGGCGGAGGCGGACCCGGACCTGGTGGTGGTCGGCTGCGACTCCATGCTGGAGATCGATGGCGCGGTGGTCGGCAAGCCCGGCACAGCGCAGCGGGCCCGCGAACGCTGGCTGACGATGCGCGGCCGCAGCGGCACCCTGCACACCGGTCACAGCCTGGTGCGCGCACGCGATGCCGCCACCGTCGAGGGCGTGTCCTCCACGATCGTGCACTTCGGCTCCCCCAGCGACGCCGAGATCGACGCCTACATCGCCTCCGGGGAGCCTCTGTGGTGCGCGGGCGCATTCACCATCGACGGCCTGGGCGGCGCCTTCATCGACGGCGTCGAGGGGGATCCGCACGGCGTGGTGGGCATCTCTCTGCCGCTGCTGCGGCGCCTGCTGGCCCACCTGGGCGTCACCTGGACCAACCTGTGGTCCGCGCCGGCGCACTGAGTCCGCTCAGCGCCGCACCAGCACGGTGCGCCCGGCGATGGTGAGGCTGCCGGCGGGGAGGACACCGAGTCGGGCAACCCCGTCGACCGACAGTGCGGCGGGCACCGGGAAGCGCAGGTCGACGACGCCGGTCGTGGGAGCGAGGGCGAGGCTGAGTGCGCCCAGCAGCAAGCCGTGTGCGACGAGCTCCTGCTCCCCCACCGCCAGCCCGGCTCGGTGGGCGGCACCGAGCTGGAGGTGGATGGGGTTGTGGTCCCCGGTGGCGTCGGCCCAGGCGCGCACATCCGCAGCCGTGAGGGTTAGGGACCCGGGTGTATCGGCGTCACGGGGCACCGAGTCGGTGTCGACATCCGGCGGGTGCGGACCGGTGCGGAAGGAAGAGGCGGTCGGCGGTGTGCGGCGGGCGAGATCGTGGGTCACACGGGCGCCGGCGGGCCAGGCGGGTCCGGCGTCGCGGACGACGACCACCCCCTGCAGCAGTTCCCAGCCGCCGCGGGCAGTTCGCCGAAGGCCGATCTCGGCGACGCCGGCACCCGGCTCCTGCGTACGATCGTCGGGAGCCTGGGTGCCGACCGGGGTGGTCCGACAGCGGCGATGGATGAGGCCGGCCGCGCCCGTCACCATGGGGCGCTCCGGCGGCCACTGCCCGGCGCTATCCGATTCGCAGATGCCGCTGCGCACCAGGTGCTCACTCAGCCGCCCCAGTGCCAGGACTGCGGGCAGGAGCTGCTGCGCCGCGCCGGTTGCACGGGACCACGGCGCGGACCGGGCGGTTGCGACCGCCTCGCGCCCAGGGGTCGGCGCTGCGCGCATGAGCACGCGCGCTATCACAGCGGCCATGTCCGCGGCCGTCACGGCAGCCGGAGTCGCCGTCGTAGGGGTACAGCAAGGCCCCGGCGACCTGGAGTCGTCGGGGCCTGTGTGCGCGCGGGGCGCCGCCATGATCAGCGGGTCTCGCGGTGCTCCGTGTGCTTGCCGCAGCGCGGGCAGAACTTGGACAGAGACAGCCGGTCCGGGGTGTTCCGGCGGTTCTTCTTGGTGATGTAGTTGCGCTCCTTGCACTCCGAGCACGCCAGAGTGATCTTGGGGCGAACGTCGCTGGACTTAGCCACGTAACTCTCCTCTCAGTGATCCTCGAGCGGCCCTTGGGGTGCCATGCTCGAACTTGCGTAGCGGGGGAGGGACTCGAACCCTCGACCTCACGATTATGAGTCGTGCGCTCTAACCAGCTGAGCTACCTCGCCAGATGACACGTCAGGGGCCCGTAGGCCCCCGCAGTATCAGAGCCCCGAAAGGGATTCGAACCCTTGACCTTCTCCTTACCATGGAGACGCTCTACCGACTGAGCTATCGGGGCAACGAGCGGAACTTTAGGCAGATCGGATTCGCACATGCAACTCCGTTCGCCGTGGCTTCGCTCACCGCGGCCCCGCCTTGCGGGCGGGTCTGACTGCGTGCGCGCAAACGCCGCAACCATGGTGGCGGGTGAGGGATTCGAACCCCCGTAGCATACTGCGGCTGATTTACAGTCAGCTCCCATTGGCCGCTCGGGCAACCCGCCGGGCTCCGCGCTCGCCGTGGGCCGTTCTCACGGCCTCACGTCCTCGCTCGGTGCCGTGGAAGGATAGCAAGCCGACGGCGGCGCGCGCCAATCGCCACCGTAGGACCCTGCTCACAGCGACGCGGGCGCCACGTCTAGTCCCACAAGCACCGAACACCTTCTACAGTCGTTGCCATGTCGCAACCTAAGCCCCCTTACCGTCCCGATCAGCGATCCGTCCCTCCAAGCAAGCACGCCCCAGCGCCGTCCCATCAGCCGCAGCCCAACATGGCGGCGCAGACACCGGGTGTCCCGATGCCGATGCAACCCGAACAGCCTCAACGCAAGCGCCGCAGTCCCCTAGTCCTCGTCATTGCTGTGGTGGCCGCCATCGTTGTCGCCGCCGGCATCGGCGTCGGCATCATCGTCAGCGCGGCATCGCAAGACCGGCCTGTCCCGGCAGCACAGGCCACCGCCGGGCAGTGCATCGAGGACCCGGAGGTGAAGGAACTGGGCCACGTCTACGTCGCTGACTGTGACTCTGAGGATGCCGCCTACAGGGTCACCGCCGCTGCCGGTGCAGATTGCACGACCGTGCCGGGAACAACCACCACTTACCAGGATCTATGCCTGATCGGCGTTGACGAGGACCCGAGCGCTTCGTTGATCGAGGTTCAGGAGGGCGACTGCCTGCGCATTGACGACGCTACGCAGGATGCCACCGTTTCGGAGTGCACCAGCGGCACCTACCCGGTACTGAAGGCACTTACCGACGTCGCCGACTCCGACCTGGGGCTGATGGCGGGCGACGAGGACGCCTGCACGGCCGCGGGCGTGGATGAGGACGCCTACTCCTTCTGGTACAAGTGGAACCTGACCTCCTTCATGTTCGACACGGCAGGCGACACGAGCAAGTTGCTCAGCGACAACCAGTTCGTCTTCTGCCTGGGCGCCCCGCAGTCCTGAGCAGCCGCCCCCAAACGGGTTGCAGCCGGATTCAATAGCCGGCCATCCGCTCCAGGCGGGCGATGCGCTGCGCCATCGGCGGGTGGGTGGCGAACAGGTTTCGCACCCCGCCGAAGGGGTTGGCGATCATCATGGCGCTGACCGGCTCCAGGCGCGGGTCCTGCGGCATGGGCGCGGCGGCCACGCCCGTCTCCAGCTTGTGCAGCGCACTGGCCAGGGCCAGCGGATCGTTGGTCAGGACCGCGCCGTCGTGGTCGGCGTCGTACTCGCGGGTGCGGGAGACTGCGAACTGGGTCAGGCTGGCCGCCAGCGGAGCCAGCAGCGCCAGCAGGAGCAGGACGAGCGCGTTGGAGTCGCGCCGGTCCCGGCCCCCGCCGAACCACATGATGCCGGTGGCGATCGAGGAGATGACCCCGGCGATGCCGGCGGCGATCGAACCGGTGAGGATGTCCCGGTTGTACACGTGGGACAGCTCGTGGCCGAGCACCCCGCGCAGCTCCCGCTGGTTGAGTAGCTGGAGGATGCCCTGGGTGCAGCAAACGGCGGCATGTTGCGGGTCACGGCCGGTGGCGAAGGCGTTCGGGCTCATGGTCGGCGCCACGTACAGGCGCGGCATGGGCTGTCCCGCCGCCGTGGACAGCTCACGCACGACGGCGTACATGACCGGCTGCTGCGCCTCACTGACCTCAATGGCGCCCATGGAGCGCACCGCAAGCTTGTCGGAGTTCCAGTAGGAGTATGCCGTCTGCACTACCCCGATCGCGGGCATGAGCAGCAGCCATACGCTCGAGCCGGTGCCGCGCGCCAGCAGCCAGCCGATCAGGAGCAGCAACCCCCACAGTCCCCCCATGAGGACCGCCGTTTTAAGTCCGTTGTGGTGGTTCGTGCTGGTCATGTCGACGAGTGTATGAACACTCGCTGTGGCCTTGCTGGGAACGGGCCGTCTTCAGGCCAGCACAGTGGCCACGTCGGCGACGTCGAGGTCCAGGGCCAGACCGACGCCGGCCGTGTACAGGGCGCCGGCGTGGGTGGCCAGGCCGCGGGCGAGGTCGGACCGCTGCCGGCACGCGTCGCGCCAGCCGTTGTCCGCCAGGGCGACGGCGTAGGGCAGGGTCGCGTTGGTCAGTGCGTAGGTCGAGGTGTAGGACACGGCCCCGGGCATGTTGCCGACGGCGTAGAAGATCTTGCCGTCCACCTCGTAAGTGGGCTCGGAGTGGGTGGTGACGTGGGAGTCCTCGAAGCACCCGCCCTGATCGATGGCGATGTCCACGAGCACCGAGCCCGGGCGCATCGCCTGGACCATCGCGTGGGTCACCAGTCTGGGGGTGCGAGAACCGGGGACGAGCACGGCCCCGATGACGAGGTCGGCGTCGGCCACCGCACCGGCCACATCCAGCGGGGTGGAGAAGCGCGTGCGGACCGTCCCGCCGGTCAGTTCGTCGATCTGGCGCATGCGGACCGGGTTGACGTCCATGACGGTGACGTCCGCACCCATGCCGGCCGCCACGCGGGCGGCGGCCAGGCCGGCGGTGCCACCGCCGAGGACGACGACGTTGCCGCGGCGCACGCCCGCGGCGCCGCCCAGCAGCACGCCGGAGCCGCCGTTAGGGGCGAGCAGGGCGTCTGCGCCGACCTGTGCCCCGAGCCGCCCCGCGATCTCGGACATGGGGGCGAGCAGCGGCAGACCGCCGTCGTCGGTGGCGACCGTCTCATAGGCGACGGCGGTGACCCGCTTCGCCAGCAGGGCCTCGGTGAGCGCGCGGTCGGCGGCCAGGTGCAGATAGGTGAACAGCAGTAGGCCGTCCCGCAGGTAGCCGAACTCGGCCGGAACCGGCTCCTTGACCTTGAGGATCATTTCGGCGTCGCCCCAGACGGCGGCCGCCTCGGCGGCGATGTCCGCGCCGGCGTCGAGGTAATCCGCATCGGTGATGCCGGCGCCCAGCCCGGCGCCGGCCTGCACGGTCACCTCATGCCCGTGGCGCACCAACGTGTCCACACCTGCCGGCGTGAGCGCGACGCGATACTCGTGATCCTTGACCTCGGTGGGGACGCCGATGCGCATGGGAGGCTGCCTTTCTCTGGTTGGCGCCTGGACAACAGGCCTGAGCGGCACAGCCTACCGCCCCGGCGACGAGTTAGTCCTGCAGTCGGTGTGCAACCCGCTCGGGCACGCGGTCGGGGTCCGGCTGGCCGATGAGGTCGTCGGGCACCTCGGTGCTGCGGGAGATGGCGGTCATGGCATCCCGGGCGACGACCTTGACGCGCTCGCGCGGCTTGGACTCGCCCCCAGTGACGGTGACCTCGCCGTACTCCTCCCCCAGGTGGCGTTCGTAGGCGTCCAGCAGCTCCCAGCCCTCCCAGGTGGTGTAGGGCACGTCGCGGGAGTCGAGCAGCGCCAGCACGGCGTCGTGGCCGACCTGGGACTCGTCCTCCGTGGTGGCGTGCAGCAGGCCGGCGTTGGCGTCGGCGACCAGGTTCGTGATCGTCTCCTGGGCGTCGGACTTGGTGGAGCCGATCAGGCCGACCGGGCCGCGGCGGATCCAGCCGGTGGCGTAGATGCCGGTGAGCGGTTCACCGTCATCGCCGAGCACGCGGCCGCCGGCGTTGGGGATCACGTGACGGTCGGCGTCGAAGGGCAGGCCCTCGATCGGGCTGCCGGCGTAGCCGACGGCGCGGTAGACGGCCTGCACCGGCCAGTCCCGGAACTCGCCGGTGCCGGAGACGGTGCCGTCGCCGTTGAGGCGGGTGCGTTCGGTGCGCAGGGCGCGCACATGCCCGGCGTCGTCGGTGAGAATGGCGGCCGGCGCCTGGAACAGGTGGATGTGGATGGTGCGGGAGGCGGTCAGCTCCTCGGGTTCCTGCATGGCGTAGTTCTCCAGCGCCTTGACCACCTGCCGCTGCTGGTTGGAGGCGGCCAGGGCCTCGCGGGAGCCCTCGTCGTACTCGAAGTCCTCCTCGTCGACGGTGACGTCCACGTCGGGCTGCTTGCCGAGTTCGCGCAGCTCCAGGGGGGTGAACTTCACCTGGGCGGGGCCGCGGCGACCGAATACGTGCACGTCGGTGACCGGGGACTTCGCCAGGGTCTCGGCCACATTCGCCGGGATCTCCGTGGTCATCAGGTCCTCCACGTGCTTGGCCAGGATGCGGGAGATGTCCAGGGCGACGTTGCCGACACCGATAACAGCGACCTGCTGGGCCTCCAGCGGCCAGCTGCGCGGGTGGTCGGGGTGACCGTCGTACCAGGAGACGAAGTCGGCGCCGCCGTATGACTCGGGCGCGTCAATCCCGGGGATGTCCAGGGGGGCGTCGGTGTCGGCGCCGGTGGAAAAGATCAGGGCGTCGTAGTGCTCGTGCAGCTCGGCGACGCTGATGTCGCGGCCGACCTCCACATTGCCGATCAGCCGGATGTCGCCGCGCTGGAGGATCTTGTAAAGAGCCACGATGATCTGCTTGATGCGCGGGTGGTCCGGAGCAACGCCGTAGCGCACCAGCCCATAAGGGGCGGGAAGGCGCTCGAACAGGTCGATGTTCACGTCCAGGCCCGACTTCGACAGGATGTCCGAGGCGTAGATGCCGGCGGGGCCTGCTCCGATGACGGCGACATTGAGGGGGCGTGCGTTCACTGCTCTTCGTTCCTGGTTACAACGGGTGGGATTTCTGGTGACCGCGGGTGGGTGGCCCCGGCGCGCACCGGGCGGTGCGCCGCTTAGGTCGGCCCAAGTGTATGCGGGTGTTCGCCGACCGCGGTGTGGCGTGCATCCCGCCCGCCTGACCAGCCACCGCCGCTCCGCTCGCCGAGGTCGGTGAGCACGCGGGGCGTTGCGGGCCGTGCGGTGAGACGGATCAGGCGGCGCGGTCCACCAGCAGATGGGCGAACTGCTCCATGCCGTCGTGCACCAGCGCCGCCCGCTCCCGCGCGTCGGCCAGGGCGGACTCGCGCGCAGGTCCGGTCACGCCCGTGGCATCCAGACGATCCTTGGTACCGGCCAGCACGGCCTCTTCCAGTCCGTTCAGCACCGCGATCGCCTGGTCCGCCCAGCGCGTCGCCATTTCCCGGGTGCGGCTCAGCACCGGGTGCACCCGAAGCTGGGCGACGACGTCGGACAGGACCGCGTCGTCGGACAGGTCGGCGCTAGACAGGGTCGCCAGGATCGACTGTCCGGCGGCGTCGAGCTCGCCGGCGGCAAGCGCCTGGCGCAGCAGCAGCACCGGCATGGTGTCCACGCCCTCCCGCAGGTCTGTGCCCGGTGTCTTGCCGGTGGTGGCGGCGTCGCTGGTCAGATCGATGCAGTCGTCGGCCAGCTGGAAGGCCACGCCGATCTTCTCCCCGAAGGCCTCCACGATCGCCTCGGTAGCCTCCCCCGCCCGGGTCAGCATGGCACCGTAACGGGCCGAGACCGCGATCAGCGAACCGGTCTTGTCCGCCAACACCTGCAGGTAGTGCGCCACCGGATCGGTGCCCGCGGGGCGCGGCAGGGTCTCGTGCAGCTGCCCCATGCACAGCCGCTCAAAGGTCTTGGAGTGGGCCAGCACCGCCTGCGGTCCCAGCGCCGCCACCAGCTGGGAGGCGCGCGCCACCAGCACGTCGCCGGCGAGGATGGCGGCGGAGTTGCCCCATACGGTCTGTGCGCTCGGGGCGCCGCGCCGCAGCGGGGCCTCGTCCATGACGTCGTCGTGGTACAGGGTGGCGATGTGGGTCAGCTCTACCGCAACGCCGGCGTCTCGCACCTGCTCGCCCGTGGCCAACTCCGGGTCGCCCAGTTGGGCGGTCAGCAGCGTCAGCACCGGGCGCAGCCGCTTCCCACCGGCCGCCGCCAGGTGGGAGGTCGGCGGGTTGATGGTCGCGTCAGCGCTGCTGACGACCTCAAGCAGGCGCGTCTCGACGGTCTCGAGCTCCGGAACAATCCGGTCTTCGAGCTGCGGCAGGCTGAGTGGCAGCGTTCCAATCACGGCAGGAGCATAGCGGCGTCCGCCAGCGAGCGGACCACGGCCTGCGGCAGCACGCCGATCAGGACGGTGGCGGCGGCCGCCAGACCGATCGTCAACGCGGCCGGGCCCATCGAGCCGACCACGACCACGCGGTCGCCGTCGGGCTCCCGGAAGAACATGAGCACGATCAACCGCATGTAGAAGAAGGCCGTGGCCACGGAACTGACGATGGCGACGATCACCAGCCAGGTGGCCCCACCGGCGATGCCGGCGATGAACACCTCGAACTTGGCCATGAATCCGGCGGTCAGCGGGATCCCGGCGAAGGACAGCAGGAACACGGTCATGGCGCCGGCCAGCCAGGGGCTGCGGCGGCCCAGGCCGGTGAAGGCCTCCAGGTCATTGGCTTCGGCACCGGGGGCACCGTCGTGGCTGGTGCGCACCAGGCCGATGATGCCGAAAGCGCCGACGGTCGCGATGCCGTAGGTGAGCGCGTACAGCAGCAGGGCGCTCACGCCCACCCCGTTCCAGGCGATGATGCCGATGAGCATGTAGCCGGCGTGGGCGATGGCCGAGTAGGCGAACATGCGCTTGACGTCCTTCTGGATGACGCCGACGACGGTGCCCACGGCCATGGTCAGGATGGCGACGGTCCACAGGAAGGGGGCCAGGTCCCAGCCGAGCGTCCCGCCGAGCACGTAGTAGAAGCGCACCAGGGCGAGGAAGGCGGTGGCCTTGACCCCCGCCGCCATGAAGCCGGTCACGGGGGTCGGTGCCCCCTGGTAGACGTCGGGGCTCCAGGCGTGGAAGGGGGCGGCAGCGGTCTTGAACAGCAGCCCGATGGTGACCAGGGCGACCCCGGCCAGCGCCAGCCAGTCCATGCCGGCCACTCCCCCACCGCCGATGGCCGCGGCAATGTCGCTGTACGCCACGGAGTCGGACACGCCGTATAGGAAGGCGGCGCCCATGAGCAGGAAGGCGGAGGAGAAGGCGCCCAGCACGAAGTACTTCAGGGCGGCCTCCTGGCTGAGCAGGCGGCGGTGGCGGGCCATGGCCGCCATGATGTACAGCGGCAGCGACACCAGCTCCAGGGCGACGAACAGGGTGATCATGCCGTTTGCCAGCGGGAACAGCATCATGCCGCCCAGCGAGAACAGGGTCAGGGGGAACATCTCGGTGGCGACCCAGCCGGCGTGGATGGATTCCTCCTCCTCGGCGCTGCCGGGCCGGTCGGCGGCCTGGGCGGCGAAGGCGCCGTCGTCGGCGGTGGTGCGGTCGGCCATGACCAGGACGGCCAGCAGGCCGATGGCCAGCAGAATGCCCTGGGCGGCCACACCGAAGGGGTCTTCGGCGATGCCGGTGGTCAGCTCCCGCCCGCTGCCGGCAGCCACGACAACACTCCAGCGGCCCGCCAGGGCGACGGCGGAGGCGAGGATGGCCAGCAGGCTAAGGAGGGCCTGGACGGCCGGGCGGACGCTACGGGGCACGAAGGCCTCCACGAGGACGCCGACGACGCCCGCGCCCAGAATGATCAGTACCGGGGTGAGGCCGGCCCATTCAATGACCGGGGCGGTGAAGCTCACTTGGTGTTCCCTTCTGCGATCACGACGGCGACAGCGGGGTCGGCCGGGGCGGTGGGCACGGTGGCCAGAGCGGCGGTCTCGCCGGGGGCTTCCACGGCGGCGGCGACCTGGCCGGCGACGTCCTCGAAGGCGTCTGTCAGCGGTGCGGGTGCCAACCCGACGGCGAGCATGGCGGCGATCACCGGAACCAGGACCAGCTTCTCGCGTCCGTCCAGGTCGGCGCTGCCCACCCGCTCACGGGCGGGGGCGCCGGTGAACACCCGCTGGTAGGGCAGCAGCACGTACACGGCGGCGATGATGACGCCGAGCACGGCGACGACGCCGAGCGGCACCGACTTCGAGAAGGTGCCGGTCAGCACCATCCACTCCGGCACGAAGCCGCTCAGGCCCGGCAGGGCGATGGAGGCCAGGCCGGAGATGAGGAAGGTGCCGGCGATCAGCGGCATGACGCGCTGCATGCCGCCGAGTTCACTGATGGCCACGGTGCCCGTGCGGCGGGCGAGGAAGCCGCTGACCAGGTACAGCCCGGCGATCGACAGCCCGTGGGCGACCATGTAGACCATGGCGCCGGTGGCGGCGATCTGGCTGCCGACGAACAGGCCCAGCACCATGAAGCCGAAGTGGCTGATGGAGGTGTAGGAGATCAGCCGGTAGAGGTTGTCCTGCGCGATGGCGGCCAGGCCGCCGTAGATGATGCCGACGACGGCCAGCACCAGGATCACCGGGGCGGCCCAGGCGGATTCACGCGGGAACAGGGGCAGTACCAGGGCGGCCATGCCGTAGGTGCCGATCTTGTCCAGCACGCCGATCAGCAGCACGGAGGTTCCCGGAGTGGCCTGCTCGGCGGTGTCCGGCAACCAGGTGTGCACCGGCACCATCGGCGCCTTGATGGCGAAGGCGATGAAGAAGGACGCGAAGATCCAGCGGCCGGCCGTGGTGGAGGCGGTGATCTGGCCGACCAGGTTCTCAACCAGGTAGGCGCCCTCGCCGCGCGGCCCGTACACGTACAGGGCCACCACGCCGACCAGCATGATCAGTCCGCCGGCCAGGGAGTACAGCAGGAACTTCAGAGCGGCGCGGCGGCGGCGCTCACCGCCGAAGCGGCCGATCAGGAAGTACACCGGCACCAGCATGGCCTCGAAGCAGATGTAGAACAGGAAGACGTCGCGGGCGGCGAAGATGACCACCACGAAGGCCTCCAGCACCAGCACCAGGCCGCTGAACAGGCCCTGCTGGTCGGCGGGGATCTCACCCCAGCTGGCCAGTAGCACCAGCGGCACCAGGAAGGCGGTCAGCAGCAGCATGGCCAGGCCGAGGCCGTTGACGCCCAGCGCCCAGGACACGCCCAGCATCGGAATCCAGGAGTGGGTCTCGGTCAGCTGGATGGCGCCGGCCTGGGAGAAGTCGAAGCGGGCAAGCGTCCAGATGCCCACGCCGAGGGTGGCCAGGGCGAACAGCAGGCCGATGACCCGGCCCTGGCGTCGCAGCGGCGGCACGAGCCACAGCAGCAGTGCCCCGGCCAGCGGGACGATGGCCATGGTGGTCAGTACGGGGAACGTTGCATTCATGGGCTTGTCGTGTCCTCTCAGAACCTGCCGGCCAGGACGGCGATGAGTGCGAGCACCGTTCCGCCGAGCATGTAGCCGGCGTAGGAGCGGACGCTGCCGGACTCGGTGCGGGCGGTGAGCCGGCCCAGCGCCGCGGTGCCCTTGGCGAGCCCCTCGACGGCGCCGTCGACGACGTAGTGGTCCGTGGCTCCGGCCGCCAGGACGAGTCCCTGGCCGGGCCGCATGGCAACAGCCTCGTTGATGGTGTCCTGGTACATGTCGTGGCGGGCGGCCTCCACCACCACGTTGGAGCGCTGCACCACCGTGGGCACCGCGCGGCGCACGTACATGGCCCAGGCGACGACGGCGCCGACGATCACCAGGGCGAGGGTGGCGACCATGATGACGGTGGCCGGGAGAACCGGCTCGCCGTGCGCGCCCGCCTGCCCGGTGACGGGCTCCAGCCAGGTGACGAAGGTGTCGCCGATGCTCAGCGCCCAGCCCAGGCCGACGGAGAAGACCGACAGGACGATCAGCGGCAGGGTCATCAGCCAGCCGGACTCGTGCGGGTGGACCTCGCCCTCAATGTCCTTGGCCGTGGTCCAGCGGGGAGTGCCGTGGAAGATCATGAAGAACAGCCGCGACATGTAGAAGGCGGTGAGTCCCGCCCCCAGCAGGGCGATGGTGCCCAGGATCCAGGGGCGGGCGCCGTCGCCGACGAAGGCCGCCTCGATGATCTTGTCCTTGGACCAGAAGCCGGAGAAGGGTGGAATGCCCATGATGGCGAGCCAGCCGATGCCCATGGTGATCCAGGTGAGCTTCATGGCGCGGTGCAGGCCGCCGAAGCGGCGCATGTTCACCTGGTCGCTCATGGCGTGCATGACGCTGCCGGCGCCGAGGAACAGCTGCGCCTTGAAGAAGCCGTGGGTGAGCAGGTGGAAGATGGCGAAGGCGTAGCCGATCGGGCCGAGGCCGGCCCCCAGCATCATGTAGCCGATCTGGCTCATGGTGGAGGCGGCCAGCACCTTCTTCATGTCGTCCTTGGCGCAGCCGATGATGGCTCCCAGGGCCAGGGTGATGGCTCCGACGACGGCGACGGCCAGCTGGGCGTCGGGGGCGCCCTCGAAGACGGCGCCGGAGCGGACGATCAGGTAGACGCCGGCGGTGACCATGGTGGCGGCGTGAATCAGCGCGGACACCGGGGTGGGGCCGGCCATGGCGTCGCCCAGCCAGGCCTGTAGCGGGAACTGGGCGGACTTACCGCAGGCGGCCAGCAGCAGGAAGAAGCCGATGGCGGTCAGCCAGCCGGTGGAGATGGCCCCCTCCTGGGCGGCGGGCAGCACCGCGTCGTAGGCGACCGAGCCGACCTGGGCGATGCAGGCCATCATGGCCAGCAGCAGGCCCACATCGCCGATGCGGTTCATGATGAAGGCCTTCTTGGCGGCGGCCGCGTTCTCCCGGCTGGTGAACTGCTCCGCCTGGGGGGCGTCGGCGTCGGCGGTGTTCCAGAAGCCGATGAGCAGGTAGGAGGCCAAGCCCACGCCCTCCCAGCCGATGAACAGGGCGATGTAGGAGTCGCCGAGCACCAGGGTGAGCATGGCGGCGATGAAGAAGTTCAGGTAGGCGAAGAAGCGGCGGCGGTCCCGGTCGTGGGCCATGTAGGCCACCGAGTAGACGTGGATGAGGAAGCCGACACAGGTCACCAGTGCCACGAAGGTCAGTGACAGCGGGTCCAGGCGCAGGCCCAGTTGCACGTTCAGGTCGCCGGCGCCGAACCAGCGCCACAGTGGTACGCCCAGGACCCGGCCGGCGGCGTCCAGGCCGAGCACCTGCGCGAGGATGATCAGCCCCAGGACGGCGCTGAAGAGCGATGCGGCCACGCCCAGCCAGTGGCCCCAGGCGTCGGCGGCCCGGCCCGCCAGCAGCAGGATGGCGGCCGAGGCGGCGGGCACGGCGATCAGCAGCCAGGCCAGTGCGGCGGCGCCGGTGGCCGGGGCGGCGGCCCCGACGACGGACTCGGCGGCCAGCAGGCAGGTGGAGAGCACGAGAGGGGATGCGGTCATGGTCTCGGGCTCCTTCAGTGCTTGAGCAGGTTCAAGTCGTCGACGGACGTGGACCTGCGGGTGCGGAAGATGGACACGATGATGCTCAGCCCGACCACGACCTCGGCGGCGGCCACCACCATGACGAAGAAGGCGAACACCTGCCCGGTCAGGTCCCCGTACAGGCGGGAGAAGGTGACCAGGACCAGGTTGACGGCGTTGAGCATGAGCTCCACGCCCATCAGCTCGATGATGGCGTTGCGTCGCAGCAGCACGGTCAGGGCGCCGAGGGTGAACAGCACCCCGGCCAGCACGACGTAGGCGGTGATGGGGACGCTCACTTGTGCTCCTCCTTCTGGGCCGGGTCGGCCGGGTCTGCCGGTTCGTCGGCGACGTCCGCCGGCGCCTCGGCCGGGGCCAGGGGTTGGACGACGTCCGGGGCGGGCGCGCCGGGCATCGCCGGCATGCCGGAACGGCCCACGCTCGCGTCCTCGCGGCTGGTGATCCGGCCGGCGCGCTGGGCCGCTCCCATCTCCGGGGAGACATCGGACAGTTCCAGGTCCTGCCCGCGCACGCGCAGCACCCGGGGAATGGACTCCTCCAGGGCCTCGCCGGAGGCGGCCAGGGCGGGGGCGGCGGCGGTGTTGGTGGCGGCGTAGACGCCGGGCATGGGCTTCTGGCCGGGGTGGGCGCCGGTTTCGGCGTAGGCGCGCATCTTGGCTTCCACCCGGTCGCGCTGGGTCAGGCGGGGGCGCACACGCTGCCGGTGGGTCAGGGTCAGCGCCCCGACGGCGGCGATGATCAGCAGGAGGCCGGTCAGCTCCATGGTGACGACGTGGTCGCCGAACAGCACGGCGGCCAGCGTCTGGGGAGTGGCATCGTCGCCGTCGGCCAGGCCGGCGGCGGCCGGGAAGACGGTGCGCCACACGACGGCGGAGAGCACCACGATCAGGCCGGCGCCGAAGAGGGCGGCCAGGCCCTTCGTGGCGGTGGAGTGGGCGGCGATGGGCTCGTCGCCGCCCACGCCGACCATCATGATGACGAACAGCACCAGGGTCATGACGGCGCCGGTGTAGACGACCACCTGGGTGATGCCCAGGAAGGGCGCCTCGCCGGCGATGTACAGCACCGCCAGGCCGAGCATGATCATGATCATGCTCACGGCGGCGATCACGGCCCGCCTGGCGGTCAACAGGCCGATGCCGCAGCCGACGGTGATGAAGGCGACGACGACGAACAGGATCGCCTCGCCGCCCGAGACGGTGCCGGAGGCGGTGAGCGTGGCGGGCAGGGCGGATGCGGCCGCAATGGCGGGCGTCATGAGTGCACCGCCTCCTTCTGGGGCGCGGGGACCGGGCGGGCGGTGGCGAGGGTCGGGTCGTCGGGGCGGTGTGCGCGCACCCAGTCGGCCTGGCCCTGGGTGGGGCCGGTGACGGCGCCCCGGTAGTAGTCGGCGTCCTCGGTGCCCTCGACCATGGGGTGGGGGGCGGCCAGGGCGCCGTCGGGGACGGGCGCCAGCAGGTCCTGCTTCTCGTAGATCAGGCCGGTGCGGTTTGGGCCGACCAGTTCATCGATCTCGTGGGTCATGGTCAGCGCGCGGGTGGGGCAGGCCTCGATGCACATGCCGCAGAAGATGCAGCGCAGGTAGTTGATCTGGTAGACGCGCCCGTAGCGCTCGCCGGGCGAGTACTGCGCCTCGGGGGTGTTGCTGGCGGCCTCCACGTAGATGGCGTCGGCGGGGCAGGCCCAGGCGCACAGCTCGCAGCCGACGCACTTCTCCAGGCCGTCGTCGTACCGGTTGAGCTGGTGCCGCCCGTGGTAGCGGGGCATGAGCACCGGCTTCTCGAAGGGGTACAGCTCGGTGACCGTGGGCTTGAAGATGGAGGAGAGCGTCACCCCGTAGCCGGCGACGGGGGCGAACACGCGTCCCAGGGCGCTGGGCTCGTCGCGCAGCCACTGGTCGTGGTCGGTGCCCTCCCGACCCCGGGGGGCCTGGGGTGTGGGGTCAGTCATCGGTTTCCTCCTGAACGGTGACGTCGGAGTCGGTGGTCGTGGCGCCCGCAATCGCCAGGTCACTGGCGGCGTCGTGCACGGGGGCGGCCGTCTGCGCGGCGCGGCGGGAACGCGGCGAGGGCGGCAGTTGCTGGCCGGGCAGCGGCGGGACGGGGAAGCCGCCGGCGAAGGCGTCCAGTTCCTCGCCCGGCACGGTGATGTCCACGCCGGCCGCGGCGGTGGTTGCCTCTTCCTCTTCCTCCCTCTCGGGCAGGACCAGCAGGATGATCATGGCCACCAGGAAGATGGCGGCCAGCACGAGCAGCAGCCCCTGAGTGGAGCCGCCGGAGAAGGCCCGGTAGCCCTGGACGATCGCGACCAGTACGAACCACACCAGGGAGACGGGGATGAGGAACTTCCAGCCGAGCTTCATGAAGTGGTCGTAGCGGATGCGCACCAGCGTGCCGCGGGTCCAGATGAGCAGGAACATCACGCACCACACCTTGGCCAGGAACCACAGCATCGGCCACCAGCCGGAGTTGGCGCCGTCCCAGAAGCTGGCCAGGATGAAGGAGCGCCACCCGCCCAGGAACAGGGTGGTGCACACGGCCGAAACGTTGAGCATGTTCAGGTACTCGCCCAGGTAGTACCAGGCGAACTTCATCGAGGAGTACTCCACCATGTGCCCGGCGACGAGCTCGCCCTCGCCCTCGGGCAGGTCGAAGGGCAGCCGGTTGAGCTCTCCGACCATGGAGACCAGATAGATCAGCAGGCTGGGGATCATGGCCAGTCCCCACCACAGGCGCTCCTGGGCGGCGACGATCCCGGAGGTGGACATGGTGCCCGAGGCCAGGAAGACCGTCAGGATCGACAGGCTCATGCTCAGCTCGTAGGAGATGACCTGGGCGGCCGAGCGGACGGCGCCGAACAGCGGGTAGGTGGAGTGCGTGGACCAGCCGCCGAGGATGATGCCGTACACGCCGAAACCGGTGATGGCCAGCACGTACAGAATGGCTACGGGGAAGTCCGTCAGCTGCAGCGGGGTGGAGTGGCCGAACATGCTCACCTGCGGCCCGAAGGGGATGACCGCGTAGATCATGAAGGCGGTGAAGGCGGCGATGACCGGCCCCAGGACGTAGATGAACTTCTCGGCGCCCTTGAGCCAGAAGTCCTCCTTCATGATCAGCTTGGCGGCGTCGGCGATCAGCTGCGGCAGGCCGAGCGGACCGTTGACGTTCGGGCCGGGGCGGGTCTGGATGCGCCCCAGGATGCGGCGCTCGGCCCAGATCGCGACGATCACGCTGAGGATCAGGAAGACGATGATGAAGACGGCCTTGATGAGGGTCAGCCACCAGGTCTCGTCGGAGAAGTCGGCCACCACACCCCCCTGGGCGGCGAGTGCCGCCGGCAGGGCGGCGGGGATAGCGGAAACACTGAGCGGATTCACTGGGCCACCTCCGGGCTGTCCACAGTGGTGAGCGAGAGGGAGACGCCGGCGCCGTGGCCGACGCCGAGGCTCTGGCGGACCGTGGAGCCGGGCGAGCACTCCGGCAGCCAGACGGTCCCGTCGGGGACGTTGCCGATGGCGGCAGGCAGCGTGATGGTGCCGGCCGGGCCGGTCACGGCGACGCTTTCGCCGCCGGTCAGGTGCAGGCGGGCGGCCAGGTCGGCGCCCACGCGGGCGACGGGGCGCAGGGCGGTGGCGGCCAGGAAGGGCTCACCGTCCTGCAGGCGGCCGGAGTCGAGCATCGGCTTGTGGGTGGCCAGGACGGCGTCCAGGCCGGAGACCGTGGAGCGGCCCGGCTGGTCCGCCGCCTCCGTCGCGGCCGGGGCGGGCTGCGCCTGCGGGCTGAAGGTGACGCTTGGGCGCGCTCCGGCCCACAGGCCCAGCGCGGCCACCTGCGCGTGCACGTCCTCCAGCGTGTCCACCCCCAGGTCGGTGCCCATCTCGGCGGCGAGCGCGGCCAGCACCTGCCGGTCGGTGCGGGCGCGGGAGACGTGGGCCTGCCCGAAGGGGCGCACGCGCCCCTCCCAGTTGACGAAGGTGCCGTTCTTCTCCACGGGCGGCGCCACCGGCAGCACCACGTCGGCGTGCTCGCTGACTTCGCTGCGGCGCACCTCCAGCTGCACGGTGAAGCCGGAGGCGGCCAGGGCGGTGCGGGCCAGGCCCGGGTCGGGGAAGTCGCGCAGGTCGACGCCGCCGATCACGACGCCGCCGAGCTCGCCGTCGGCGAGGGCGTCCAGGATGGCGGTGGCGTCCCGGCCCGGCTGCGCGGGCAGCGGGTCGGGGGCGTTCAGGCCGCCGCCGGGCGCCCACAGCTGCTGGACCTCGGCGCGGGCGGCGGGGTCGGCGACGGGGCGGCCGCCGGGCAGCAGGTGCGGCAGCAGGCCGACCTCGATGCCGCCGCGCTCACCGGCGCGGCGCGGCACCCAGGCCAGGCGGGCGCCGGTGGCTTTGGCGAGCGTGTCCACCACGGACAGCAGGCCGGGTACGGCGGCGGCCCGCTCCCCCACCAGGATGGTGGCGCCGTCCTCGCCCAGGGCCCGGGTCAGCTCCGGGTGGGTCTGGGACAGCAGGGCGACGGCGCGGGCCTCGGTGCCGGGGGCGGCGAGGATGACGTCGGCGTCGAGCTTGCGCGAGCCGGCCGAGGCGAGGTTCGCGACGGTGGCGACCTTGACGCCGCCGGCACGCACCCCCTTGCGCAGCCGCAGGAACAGCGAGCCGCATTCGTCCTCGGGCTCCAGGGCGATCAGCAGCACCTGGCCGGCGCTCTCCAGCGACCGGTAGGTGACCGCGCCCAGGCCGGTGCCGGCCACGCGGGCGGCGAGGAAGGAGTCCTCCTCGGGGGAATGGTCGCGCACGCGCTGATCGATGTCGTTGGTGCCCAGCACGGTGCGGGCGAACCGGGACCAGGCCCAGCCGTCCTCCAGGGTCAGGCGGGCGCCCGGCAGGAGCCCCACCCCGCCGTCGGCGCGGGCGGCGGTCAGGCCGCGGGCGGCCACGTCCAGGGCGTCGGACCAGGAGGTGGGCACCAGCTCACCGGTGTTCTCGTCGCGCACGAGCGGCACGTCCAGCCGGTCCTCCAGGGTGGACCAGGGGAAGGCGAAGCGGTCCTTGTCGGTGATCCACTCCTCGTTGACCTCCGGGTCGTTGCCGGCCAGGCGGCGCAGCACCACGCCGCGGCGCATGTCCACGCGCAGGGCGGAGCCGGAGGCGTCGTGCTCGGTGACCGTGTCGGTGGACACCAGGTCGTCGGGGCGGGCCCGGAACCGGTAGCGGGCGCTGGTCAGGGCGCCCACCGGGCAGATCTGGATGATGTTGCCGGAGAAGTAGGAGGCGAAGGGGCGCCCGGAGACGTCCAGCTCCTCGGCTCCGCCGAGCGTGCCGGGCCCGTAGACGGTGCCGTCGACGACGCCGGGCTGCCCGCCCGGGCCGGTGAGGTCGTCCTCGGTCACCAGGTGCTCGCCGCCGCGCACGGTCTGGGTGGGCGCGGTGGCTTCGGGGTTGTGGAAGTCGAGCACGCCCGCGTCGAAGCGCCCGATCTGCTCGGAGTAGAGCCCGCCGGTGATCTCGCCGCCCGCGTGGCCGGCGCCGCGCCCCTGCAGGGTGATGAAGCGGTCGCCGGCGATCTGGTCGGCGAAGCGCACGCAGCGCTGGCACAGGATGCAGCGGTCGCGGTCCAGCAGAATGTTGCTGGTCAGGCGCAGCGGCTTGGGGAAGGTGCGCTTGACGTCGGTGAAACGGGTGACCGCCTGGGCGCCGGTCGCCATGAGTTCCAGCGCCTGGTTCTGCAGGGGGCACTCGCCGCCCTTGTCGCACACCGGGCAGTCCAGCGGGTGGTTGATCAGGAGGAACTCCATGTTGCCGGCCTGCGCCTTGGCGGCCATCGGGCTGGTGGCCTGGGTGGAGACCTCCATGCCGTCGGAGACGGCGGTGGCGCAGGCGGGCTGGGGCTTGGGCATGGGGCGGACCACGCCGTCGCGGCCGGGCGCGGCCACCTCCACCAGGCACTGGCGGCAGTTCGCCGACGGCGACAGCAGCGGGTGGTCGCAGAAACGCGGGATGCGCACGCCGGCCCGCTCGGCGGCACGGATGATCGGCGTGCCCTTCTCAACCTCGAGGTGCGTGCCGTCGATCGTGATGTTGACCGTGTCAGTCATCTGGTCACCGTCCGCTCTGAGCCTGGCTGTTGACAATGGAGGAGGCCGCCGGCGGGAACAGCTCGGCAGCGGGAGTGGTGTAGCCGGCCTCGAACTCGCTGCGGAAACGCTTGATGCCCGACGCGATCGGGGTGGCGGCGGCGTCCCCGAGGGCGCAGAACGAGCGGCCGGAGATGTTGGCGGCGATGTCCTCCAGCTTCTCCACGTCACCGGGCCGGCCCTGCCCGGCCTCCAGGCGGGTCATGATCTGCCGCATCCAGTAGGTGCCCTCGCGGCAGGGGGTGCACTTGCCGCAGGACTCGTGCTGGTAGAACTCGGTCCAGCGGGACACCACCCGCACCACCGAGACGGTGTCGTCGAAGACCTGCAGGGCGCGGGTGCCCAGCAGGGAGCCGGCACCGATCACGGACTCGTAGTCGAGCGGGACGTCCAACTCCTCGGGACCGAAGATGGGGGTGGAGGAGCCGCCCGGCACCCAGAACTTCAGCTTGTGGCCGGGCCGCATACCGCCGGCCAGCTCGATCAGCTCGCGCATGGTGATGCCGAAGGGGGCCTCGAACTGGCCGGGGTTGACCACGTGCCCGGTCACGGAGAACAGGCCGTGTCCCTTGGAGCGCTCGGTGCCCATGGAGGAGTACCAGGCGGCCCCGCGGGTCAGCACCCCGGGCACGGAGGCGATCGTCTCCACGTTGTTGATGACCGTGGGGCGGGCGTACAGGCCCTGCACGGCCGGGAAGGGGGGCCGCAGGCGCGGGTGGCCGCGCCGTCCCTCCAGGGAGTCCAGCAGTGCCGTCTCCTCACCGCAGATGTAGGCGCCGGCGCCGGCGTGGGCCACGATCTTCAGCGGCTGCTGGCCGTCCAGGCCGAAGCCGTCGTCGAGCAGGCCGGCGTCGGTGGCATCGTGGATGGCGTGCAGCAGTCGCCGGTAGGCGTGGGCGACCTCGCCGCGCACGTATACGAAGGCGCGGTCGGCGCCGATGGCGCGGGAGGTGATGGCGACGCCCTCGACCAGGGCGTGGGGGTTGGCCATCAGCGTGGGCATGTCCTTGCAGGTGCCGGGCTCGGACTCGTCGGCGTTGACCACCAGGTAACGGGGCAGGCCATCCGGGGCGGGCAGGAAGGACCACTTCAGGCCCGTGGGGAAGCCGGCGCCGCCGCGGCCGCGCAGGTTGGAGGCCTTGACCAGGTCGACCAACTCACCGGCGCTCATGGTCTTGGCGCGGGCCAGGCCCTGGTAGCCGCCGGCGTCCCGGTAGGCGTCCAGCGTCCAGGAGCGCTGCTTGTCCCACATGTCGGTGACGACCGGGGTGAGGGTGCCCGGGGCGGTGAAGGTCGGCTCCGCAGAGCCGGGAGTCTGCTCGCTCACTTGTCCTCCTCCTGAGTGGGTGCGTCGGTGTGGGCCGCCTCGGCGGCGGGCTGCTCGCGGGGAGCGGTCCAGTCGTGCTCGCGGGCCAGGCGCAGGCCGCGCAGGCTGGACTCGCCGGCGGCAATGCCCTCGTCGGCACGGCCGTCGTCGAAGCCGGCCAGCAGCCGCTCGTTCTCCCGGAAGGTGGGCACGGTCTCCGGGCCGCGGGTGGGGGTGATGTCCTCGCCGCGTTCGAGCCGCTCAACCAGGTCCACGGCGGAGGCGGGGGTCTGGTTGTCGAAGAACTCCCAGTTGACCATCACCACGGGGGCGTAGTCGCAGGCGGCGTTGCACTCCACCCGCTCCAGGCTGATGCGGCCGTCCGCGCTGGTCTCGTCGCTGCCCAGGCCGGTGTGCTCGCTGACGGCCTGCCAGACGTCGTCGCCGCCCATGACGGCGCACAGCGCGTTGGTGCACACGCCCACGTGGTACTCGCCGGCGGGGTGACGGCGGAACTGGCTGTAGAAGGTGGCGACGGCGGACACCTCGGAGCGGGTCAGCCCCAGCTTCTGGGCGACCAGGGCGATGCCGGCCGGGGACACGTAGCCGTCCACGCTCTGCATCAGGTGCAGCATGGGGATGATGGCGCTGCGCTCATGCCCGGCCGGGTAGCGGGACATGATCTCGGCGATGTCGGCGTCCAGCTGCGCGGCCACGTCGGGGGCGTAACCGAGGGCGATGCCGGCGGCGTCGGCCGGGGCGGGGGTGTTCTCAAGGGTGCTCATTAGCGGTCCACGCCTCCCAGGACGGGGTCGATCGAGGACAGTGAGGCGACGACGTCGGCGATCATGCCGCCCTCGCACATCATGGCCAGCGATTGCAGGTTGGAGTAGGAGGGGTCGCGGAAGTGGACCCGGTAGGGGCGGGTGCCGCCGTCGGAGACGGCCTGGATGCCGAGGACGCCCTTGGCGTGCTCAACGGTCTGGTACACCTGCCCGGCCGGTACCCGGAACCCCTGGGTGACGAGCTTGAAGTGGTGGATCAGGGACTCCATGGAGGTGCCCATGATCTCCTTGACGTGCTCCAGGGACTGGCCCTGCCCGTCGGTGGCGATGGCCATGCGGGCCGGCCAGGCGATGGTCGGGTCCGCGACCATGACGGTGTTGGACGGATCGTCGCCGCGGGCGGCGATCTCGTCGAGCCGGTCCAGCGCCTGGGAGACGATCTTGAGCGACTGGTAGCACTCGTCGAAGCGGACCCGCAGCCGGTTGTAGCAGTCGGAGTTGTCGTAGACGGGGACCTCGAAGTCGTAGGTCTCATACCCGCAGTAGGGGCGCAGCTTGCGCATGTCCAGCGGGTAGCCGGCCGCCTTCACGCACGGGCCGGTCAGGCCCATGGCCATGGCGGCGGCGAGGCTCATCTCGCCGATGCCCACGAACCGGGACTTCAGAATCGGGTTGGCCATGAGCAGGGATTCCAGCTCGCCCAGGTCGTTCTTGATGTTGGGCATGACCGAGCGGACGAAGTCGGTGAATCCCTCCGGCAGGTCCTGGGCCAGGCCGCCGGGGCGCACGTAGGCGTGGTTCATGCGCAGCCCGGTGGCCATTTCGAAGGCGCGCAGGATGTTCTCGCGGCAGCGGAAGGAGATGGTCATCAGCGTGGTGCCGCCCATCTCGTTGCCGGCCGAGCCGATGGCCACCACGTGGCTGGCGATCCGGTTGAGTTCCATGAGCACCACGCGGGCGACGGTCGCCTTCTCGGGGACGTCGTCGGTGATGCCCAGGAGCTTCTCCACCGCCAGGGCGTAGCCGACCTCCTGGAAGAAGGGGGCCACGTAGTCCATGCGGGTTACGAAGGTCTCCCCCTGCACCCAGGTGCGGTACTCCATGTTCTTCTCGATGCCGGTGTGCAGGAAGCCGGTGCCGGCGCGCAGCTCGGTGACCGTCTCCCCGTCCGTCTCCAGCAGCAGGCGCAGCACCCCGTGGGTGGAGGGGTGGATCGGGCCCATGTTGACCACGACGCGGTCGTGCTGGAGGCGGTCCTCCTCATCACGGGCGGCGATCTGGGCGGCGATGTCGTCCCAGTCGCCGCCGTTGGCGGTGAACTGGGGGGCGCCGTCGGCGAGGGAGTCGGTGGCGGGGCCGGTGGCGTGCATGTTGCTCATCAGCGGTACGACCTCCGGGTGTCGGCGGTGGCGGTTGAGGCGCCCTTGTACTCGACGGGGATGCCGCCGAGGGGGTAGTCCTTACGCTGGGGGTGCCCGACCCAGTCGTCGGGCATGGCCGAGCGCGTCAGGTTGGGGTGGCCGTCGAAGACGATGCCCATCAGGTCCCAGGCCTCGCGCTCGTGCCAGTCATTGCCCGGGTACACCGGCACGAGCGAGGGCACGTGCGGGTCGGAGGCGGGGCAGGTGACCTCCAGGCGCAGGGCGCGGGCGCCGTGGGTCAGGGAGATCAGCTCGTAGCAGGCGTGCAGCTCGCGGCCGGCGTCGCCCGGGTAGTGCACGCCGGTGACGCCCAGGCACAGCTCGAAGCGCAGGTCCTGGTCGTCACGCAGGGGCCGGGCCACGTCCAGCAGGTGCTCGCGGGTGACGAACACGGTCAGCTCGTCGTGCTCGACAACGACCTTCTCGATGGCGGCGGCCGGCTCGACCCCCGCCTCGGTGAGGTCCTCGATCAGGGCGTCGACGACGTCGTCGAACCACCCCCCGTAGGGGCGGGTGGCGGCGGGCGCGAGGGCGACCACGCTGGTGGTGTCGCCGTAGCCGGTGGTGTCGCCGGCGTCGGCGGCGCCGAACTGGCCGGTGTGGGCACCGATGACCTCCAGGCGCAGTTCCTCGCGCACCGGCTGGCCGGCGATCTCCGGGACGGCGGGGGCGGTCTCGGCGACGGCGTCGGGCTCGGCTGTGGGGTTCGCGGCGTTGTCGGTGCTCATGCGAGCAGCCCCTTCATCTCGGCGGTGGGGGTGGCCTTGAGGGCGGCCGCCTCGACGGCGCGGGCGATCTCCTCGCGGTGGGCGAAGATCGGCTTGCGCTCGATCTGGCGGGTGAGCTCAAGCATGGCGTTCAGGAGCATCTCGGGGCGGGGCGGGCAGCCGGGCAGGTAGATGTCCACCGGCACGATGTGGTCGGCGCCCTGGACCACGGCGTAGTTGTTGAACACGCCGCCGGAGGAGGCGCAGGCCCCCATGGAGATGACCCACTTGGGCTCGGGCATGGAGTCGTAGACGTTGCGCACCACCGGCGCCATCTTGTGGGAGACGCGGCCGGAGACGATCATGACGTCGGAGTGGCGCGGGGAGGCGCGGAAGACCTCCCAGCCGAAACGGGCCATGTCGAAGCGGGGCGTGCCGGTGGCCATCATCTCGATGGCGCAGCAGGCCAGGCCCATGGTCACCGGCCACAGCGAGCGCGCCTGCGCCAGGTCGGCGAGCTTGGCCACCGTGGTGAGCATGAAGCCGGGGCCCTCGACGCTTTCCAGCGCCTGGGCGTACGGGTCATCCCGCTTGGAAGGGATGTGGAGCATCTTCTCCCGGTACTCGTGCATGTCCATGAGGGGGTTACTCCTTACTCCCAGTCCAGGCCGCCGCGGCGCCACTCGAGGACGTAGGGCACCGTGATCAGGACGATGAAGACGAGGGCCGCGCTCAACCCGAAGAAGCCCAGTTGCGCGAAGGCGGTGGCCCAGGGGTAGAGGAAGACGACCTCGACGTCGAAGATGATGAAGGTCATGCCGACCAGGTAGAAGGCCACCGGGAAGCGCCCGTGGTCGGTGTTGGTCGGGGTGGGGTCGATGCCGCACTCGTAGTTGGCGACCTTGACCCGGTTGCGCCGGTTGGGGCTCACGATGGCGGACAGCACCAGGCCACCGATGGCGATGACCATGGCGACCGCCGCCATGATGAGCAGAGAGACGTAGGGGTTCATGCTGCCGGCACCATCCTTGTCAGAAGTTGGATGAAGTGGTCGATTCCGTCGCCGCCGCGGCGCTCCCAGCCGTCGGACAGGAGCTTGGCGACGAGCCGCATGAGGCGCTTGCGGGGCAGCCCGTAGCGGGTGCACACGCGCATCACCTCGGGATGCTCGATCAGGGCCACGAAAATGCGGCCCAGCGTGTAGTAGCCGCCCATCTGCGTCTCCAGGGCGGCGGGGTACTGGGACAGGGCGAGCTCACGGCCCGACGCCGTGGGACGCGCCGCCGCCTGGGCCGCCGCCTCGGCCGCCAGGCGCCCGGATGCGAGCGCCTGGGCGATGCCCTCCCCGTTGAAGGGCGAGACCATGCCGCCGGCGTCGCCCAGCAGCATGAGCCCGTCGGCGTAGTGGGGCTTGCGGTTGAAGGCCATGGGCAGGGCGGCCGAGGCGGTGCGGCCGACCTGGTTCTCGGGGGTGAAGCCCCAGGATGCGGGCACGTGCGCGAGCCAGCGCTTGAACACGGCGCGGTAGTCGATGCCACGGGTGGAGGCGGCCGCCGGCGTCGAGCTCACCGACCCCAGGCCCACATTGACCAGACCGTCGCCCACGCTCCAGATCCAGCCGTAACCGGGCAGCAGGTCGGAGTGGCCGGCGGGTCCGTCCCACAGTTCCAGGCGGGACTCCATCCAGTCGTCGTCGGCGCGCGGGGAGCGGAAGTAGGCGCGCACGGCCACTCCCAGCGGTCGGCGCTCGTCGCGGGTGCGGCCGACGGCGGTGGCCAGGCGGGCGGAGACCCCGCCGGCGTCCATGACCAGCGGGGCGGTGATGGTGGTGGGCGCCTCGACGCCGGGCTCGGGGTGGCGCGGGGTGGGGCGGACCTGCACGCCGATGACGCGCCCCGAGGGGCCGGTGACGGGGGCGGTGGCGGTGACGCCGGTGAGCAGACGGGCGCCGGCGACGACGGCGTGGGTGGCCAGGTCCCGGTCCAGCTGGCTGCGGCGTCGCGCCAGCGCATAGGCGGGCAGGCTGGCCTGCTCGGGCCAGGGAATATGCAGCTGATGCCCGCCGCCGATGACGCGCAGCCCCCGGTTGCGCCGCCAGGTGGAGGTGTCCACACCCATGTTGACCAGTTCACGCACGGCGGAGGGGGTGAGCCCGTCCCCACAGACCTTGTCGCGGCCGAGTTCGTGGCGCTCGAGCAGCAGCACGTCCAGACCGAGCTTGGCCAGGTGGTAGGCGGCGGAGGATCCGGCGGGACCGGCCCCCACGACTACGACGTCGGCGCTCAGCTGCTCGGTCGTCACTGCGCGCCTCCTTCGTTTGCGCTCGTACGGGTGGGGATGCTGGCCGCCGGACGGCCACGGCCCTGCAGGCAGACGGGACCGCCGAAGACATTACCGACTGTTCCCGGCGCCGCAGGCAGGGGGCGGCGGCTCGGCGCGGGCCGAGCGGTTTTCCCCCGGAATTCCCAGAAGTTCGTGTTCCCGACGCGCTCGGGGGCGGCCCCGGGAGGGCAGCACAGGTCACCTATTTAGACATACCTTGCCTTGCGAATTAGTCCCCGTTGACGCGGCGGCGCCGGCACTCCCCCGACGCGGGCGGCCCGGCGTGTCGGAGGCGGCCGCGGAATCTGCGAGGATCGGCCCATGAGTCGAGCCTCTCTCGCCAAGGACCCGCGCGAGGTCGCGGGCATGTTCGACGCCGTCGCGCGCCGCTATGACCTGACTAATGACGTCATGAGCCTGTGGCAGGTGCGCATGTGGCGCGCGGTCACGCGCGCGACCGTCGCGGCCCGCCCCGGCATGCGGGTGCTGGACCTGGCCGCCGGCACCGGCACCTCCAGCGTCGATTACGCGGCCGACGGCGCGCAGGTGGTGGCCTGCGACCTGTCCGCCGGCATGGTGGCCGAGGGACGCCGCCGCCACCCCGAGATCGAGTTCGTGGTCGGCGACGCCACCGCCCTGCCCTTCCCCGACGCCGACTTCGACGTGGTCACCGTCTCCTACGGACTGCGCAATGTGCAGGACACGGCGGCGGCGCTGGCGGAGATGGCGCGGGTGACTCGGCCCGGTGGGCGGCTGGTGATCGCCGAGTTCTCCACCCCCGTGCATGCGGCGTTCCGGCGCCTGTACCGCTTCTACCTGGGCACTGCCCTGCCGGCGGCCGGGAGGCTGGTGTCCTCCAATGCCGACGCCTACGGCTACCTGGGCGAGTCGATCCTGGCCTGGCCCGACCAGGAGGCCCTGGCCGCACTGATCCAGGACGCCGGCTGGCGGGGCGTGGGTTACAAGAACCTGTCCGGCGGGATCGTGGCCATCCACCGCGCCACCAAGCCGGGGATCCCCGCGGACGCCGCTGCGCCGACGGCCCCGGAGGCCTGAGGTGGGTGCTCCCGGGCCCGCCCCGGACTCCTCGGCCCACCCCGCGCCCGCCGCACCGGCCTTGTCCGCGGTGCAGGCCGCCGCCGCACCGCCGCACCTGTCCTTCCGCACCGTCGCCCTGCCAGCCGGCGTCATCACCCCGGAGGGCGGCGACGGCGGTACGGGACTGCTCGACCTCCTGGCGGGGCGGGAGGATGTCGTCAGCTGGGTGCGGCACGGGCGCGGCCTGGTCGGTTGGGGGCAGGCGCTGCGGCTGGAGGCGCAGGGGCCGGATCGGATTGAGGCGCTGCGGAGCGCCTGGCGGGCCACCGTGTACGCCTCCTGGTGGCGCGACGCGCTGGTGCGGCCCGGCACCGGCCCGGTGGCCCTGGGCGCCATCGCCTTCTCCCCCGCCTCCGCCGCCGTCTCCGTGCTGACCGTGCCGCGCGTGCTCGTGGGCCTGGATGACTTCGGGGCGTGGCTGACCACCGCCGTGGCCGATGGCGAGGCGCACCCGGAGGTGGCGGAGGTCCTGGCCCGGCTGCGCCCGCCCGCGTCCGCCCAGACGGATGTCCCCTCCCCCGAGGCCCCCGTGGTCTCGGCCGGGGCACTGCCCGAGGCCGACTACCTGGCCGCCGTCGCGGAGGTGCGACGACGCATAGCCGCCGGCGAGGCGCGCAAGGTGGTGCTGGCGCGGGATCTGCTGGTGAGGCCGGCAGCACCCCTGGCGACCGGTGATCTACTGCGGCGCCTGGGGGCGAACTACCCGCCGTGCTGGACCTTCGCCGTGGATTCCATGGTGGGAGCCACCCCGGAGCTGCTGGTGCGGCTGGAGAATCGGCGCCTCGCCAGCCGGGTGCTGGCAGGCACCGCGCGCCGCCACCCGGGTGACGCGGCGACCCGCGAGCGCGAGGCGGAGCGACTTGCGCAGTGGCTGGCGGCGTCGGCGAAGAACCGGGCCGAGCACGAGTTCGCGCGCGCCTCGGCGCTTTCATCCCTGGAGCCCTTGTGCTCGGTGGTGGAGGCCGCCGCGCCGCGGGTGCTGACGCTGCCGAACGTACTACACCTGGCCACCGACATCACCGGCGTGGTCGCCGGGGACACGGGGGCGCTGTCCCTGGTGGGCGCGCTGCACCCCACCGCCGCCGTATGTGGCACCCCCACCGCCGCGGCCGCCCGCGTCATCGCCGAGGTCGAGGGCATGGACCGGGGCCGGTACGCCGGTCCGGTCGGCTGGGTGGACTGGCACGGCGAGGGCGAGTGGTGCATCGCGCTGCGCAGTGCCGCGCTGCCGCCCGGCGGGGCGGGACCGGAGGCGCCGGCGCGGGTGTTCGGCGGTGGCGGGATCATGCCGGAATCGGTGCCCGCCGACGAACTGGCTGAAACCACGGCGAAGATGCGCCCCATGCTCACCGCCCTGGGCGCGGATGTCTAGCCGTCGAGCGGATCCATGCTGATTGGACCCGTCAGACACCACGCCCTCGAACTGGCTAGCCCGCCTATAGCCGCCGGCGCAGGGCCCACGCCCCAAGCCCAACTCCCACCGCGGCGGCCACGGCGCAGCCGATCAGCGCGGGCATCGCCGATGGTGGCGCGGTCATCCACGCCTGGGCCTGCATGGTCTCGAACACGTAGGCCGGTGGCCAGAAGCGGTCGAATGTCTGCACCGCACGGGGCAGGGTGGCGAGCGACGAGAAGCCGCCCGAGGCGAAGAACGATCCCGCAAAGGTGATCATGAGCAGTGGCTGCACGGTGCGATAGTCCCGCAGCCAGGCACCGATCGCGACGCCGAACCCGGCGCACGCCAATGAGGTCAATGCGGCCAGGGCCGCCAGCGCCGGTAAGCGCCCCATGGGAATGCGTACCCCGAAGACGGCCGCCGCGACCGCCAGCGTGACCAGGGTGCTGATGCCTCCGGCGATGACGGCGGCGACCAGCGTTCCGGCGGTGACATCGCCCAGGGGCCGGGGCGCGAGCCGCACCTCCTTGACGGTGCGGTGCTCCCATTCGCGCGCAACCATGATCGCAGCGTTGAGGGCGGAGCCGACCATGACTGCGAGGATGACGGCGCTGTGTCCGATGAAGGTGCGCCGCCATACGTCGTCTGAGCGGGTGGTCGTCTGGATGACGGTGACCGGCGCGGCGCCGGGCGCCTGCGCGGCGGCGTAGTCCTGTATTGCGCGACTCAGCCGCAGGCGGGCGTTCTTCATCATGTCGGTATTGATGTTGTAGGTCCTGGTGTGCAGTACCGGGGTCTGCCCCGCCTCGACGCGTTCATCGAAGTCGGCTGGGATGGTGACCACCAGGTGCAGGCGGCCGGCGGCCACCAACTGCTCGGCCCGCTCGGCGTCGGTGGTCACCACGCGGAAGTAGGGGCTGATGTTGCTGCGCAGGCCGCGAACCTCCGCCTCGAAGGCGGCCGCGTGCGGCCCCTCCCCCTCATTGACCAGTCCGATGTTCCACTCGTCTCCGCCGAAGCCGAACAGGATGCCGCACAGGAACATCAGCACCAGCGGGATGAGCATGGGGCCGGCCAGGGCCTGTCGGTCGCGGGCCCACTGACGCAGGTCCTTGCGGGCGACGGCACCCACGCGGTCCAAGTGCCCTGAGATTCGGCGTGTCTGGATGCTCTGCATCATGGTCTGTTTCACTGTCCTCCGGTCAGGTGGGTGTAGGCGCGGCGCAGCAGCCATCCGGCCAGGCCCAGAATCGCCGCCGTTGAAATCAGCACGATGGCGAGGTTGCGGGCCAGATCCGAGGTGTCGCCGGTGAGGAAGATGGAGCGGGCACTCATGAAGGCGTAGGTGGTGGGCAGTGTCCGGGACAGCTGCCACAGCGCGGTGATCGGCTGTCCCCAGGCGAGCCCGCGCATGGACTCCTCGTTCCCTGACACCAGGAAGAGGGCCACCGCCGCAGTGATCAGGCCCGACGCCGTCGCCAAGGTCTTCTTCGAAGCGACTCCGACCACCATGCCGATGCCTGCTCCCATGAGCAGCACCACCCCGACGATGCCCGCCATGGCCAGCAGGCTGCCGCTGGGTTGGAAGTCGAAGCCGACCACGAGCACCAGCAGCACCAGAGCCACCGATGCCAGCGACTGCCCCAGCCCCGCAATCACCTTGCCCGCCACGAGCGCGCCACGTCCGAGCGGCGCCAGCAGCAGGTGCTTGACGGTACGATCGTTCCACTCCGCGGCGATCTGCAGGCCGGTGTTGACCATGGCGGCGTACAGGCAGCCGAACAGGAGCAGGCTGGTGGAGATGTAGCCGAGCATGGTGGGGTCGGTGAGCAGCCAGCGGGTCTCCTCCACCTCCACCACCGGGCCGGCCAGTTCCTCATTGAGCGCGCCTACCGCCGCGTCCAGGCGCAGACGCAGGTTCTTGGAGTAGTCGGAGTTGAGGTTGTTCAGCCGCAGCTCCACCCGGGCGTCCCCGGCGGCGACGGCCTGGGAGAACCCGTCCGGAATGATGACGACGGCGAGCGCCTCTGTGTCATCGAAGGCCTTCAGCGCGGTTTCGGGGTCGGTTGTGCGCACGTCGTAGTAGGGGCCCTCGTCGGAGTGGATGGTGCGCACGGCCTCGTTCAGGCGCTCTGCGACGGGACCGCCGTCCAGGTCGGCGATCATGATCGGGTTGTTGTTGGATACGGGGATTACCAGCGAGTAGAAGAAGATGAACACCAGCGGGATGACCACGCTGATGACCATGAGGAAGGGTTGACGTACAAACCTGGTCCAGTCCTTAACCGCGATGGCAACGGCGGCCCGGGCGCCGGTCATGACTCTCCCCCGTCGCGCAGTGCCTTGCCGGTCAGGTCCAGGAACACGTCATTGAGGTCGGGGCGGCGCACCCCCACCAGGGCGGCCCCGGGATCGTGCTCGGCGAACCAGTCGAGGATGGCGCGGGTGGTGGCGGGTGAGTCGTCCGCGGCCACCGCGGCGACGCCGTCGTGCCAGGAGACTCCCGTGACGCCGGCCAGATGCTCGAGTCCGGGATCGGGGCGGCTGCAGCGCACGTCGATGAAGGTCTTGCCGAGGCGCCCGCGCAGTTGGTCCGGGGTGCCGGTGGCGATCAGCGCACCGTGGTCGAGGATGGCGAGGTTGTCCGCCAGCGCCTGTGCCTCCTCCATGTAGTTCGTGGTCAGCAGTACGGTGCCTCCGTCGGAGGCGATGCGTCGCACTCGTTCCCACAGGGCGGCGCGGGACTGCACGTCCACTCCCAGCGTGGGCTCGTCAAGGACGACGACGCTCGGCTGGGCCAGCAGTGCCCGAGCCAGGGCGAGCCGGCGTTGCATACCCCCGGAATAGGTGCCCACGCGGTCACCGCGACGCTCCTCCAGCCCGACAAGCTCGAGTACCTCGTTGATGCGGGTGCGGCGCTGCGCGCGGGCGACGCCGTACAGGCGCGCGTGGAAGGAAAGATTCTCATCGGCGCTCAGGTCGTTGTACAGGGCGGTTTCCTGAGGGACAACACCCAGACGCGCCCGCACCGCGGTGACGTCGTCACGCACGTCGATGCCCTCCACCAGTACCGTGCCGCCGGTGGGCCGTAGCAGTCCGCATAGCAGATTCACCGAGGTGGTCTTCCCGGAGCCGTTGGGCCCCAGCAGGCCGAAGACCTGGCCGGGGGCCACGTCGAGGGTGAGCGAGTCGAGCGCGACCAGGGGCCGGGATCGGCGGCGTCGGAACTCCATGCGCAGTTCGCGGAAGCTGATGGCGGAGGCTTCCGAGGGGCTGACGGCGAGGGTTTTCGAGGGGCTCATGCTTGCCAGGAAACGTCTGCGCCCACCATGATTTCTACTGTGGTGAATAAACGGCGCGGGCGCCCCTCTGGTCCCTCGAACACCCGCGAACGAATCCTGGCCGCTGCTCGGAAGCGTTTCGAACAGGACGGCTACGCCGGCACGTCGCTGCGGTCAATTGCGGCGCAGGCCGACGTGGACCACTCCCTGATCACCTACTACTTCGGTTCCAAGGAGGGACTTTTCCGTGCGGTCGCGGAGCTGGCGCTGAGCCCGGCGCGGGGTTTCGACATTGTTTCCGCCAAGGTCGCGCCGGAGCACCTGGCGCCAGCGCTGCTGCGCTCGGCGCTGTCCGCATGGGACCGCCCCGGCTACCGCGATGGGCTCGCCCGCCTGTTCGCCGATGCCCTCACTTCCGAGGCCGCGCTGCGGGTGTTGCGGGAATATCTGCACACGGAGATGGTCGGGCGCCTGACCGAGCACATCGGCGGCTCGGACGCCGAACGGCGAGCGGCCACGGCGGCAACGATCTTCTCCGGCCTGTTCCTGACCCGCTACCTGCTGCGGCTCGAACCGGTCGCCTCGCTGTCGGCCGACGACGTCGTGGCGCAGCTGGCACCCGCGCTGCGCTCGGCGTTGACGCCGCATAGCCCCGGGACTACCAGGGCCAGTCGGAGGTGAGGTAGGCCTCGATGGCGCGATGGCGGAAGCTGTAGGGCCTGGTGCGGCGGATAATGCGTCGGGTGAGGTCCAAGCGCTGCGCCGTAGGTCCGGCGTCGGTCCCCTTCGCATAGCCGGCGGCCCGGGCGATATTGGTCAGAGTGCGCTCCTCGGGCTCCAAACCAGCCATGGTCTCGAGGAACTGCCGTTCGCGCCCGGGGAGTCGATCCAGGATGCGCTGAACGTGCGCTTCGGCCTCTGGGGCGGCGTCACGCCACCCGGTTCGCACCTGCGCAGCAGTGATGAGATTGCCGGTACCGGCATACCAGGCGCGCTCCCCCGCGAGCTGGAAAAGGAACGGCTCTCCACAAGAAAGCTCCACGATGGCGCGCTGCGCCGCGGGTTCCATTAACACTCGATCCGCATCGCCGCCGTCGTTGGCGATTGGCCAGCCCTCCGTGACAAAGGGCTGGAGCGCGGTCATGAGGGCACCATCGTCTATGGCATCGAGGGTGATGGTGCGGAAACGGCGCGCGAAGGTTGCTCCTGTACGGGCACCCGCCGTATCTGCGAACTCGGGTAATCCGGTCAAGTACACGGTGATCGGAAGGCCGCGATCCACCTGCATGCCGCCGGGGACGGCAATGGTCTCCTCGTGCGCGAGGGCGTCACCCAGTGCGGTCAGCAGTTGCGAGCGGCTGCTCTCATCGGTGATGTTCTGTACTTCGTCGATGTGGATTAGCACCATGACGTCTCGGCGCTGAATGGCTGCGCGTCCGATCTCGATCAGCAAGTCGGTCAACACGGTGTACGGCCCCGGCCCCTCCTGCGCACGCACGGACGGCGAGACGCCGGAGATGGCCACGGCCTCTACCCGCCGCAGGAGTTCTGATATGTGCTGCTCACGGGCCGTCGCCAGCCCCGCTGCCGACGCCAGATCGAGCAGGGCCACGGCGAGCCGCTTGATGGGGTCGGTTCCGGAAGGGATGCGCAGCTGCGGAGTCACCCAGTCACCGACGTCGGTGGCGTCACGCGCGATCCGCCGCACCAGTGAGGACTTGCCCGAGCCCGCCTCTCCGAGGATCGTACGGCCCCGCTCGTGGATGCCGGCCAGGCGTCGCGGTCGCAGCACGTCCCGCCAGTCGCTGAGCTGATCGGCTCGTCCGGCCCACACCTCGGGGACCGTGCCTGAACCCGGGCTGAACGGCGAATCGAGAGGAGTCCTCGCGTTGATAAGTTTATCAAGGGCGCCGGTGCGCCGCTCCGCGAGCGCCTCAGCTCGCCATATCGGGCTCTTCCGGTTTGAGGGTGTGGTGCGGGGAGGTCGTACTCGACCCGCCGGGGTCGCGTTCGGGCGTAGGAGGTCGTGTTCGCCCGGCCGGACCGGATCGTTCTGAGGCTCGCGAGGACGTCTTGGGGCTCGCGAGGTCGTACTCGAGCACCCCGCGCTCGTCGAATACGACCTTTTCCGCCCGAAACCCTCCACATCCGGGAGGGTTTCGGGGCTCTTCGTGTTTGGGGGTGTGGCTGGTGGTGTGTTCTGGCCGGTCCGAGGACGGCCTCTCCCGCGCTCTAGCGCTACCTTCCTGCGCCCGAGGATGGCTTGTCCTGGACCTGAGAATATGGGCGGTCAGCGGCGCTGCCCTCCCGCGCCCGAGCGAGGCCTCCGCATCGTTGTTCCGAGCTACCGCACCCTCAAGCTCAAGCGCGAAACGCTGGTTTCCGACCTTGGGGTGTGGTTTACGACCCCGGGGTGGTCGTGAATCGCACCCCAAGGTCGTAAAACGACATAACGGCCGTTTCACGAAGCACAGCCGGCCAGGGATCGCGGGCTCCTCGGGTCCGCGGGTGTGGTGGTGTACAGCTGGCGGCGGTCGTTACGGACGTCCGGCGGGAGCGTTCTGGCGGGCACGATAGGTAGGGCGGGTGCAATTGGTCGCCGCGAGCCTGGGCAGGCTACGACAGGTCCCGGCGGATGCGGCGAACCCCGACGTCTCCCTCTGGAATATGGCGGTTCGGGCGGGAGGACTCGAGTGCTCGCCTGACGGGGCGACCCCTCTCGGGTCGACGATTCGACACTTCCGGCGACGGTACGTACCTTCTGATCAACGATTCGTACTCTTATGGGACGGTACGTACCTCTAGGTGCCGAACCGTCACGAGAGGGTACGAATCGTCGGCGCTAAGTGCCGAACCGTCAACCACAGGTACGAACCGTCAGGGCCCGCGCCGGCCTACGCGCCAGATCCCACCCGGGAAAACACGCTCGACAGCCCAGCCCGCCCGCCCCGGCCCCCCCCCCCGACCAGCCCGCTGCCGCCGGCGTGGGTCTGCTCCCAGGGGCGCACTCGGCACCCCGACTTGCCTGCGGTTAGCGGCACGGGCCCGCGCCAGGCGCTGAAGTCGTGTACGACGCTACTTAGACGCCTGCTGAAGACCTCCGGGCCATGCAGCAGGCCCCTTAACCGGCGTACCCAACAGCGAACTGGCGTAGCAGACGCGCCCCCCGGGGAGACCAGCGATAGCGACGCGCCTCCCACCAACCACTGCGCACGCACCCCCCAAACGCTACTGGCCCAGCCATCAACGATGAGACTCAGCCCTCCGCCCCCCCAGCCGGCAGCACCTACCCCCACCGACCACACCCCCAAACCTGAAGAACCCCATATCTACCGACCTCGGCGGTTACTTCAACCGACCTCGGCAAAGAAGGAGAGGATGGCCAGCGGGCACAGGGGCCCACGCGGTCAGGAGTCTTTGCGCTCCTTGAGGGTCACGGGCACCTGGAGCTCTTCGCCGTCGCGAATGATGGTCAGCGTCACCTCGTCGCCGGCCGAGTACTGGCGCACGAAGCCGGTCAGGGCGGCCGCCTGGCTGGTGGCCTTGCCGTCGATCGCGGTGATGACGTCACCCTGCTTGATGCCGGCCTGATCCGCGGGCGAGCCGGATTCGACGGAGCCGACCTCGGCACCCGCACGCGTGACGCCGTCGGAGGTGGTGGCGCCGCCGTCGCCGATGGACACGCCCAGGTAGGCGTGTGTCGCCGTGCCGGTCTCGATGAGTTGGTCGGCGACCTTCTGCGCCAGGTTGGAGGGGATCGCGAAGCCGATGCCGATCGACCCCGCGGAGGAGTCCGCGGAGCTGGACAGACTGGCGATCGAGCTGGTGATGCCGATGACGGCACCGGTCTCATCGAACAGCGGTCCGCCGGAGTTGCCGGGGTTGATGGCCGCGTCGATCTGGATGGCGTTGGTGTACACCTGTGTCGTGGTGGTCTGGGACTGCCCCAGCAGGCCGCCGAGCTGGCCGGGCAACGCGGATCCGGACTGCTCCTCGGTTTCCTCCTGGGTGGTGACCACGGGGCGGTTCAGGGCGGAGATGATGCCGGTGGTGGCCGTGGAGGACAGCCCCAGCGGGTTGCCGATCGCCATGACGTCCTCACCGGTGACCAGCTCGTCGGAGTTGCCGAACCGGGCGACCGTGAGATCACTCGGGGCGTCGACCAGCTCGATGACGGCCAGGTCGGTGGTCGGGTCGGTGCCGGTCAGCTCCGCGTCGAAAATGCGTCCATCGGCGAGCGTCACCTGAATCTGGCTGGCGCCGGAAACCACGTGGTTGTTGGTGATGATGTGTCCGTCGGCGTCGTAGATCACGCCGGATCCCACCGCGGTGCCGTCGTTCAGGGCGACGGTGATGGATACGACGGAGTTGGAGACCGCTGCCGTGACGGCCTCCCAATCGGGGGCGGTACCGGTGGAGGAGACGGTCTGGGTAGTGGCGCCCGTGGCGATCGCGGTGGGCGCGGATACGGAGGCGGTGGGAGCGTCGTCGTCGAAGTGGTGCAGCGCGGCCACGGTCCCGCCGCAGGCGAGCAGCGCGGTGACCAGGGACGTGACGATGACGCCGCCCCAGCCGGGGCCGCGGCGGCCGGAATCGGGGGTGGAGGGCGTCGGCGGCTGGTAGGGGGGCTGGCCGAAGGCCCCGGAGCCGGCGCCCTGTGCGGGCCGGTCGTAGGGGCTGGATGCCGATGCGGACGGGCGGCCGAAGCTGTAGCCGGCGGGCGGCTGCGGCGCGGAGGTGTAGGGCGAGGAGCCGGCATCTGCATAACCCGAGTTGGCCGCGCCGGCATTGCCGCTGGAGTAGTCCGCGCTGCTCGCGTAACCCGAGCTGACCGAGCCGCCGCCGGAACCACCCTGGTATGAACTCGCACCGCCGGACAGCTGCTGAGTTTCATCGCCGGCCGGCTGCGCGGCGTCACCGGATGCGACAAAGGGCTCGTTCGTGCTCATGGCTCTCCTCCTCGGGCCGTTGGCCCGTTCACTAAACGAATCTCACCTAATACGCACGACCTGGGGCATCACCGACACTCATCTGGGACTTGCCTGTGAACCGGGGGGTCGAGCGAGCGCGCCGGGCTGTGTCACGTGGAGCTGTCATCCCCCGCCTCGGCGGCGAGGCGCACGTTCACCAGGCTC
>NZ_LK995469.1 GCF_900002405.1 Actinomyces succiniciruminis | reverse complement strand
GGGGGCGGGGGATGGATTCAGGGGACTCACAGTGATACTGACCTCAGGTGATCGGTGGGGCGTGATGCGGTGGGACGGAAATCGGGCATGCGCTCGCCGGCGTCGAGCAGCGCGGCAATCGCCGCAACCGCCCGTTCGGCGGCGAAGCCGTCGCCGTAGGGGTTGGCGGCGTGGGCCATCTGCGCATACAGGTCGGGGGAATCGATCAGGGCGGAGACCTCCGTAACCAGACGGTCCTCCGCCGTGCCGATCAGGCGGACCGTGCCGGCCTCCAGCCCCTCCGGGCGTTCGGTGTTCTCCCGCATGACCAGCACGGGTTTGCCCAGGCTCGGCGCCTCCTCCTGGATGCCGCCCGAGTCCGTGAGCACGATCTGGGCGGCGTTCATGACGGTGGTGAACTCGCCGTAGGCGAGCGGCTCGGAGACGTACACATTCTCCAGCCCCACCACGTGGGGGAGAACCGCCTCCCGCACGAGCGGATTGCGGTGGGTGGGCAGGACGATCAGGTGGTCGGGGTAACGGGCCGCCAGACGTGCCAGCGCCCGGCCGACGGCATCCATCGCCTCGCCCCAGTTCTCACGCCGGTGCGCCGTCACCAGGATGATCGGGCGGTGGGCGCCGACGGCGTCGCGCAGGCGCGCATTGGCGGGCTGAATGTTATGGGCCCGCGTGTGCAGCAGCGCGTCGATCACCGTGTTGCCGGTGACCACCACCGCGTCCGGGTCTACGCCCTCGCGCAGCAGATTGGCTCGTGCGTGGGGCGTCGGCGCCAGGTGCAGCGCCGCCAGCTGGGAGGTGACTCGCCGGTTGGCCTCTTCCGGGAAGGGGGAGACGAGATCACCCGAGCGCAGGCCCGCCTCCAGGTGCACCACCGGCACCTGGCGGTAGAAGGCCGCCAGCGCGGCGGCGGCGACCGTGGTCGTGTCCCCCTGCACCAGGACGGCGTCCGGTGACACCGTCTCCAGCACCGGGTCTAGGCGGGCGAAGATCTTGGCGGTTAGGGCGTTGAGGTTCTGGCCGGACTCGAAGACGTCGATGTCATGGTCCGGCACCAGGCCGAAGATCTGATTGACCTGCGCCAGCATCTCCCGATGCTGTCCGGTGGATACGAGTGTGGCGTCGAGGGCCGGGTGGTCGAGCAGCCCGCGAATGACCGGAGCCAGTTTGATCGCTTCCGGGCGCGTGCCGTAGACGACCATGACATTCTTTGGCACGGGCACTCCTGACGGGAACTCTGCTGCCAGAGAGGGGATCCCCTGGCAAAGACGTTTCAAAGGTTAGCGTGTGTATGCGCGAGCGGTGTCGGGGTGCCGATGACGCGGCGTTAACGTGACCTTTGGTGGCGTGGCGGGGAGGCATGCCGCCCGCCGCGGGAAGCGAGCGGTGCGCCCTCCACCGGGCGAAGCGGGCGGTGCGGTCCGCGGGGTGGGACCTCGCCGTCAGCGGGACTCGGCGGCGAAGTCGGTGATCCGGTCCGCCAGCCAGGCGTAGGCGGTGTCCTGGTAGTGGAAGGGGGCCGGCCCCCAGGTGTGGTGTGTGCCGGCAAGCGTCAGCTCGTCCGGCAGACGCAGCACGCGCACGCCCGTCACCTCCGCCGCGGCCTGGTAGTAGCGCTGCGAGAACCAGTTCGCCTCCGGCGCGCCCATGCCCCACGACGTCGGGGTGGCGGCGCCGTCCTCATCCTCCAGCGCCCACGCCGTCTGCAGCAGCAGCGTGCGGTCGGCCAGGGCCAGATCGGCCAGCTCCGCGTGCCAGGCCGGCAGCGCCGCCGCCCACCGCTCGAAGTGCTCGTCGGAGCCGAACTCCAGCAGGCGGGCACCCACCAGGGAGTCGTACAGGCCCGCGGTAAGCCCCTCGGTGGTGCGGGTCAGCAGTTCGCCGTCTGGCAGTTCCAGCACGCCCAGGCGTTCGTCGACGATGTCCCACAGCAGCACGTCCGTGTCCGGTGCCGCGGCCGCCAGACGGGAGTGCCGGTCGCCCGCAAGGTCCTCGGCATGCACGCGCTTGACGAAGGGCGAGTCCAGACCATCCAGGTCCAGGGCGTGTGCGGGTGCCTGCGACCCCGCCGACAGCAGGGATTGACGTGCCACATACGCTCCCACCCGCCAGCCCCGGCCATGCAGCACCTCCACCGTGTCACGGCTGACGCACGAGCCGAACACGGACACGGTGCGGCTGTCGTCGGGCATGGGCCACTCCTTTACGTCAGCATGCCAGCGGGCCTGCGGATCAACGCGTAGACGCTACCGGGCTTGCACCGCGCGTGCCACGGATTGACGCCCGCGGGTGAGCACCCTCTCAGAGTGCGGCGACCGCGGGAGCAGACAACGTGTCGGAATGTGACAGACTCTCCGGTGAACAGCCACCGCGGAAGGGGACCGCATATGCCCGCAGGCACGCTCAACGTCGCCGCCTATGACACCACCCTGCGCGACGGGGCCCAGCAGCAGTCCATCGCCTTCACCGTCGCCGACAAGCTGGCCGTCGCCCGGCTGCTGGACAACCTCGGGGTGGCCTTCATCGAAGCCGGGTGGCCCGGCGCCATCCCCAAGGACACCGAGTTCTTCGCCCGCGCCCGCACCGAACTGGAGCTGCAGACCGCCCGGCTGGTCGCCTTCGGCTCCACCTGCAAGGCGGGCGTGTCCGCCGCCGACGACCCGCAGGTGCAGGCCCTATTGGACTCCGGCGCGCCCGTGGTCACGGTGGTAGCCAAGTCCGATCCGGTGCACGTCGAGCGGGCCCTGCGCACCAGCCTGGGGGAGAACCTGCGCATGGTGCGGGACACGGTCACGGTCCTGGCCGCGGCCGGCCGCGAGGTCATGGTCGATCTGGAGCACTTCTTCGACGGCATCGACCACGCCGAGGCGCGGGCGGCCGGTTCCTCCTCCGCGTCCTCCGTGACCGGTTCGGCGGAAGGCGCCGCGGGCGGCGAGGCCACGGGCGTCGTCGGCGAGCCGGACCTGCCATACCCGATCGCCGTCGCCCTCGCCGCGGCGCGCTCCGGCGCCGCCGCCGTCATCCCCTGCGACACCAATGGCGGCACCCTGCCCAATCGCGTCGGCGAGCGGGTGACCCGCCTGCGGGAGGCACTGCACCGGGCCGGGTACGACGACTGCACCATCGGTATCCACACCCACGACGACGCCGGCGTCGCCGTCGCCGGAGCGCTGGCCGCCGTCGAGGCCGGCGCCCGCCAGGTGCAGGGCTGCGTCAACGGGCTGGGCGAGCGCACCGGCAACGCCAACCTGCTCACCCTCATCGCCGATCTGGAGCTGAAGACCGACTTTGCGGTACTGCCCGGCGACCCCGCCGAGCGCGCCCGCCGCCTGGCCGAACTGTCCGCCGTCTCCCGGCACGTCGGCGAGATCGTCAATCGGCCCCCGTCGAGCCGCCTGCCGTATGTGGGCGCGAAGGCCTTCGCCCACAAGGCCGGGCTGCACGCCTCCGCGATCCGCGTGGATCCGAACCTGTACCAGCACATTGATCCCGAGCGCGTGGGCAACACCATGACCATGCTGGTCTCGGAGATGGCCGGGCGCGCCTCGATCGAACTCAAGGCCCGTGAGTTCGGCATCGACACCGCCGGCGACCGGGAGCTGCTCACCCGGGTGACCGAGACCGTCAAGGCGCGCGAGGCCGCCGGCTACACCTATGACGCCGCCGACGGCTCCTTCGAGCTGCTGCTGCGCACCGCCCGCGGCGACCTGCCGGAGTACTTCCGGGTGGAGTCCTGGCGCGCCTCCATCCAGGCCCGCCCCCTGCCCGGGCAGCGGCTGCTGTCCACCGAGGGCGACACCGTCACCGAGACCGAGGCCACCGTGCGCCTGTGGGCCGGCGGGCGGCGCTTCGCGGTCCTGGGGGAGGGCAACGGGCCCGTCAACGCCCTGGACCACGCGCTGTGCGCGGCACTGGAGCAGGTCTACCCCGAGACCGCCGACTTCGAGCTGACCGACTACAAGGTGCGCATCCTGGACACCGAGCGCGGTACCCGCTCGGTGGTGCGCGTGCTCATCGACATCACCGACGGGGAGGAGACCTGGTCGACCGTCGGCGTGGGCACGGACGTGGTCGAGGCCTCTTGGGAGGCGCTGACCGACGGCCACATCGTGGGCCTGCTGCGCCGCGGCGTTGAGCCGCGGTAGGCGCAGCGTCGGCTCACAACCCGCCCAGGAACTGGGCGATGAAGATCTTCACGATCATGGCCACCGGGTAGACCATCGCGTAGCCGAGCGCCACGCGCGGGTCGGAGCCGGTGCGCTCGTTGGCGAAGGCCAGCACCGCGGGCTGCGTCTGCAGGCCGCCGAGCAGACCGGACAGGCGCGTGCCGCCCATCTTCACGATCCAGCGCATGGACGCGTACATTCCGAAGCCCACGATCGTGGTGATCACGAAGCCGGTGATCAGGATCTTCCACCAGTCGCCGCCGGTGAAGGCATTGGCGATCTGGCCGCCTGCGCGCGTACCGGCCTGCGCCAGGAAGATCAGCAGGCCCAGCTCGGAGAGCACCGCCGTCGCCGTGAACGGCATGGCCGTGACGAAGCCCTTGATGCGGCCGATGCGGCCGAAGATCAGGCCAATGATGAGCGTGCCCGCGGCGGAGCCGATGGAGAAGGTGGAGCCGCCCGGCAGCGGGATCGCCCACTCACCGATGATGATGCCGACGGCCATGCCCAGCCCCATCGCCACCGGGTTGATGGAGGAAAGGCCGTGGGCGGAGTCACCGAAGAACTTGGACAGCTCGGCCATGCGGCCGGTCGGCGCTACGACGCGCACGCGGTCGCCCTGCTGGAGCACCAGGTCGGGGGTGCCCACCATGTCCACGTCGCCGCGGCGCACGCGGGAGATGGTGGCGCCGAACTTGTGGTCGATGTCGAGGTCGCTCAGGGCGTGCCCGGCCAGCTTCGGGTCGGAGACGGTGATGCGGCGGAAGTCGAGGTAGCGGCGGTCCTCGATCAGGGAGTGGGAGGAGGAGTGGCCGATTTCCGCGATGACCTGGTTGACGGCGTCCTGCGTGCCGACGACGGTGATCAGGTCGTCCTTGTAGATCCGGTCGGTGGGGGTCGGCCGGGTGATGGGGCCGGTCTCGCCGCGGCGCAGGCGGGAGAACTTCATCTCCCCGCTCACGCGTTCGGCGATGTCGCCCAGCTGCGGGGCGTCGTCGCGCTCCACGCGCACCGTGCGGTTGATCAGGGGGGAGGGGGCGTCCTTGTCGGAGCGGCGGTAGCGCAGCGCGAGCAGGCAGAAGAACAGCATGCCGATGACGCCGTACAGGTAGGCGACGGCGTAGCCGACCGTGGCGATCGCCATGCCGTCGGCGTTGCCGGCCGCGGTGGCGGCCCCGCCGGCGGCGGCCAGGGCGGGCGTGTTGGTCAGTGCACCGGCGAAGGCGCCGGCGATCATGGCGGAGCTCATCCCCAGGGCGCGCCCCACGGCCAGGCCGGCCCCGGCGCCGACCACCAGCACCACCAGCATGATGGCCAGTGGCCCGGCGGCCGTGCGCAGCACGTGGAAGAAGTTCGGGCCGGACTGGATGCCGATCGCGAAGGTGAAGATCGCCAGCCCCAGCGTGCCGATCTGGGCGGGCACCTCAATGGTGATGCCCTCGGCGGTGCCCCAGGCGGCCAGGACGATCCCGGCGAAGAGGACGGCCGCCGCCCCCAGGCTGACGCCACCGACCCTGATGTGTCCGACCAGCATGCCGATGCCGATTAGCAGGAATAGGACCAGAACCGGGTTCTCGGCCAAGGCATTGAGTAGTCCGGTGACCACGTGCTGATGCCGCCTTCCTCTTGCACGGGCCGACGGCGTTGCCCACACCGTGGCCGCATAGCTGCGTATTTGACGGCAGTATTCTGGCATCCCGCTTTAGCTCATCGGGCGGACCAAAGACCGCGCCGGCGCGAGACGTCTGACATATGTGGCCGTATACAGCAATATGCGGCGGCTGCCCCACCGCCGGCTGTCCGCCGCCCCGTCGTCGTCGGGCACTCCGTGCGCCCGCGCCCGCGGCACGTGATTCCAATATGTGAGACAACGGACGGTGAAATCGACGTTGCGGCGCGCGGCATCATACGGTTCCACCTGAGTCGGCCCCGGCCGACCGGGCAAGTTACCCAAGCACGCTGAGCTCACGGATAGGAGGGCGGACGATGGTTCGTGACAGTGGTTCCCCGGACCAGAACCAACAGATGACAGGTGCCCAGGCGCTCGTGCGTTCCCTGGAGGAGATCGGCGTTACCGACATCTTCGGCATGCCCGGCGGCGCGATCCTGCCCTTCTACGATCCGCTGCTGGCCAGCGAGAAGATCCGCCACGTGCTGGTGCGCCACGAGCAGGGCGCCGGTCACGCCGCCGAGGGTTACGCCATGGCCACCGGGAGGGTCGGCGTATGCGTGGCCACCTCCGGCCCCGGCGCCACCAACCTGGTCACCGCCATCGGCGACGCCCACATGGACTCCGTGCCCATGGTCGCCATCACCGGCCAGGTCGGCTCCACCGCGATCGGTACCGACGCCTTCCAGGAGGCGGACATCGTCGGCTCCACCATGCCGTTCGTCAAGCACTCCTTCCTGGTGACCTCCCCCGACGAGGTCCCCAGCCGCGTCGCTGAGGCCTTCCACCTGGCCTCTACCGGCCGCCCCGGCCCGGTGCTCATCGACTTCACCAAGGACGCCCAGGTCGGCGAGACCGAGTTCCACTGGCCGCCGCGTATGGACCTGCCCGGTTACAGCCTGCCCGGCAAGCCCAACCAGCGGCGCATTGCCCAGGCCGCCGAGGCCATCGCCTCCGCCGAGCGCCCCGTCTTCTACCTTGGCGGCGGCCTGAGCCGCGCCGGCGTGCCGGTCGAGCAGTTGAACGAGCTGGTCGAGCTGGTCGGCGCCCCCTTCACGACGACGCTGACCGCCCTGGACGTGCTGCCCACCGACCACCCGTTGAACCTGGGCATGCCCGGTATGCACGGCACCGTCGCCGCCGTCGGCGCCCTGCAACGCGCCGACCTGATCATCACGCTGGGGGCCCGCTTCGACGACCGCGTCACCGGTAAGCCGGACACCTTCGCCCGCCATGCCGCCGTCATCCACGTGGACATCGACCCTGCCGAGATCTCCAAGATCCGCACCGCCGACATCCCCATCGTGGGCGACCTGAAGGACGTGGTGCCGGCCCTGACCGCGGCCTGCCGCGAGCAGTTCGCCGTCGAGCCGCGCGCCGAGATCGACCAGTGGCTCACCGAGGTCGCGCACATCCGCGTCACCTACCCCACCGACTGGACCGACACCGACGACGGGCTGCTCCAGCCCCAGGAGGTCATCACCCACCTGGACAAGGCGGCGGACAAGGACACCATCTGGGTGACCGGCGTCGGCCAGCACCAGATGTGGGCGGCCCACTACCTGCACTTCAACCAGCCCCGCTCCTGGCTCACCTCCGCCGGCGCCGGCACCATGGGCTACGGCGTGCCCGCCGCCATGGGCGCGAAGGAGGCCTGCCCGGACCGCCCGGTCTGGTTGATCGACGGCGACGGCTGCTTCCAGATGACCAACCAGGAACTGGCCACCTGCACGCTCAACAACATCCCCATCAAGGTGGCGATCATCAACAACTCGTCCCTGGGCATGGTGCGCCAGTGGCAGAACCTGTTCTACGGGGAGCGCTACTCCAACACCGACCTGCACACCGGCGCCGGCACCGAGCACATCCCCGACTTCGCCAAGCTCGCCGAGGCCTACGGCGCCGTCGGTCTGCGCTGCGAACGGCTCGAGGACGTCGACGACGTGATCGCCCAGGCCAACGCCATCAACGACCGCCCGGTCGTCATCGACTTCATCGTGTCAGCCGACGCCCAGGTATGGCCCATGGTCGCGGCGGGCGTGTCCAACGACGAAATCCAGCACGCGCGCGGGATGAGCCCCGTGTGGGAGGAGGAGTGAGACCATGAGCGAGAAGCACACGCTTTCGGTTCTGGTGGAGAACAAGCCCGGCGTGCTCACGCGCGTGTCCGCGCTGTTCACCCGCCGCGGCTTCAACATCCATTCCCTGGCGGTCGGCCCCACCGAGCACGAGGACATCTCGCGCATCACGGTGATCGCCGACGCCGAGGGCCCGGCCATGGAGCAGGTGACCAAGCAGCTGAACAAGCTGGTCAACGTCATCAAGATCGTCGAGCTGGATCCGGACACCTCGGTGGGCCGCGAGCTGTACCTCATTAAGGTGCGTGCCGATGACTCCAACCGGACCGCCGTACTCCAGATCGTCGACCTGTTCCGGGCGCACGTCGTGGACGTGTCCCCGACCTCGGTCGTCATCGAGTCCGTAGGCTCGGAGTCCAAGGTCAAGGCCCTTCTGGACGCCCTGGCCCCCCATGGGGTCAAGGAGATCGTCCAATCCGGTGCGGTCGCGATTTCGCGCGGTCCCCGTTCCATCACCGATCAACTCAAGGAGAAGTGAGAACTCACCATGGCAGCTGAGAAGTTCTACGACGACGACGCCGACCTGTCGGTCATCCAGTCCAAGAAGGTGGCCGTCATCGGTTACGGCTCGCAGGGCCACGCCCACGCGCTGAACCTGCGCGACTCCGGCGTGGAGGTCGTCGTCGGCCTGCGCGAGGGGTCCAGCTCCGTCGCCAAGGCGCAGGAGGCCGGGCTGACCGTCAAGCCGATCGCCGAGGCCGTGGCCTGGGCCGACGTCACCGTCGTGCTGGCGCCCGACCAGGTGCAGGCCGAGTTGTACAAGCGGGAGATCGAGCCGAACCTCAAGTCCGGCTCCGCCCTGCTGTTCTCCCACGGCTTCAACATCCACTTCGGCTACATCACCCCCGCCGAGGACATCGACGTGGTGATGGTCGCCCCCAAGGGGCCCGGCCACACCGTGCGCCGTGAGTTCGAGGCCGGCCGGGGTGTGCCCGTACTGGTCTGCGTGGAGCAGGACGCCTCCGGCCAGGCCTGGCCGCTGGTGCTCTCCTACGCCAAGGCGATCGGCGGCACCCGCGCCGGCGCCATCAAGACCACCTTCCGTGAGGAGACCGAGACCGACCTGTTCGGTGAGCAGACCGTCCTGTGCGGTGGCGTCTCCAAGCTGATCGAGTACGGCTTCGAGACGCTGGTCGAGGCCGGCTACCAGCCCGAGATGGCCTACTTCGAGGTCTGCCACGAGCTCAAGCTCATCGTCGACCTGATCAACGAGGGTGGCATCTCCAAGCAGCGCTGGTCCTGCTCCGACACCGCCGAGTACGGCGACTACGTCTCCGGCCCGCGTGTGATCACCCCCGACGTCAAGGAGCACATGAAGGAGGTCCTCGCGGACATCCAGGACGGCTCCTTCGCCAAGCGCTTCATGGATGACCAGGCGGCCGGCGCTCCAGAGTTCAAGCGGCTGCGCGCCGAGGGCGAGGCCCACCCGATCGAGGCCGTTGGCCGCGAGGTGCGCTCCATGTTCGCCTGGCGCGCCGATCGCGACAAGGACTACACCGAGGGCTCGGCCGCGCGCTGAGCCATCGGCAGGCCGCATCCTTCCGGAAGAGAATGGGTGGGCGTAATGCTCAACCATTTGTAACGGACTTTGCGGTGTTAATACATCCCAGTGGGGGTGGCGGACTTCGGCCCGCCGCCCCCGCGTTTTCTCCGGATTTAATCGTTACAGGATGCGGCCAATGTCGCGTTTTGAGCACGCTGACGCGTTCTCACATATTGGTACTTACCTGAGGATAAACTGAGAGGTGTATTGACGGGAGGCGAGGGGGGCAGAAGCGTGCTTACTCGTTTCGAGGTAACGGGATTCAAGAACCTCGTCGACGTGAGGGTGGACTTCGGGCCATTCACCTGCATCGCCGGCCCCAACGCGGTGGGGAAATCCAACCTGCTCAATGCCATCGAGTTCCTGTCCCTGCTCAGTGGTAACTCATTTCACGACGCCTGCCTCCAGGTGCGCCCGACCGCTCAGCGGCATCTCGACGTCGCCTCCCTGCTCTCCGCCGGCGTGCTGGACGGCACCGCCAACTTGGGGTTCGCCGCGGAGATGATCCTGCCACCGCGGGCGGAGGATGAGTTCGGGCAGACTGTGGCGCCGTCGTGCGGTTATGTGCGCTACGAGGTGGAGATCGCCGCGCAGCAGGATCCGACTGTCCCGGGCGGCCTGCGCCTGCGGCTGGCGCGGGAGCAGCTGCACGCACTGGACGATGCCGCCGGCGGCCTGCGCTTCCCAGAGGCGGATGCGTGTCGGCGGTTGATTGCCCGCGGACGCTCCGAGTCGGAGGGTCGTTTCCTCGACTATCAGATTTCTCACGGTCAAGGCGCGGTAATTGTTCACCGGGAAGCCAGTGGCAGACCCCGGCGGGTGCTCGCCGATGGCGCCCAGCGCACCGTGCTTTCCGCCGTCGCCAGTGCCGAATACCCGACCATTCTGGCGGCGCGCACAGAAATGTCGTCGTGGAGATTCTTGGCCCTGGAGCCCAGCGCCATGCGTGCCCCCGATGATTTAATGGAACGGCGCACCATTTCCGCTTCCGGGGCGCATGTGCCGGCGGCGCTTTACCGACAGAACCTGGCCGCCGGGCGTGACGGCGTGGTGCTGCACCGCGTGTGCGACGCCGTCGCCCCATTGGTCGACGTGCGCAGCCTCACGATCGCGGAGGACCCGGTGCGTCAGGCCCTGGAGCTGCGGGCCCAGGTCGGGGACGCCCCGGAGCTGCCGGCGCGGGCGCTGTCGGACGGGACGCTGCGCCTGCTCACGCTGGCTGCGATCGGGGTGGCGGAGGACTACTCGGGGATGCTGTGCCTGGAGGAGCCCGAGAATGGGATCCACCCGGCCAAGCTCCCGGAGCTGTACCGGCTGCTGCACGGCCTGTCGACACCCGCCGCGCAGCACCTGCGACAGGTCGTCGTCAACACGCACTCGCCCAACTTGTTCCAGTGCGCCGAGGACGCCGAAGTGCTGTGCGCCGTCGGGCGCAAGACGCGCAGTGGGGACGGCACACGCGGCGAGGCGGTGGACTTCCACCCGCTGGCCGGTACCTGGCGTGCCCAGGGCTGGCAGGGCGGCCAGGGCATGCGTCCGGTTCCCCGCAGCACCGTACAGGCATATCTGGGCGGCCCCGCAGCGGCCGCGGACTGAGTCGGTGCGGGGGTGCGGCCCCGGCTGCGCCGGTATCTGAGATGCCCGCCCGGGGCGACGGCCGATCCGCCTAGGGTCGCCGCATGACGCAGACCATCAAGCTTGCAGTGATTCCCGGCGACGGCATCGGCAAGGAGGTGGTGCCCGAGGGCCTGAAGGTGCTCCGGGCCGTCCTGGAAGACGGCGGCGTCACCCTGGAGACCACCGACTTCGACCTGGGCGCCGAGCGCTGGCACCGCACCGGCGAGACCATCACGGACGCCGAGCTGGAGGACATCAAGACCCACGACGCCATCCTGCTGGGCGCCGTCGGCGACCCGTCGGTCCCCTCCGGCGTGCTCGAACGCGGCCTGCTGCTGCGCCTGCGCTTCGCCCTGGACCACTATGTCAACCTGCGCCCCTCCAAGTACTACCCTGGCGTTGCCACGCCCCTGGCCGACCCCGGGGACATCGACTTCGTGGTGGTGCGCGAGGGCACCGAGGGCCTATACTGCGGCAACGGCGGCACCGTGCGCACCGGCACCCCGCAGGAGATCGCCACCGAGGTCAGCGTCAACACCGCCTACGGGGTCGAACGCGTGGTCCGCTACGCCTTCGAGACCGCCCAGGCCCGCCCCGCCCACCACCTCACCCTGGTGCACAAGCACAATGTGCTCGTAAACGCCGGCCACCTGTGGCGCCGCGTGGTCGAGGAGGTCGGCGCCGAGTACCCGGAGGTGAAGGTGGACTACTCCCACGTTGACGCCGCCACCATCTACCTGGTCACCGACCCGGGCCGCTTCGACGTGATCGTCACCGACAACCTCTTCGGCGACATCCTCACCGACGAGGCCGGCGCCGTCACCGGTGGCATCGGCCTGTCGGCCTCGGGCAACCTCAACCCGGTCGGCGAGTTCCCCTCCATGTTCGAGCCGGTGCACGGCTCCGCCCCGGACATCGCCGGCCAGGGCAAGGCCGACCCGGTGGCCACCATCTCCGCCGTCGCCATGATGCTCAGCCACCTGGGTCTGAACACCGCCGCCGCCCGCGTCCAGGCCGCCGTCGACGCCGACATGGCGGCCCGGGCCGCGGCCGAGGCTGCCGGCGCTCCGCTGGTGCGCACCACCAGCGAGATCGGGGACGCCATCACTGCCGCCGTGCGCGGCTGACACAGGCGCGCACGCCGGCCCGGACGCGGGTCATGGGCGGGCCCAGGCGGGCGACGCCGTCGGCCTGCTCGCCGGGGCATGCGCGCCCGGGCGAGGCCGACGGCGCGGGTGGAGTCAGTATGTGAGAGACGCCCGTCCGCTGCGTGGAGCGGCGGTACAGTGCCGGTATGTCTGCCCCAGCCGTCGCATCCACACCCGATTCACTAGACACGCCCCTGGCCCGCGCCGCCGCCGTCCCGGTCCCTCCCGCCGACGCGCTCGCCGGGCGCTTCCCCCTGTCCGCCAATCCGCACCCGGCCACCGACGCCGAGCGCGCCCAGGCGCTGACGGACCTGCACTTCGGCCGGGTGTTCACCGACCACATGGCTCACGCCCGCTGGACGCGCGCGGGCGGCTGGGGCGACTACGGCATCGTCCCCTTCGGCGACCTAACGCTGTCGCCCGCCGCCGCCGTCCTGCACTACGCGCAGGAGATCTTTGAGGGCATCAAGGCCTATCGGCACGACGACGGCTCGATCTGGACCTTCCGGCCCCGTTACAACGCCGCCCGGCTCAACCTGTCCGCCCGGCGCATGGCCATCCCCGAACTGCCGGAGGACGACTTCATCGCCTCCCTGGTGGACCTGGTGCGCACCGACGCCGACTGGGTGCCCTCCGGTGAGGGGGAGTCCCTGTACCTGCGCCCCTTCGCCTTCGCATCCGAGGCCTTCCTGGGCGTGCACTCCGCCAGCACCATCGACTACTACGTGATCGCCTCCCCGTCGGGCGCCTACTTCACCCACGGCCTGCAGCCCATCTCCATCTGGGTGGCCCAGGACTACCACCGGGCCGGCCGCGGCGGCACCGGCTTCGCCAAGACCGGCGGCAACTACGCCTCGTCCCTGCTGCCGCAGGAGGAGGCCGACGCCCGGGGCTGCGACCAGGTGTGCTTCCTCGACGACGTCACCGAGAAGAACCTCGAGGAGCTCGGCGGCATGAACGTGATGGTGGTGGACTCCGACGGCACCGTGCGCACCCCGCGGCTGACCGGCACCATCCTGGAGGGCAACACGCGCAGCGCCATCATTCGCCTGCTGCAGGACTCCGGCCGGCGCGTCGTGGAGGAGACCATTCCACTGGAGCGCCTGCTGGAGGACATCTCCTCCGGCAAGGTCCGCGAGGTGTTCGCCTGCGGTACCGCCGCCGTCGTCGTGCCGCTGGGGCGGCTGAAGGGTGAGGGCTTCGACGTGTCCATTGAGGGCAGCGAGGTCACCCACGAGATCTACGAGCGTCTCACCGGCATCCAGTACGGGCGTTTGGAGGACCCCTACAACTGGATGTACCGCCTGGCGTGACGTCGCAACCTGCTTGTGATCGGAACCCCGCGCCGGCGCGGCTTCTCGCGTCGGCGCGGTGTGGTCAGATTGAGCCATGAGCGATGACGAGCAGCGCGCGGGCGATGGCGCCCCCGGCAACTTCAACGACGACGTGCTGGGCGGCGTCGGCCAGCCTGAAACCGCGCGTGGGCGGCAGCGCAAGCAACGCAGCGGGAGGCGCTGGCGCATAGCGCTGGTGTCCGTGCTCGCCGTCGTGCTGGTGATTGTGGCCGGCACGGCGGTCGGCGGGCTGTGGCTGCGCAACCACCTGTCGGGCAATATCGAGACCATCGGCGACCCCTTCGCCGCAATCGACTCGGCCGACCGCGCCCCCGAGCAGGACGCCGAGGATCCGGCCACGAACATCCTCGTACTCGGCTCCGACTCGCGCATCAGCGCCGGTGACCCCAACCAGTGGGAGGCCGGCGCGCAGCGCACCGACGCGATCATGCTGGTGCAGATCAGTGGCGACCGCGAGGACGTCTCCGTCATGTCCCTCCCGCGCGACTCCTGGGTGGACATCCCCGGCTACGGGCAGAACAAGATCAACGCCGCCTTCTCCTACGGCGGGCCGAGCCTGACGATCCAGACCGTCGAGCAGCTCACGGGCGTGCGCATCGACCACTTCGTGGTGGCGGACTTCGAATCCTTCAGCAAGATCACTGACGCGATCGGCGGGGTCACCATCAACCTCAAGAACGACCAGACACTCGCCGGCACCGACTTCAACGCCGGCGCACAGTTGCTCAACGGCGAGCAGGCCCTCGCCTACGCGCGCGAGCGCAAGAGTCTGCCGGGCGGCGACTTCGACCGGGTCAACCGCCAGCAGGCCTGGATGCGGGCGATGGTCGGGGCCGTGCTGAATAACGGCATCCTGACCAGCCCGACGAAGCTGTACTCCTTCCTCACCACCGTCGCCGAGACCCTGGCGGTTGACGACGACTTCACCATCGGGGAGATGCAGTCCCTGGCGACCGCTCTGCGCGGCATCCACTCCACGGACATCAACTTCATGACCGTGCCGACGACCGGCACCGGCACCAGCGCCGACGGGCAGTCGATCGTCCTGCTGGACGCCGAGGCGGACGCGCCGCTGTTCGAGGCCTTCCAGAACGACGCCGTGGAGGACTACCTGGAGGACAACCCCGACGCCATCGAGTTGCTGCCCGCGACCGTGAACTGACGGCCCGCGGGGCAGTCTGCGCTCGGCCGCTGGGCGTCGTCTCGTACACGAGTTCCCCGCAAAGACACGAGTTTTGGAGGTTTGCGGGCGCAGGGTACGTGCAAAGCTCTAAAACTCGTGTTCCTGACGCGAACTCGTGTTCCCGGCGCAGGGGCACCGGTGGCTGGGCGAGGTTGACGGTTCGCCTGTTCCGGTGGCGGTTCGTCAACGCAAGGGGTGCTACCCCGCTCCCGTCTGCGGCCTACTCGGCGACCTCGACCTCGACGACGGCGGGCTGCTCGGAGGCGGCCTTGGAGGAGCCCAGCTTGCTGCGCACGGCGCTGATCAGCATCGGCAGCACCGACACGAACACGATGGCCAGGATCATCACGTCGATGTTCTTCTGGATCCAGGTGATGGACCCCAGGAAGTATCCGAGCCAGGTGATCGCGAAGGCCCAGAAGGTGGCGCCGAGCATGTTGAAGCCGAGGAAGTGGGTGTAGCGCATCCGGCCGACGCCGGCCATCACCGGGGTGAAGGTGCGCACGATCGGCACGAACTGGGCCAGCGTGATCGCCTTACCGCCGTGCTTCTCGAAGAAGGCGGAGGTGCGCTCGACGTACTCCTGCTTGAACAGGCGCGAGTCCTCCCGGTTGAAGATCGCCGGGCCCGCCTTGCGTCCGATGAGGTAGCCGGTCTGGTTGCCGACGATCGCGGCGACCCACAGCAGGGGTGCGGCCACCCAGATGGGCACGCCGACGGCACCGGTGGCCACGAACATTCCCAGCGTGAACAGCAGTGAGTCGCCGGGCAGGAAGAAGCCGACCAGCAGCCCGGTCTCGGCGAAGATGACTAGCATGACGCCCACGATCGCCCAGGGGCCGAACCACTCGACGATCTTGGTGATGATGTTGGCGGCGTCGAGCCACTCCGGGCCTAGCGCGGGTGCGGGCATGGCGGGCAGGGCCGACAGCGCCCCGGAGGACAATGCGGTTACCGGGATCAGTGCAGTCACGTTTACAGGGTAGGAATAAACCCTGAATGCCCGCCGAGACGGGCATCGCATCTGGCCTGTGGAATTGGGCACGCCGGTGTGAGCCGCGCGGCTTGCGACCCCGACGGGTGGTCGACTCAGCGGTCGCGGGAGGCGGCGTCGCCGGTGAACACCACGTAGTGGTAGAAGAGGAAGCGGAAGGCGGTACCCAGGGCGAAGCCCACGATGTAGGCGGCGATGTTGTCCGCCAGGGGGCCGCTCAGGCCCAGGATGTGGTGGGTGAACAGCAGGCAGAACTGGGTGATCAGGATCCCGCCGGCGTTGGCGAAGGCGAACAGGAACGCCTCCCGGGCGGTGTTCTCCTGGGTGCGACCGCGGTAGGTCCAGGAGCGGTTGGCCACCCAGGAGAAACAGGTGGCCACGCAGGCGGAGATCACGTTGGCGGTGTTCGGGTGCCCGGCGAGCACGCCCAGCGGACCGTGCTGGAACAGGTTGAACAGGCCGGAGTCGATGACGAAGGCGAGTGCGCCGACCAGGCCGAACTGGGTCAGCTCCTGCAGCCAGGCCAGCAGTCGTGCGCCCAGGGCCGTGGGGGGCTCGGCAGTTGCGGCCGCGGCGTCGCCGGAGAATGCCGCGGGGTTATCGGGTGCGGTGCTCGCGGCCTTGACGCGAGGGGGTACCGGGTCGGCAGCGGTGGTTCTGGCCAACGCCTCGGGTCTCGCTTTCGTCACGGACACGATCATAGGAGCGTGCGATGTGCGCGCGCTGAGAACGTGTTCGGCGTCACCCATGGGGTGACGTGCTACGGCACCCAGGTGATGGCGCCGAAGCCGTCCCACACCCAACTGACCCAGAACACCTGTCCCACCATCCCGAGGGCGAGCAGAGTCGCCCGCACGCGCGGCGTCGTCCGGGCGGCCAGCGCCCACCCGGCCGGAGCGAGCGGCAGCAGCAGGCGCAGCACCGACGTGGTCGGGTCGAAGAAGACCAGCAGGTACAGGCAGTAGCCCACGCACCACAGCCACGCCGGCCTGCCCAGCCGCCGCAGCGATGGCGCCGACAACGCCAGGGCGCCGACCATCACGAACCCGGCCAGCAGCAGCGGACCCAGATGGTCGCCCACCCACCAGCCACTGCGCGTCAGCCAGGGCAGCAGGGGCGTCAGCTCGCCGCCCCGCCAGGACGTCTCCGTGGCCGTGTAGGCATCGGCGCGGCCGGTGACCGCCCAGGCGAGCAGCGGCCAGGCCAGGGCGCTCGCGGCGGCAACACCGGTCAGGCCCAGCAGTCCCCGGCGCGCGCTGGGGCCCAGCGGCGCGTCCCCGGCTCCACTGAGCTCCAGGGCACCCCCGGCCGACGGCGTCGTGGTAGACCGCCGCGCACACGCCGTCTCCCACAGCCACCACAGTCCCAACGCCGCCGTCAGCGGCACCCCGAGCGGCCGCGCGAAGGCCGCCGCGACCACGGCCGGCGCCGCCGCCAGGAAACGACCCCGCTCGGCCAGGAGCAGTGCCAGCGCCACCGCCAGCAGGCCGAGCGACTCCGCGTACGGCAGTTGCAGCACCACGGCGCAGGGAGAACCCCACACCAGCGCCACCGCCCACAGGGAGGCGGCCGTCCCCACGCGGGGCGCCAGCCAGCGGTCCATGACCTGCGCCGCCAGCGCCGACGCCACCAGCGACACGACGGTGGCGCAGGCGTAGAAGGACCAGCCCGTCCAGGCCAGGGCCCGGGCCAGCAGGGGCAGCAGGGGCATGAAGGCCCACGCGTTCTGCTGCACGGTGCCGTTCGCGTCGGTCGGCAGCTGCGTCGGATAGCCCTCGCGCACGATGCGCTCGTACCAGCCGGAGTCCCAGAAGGAGGCGTGCTGCATCCACGACGGGCTCGCCGGGGCCCATACGGTGGGCCCGGTGTCCTGCGCGCCCAGCCGCAGGATCAGCAGTGAGAGTGCGCTCGTTGCCGCCCACACCACCAGCACTGCCGCCCAGTGCGGCAGTGAAGCCAGGGAAGGCCGGGAGGTTGGGGAAGACTCCGGGGCCGGTCGGGCGCCGGGTGCGCCGCCGGCGGGGGCGCCGTTGTCGACGCGCGTGGGGAAGGCGGCCGACGCCGGTGGTTCGTCGCCGACGCGCGCGGGTGAGTTGGGCTTGGGGGAGTCCGGGGGCGTGGAATCAGGCACGGCGCCAGCGTACGGGGCACCGGCGCTAGGCTGACGCCGTGAGCGCACCCATTCTCGCCGTGATCGGCGGCGGTCAGTTGGCCCGCATGATGCAGGAGGAGGCCTCCGCCCTCGGCATCCACCTGCGCACGCTCGTGGAGACGCCGGACGGCTCGGCCGCCCAGGTGACCGTCGACGCCCCGGTGGGCCGGGCCGACGACGCCGACGCCGTCCGCGCCCTGGTGACCGGCGCCGCCGCGCTCACCTTCGAGCACGAGCACCAGGACTCGGCCCTGCTGTCCCAGTTGCAGGCGGAGGGCGTGCCGGTACGCCCCGCCCCCGAGGCGCTGCTGCTGGCGCGCGACAAGCTCGCCATGCGCCGCGCCGTCGACGCCGCCGGACTACCGCAGCCGGCCTGGGCGGAGATCGCCGGGAACGCGCAGGAGATGCGCGCCCAGATACGTGCCTTCGCCGCCGACCACGGCTGGCCGGTGGTGCTCAAGACCCCGCGCGGCGGCTACGACGGGCATGGCGTGCTCATGGTCGACTCCGCCACCGCCCTCGACGACGGCGAGGCCGCCACCTGGCTGGAGGCCACCGCGGCCGCCCGCGCCGGGCATGCCACCAACGGCACGGGCGGGGGCGGCTCCCTGGGCGGCGGTGCCGTCACCAGCCTGCTGGTGGAGGAGGCCGTCCCCTTCACCCGCGAACTGGCGGTGCTGCTCGCCCGCCGCCCCTCCGGGCAGATCGCGGTCTGGCCGGTGATTGAGTCCGTGCAGTCCGACGGCATTTGTGTGGAGACGGTGGCGCCGGCCCCCGGGCTCGACCCGGCCGCCGCCCGCCAGGCCGAGCACATTGGTCGCACCATCGCCGAGCGGGCCGACGTCACCGGCGTGCTGGCCGTGGAACTGTTCGCCGTCGAGGCCCCGGAGGGCACTCGCCTGTACATCAACGAGTTGGCCATGCGCCCGCACAACTCCGGGCACTGGACCCAGGACGGGGCCCTCACCAGCCAGTTCGCCCAGCACCTGCGCGCCGTCCTCGACCTCCCCCTGGGGGCGACGACGCCGACCGCCCCCACCACCGTCATGGTCAACTACCTGGGCGGGGACAGCCTCCCGCCCGCCGACGCCCTGGCCCGCGCCCTGGAGTGCGAGCCCCGGGCGCACATCCACCTGTACGGCAAGCAGTGGCGCCCCGGCCGCAAGCTCGGACACGTCAACCTGACCGCCTCGGCCACCGACCCGGCGGGGATCGACGCCGTACGCGAGCGTGCCCGTGCCGTCGTCGCGATCCTGCGCGGCGAGGCCTGAGCGGGCCGCCGAGGCCCGCCCGGCGCCGGTTGGGCATAGGCTTGCTGAGCATGCTCGTGCCTTGGCGGCGCTGTTCCGATGCCGCGCCGCGGTCGGTGCGGGTGATGCGCGGCAAACGGCAGATTCGGTGAATTCAGCGTAGGAGCGCCCCGTGAGCAACCAGCAGGACCAGCAGCCAGTCGTTGGCATCGTCATGGGGTCGGATTCCGACTGGCCCACCATGCGGGCCGCCGCCGACGCCCTCGACGCCCTCGGCGTCCCCTACGAGGCCGACGTGGTCTCCGCCCATCGCATGCCCGACGAGATGCTCGCCTACGGGCGCGAGGCCGCCGGGCGCGGGCTGCGCGTGATCATCGCCGGTGCGGGCGGTGCCGCCCACCTGCCGGGGATGCTCGCCGCCGTCACCGAACTGCCCGTGATCGGCGTGCCCGTGCCACTGAAGTACCTGGACGGAATGGACTCACTGCTGTCGATAGTGCAGATGCCCGCCGGGGTGCCGGTTGCCACCGTGTCCATCGGTGGCGCCCGCAACGCGGGCCTGCTCGCCGCCCGCATTCTGGGCGCGGGACAGGGACCCGAGGCCGAGCGGCTGCGTGCGGCCATGCGAGCCTTCCAGGCGGAGCTGGCCGAGACCGCGCACGCCAAGGGGGAGGCGCTGCGCCGGGAAGTCGCCGCCCGCTCCTGACTCGACGGCGGGGCCGGCCCGCCGAACCGGACTTTAGATACACGCGGGGTCACGGCGCGCCCGGTACGATTTGCCCATGAGCATCCTCGTCGCAGGAGGTGCCGGCTACATCGGCGCCCATGTTGTTCGTCTGCTGTTGGAACGTGGGGATGAGGTCGTCGTCGTAGACGACCTGTCCTACGGAACCCCCGGGCGCGTGGAGGGCGCCGAGCTGGTCGAGCTCGACGTCGCCGCCGGCAACGCCACCGAGGTCCTGACCGACCTGATGGAGCGTAAGAACGTCACGGCGGTCATCCACTTCGCCGCCCGCAAGCAGGTGGGGGAGTCCGTGGCCCGCCCCGCCTGGTACTACCAGCAGAACGTGGGCGGTCTGGCCAACATGCTGGCCGCCATGGAGCAGGCCCGTGTGGAGCAGATGATCTTCTCCTCCTCCGCCGCGGTCTACGGCATGCCGCCGGTGGAGGTCGTGCCCGAGGACATCGACTGCCACCCGATCAACCCCTATGGGGAGACCAAGCTGATCGGCGAGTGGATGATGGCCGACTGCGAGCGCGCCTGGGGGCTGCGCTGGGCGGGACTGCGCTACTTCAACGTCGCCGGCGCCGGCTGGGACGACCTGGGCGACATGGCGACCCTCAACCTCATCCCCATGGTGCTGGATCGCCTGGCCCGTGGCGAGTCCCCGAAGATCTTCGGCACCGACTACCCCACCCCGGACGGCACCTGCATCCGCGACTACATCCACGTGCGCGACCTGGCCAGCGCCCACATCGCCGCGCTGGACCGCCTGGCCGGCAACGAGGAGATGGACCAGCACGTCTTCAACGTGGGCACCGGGAAGGGCGCGTCGGTTCGTGAGGTGGTCTCCAAGGTGATCGACGCCGTCGCCGCCGCCACCGGCCAGCGGGTGGAGCCGGAGGAGCTGGGCCGCCGTGCCGGCGACCCGCCGCAGCTGATCGGCGACGCCACCCGCATCCGCGAGGTGCTCGGCTGGGAGGCCGAGCACGATCTGGACGACATCGTCTCCTCGTCCTTCTCCGCCTGGCAGGCCGACCCCGACCGGCCCCACTTCGGCTGAGTCCCCCCGCCTGGCATTCGCCCCGCGCGGTTCCCCATTCGGGGAGCGCGCGGGGCGATCGTGTCGGCCTGGGAGCTGACGGTTCGACGCAGCCCCGATTGGTGGGGGCGCCAGGCGCTCAGGACTGGTTGAAATCAGCGGTCATCAGCGTGCCCTCGCGCAGCTTGCCGAAGAAGTCAGGGGCAGTGGTGTCCTCCAGCAGGACGGCGGCGCCGATTCCTCCCGGCTCGTAGTCCAGGCTGGCGATCGGCGGTGCCCCGGTCAGGCCGGCGTTGGAGGCGGAGCGGAAGGCCAGCAGCATTTGTCCCAGGTCGACCATGGAGGCGTCCTGATCGACCACCAGCGCCTGTGTGCCGGCGTCCACCAGCGTGTCCTGCTGCGAGAAGCTCGTCAGTGTGGAGGTGGAGACCGCCTTGGACACCACTGCGGAGATGACCGCGCGCTGCCGCAGGCCGCGCCCGATGTCACCGGTCGGGTCGGACTTGCGCATACGGGAGTAGGCCAGCGCCTTCTCCCCGTCGACGTCCTGACACTCGCCCTGGGAAGTGTCCCAAACCAGGCCGGAGTCGGCGTCGTTGACGTCGTAGTCCAGGCAGACGTTGATGCCGCCGACGGCGTCCACCATGGAGGACACTCCGCCCATGCCGACCTCGACGTAGTGGTCAACGGTCAGTCCGGTCAGTTGTTCGACGGTGGCTACCAGCAGCGTGGGGCCGCCGTAGGAGTAGGCGGCGTTGATCTTGTTGCCGCCGTAACCGGGAATCTCCACAAAGGTGTCGCGGGGCAGCGAGGTCAGTGAGGCCTGTCCTCCGGGCGCCTTGTGCAGCAGCATGATCGAGTCGGAGCGGGCGCCCTCGGTGTTGTCGACCACGGCGCCGTCGGCACGCGAGTCGGAGCCGACGATCAGCCAGGTCTCCCCGGGGGTGTCGTCCGCGCCGGACAGCGCTTCGACGCGTTGCAGCTTGGAGTTCACGTCGTGGACCAGCCAGGCCACGCGCGCACCGACCAGTGCCAGCAGGATCACCAGTACCGCGGCGACCCACCGCAGCGGGTGGCGTCGCTTCTTGCGGGTGGGGGGCGACGGCGGTTCGGGCTGGGTGTGATCGTTCAGTGGTGACGCGGGTGCCAGCGGGCCTGGGCGTGCCGCGGCGGGTGGGCGGGGCACATTGCGACTGCGTGCCGAGGGGGCGGCACCGGCTGGCAGCACCCGGGTGCCCTCGGGGGCACGTGCCGAGCGGGAGCTTGTAGAACTCAGCGGTACCGCCGACGAACCGGCCCGCGCCCGACTCCTGGGGGTGCTACTGCGTCTGGTTTCACTCGCCCGGGCGGGGGTGCCGCCCGACGACGACGTGGAGGCCCGTCGCGGGAGTGGACGGCGGGGGGCGGCGCCGCTGTGAGCGGCGGCATCGCCGTCGGCACTGGGCCTGTTGGACTGCGGCTCGAAACTGGCGGGCGTCGTGGCCGGGCGGCGGGCCTGCTGGCCGGAGGGCCGGGCCGGACGGCCAGGGTTGCTGGTCCGGCGGCTGGGCTTGCCGTTTCCGGGGGTGAATGACGGGGGAAGATCGCCGTCGTCGGTGGAACTCACCGGTACCTGGCCTCCTGTCCCTTGGGCTCGGTTGCGGTGTCGTGGGCCTGTTTCAGTAGCACTGGGCGGCGGGGTCCTCCGGGGTGGCGTCGGCGGTGGGGATCGTCTTGTTCGCGGCGGTGCCGGACTGGTCGGAACCGGAGCTTGGCTGCGTCGCCTGGTCCTCCTGCGCCGCGTCGGTGGAGGTGGCGTCGGACGAGGAGTCCGTGGGCTCCTGGGCAGCCGTATCCAGGGCCTCGGAGATGGGGGTATCGGCCTTCATGGCCGCCCATACGGCGTCGGCCTCGTCCGTGGGCAGTGCGCGGTTGCCGTCCCAAGGAGCCTGCTCGTTGGGCATGGTGATGAAGGTCATCTGATCCATGTCGATATTGCCAGCCGACATGGCCAGTCCCGCCAGCGTCGTCAGGGAGCTGATGCCGGGGGAGGCGGTGAGGGAGCCCAGCGCGGCGCGGGCGAAGCTGTACAGGGCGTCGGCGTTGGTGAAGTAGTTCTTGGACTTGGCGGTCCGCAGCATCGCCGACACCAGGTTCTGCTGGCGGGGGATGCGCTGGAGGTCCGAGCCGTCGCCCACGCCATGGCGCACGCGCGCGTACTGCAGGGCGGTGGCGCCGTCCAGGTGCTGGCAGCCGCTTTCCAGGACCAGCTTGGTGTATTCGGTGTCGTTGATGTCCTCGTCCACATACAGGTTGACGCCGCCGAGCGCGTCGACCGTGGTGATCAGGCCGTTGAAGTCCACGACCAGGTACTCGTCGATGTACAGGCCCGTCAGCTCTTCGACGGTGGCGAGGGTGCAGGCCACCCCGGCGGCGACGGCGTCATCATCGGCGCTGGCGCCGGCACCGTTGGCGAAGGCGGTGTTGAACGTGGTGTAGGACATTGCCTCGGTGGTGCCGCCGTCGGCCGTCTTGCAGGCGGGGATGTCCACCAGTAGATCGCGCGGGATGGAGACGAGCTCGATGCGGGAACGGTCTGCAGGGAGGTGGAGGATCATGGCGGTGTCCGAGCGGGCCACCGCCACCTCCTCGCTGCCCTCGGAGCCGTCGACGTTATTGGCCCCCGCGCGTGAGTCGGTTCCCAGAATGAGGATGTTGACAGCCTGGCCCTCATAGCTGTCCGCCACCTGCCGCGTGTCGCGGTTGTCGTCCAGCAGATCGTTGATGTCGATGGTGTTCACCTGCGACTGGAGGTCGTGGTAGGCGATGCCGACGCCGGAGACCACGAACAGCACCACGGCGAACCCGGCTAGCAGGAACCGGCGCGCGGTGCGTCGCGTCAGGTCCTTGGCGGAATGCCTCGCGTGTGGTTTGGGCTTGGCGTGGGAGGGCACGGCCATGATCATAAGGAACCCGTCTGTGAGAAGCTGTGATTCCGCGCTCTTCGCGCGGAGGAATCTCAGACGATTGTCGTCATTTCTTGGTCATTCCACCCTAAGGCATGCGCCCGCTCGCGGGTGCGCACACGCGGGCGGATGCGCGTGTAGTCTCCCACGCGTGACTGACGCAACGCCTACCTCGCCCCGCGCCTCGGCCGGGCCGCCGCCGGAGACGATTCGCGTGGTCACGGTCGCCTACAACCCGGGCGAGGAGCTTGAGCGCTTCCTTGAAACCCTGCGCGCCGCCACCAGGTGGACCCCGAACGTGGTCATTGCCGACAACGGCACCGAGCACGAGCGCGTCAACCGTGCCGCCGAGCGCTTCGGGGCGCGCGTGGTCGGTGACGGCACCAATCGCGGATACGGGGCGGGAGCCAACCTCGCGGCCCGCGATCTGACCGAGGACTGGCTGGTGGTCGCCAACCCGGACATCCAGTGGCGCCCGGGCAGCCTGGACGCGCTGATCGAGGCGGGACACGCCGAACCTCGGGCCGGCTGCCTGGGGCCGCGGCTGCTGAACCCGGACGGGAGCGTCTACCCGTCCGGTCGAGCCCTGCCGTCCCTGGTGGGCGGGGCAGGCCACGCCATCCTGGGGAAGGTGTGGCCGGGGAACCCCTTCTCGTCCGCCTACCACGGTACGAATGAGGACGCCACGCACGCCGTCGGCTGGCTGTCCGGGGCCTGCCTGCTGCTGCCCGCCGCCGCCTGGAAACGGCTGGGCGGGTTCGACGAGGACTACTTCATGTTCTTCGAAGACGTCGACCTGGGCGCGCGCGTGGGGAGGGCCGGCTGGCTCAACCTGCAGGTGCCGGACGCCGTCGTCGTACACGCGCAGGGCGCCAGCTGGAAGAGCCGGCCCGAGCGCATGATCCGCGCTCACCACGCCTCCGCGCGCCGCTACATCAACGCCAGTCACCCGGCCGTCTGGCAGGCGCCCGTGCGCTGGGCGGTGTCCGCGGGGTTGAAGGCCCGCGAGGAGATCGCCGTGCGCGCCGCCCGCCGCGGCTGAGACTGCCTCTTGGCTTCCGCAGGTGGAATCGGTACACTTGTTCTAGAGCGTTCAAAACGCTCAAAGCGTTCAAAACGCTCACGCTGCTCTTGGCGTACTGATTGGAGGTCTCATGACATCTGTTGTCGAGAGCAAGACTTACCTTCCGGACGAGGAAGTTGCGGGACGGTTCGCGGACCTCGTGGCGGTGCTTACCGCGCCCGGAGTCACCCTCCGGCTGATCGTTGATGGGAAAACAATCGAGCTCAGTGCAGAGATGGCGGACGTCTTAGCGCACGTCGCTGACGCGATGCGGCAGGGGATGGCGGTCACCGTCGCTCCGCAGAACCTGCGAATGACGACGCAGGAGGCTGCCGACATGCTCGGCATTTCCCGCTCGACCCTGGTGCGGATGCTTGATGCCGGCGAAATCCCATTCGAGAAGGTGCGTCGCCACCGGCGCCTCTATCTGGTTGACGTGCTCGAGTTTCAGCGTCGGCAGCGTAGGAAGGCCCGTGAGGCGTTGTCGGACATGGTTGCAGACGCGCAGGCCATGGGCGCCTACGACGAAGACCCCGCCGAGGTCCAGGAGGCCCTCAAGGCGGTGCGCGCGGGAGACTGACTTGCCAGGCACGGCGTACGCGCCAACCTGTGTCGGACGTACGGTTTCGGCTCTCACGTACGCATTCGGCTCTCACCCGCGCGTTTCGGAGTTTTCCCCGCGCCGGGACGTCTGTTATGTCTCAGGACATCGGTGATAGTTCTGCCTCAGGACATCACACCGCGCCGGGACGTCGCAAATCTCCAAAACTCGTACGTGTGAGGAAAAGTCGTACGTGAGGCGTGGGACTGCGGCCCGCTGCCCTGCCGTCAGCACGGTCTGAGGACACCGAACCTCGCGAGGAGGATGATGGCGGACGCCGTCACGTGCGGCACGTCTTAGGGCAGTGAGGGCGGCGGCGGGGCGGCGTCGAGTGCGACGCGCCGGGCCAGCCGGGTGATCTGCCGTTCGCGGGCGGCGTTGCGCCGGAACGAGGACAGGATCTGGAACAGGAAGGCCACGACCAGCGCATACAGCAGCAGGTCGGTGCCGCGGCCGACCCCCACCAGGTGCGCCAACCGGGTCAGCAGTGACGGCGCCACGATCGCGGCAATCGCGAAGATGACGAAGGCCAGGGTCAATAGCCGGCGGCCCGCCTGGTGACGCGCTCCGCCCGGCGAGCGCAGCATCATCCACCCCATGGCGGCGACCGCGGCGATGAGGACGACCTGGATGATGATCTGCGAGCTCATGACATCAAGTATGGGGGCGGGTTACGAGAACAGCAGGTCAACGAGGATGTTGATCGAGTTCCACAACGACTGCCCCTTGCCCTTGGAGTAGTCGGTGTAGACGATGTGCACCGGGAACTCCCGCCACGGCAGTCCGGTGGCGCCAAGCTGGCGCACGATCTCGGAGGCGTGGGCCATCCGGTTCTGGCGCAGGTCGAGCCGGGCGGCGGCGTCGCGGCGGATCACCCGCAGGCCGTTGTGCGCGTCGGTCAGGTGCATGCCGGTGGTGTGTGAGGCCGCCACCGCGGCGGTCTTCAGCACGAGTCGTTTGAGCCAGCCGACGGGGGAGGGGCCCTGGAGGAACCGCGACCCCAGCACGAACGCCAGGCCCTCCTGGCGGGCCGCCTGCACCATGGCGGCGGCGTCGGCCACCGAGTGTTGGCCGTCGGCGTCGAAGGTCACCACGTAGCGGGCGTCGGTACGCTCCAGCACATAGGTGATGCCGGTCTGCAGCGCCGCTCCCTGACCCAGGTTGAGCGGGTGCCGGACGACGACGGCGCCGCCCGCCGCGGCCTGTGCTGCCGAGTCATCCTTCGAGCCGTCGTCGACGGCGACGACCAGCGGGAAGACGCGCCGCGCCTCCTCAATGACGCCGCGCACCACCGGGGCCTCGTTGAACAGGGGAATCACCAGCCAGGCGTCGGTTATCGGGCCAACCGGTACGGGTGGCGGCGACTGCTGGCCATCGGTGGACGTCACCGCCGCATTCTCGCACACGATTGTCCTAAGATGGCCGCGCAGTGCCGCCCGGTTGAGGTCGGTGCTCCGACGTACGCCCAGTGCCCAGCTACAGGCCAGTGAGGAGCCGCCATGAGTCCGGCCAGTCCCGCCCGGATCGCCCCATCCGCCGACGTCTCACCCGACGCGACCATCGGGGAGGGCTCATCCATCTGGCATCTGGCCCAGGTTCGCGAGCACGCGGTGCTCGGTGAGGGCTGCATCGTGGGCCGCGGCGCCTACATCGGCGAGGGCGTGCGCATGGGGCGCAATTGCAAGGTGCAGAACTACGCCCTGATCTACGAGCCCGCCCGCCTGGCGGACGGCGTGTTCGTCGGCCCCGCCGTCACCTTCACCAACGATCACTTCCCCCGCGCCGTCAACCCCGACGGCTCCCTGAAGTCGGCCTCTGACTGGGAACCGGTCGGCGTAACCGTGGAGGAGGGCGCCTCCATCGGGGCGCGCGCCGTGTGCGTCGCCCCCGTGCGCATCGGCGCATGGGCCACCGTCGCCGCCGGCGCCGTCGTCACCAAGGACGTGCCCGCACATGCGCTGGTGGCCGGGGTTCCCGCCCGCCGCATCGGCTGGGTGGGCCGCGCCGGCGAGCCGCTTGTACCCGTCGAAGACGACGCGGCGAACGCCCCCACGGGCAATGACGCCGCCCCCGCCGACGTCGCCGGCGAGCCGGCCCCCGCAGGCATGCGCCGGTGGCGCTGCCCCGCAACCGGCGCCCTGTACGAAGAAACACTTGCCGCCAACAGCTCCGAAAACACGATCCGGGAGGTCACCCACTGATGTCACGCGAGTTCATTCCCGCCGCCAAGCCGATCATCGGGGACGAGGAGCGCGCCGCCGTCGACGCCGTCCTGGCCTCAGGCATGGTCGTCCAGGGACCGCAGGTCGCCGCCTTCGAGGAGGAGTTCTCCACCCAGGTGGTCGCCGGCGCCCACTGCGTCGCCGTCAACTCCGGCACCTCCGCCCAGCACCTGGCCACCTTGGCCAGCAACCTCAAGGCCGAGGGCGGCGCCCCGGAGGTGATCGTCCCCTCCTTCACCTTCGCGGCCACCGGCAACTCCGTGGCCATCACCGGTGCCAAGCCCGTCTTCGCCGACATCGACCCGGTCACCTTCACCCTGGACCCGGTCTCGGTGGAGGCCGCTATCACTGACAATACGGTCGCCATCGAGGTGGTGCACCTGTACGGCCTGCCGGCGAGCATGGACGCCATCATGGAGCTCGCCGCCCGCCACCACCTGGCGGTCTTCGAGGACTGCGCTCAGGCGCACGGCGCCGCCATCAACGGCAAGCCCGTGGGCACCTTCGGGGCATGGGGCTCCTTCTCCTTCTACCCGACCAAGAACATGACCACCCTGGAGGGCGGCATCGTCTCCACCTCCGACGCAGAACTGGCGCGCCGCGTGCGCCTGCTGCGCAACCAGGGCATGGAGAAGCAGTACGCCAACGAACTGGTGGGCCTGAACAACCGCATGACGGACGTGGCCGCCGCCGTCGGCCGGGTGCAGCTGAAGAAGCTGGACGGCTGGACCGAGGCGCGCCGTGCCAATGCCGCCGCCCTGGACGCCGGACTCGCCGACGTCCCCGGCGTGATCACACCGCATGTTCCCGACGGCTACCGGCACGTCTACCACCAGTACACGATCCGCCTGGAGGGGGCCACCGCCGCCGAGCGCGACGCCGCCCAGAGCACCCTGCGCGAGGAGTGGCAGGTCGGCTCCGGCGTCTACTACCCGATCCCCAACCACCGCCTGGACTCCCTGGCCCCCTACGCACCCGACCTCGAACTGCCGAACACCGAACTGGTCGCCCGCGAGTGCCTGTCCCTGCCGGTCCACCCCTCCCTGTCGCAGGCCGACCTGGATCGCATCGTGCAGGCCGTGGACGCCGTCGTGAAGGCGGGTGCCTGAGATGAGCGAGAACGCCACCACCGCCGCTCCGCTGCGCCTGGGCCTGATCGGCCTGGGCTCCATGGGCCGCCACCACGCCCGGGTCATCCGCGCCACCGAGGGCGTGGCTCTGGTGGCCGTGGCCGACCCGGGCGGCGACCGCTTCGGCGTCGCCGGGGACCTGGAAGTGCTGCCGGATGTGCACGCCCTCATCGACGCCGGCCTGGATGCCGCCATGGTCGCCGTCCCCACCGTCTACCACGAGGAGGTCGCCCTGGCCCTCGCCGAGGCGGGCGTGCCCACCATGGTGGAGAAGCCCATCGCCCACTCCGTCGAGGCCGGCGAGCGGGTACGCGACGCCTTCGCATCCCGCGGCCTGGTGGGTGCCGTCGGCTATGTGGAGCGCTGCAACCCGGCCCTGCGGGCGCTGCGGGAGCGGCTCGACGCCGGCGAGCTGGGCCAGGTCTATCAGGTCCTCACCCGCCGCCAGGGCCCCTTCCCGGCGCGCATCAGCGACGTGGGCGTGGTCAAGGACCTGGCCACCCACGACGTCGACCTGACCGCCTGGGTGGCGGGCTCGCCATACGTGTCCATCAGCGCCCAGGTGGCCCACCGCTCCGGCCGGGAGAACGAGGATATGGTGGTCGCCTCCGGACGGCTGGCCAGCGGCGTGATCGTCTCCCACGTAGTCAACTGGCTGACCCCCTTCAAGGAGCGCGTCACCATCGTCACCGGGGAGAAGGGCGCCTTCGTGGCGGATACGCTTACCGGCGACCTGACCTTCTACGCCAACGGCACCGTCACCTCCTACTGGGACCAGGTCGCCAACTTCCGCGGTGTCACCGAGGGCGACGTCATCCGCTACGCCATCCCCAAGCGTGAGCCGCTGGCCCTGGAGCAGGAGCGCTTCCGTGACGCCGTGCGCGGCGTGGGCGGTGAGCACGTCACCATGGCCGAGGGCGTCAACACGCTGCGCGTGGTCGAGGCGGTGCTCACCTCCGCTGCCGAGGGCCGCACCGTGCAGCTGTGAACCGCCGTCTGCTCGCCCTGGCCGCGGCGGGAACGGGGGCGGCGGTGCTTGCGACCGCCGCCCTGCGCGCCCGCCCGCGCGGGGGAGAGCCCCGGGTGGTGCTGGCGACCCGCCTGTACGCCCCCGAGCCTGCGGCCGCCGCGCTGCGGCTGCGCGGACTGGCCCGCGCCCTGGCCGACGCCGGCGCACAGGTGACCGTGCTGACCTCCACCCCGCCGGGCATGGCTGCGCCCGCCGACCCCGGGGTCACCGTCAGCTCCGCCCCGGCCCTGCGTGACGAGGGCGGCTACATCCGCGGCTACGCCCAGTACCTCAGCTTCGACATCCCGCTCGCGGCACGGCTGCTGGCCGGGCCGGCGCCGGACCTGATCGTCGCCGAGCCGCCGCCCACCACCGGGGCGGTGGTGGGCGTGGCCGCCGCCCTGCGCGGCGCCCCCTACGCCTACTACGCCGCCGACGTCTGGTCCGATGCGGCCGCCTCCACCGGTGCCCCCGGCTGGGTGGTCGGCGCCCTGCGGGGCGTGGAGGGCCTGGTGCTGCGCGGCGCCCGCACCGTGCTGGCCGTCAACGACGGCGTGGCCGAGCGGGTACGGGAACTGGGCGCCCGCGCGGTGACCGTGGTGCCCAACGGCATCGACACCGACGTGTTCACGCCCGCTGGGCCGCGCGCCGCCGACGCACCAGCGGCGCCGTACTTCCTGTACGCCGGCACCGCCTCGGAGTGGCAGGGGGCGGGCGTATTCATCGAGGCCTTGCGCCTGGTGCACCGGGAGGAGCCCGAGGCCAGGCTGGTGTTCCTGGGGCAGGGCAGCGACTGGCAGGCGCTGAAGGACCTGGCGGGCGGGGACGCGCGCGTGGTCTTCCGCGACCTGGTGCCGGCCGCGCAGGCCGCCACCTGGCAGCGCGGGGCGGTGGCCTCGGTGGTGTCCATTCGCCCGGGGCTTGGCTACGACTTCGCCTACCCCACCAAGATCTTCGCCGCCCTGGCCTGCGGCACCCCGGTGGTCTACGCCGGACCCGGGCCGGCGCGCACGGACCTGCCCGCCAACGCCCTGGGCTGGGCGAGTGACTACGACGCCGAGCAGGTCGCCGCCGCCATGCTGGCCGCCCTGGAGGCGTCCCGGGCCGACGACGCGCAGCGGGCCCAAGCGGCGCAGCGCCGTCGGGAGTGGGTCATGCGGCACCGCTCCATGCAGGCCGCCCTGCGTGACGCCGCCGAGGTGTTGCTGGCCGAGGCGTCGGTGACGGACTGACACACGACTTTGTGCTCGTAGAGGTTGGTGGCGCTCGTGGGCGGCCGGCCGAGCCGGGCCAGTCAGAACGGCCCGGACGGGAGCGGGACGGTCAGAAGGTGACGGTGCCGGCGCGGGTGCACAGCTCGGCCACCACCCGCTCGGCGGCCTGACCGTCGCCGTAGGGGGTGGCAGCGCCCGGGTCCGGCTCGGCCGGCCTGGGACGGGAGGCCGCCGCCACCAGTGCCTCCCCGGGCTCCACCAACACATTCCAGCCCAGTTCCACGGTCTCCACCCACTCGGTCTGCGGTCGCACCGTCGTACACGGCACCCGCAGCAGGAAGGCCTCCTTCTGCAAGCCGCCGGAGTCCGTGATCACGCCGCGGGCGTGCAGGGCGGAGGCAATCAACTCCGGGTAGGGCAGGGGCGGGTGCACCAGCAGCTGCGAGCCCGGGGCCCCGCCGACGGCCTCCAGGTCGATGCCGTGCTCGGCGCACTTGGCCACCAGCCGCGGATGCGCCAGCAGCACCACGGGATGGTCCACGCGGGCCAGGGCATCCAGCACCGCGCGCAGCCGGCCGGCGTCGTCGGTGTTCTCCGCCCGGTGGATGGTGGCCAGCGAGTAGCCGCCCTCTGCCAGACCCAGCTCGCGCATCACGGGCGACGGCGACCCCGCCACCTGGTCACGCACCCGCAGCAGCACATCGGTCATGACGTCGCCCACCACCACGGTGCGCTCGGCCAGCCCCTCGGCGGCCAGGTGGGCGGCGCCCACTGCGGTGGGGGTGAGCAGCAGGTCGGCGGCGTGGTCGGTGAGCACCCGGTTGATCTCCTCGGGCATGGCGCGGTTGAAGGAGCGCAGCCCCGCCTCCAGGTGGGCGCTCGGCACGTGCAGCTTCACCGCCGCCAGCGCCCCGGCGAGCGTAGAGTTTGTGTCCCCGTAGACCAGCACCCAGTCAGGGGCGTGCTCGGCCAGAACCCCGTCCATCGCCGCGAGCATGGCCCCGGTCTGCACCCCGTGCGAGCCCGACCCCACACCCAGGTGCACGTCGGGCGCGGGAATGCCCAGGTCGCGGAAGAAGACGTCGGAGAGCATGGGGTCGTAGTGCTGGCCGGTGTGTACGATCACGTGCTCCACGCCGGCGGCGGCGCAGGCGTGGGCGATGGGGGCGAGTTTGACGAACTGGGGGCGGGCCCCGACCACGGACAGCACCTTCATGGCTCGGACTCTACCGGCCGGTGCGCCCCCAGCAGGCGCGCTCGGGCGCCGTCGTCGGCACGGCCCATTCCGGCGCCTGCCGAGATGACCGGTCTCACCACTTCTACCGACCTCGGCACGTAACGTCGACCGACCTCGGCACGTAACGTCGACCGACCTCGGCGAGGGGAGGGCGGGGGAGTGCCGGCGCTGAAGCGGCGGTGGGAAGGGCCCACGCTGAGAGACCCGCTGGATATACTCGCCGGGTGAGTCTGCTGCTGCGCACCGTGAGGAGTTTGCTGAGCGTCCTGCCTCATGACGCTGCGCGCTTCATCCTGACCTTCGCCGGCCTGTTCTCAGCGCTGTCCCTGCTTGACGTCGCCGCCCTGGGACTCCTGGCGCTCCTACTGACCCCGCTGATGACCGGGACCTCGTTCACGGTGCCGATCATCGGCATCACGGTGGGCGGCACCGGCACGGTGTGGCTGCTGGTGGTGGTGTGCGTACTCATCATCAGCAAGGACCTGTTGGCCATCGCCATTCAGCGCGCCTCCACCAAGCGCTTCGCCAGCTTCGAACAGGATCTGGGCGCCCAGCTGCTCGACTCCTTCTTCTACGCCCCCTGGGCCGAACGACTGCGCCGCCACTCCACCGACCTGGTCCGCTCCACGGACGTGGGCGTGGCCTCCACCGTCTCCGGCGTGCTGATCCCCTTCACCCAGCTGGCCGGCGAGGTGTGCACCTTCGTGGCCGTCATGGTGGTGCTGTTCGTCGCCCGCCCCACGATGGCGGCCGTAACCGTCGCCTACTTCGGCATCGTCGCCCTGGTCATGTACATGTGGGTGCTGCGCCGGGCGGTGGCCGCGGGCAAGGACAACCGCACCTACTCGGTGCGTGCTGTTCGCCTGGTCTCCGAAATGGTCCACTCCCTGAAGGAGATCACCCTGCGGGACAAGGCCGCCGAACTCGAGCGCGTGGTGCTCGCCGAGCGCCGCAAGGCCTCCCAGGCCCGCGCCGATCAGTCCTTCCTCGGCGCCGTGCCCCGCTACATGCTGGAGATCGCACTCATCGGTGGTCTGGCCATCGCCGCCGGCATCGGCTACGCCCAGGGCGGGCAGAGCGAGGCGCTGTCCTCCCTGGCCCTGTTCGGCGTGTGCGGCTTCCGCATCGTCCCCTCCATCACCCGCTTCCAGACGATCATGGGGCAGACCGGCTCCAATATCCCCTACGCCGAGCGGGTGCTCGCGGAGATCGAGGCCGGCCGCGTCAACCGGGCCCAGCATGCCGAGATGGTCGCCGGCACCGAGCTGCCCGACGACGCCCGCGCCCTGGTGCTCGACAACGTCTCCTTCACCTACACCGGTTCCGACAATCCGGCGGTGGAGAACGTCTCCCTGACCCTTCCCTTCGGCACTTCCCTCGCCCTGGTCGGCGCCTCCGGTTCGGGCAAGTCCACCCTGGTGGACATGATCCTGGGGCTGCTCACCCCCTCGGGCGGGCAGCTGCGGGTCGACGACGTGCCCCTGACGGAGGTGCTGCACTCCTGGCGCTCCCGGGTCGGCTACGTGCCCCAGGAAGTCTCCCTGTTCGACTCGACCGTCGCCCATAACGTCGCCCTGTCCTGGGACACCGACTCCATTGACGTGGACCGAGTACGCCGGGCACTGCGCCGCGCCCAACTGCTCGACGTCATTGAGGAGCGCGAGGGCGGCATCTGGGCATCGGTCGGCGAGGGCGGCATGAAGCTGTCCGGCGGGCAGCGCCAGCGCCTGGGCATCGCCCGCGCCCTGTACTCCGAGCCGCTCGTTCTGATCATGGATGAGGCCACCTCCGCCCTGGACACCGCCACGGAGGCCGCCGTCACCGAGGCGGTCGCGGAGCTGTCCGGCGAGGTGACCGTCATTGTGGTGGCGCACCGCCTGGCCACCATCCGCCACAGTGACCAGGTGTGCTTCATGCGCGATGCCCACCTGGTCGCCTCCGGCACCTTCGACGAGGTGGTCGCCGCCGCCCCCGACTTCGCCCAGCAGGCGGCCCTGGCCGGACTGCTCGACGACGACGATGAGTCGGCCGCCCGGGGCGCCGTGGGCGCCGCTTCCCGCATGCAACCGGACAGGCAGGAGAAGACCGCATGAATGAGACGATGCCCGCCGACACCGCCGTCACGCGGACAGCTCCCTCCGGCGCCCCCGTCCCGGGCGGGTCGGCGCTGCGGCTACCGACCTTCAACGGGCGGGGCCCGCGCGTAGCCATGCTCGTCTACAACGACGCTCACAATGATGCCCGCGTCCTGAAGGAGGCGGCCGCCCTGCGCGCCGCCGGCGCCACCGTGCGCATCTTCGCCGTCGCCCGGGCTAACTCCGGCTACCCCGAGGGCACCGTCCCGGTGAGCGACGGCGTCGACATCGTGCGCGCCCGCGAGTTCGCCCTCGCCAATGTGTCCCCCCGCCTGGCGGCCCTGCGCGACCGCGTCACCGGCAAGACCGGCGCGCCCACGGGCGCCGAGGCACTTAAGACGCCGGCCGCCAGCGGCGCCGGCACCGAGCCCCAGGGCACACCGGCGCTCGCGGACGGGACTGCGGCGGTTCCCGCATCGGCGACCGACACCGCCCAGGTTGAGACGGCCCGCGCGCACGCCCCCCGCCCGACCATCACCACCGCGGCACACGCGGCGGCCGACCGCGCCGGCGCGCTCACCGCCGACGCGGCCATGCGCGCCTACAAGACCGTCTCCCTGGGCGACTACTGGCTGCGCGCCGCCCGCGCCGCGCTGGCCTGGATGCCCGACGTGGTTCACGCCAACGACGGCAACACCCTCGCCCCCGCCCTGTGGATCGTGGACCGCTGCCACGCCCGCCTCGTCTACGACTCCCACGAGCTTTGGCTGCACCGCAACGTCCGCACCGACCGGCCCGTGGCCCGCAAGGTGGAGGCCGCCGTTGAGAAGCGCGGCATCCGCCGCGCCGATGCCGTCATCACCGTCTCCCCCTCCATCGTCGACTGGCTGACCGAGCACTACCGGTTGGAGACTCCACCCGCCCTGGTGCGCAACATTCCCGCGGCCGGCCCCCTGCCCGATCCCGGCCGCGGACGGCTGCACGAACTGGCCGGCCTGGCCCCCACCGACAAGGTCATCGCCTACGGCGGCCGCATCACCACCTCCCGCGGCATCGAGGAGACCATCGCCGCGCTGCCGCACCTGCCCGCCGACGTCCACCTGGTCATGCTCGGCTACGGCGAACCGGACTACCTCGCCGTCGTCGCCCGCGAAGCCGCCCGCCACGGCGTGAGCGACCGCGTACACCGGGTGGGGCCGGTAGCCCCGCACGAGGTGGCCGACGCCCTGTCCGACGCCGACGTGGCGGTGGTGCACGTGCGCCCCACCTGCCTGTCCTACCGCTTCGCCCTGCCAAACAAGCTGTTCGAGTCCATCCGCGGCGGTCTGCCCGTGGCGGCCGCCGACCTGCCGGACATCCGCGCCGTCGTCGAACGCTACGGGGTGGGGGAGGTCTTCTCCGGGGAGGACCCGGCGGATCTGGCCGCCACCATCTCCCACATCCTGGCCGACCCCGACCGCTACCGGGCCGCCGCCCTGGCCGCCTGCCCGCAGCTCACCTGGGAGCAGGAGACCGGGGCGCTGATCGGCGCCTACCGCCGCGCCCTGATGGGGGAACGCGCATGAGCGTCCCCTCCGGCCCCACCTCCGCGCCTCGGCGCCCCCGCCTGCTGATCATCTCCTTCTCCCCAATCGCCGCCGACGCCCGCGTGCTGAAGCAGGTGCGCCTGTTCACCCCCACCCACGAGGTCACCACCTGCGGCTACGGCGAGGCTCCCGACGGCGTGGCCCGGCACGTGCGCATCCCGGATGAGCTGGTCTCCTGGCGGCTGGATCGCGCCGACCTGATCGCCCGCCGCTTCGCCCGCGCCCAGGCGCACCAGGAGGTGGTCGCCTGGGTGCGTGAACAGCTGGAGCCCGGCGAATTCGACGTGGTCCTGGCCGACGACGCCGAAACCGTGCCACTGGCCCTGTGGCTGCGCCCGGCCGGCGGCGTCCACGCCGACCTGCACGAGTACGCCCCCCGGCAGAAGGAGGGCGTGCCCCGCTGGCGCATCTTCGTCGCCCCCTACGTGCGCTGGCTGTGCCGCACCTACGTGACCCGCGCGGACTCGGTCACCACCGTCGCCCAGGGACTGGCCGACGCCTACCGCCGCGAATACGGCATCCGCGCCGAGGTGGTCACCAACGCCACCCCCTACCGGCAGGCCGACCCCACCCCGGTCGGACACCCCCTGCGGCTGGTGCACTCCGGCGCCGCCCTGCCCGACCGGCACCTGGAGATCATGGTCGAGGCCGTCGGCCTGACCGAACGCGACGTCACCCTGGACCTGTACCTGACCCGCAACGACCCCGCCGTCATCGACGCCCTGCGCGCCCAGGCCGCCGCCCTGCCCGCCGACCGCGCCGGCCGCGTGCACGTGATGGACCCCGTCCCCTACGCCGAGCTCATCGACACCCTCGCCCGCTACGACGTCGGCGTCTTCTCCATCCCGCCGGTCTCCTTCAACTACAAGCACACCCTGCCCAACAAGCTGTTCGACTTCATCCAGGCCCGCCTGGCCGCGGTCGTCTCACCCAGCCCGGAAATGGCCCGCGTGGTCGAGCAGTACCACCTGGGTGCCGTCACGGCGGACTTCACCGCCGCCTCCCTGGCCGCCACCCTGGACTCGCTCACCGACGCGCAGGTCGCCGCCGGCAAGGCCGCCGCCCACGCCGCCGCCCGCGAGCTGTCCGCCGAGCAGCAGATGTCCGGCTGGTGGGACGCCATCCTGGCCGCGGACCGCCGCGCCGCCGCCGTCGATCCGACGCTCGCCGTCCCGGCCGACCGCGGCACCGACACCGGGGAGAACGCATGAGGGTCCTCGCCGTAACCACCTGGTTCCCCACGGCCGTCGCCCCCTCCCGCGGCAGCTTCGTGGTCAACAACCTCCACGCCATCGGCCGGGCGCACGAGCTGCGCGTGCTTCACCTGGTCGCGCCCGGGGACGACGACGGCACCCGCCGCCTGATGCACGCCGGCCTGCCCGTGCGGCGCATCCCCATGAACCCACAAAACCCCGCCGACGTCGCCCGCGCCGCCCGCGCCCTGGGCGCGGCTCTGCGCAGCGACGCCTTCACCCCGCAGATCCTGCACACCATGGCCGCCTCCGCGCTGGAACCCGCCGCCCTGCTGCGGCCGCGGCTGCCCTGGATCCACACCGAGCACTGGTCCGCGCTGACCGCGCCGGAGACCCTGCCGCCGACGGCCCGGGCCGCCCTGCCCGCACTGCGTCGGCTGCTGCGCCTGCCCGACATCGTCACCACCGACTCCCAGTTCCTCGCCGACGGCGTGGCGTTGGGGCGCGGCGGGCGCGACACCCGCCCGGTACCGTGCATTGTCGAGCCCTATCCGCCCGCCCCGCGGCGGGACCGCGGCGACGGAACGCTGCGGCTGGTGAGCGTAGGCGGAATCATCGACCGCAAGGACCCGCTGCTGGCCCTCGAGGTCGTGGCCGAACTCGTGCGCCGCGGCGTCGACGCCCACCTGACCTGGGTGGGGGAGGGGCCCCTGCGCGACGCCGTCACCGAGCGCGCCGCCGCGCCCGACCTGGCCGGGCGCATCACCCTGACCGGAACCCTGGATGCCGCGGGCGTGCGCGCCGCGCTCGCGGACGCGGACCTGTTCCTGGCCCCCACCCGCTCCGACAACTTCTTCATCGCCGTGGCGGAGGCGGTCATTGCCGGCCGCCCCGTGGTCACCGGCGCCAAGGGCGGCCAGAGCGAGTACCTGGACCCCGCCTACTCGCGCCTGGTCGTCAGCCGCGATGCGTCCCAGTGGGCCGACGCGGTGGCCGAACTCGACGCCGCCACCGCGGCCACGCCCGCCCAGGCCATCGCCGCGACCATCGGCGACCGCTTCTCCACCGCCGCGGCCACCCGCGGCTACAACACCGCCTACCGCGACCTACTCGCCCCGCGGGGTGAGACCTGGCCCGGTGACGAGCCCCGGGGGTAACGCACGTGCACGAAACACTCGCCCAACCCGCCGCCCGCGGGCGCCGTCGACTCGGCCCCAACACCGTCGAACGCACCGACCTCGGGCGCCCCGAGCCGCCGCCCGGCGCGCAGGTGGACGTCGTCGTCGCCTGCCACACCCCCACCCGGCCGATCGCCCGCGCCGTCGCCTCCCTGCTGGAAGGCAACCCCGAGGCCGCCGTCACCGTCGCCTGCCACAATCGGCCCGCCGAGGAGATCGCCGCCGCGATCCGGCCCGGGCACCGCGAACTGGTGCGCTACCTGGAGCACACCGACCCCCGCCCCTCCGCCTCCGGCCCCTTCAACGCGGGCATGCGCGCCGCCCGCACCCCGTGGGTCTCCATCATGGGCTCCGACGACCGCCTCGCCCCCGGCGCGGTCGCCTCCTGGCTGGCGCTGGCCGGGGCGACCGGTGCCGAATTCGTCATTCCCCGCCTGGCCCTGGGACGCCCGACGGCGATCGTGCCCACACCCGCGCCGCGCCCCACCCGGCTGCTCGCCCCGTACCTGTGCTCCCGCGCGGCCGGTCGCGTCTCGAACCGTGCCGGTGGTCCCGCCGCCCGCGCCATCCGTCGCCTGGCCCGCACCGACCTGGCTGCCGACCGCCTCGCCTACCGCTCCGCCCCGCTGGGGCTGCTCAGCGTGGCGATGCTCCGGCGCACCGGCGCCCACCTGGTGGAGGGCGCCACCGTGGGTGGGGACGTGGCCATGGTGACCGGCCTGTTCGCCACCGTGCCCACCGCATACGACGCGGCCGGCCCCGTCTACCTGATCGGTGAGGACGCCTCCGACCGGGTCACCTATGACGTGCGTCCCATGGACGAGCAGCTCGGCTTCCTGCCCGGCGTGCTGCGCGCGCCCTGGTTCGCCTCGCTCACGGCGGCGCGACGCCGCGCCGTGGTGGTCAAGCTGGTGCGCATCCACGTGTTCGGCGCCGTCTACTACCGCGACCGGGAGGACATCTGGACGCCCACCGAGCGGGCCGCGCTGGCGGGCATGTGTCGGCGCCTGCACGGTGCTGCGCCCGGCTTCGACCGCGTCCTGTCGCGGGCGGACCGGGACCTGCTTGACGCCTGCCTGGATCCGGGTGTGCCGGCCTCCGTGCTCATCCACCGTGCCCAGGCGCGCCGCCGCCACGGTCGCCCCGCCACCCTGCTCACGCGCGACCCCGCCTGGCTGCTGGACCGGGAGGCCCCCCTGCGCTTCATGGCGGCCTCCATGCTTACCAAACTGCTTCCCGCAGCGCCCGCACCCGCACCGGCCGGCAACCCGCCGGCCCCAGACCAGGACTGAGCACCGATGCCACGCACCGCCACCGGGATCACCGGGATCGCCTCCCGTGCCGCCGTCACCCCGCCCGGACGGGCCGCGCTGGTCTCCATAACCCTGGCGCGCCTGCGCCTGGCCATCCGCCGGGACGACGCAGTCAGCGGCGCCATCGAGACGGCCCGTCGCGCCCGCTTCCTGGCCGACCGGGGCGAGCACGCCCGCGCCCACCGCCTGCTGGGGCGGGCGCGCGGGCTGCTGGGCGGCCGGCGAGCGGCGGCTGTCGTCGCCGTCGAGGAGGCCATCCTGGCTATGAACACGGGCGCGCAAACCGCCACCGGTGCTCTGCCCCCCAACGCCCTGACCGACCTACTCGCGCAGGCCGACGCCGCATGGGAGGCCGGCGCCGACGCGGCCGCGGAGGAACTGCTGGACATGGCCGTGCGGATGATGTTCCACCCGAGCCTGCACTTCGCGGCCGCCACCTCCGCCCTGACCGCGGACCCCGCCGTATTCCTGGCCCCGCTGCGCGCCTCGTCCGCGTGGGCCGCCGCCACCGCACCGCTGGCCTCCCGCCGGCACGCCTCCGTCCGGAAGGAGGGGCCGGAGCGGGTGCTGTTCATCTCCCTGAAGAACTGGACCTTCGTCCGCGGCATCGTCGAGGACTACCGCGCCGATCCGCGCTGCGAGGTACGCACCCTGGATCTGCGTGGCCTACCGGCTACCCCGACGCGGCGCCGGCTCCTGCACGCCCGCCTGCGCCTGGCCCGCGGCGTCGACCCGGTCGGCGCCGGCCTGCTCACCGGCGACTTCGACGAGGCGGCCACCGCCCTGGCCTGGGCCGACACCATCTTCGTGGAGTGGGGCAATGCGGCCGCGGTTTGGGCCAGCCTGGTGGCGCCGGTGCTGGCCCCGCGGGCACGGCTCCTGATCCGGGTCCACTCCTACGAGGCCTCCACCGTCATGCCACAGCTGGTGGACTGGACGGCCGTTGACCAGCTGGTCACCGTTGCCCCCACAATCCGGGAGATTCTGCGCGCCAGCCTGCCCCTGCCCGACACCCTGGAGGTCGCCACCGTCCCCAACCGGGCGCAACTGCGACGCTTCACCCTGCCCAAGGAACCGAGCGCTACCCGCACCCTGGCGCTGGTGGGCTGGGCAGCCCTGCGCAAGGACCCCGCCTGGGCCCTGGACACCCTCGACCTGCTGCGCCAGACCGACCCGGCCTGGCATCTGCTGCTCATCGGCCCCGGATTTCCGAGTCACCTGTCTCCGGAGGAGCGCATCTACGCCGACGCCGTGACCGCCCGCCTGGCTGCCCTCGGCAACGCCGTCACCATCACCGGCCGCACCGAGGTGGTGCCCCAGTACCTGCGGCGCGCCGGCGTGATCGTTTCCGCCTCGCGGCGGGAGGGCACTCACGAGGGCTTCATCGAGGGGGTCGCCTCCGGCGCTCTGCCCGTATGCCGCAATTGGCCCGACGTCGCCCGCTGGGGCGGCCCGGCGGCGCTGTTCCCGGAGGACTGGGTGGTGAACACCCCGCAGGAGGCCGCCGCCCGCATCCTCGCCCTGGCCGATGACGCCGACTACCGCCACCGCCAGCAGGAGCACATCCTGCGCGCCAACGACTGGTCGCATGTCAGGGCTCACTATGATGCTCTTCTCCTTGGGGCCGCCGCGGCGGGCTGAACGGGTATTCTCGCTTTGCCTGCTGCAGCCGCTGAGGAAGGATTCTGCATGCGCATCGCCGTCGTCGCCCTGGGAAAGATCGGTCTGCCCCTGGCGGTCCAGTACGCCGGAAAGGGCCACGAGGTCATCGGCGTGGACGTCAACCCCGCCACCGTTGAGGCCGTCAACGCCGCCCGCGAGCCTTTCCCCGGTGAGGCCGAGCTCGCCGACCGGCTGGCCCGGCTGGTGCCCGCCGGGGCGCTGCGCGCCACCACCGACTACGCCGAGGCCATCCCGGGCGCCGACGCCGTGGTGCTGGTGGTGCCGCTGTTCGTAAACGATGAGACCTGGGAGCCGGACTTCGAGTGGATGGACGCCGCCACACGTTCCCTCGCCGAGCACCTGACCCCCGGCACCCTGGTCTCCTACGAGACCACCCTGCCGGTCGGCACCACCCGCGGGCGCTGGAAGCCGCTGATCGAGGAGATCAGCGGGCTGAAGGAGGGGGAGGACTTCCACCTGGTCTTCAGCCCCGAGCGTGTGCTCACCGGGCGGGTCTTCGCCGACCTGCGCCGCTACCCCAAGCTGGTGGGCGGTCTGAACCGGGCCGGCACCGATGCCGGTATCCGCTTCTACGAGCAGGTTCTCGACTTCGATGAGCGCACCGACCTGCCCCACCCCAACGGGGTGTGGGACATGGGTACTGCCGAGGCCGCCGAGATGGCCAAGCTCGCCGAGACCACGTACCGGGATGTCAACATCGGTCTGGCCAACCAGTTCGCCGTCTACGCCGACAAGGCCGGCTTCGACATCCAGCGCGTCATCGACGCCTGCAACTCCCAGCCCTACTCCCACATCCACCGGCCCGGCATCGCCGTGGGCGGCCACTGCATCCCCGTCTACCCGCGCCTGTACCTGTCCACCGACCCGGACGCCTCGATCGTGCGCACCGCCCGCTCCTTCAACGCCACCATGCCGCAGTACGTGGTCGACCGCGCGGTGGAGGTGCTCGGCAGCCTCGAGGGGATGCGCGTGGTGGTGCTGGGCGCCTCCTACCGCGGCAAGGTGAAGGAGACCGCCTTCTCCGGCGTGTTCCCCACGGTCGAGGCGCTGCGCGCCAAGGGCGCGCAGGTGCTGGTCCACGACCCCATGTACACCGACGCCGAGCTGGCCGGCTTCGGCTGGGACGCCTACCACCTCGGCGACGCCGTCGACGTCGCCATCGTCCAGGCCGACCACCCCGAGTACGCCACCCTGGCCCCCGCGGACCTGCCCGGCGTGCGGCTGCTGCTCGACGGCCGCCGCGTCACCGACCCCGCCCTGTGGGCCGGCACCCCCCGCCTGACCATCGGCGGGGGCAAGTGACCTGGCTTCAGGCACTGCCCGCAGCCGCCTTCCTCCTTGCCTTCCTGCTCGCCCCCGGCTACCTGGTGGGGCGGGCCTTCGGCCTGGCGCGCCTGCAGTCCCTCGGGGCGGCCCCGGCCATGGCCGCCGCCGCCGTCGGAGCCCTGACCGTCCTGTACCGCTGGGGCGGGGTGCCCTGGCGTACGGGCACCGCCCTCGCCGGTACGCTGGCGCTGCTGGCGGCCTGCCTGGCC
>NZ_LK995468.1 GCF_900002405.1 Actinomyces succiniciruminis | reverse complement strand
CTGCCGCGGCTCGCGGCGGCGGACTGGAAGGTGCGGGCCATGGGCCCGCACCCGCCGGGTCCTGACGCCGCCCCGCCCGTGGACGTTGAATGGGTGACTGGTTCCGTCCTGGATGAGACGTCCCTGGCCGAAGCGATGGCGGACTGCGACGCCGTGGTCCACCTGGCCGCGCGAATCACCCTGTGGCGACGCGACCCCGCGGCCTGGCGACTGAATACCCGTGGTCCGGCGCTGGTGGCGGCCGAGGCCCGGCGCCGTGGCATCCGCATGGTGCACTGCTCCTCAATCCATGCCCTGGATTGCTCCGCTGACGGAACTATCACCGAGGCGACGCCATTGGCGGGTGTGGAGCGCCCGCTTTACGATCGCTCCAAGGCCGTCGGGCAGCGGGCGGTGTTGGCGGAGGTGGCCAAGGGCCTGGATGCGGTGATCTGTCTGCCCACCGGAATCATCGGCCCGATCGACCGCGGTTCGCGTGTGAACGGGCTTATTCTCGCCGCCGCGCGGGGTCGTAAGGTGACGGTAGCGGGCGGCTTCGACTGGGTGGATGTGCGGGACGTCGCCGCGGGCATCACGGTGGCACTCGACTGGGGCAGGGCGGGGCGCTCCTACCTATTGAGCGGCGCACGTGCGCAGATCTCCACCCTGATGTCACTCGGCGCGATCCTGGCCGGACGGCCGCCACTGCGCCTGGCATTCCCTTTGGAATGGGTGCGGCCGTTGGCGCCCTTAGGGGAAGTGGTGGGTAGTCGGCTCGGCACAGACGTCTTCACGCCGGCCGCGCTCGGTGCCCTGGCCGACAGCCCGACGGTCTCCAATCGGCGGGCCCGCGAGGAACTTGGCTTCCTGCCCCGGCCCCTGGCGATGACCGTGCGGGACCTACTGGTCTCCGCGGAGATCGACGTGTCCGCTGGGGCGGGCGTCGGTGGGCGCTGAGAGCCCGGCAGTCGGCCCGTTGCACGCAAAGAATCCGAGCGCGGAACGCGAAACCGCATGACGGCGCGGAAAATGGAACTGGGCTGGGTGCGCTTAAGGTGCTCCTGTGTGCAACGAGGGGCTCATTGCACACCGGAACGGGAACACGTTTTTCGGCCCAGGAAGCAGATCGTTGTAATTCCGCGGATAAGTCAGGGTGGGCGGTGCCGGGGTCTGCGCTATTGCGTGCAACTCACTGCGAGGTGCCGATGTTGAAGATCCAGCGGATGCCGAAGGGGTCCACGAGCACGCCGTTGAGGTCACCCCAGGGCGTCTCCAACAGCGGCTCGATGATCTGCGCGCCCCGGGCTAGGCCCTTCCAACAGTCGGTCAGACGCTCGCGCTCCTCTCCGTTCAGACATAGGGCGACGGCGGAGCCGACTGCCACCGGTTAGGGTCTAGTTTGGAGAGAAAACCAGACGTCTTGTGTCATGGACGGGGAGGGCAGATGCGGGCGGATCGGCTGCTGCGCATGATCTGGATGCTGAGCGGACGCTCCGCACCGACGCCGGCGACGGAGCTCGCCGATCGGCTCGATGTCAGCGTTCACACCGTACTGCGCGACGTCGAGGCCCTTTCCACCTACACATAGATGGACCTTGGTTAAGTTTGGCATCTTGGCGGGAGGCGGCCCGTTTGGCGGGTACGGCACCAGCCGCCGTCCCGTAGGCCGATGTCGAAGTGGTGAGCAGGTTACTGCGCCTGGAGCGGGTCGAAACGAGGGATGTGCAAGGTGAGATGGGCCCTGGGCAGAAGAACCATAATCTGACGGGCGCCGTCGTGTGTTAGTGCCGTGGCCACCTCGCTTCGACTCTTGGATCCGTCGTCAGCATGTATGCGGCCGCGAATCGCGGGCGACAAGTTTGCAGGCTTCACTGACGCTCATGAATCTCACAATGACTCCGCCAGGTGTGGCTAGGCAACGGTGGATCCGGACACGATGAGGTGACCGGGGATCTTCTCAACTCCGGGATGCAGGTGGCCCTCCATTGCTTCGCGCAGACGTTTGGCCGCGATTCGGCCGATACGCTCAAGGCCCATATCGACGGTTGTCAGACCCGGTCGACAACCGTCGACGACCACCCGCCAGTTGTCATGCCCTGTCACTGCTACGTCTCCGGGCACATTCACACGGTGGTCACGGAGGTAGTCCAGCGCGCCGCGAGCGATCTGGTCGTTTCCACACACAATGCCGTCGATGGACGGGTCCCGACTCAGGAGCGCACGAGTGGCACTGCGTCCCCATACCTCGCTCCACTCACCATACAGAGGGCTTCCACCAACGAGTTCCAGCCCCGCTTCGGCCAATGCGGCCAACGATCCAGCGGCGCGGTCGACTGATGCGCCGTAGTCTTGGTCCCCTTGAATGATCGCTATATGCGACTTGCCCTGGGCGATGAGGTGCTCGGTAGCCATGCGGCCAGCTAGAACGTTGTCTGCGACGATGGACGTGTCGGAGGGGTCGACGGACGGCGCATAAGCGTAGACAACTGGTACGGGGATCCGCTTACCCAAGGAGGGGCGCGGATCGGGGCGGGCGCCAACAACAACGAGCCCGTCCACTCTGCGTTCGAGCATGCTGGCGAGGTGGTGCTTCTCGCGGATCGAGTCACCTCGAGCGTCACAGAGCATGACGGAGACCTCGTTCACGCCAAATGCGTTCTCGATCCCCATGAGCAGGGGGATCGAGAAGCGGCCCACAAGGTCGTGGGTTATGAGGCCGACGGTGTTGGTCCGACCGGTCGCGAGGCTGCGGGCGACTGTGCTGGGGGAGAACCCGAGAGTCCGGGCGGCTTCACGAACGCGGGAACGGGTTGAGGGGCTCACTCCGTCGCGGCCGTTGAGCGCCTTGGAAGCAGTCGAGAGGGAAACGTTCGCCCGGTCGGCAACGTCCGCGAGCGTAACGGGGCGGTCAGGATTGGCTTCGCTCCTAGGCTGATTGCCACTTTCGAAAGTGACGGCGCGTGTCATGGGAAGACGGTACCGCTTCGGACGTCGGCGAGCAAGCGCTGGAATGGCGCCTAAAAAAGCCTATGGCATAAGAGTTGTACATCCGCTACAGCTCGTAAGACTCCCGCTTGCGCAGAAACCTCTGAGCAAGTAACCTCAGTTTCGCAAGCGCTTTCGATGGTATGGGACACGGTCGTCACATAGAAGCGCTGAACCGGCTCAATGTCGAGATGGAGATACTCATGAGCACTCGAATGATGACTCGTCGCAGCCTCATACGGACCACCGCAGTCGTCAGCGCCCTCGTTGCCGCCGGAGGCTTGACTGCGTGCGGCAGCAAGTCGGGCGGCTCTGGCGCTTCCGAGGACGTAGTAATTCCGGCGGAAGGTACGGACGACGGCACCACCCTCACCATGTGGTCACGTGCGCCCTTGGAGCGCCAGGTCACCAACGCTGTCGACGCTTACAATGCCGGCCACAAGAACCAGATCAAGGTCGAGCTCCTTCCGAACGACGATGTTGAAGGCAAGGTCGGTGCCGCCATCCAGTCCGACGGTCTTCCCGACATTCTCGCCGGCGATGTCGTCCGCATCCCATACTGGGTGCAGCAGGGCGTCTTCCGGAACATGACCGAGCAGATCAACGGCCTGATCAACCTCGCCGATCTCCAGCAGGGCCACATCGACGCCGGGACGGTCGACGACAAGAAGTACACCCTTCCCTTCGTCACCGACATCTCGGTGATGGTATGGAACAAGGACCTCTACCGCGAAGCTGGGCTGGATCCGGAAGTCGGTCCCACCACTCTGGCGGAGTTCAAGGCCCAGGCGACCGCTGTCGCCGGGCTCGGCAAGGACAATGTGGCCGGAACCTACACCCTCGGGTCGTCCGGCGGCGGCTTGACCTTCACAATCTTCCCCATGCTGTGGGGCAACGGCGAAGAGGTTCTCAGCGAGGACGGGATGCAGTCCTACATGGCCTCCGCCTCCGCTAAGCGGATCTATTCCGCCTTCAACGACCTCGCGAAGCTCGATGGAGGCATCGGTGCCGGCTCTCAGGAGGAGACCGGAGCCACCTGGACTGCGCCCTTCGCCGAGGGACGCGTCGGCGTCATGCCCTACGCCTACACCTCTGTGGCGGCACTCTTCGACACTGCGGACTTCGAGATCGGTGTGTGCGCCATTCCGGGCATCGACGGTGGTAGCTCGACCTTCCTCGGTGGCGACGCAATTGGCGTCTCGCGTAACTGCACAAGTCCCGCTCAGGCATGGAACTTCATGTCTTGGCTCATGACCGATGAGGCGCAACAGCAGGTCTTCGCAGACAACAATGACACTGCGTCCTCGCTGACGGTGCTCGATACCGGCTATAAGGATGCCGACGAGCGCACCCGCATTGCCAATGCCACTATCGCCAACGGACGCACCCCCGTCGCCGTCAATTACGCCGAGGCATTCAACGCCGCCGGCAGCCCCTGGCAGCTCCTGATTCAAAATGCTATCTGGGGTGATGGTTCACAGATCGATGCCCAAAACGACGCCATCAACGCGGTCCTCGCACAGTGACCCCGGTTCTGCGTCAACTGCCAGCTCAAAGGCCAGCGCTGTCCGGTGTCGTCCGAGACCTGTGTAACGACGATGTCGGGGCGCATCCCAAGCTCCGGAGTACTTATGATTCAGCACAAGCCGTTCTTTGAGGATGAGCAACGGCACCGGCGTGCAGTGCACCGTCAGTGGTGCCGTGGTGGTGCCTTCGTTGCCCCCACAATCATCATGCTCGTGTTCTTCTTCATCGTGCCGATTGTGCTCGTCGTCGTGATGTCGGTGTCGAGGTGGACTTTGCTGGGAGGGCGTATGGGCGTCGCATTCCCAGACAACTTCAGGAGAGTATTCTCAGACCCGCTGCTCGGGCAGTCGGTCATCTTCACCTTCAAATACACGGTCGTCACCACAATCATCCTTCAGCCGATAGCCGTAGCCCTTGCGCTGCTCATACAGCAGTCGCGCCGATGGAACTCCATTGTGCGTACGGTCGTTCTCTTGCCCGCCGCGCTCGGAATTGCCTCGGCATCCCTGCTCTTCTACGCCATCTACTCTCCGCAGGTAGGACCGGTGACAAAGATCCTGGACGCCGTCGGATTGGCAGATGCCGGGACCTCGGTCCTCGGTACGCCTAATGGAGCGCTCGTCGCGACAGTAGTCCTCGTAGTGTGGCGCTTCACCGGTTACTACATGATCCTCACGTTGGTGGGGGTGCAAGCAATTCCTAACGAGGTCTATGAGGCCGCCAAGATCGATGGGGCGGGACCCTGGAGGACTTTTACTGATGTAACTTTTCCTCTGCTCAAGCCCACGCTTGCCATGACAACCATCATGTCCATCACCGGATCTCTGCTTGCCTTCGATCAGTTTTTCATCCTCACAAAAGGCGGCCCCAATAACGCCACAATGACGGTTGTCCAGCTCATCTACAAGTACGCTTTCGAGACCAAACGAGATCTAGGTATGGCCGCGGCTCTTTCGGTTCTCGTCCTTGTGGCGCTCGTGGCGATCAACGCGCTCCAGCTTAAGGCCATGGGTGTGAGTGACTCGGAGGAAGAGAGATGAGTGCCAAGAAGTTGAGCAAGAGCGTTTATTATCTGGGTACGGGCCTGCTTGCGATCTGCTTCGTCATCCCGCTGATATGGGCGCTTATCGCTTCGGTCTCCCCGCAGGCAGGGACCTCTCAGACGGTTGGCTACGGCTTCGGAAACTATGTCAAGCTGTTCACCTATGGTGCTGGATTACCCGCCTACCTCACAAACTCAGTGATCATCTCGGTCGTGTGTGTTGTCGTCACGCTTGTGGTGGCGACGAGCGGCGGATACGCGTTCGCCAGGTACCGCTTTCCTTTTAAGAACACTCTGTTCGTGTTGGTGTTGTCCGTCATGATGGTCCCGTATGCCGCGCTGCTCATCCCGCTTATTGTGTGGCTGAAGGACCTTGGCTTGTCGAACTCTCTCGTCGGCGTTGGCTTGGTCTTGGCGCTCTTCCAGCTGCCCTTTTCCATCTTCATGATGCGTAATGCGTTCTCGGCGTTGCCCCAGGAACTTGAGGATGCCGCCCTCATTGACGGCTGTGGGCCTCTGGCCGCCTTCCTGCGCGTCATGCTGCCTTCCGTCGTTCCGAGCTTGGTCACGATCGGCCTGTTCTCCTACCTTGCAGCATGGAACGACTTCATGGTTTCGCTGTACTTGCTCAATATGGACCACTCGCCTCTGCCTCTAGCACTAGTTAACATGCGCCAGCAGACGATCGGAGTCATCGACTACGGGCTTACGACGGCAGGCGTCGTCGTCCTGACTCTGCCCGCCTTCGTTCTCTTTCTGGCGCTCCAGCGCTACTACATCCGAGGTATTACCTCGGGCGCAGTCAAGGGCTGAACCGGCCTCATTCCAAAGGACCACTACCATGACCGTCACTGACACCGCGCCAAGCCCCGTAGCCGCCGTGAAGACACAGGTTGTCCCTACCGTCGGCGCCATCCACTGTCTCGCGCCGCTCACAATGGACGAGGTGACCTTCACCTCCGGCTTTTGGGCGGATCGCCAAACTACCAATGCCTCCGGCACCATTCCCCATTGCTTGGCGTGGGAGGAGCGGATCGGCTGGATTGAGAACTTCGAACGCGCCCGAGCTGGGACAATCGCTGGCCATCACGCGGGCTTGTGGTTCGCAGATTCGGACGTTTATAAACTGATCGAAGCCATGGCCTGGGAGGTAGGTCGCGTTGGAGGCAACCGGCAGGGGCGTGCGCTCGAGACCGAGATTCAACGACTCGGTGCGATAATCGAGGCAGCTCAGGATGACGACGGCTATATCAACACCCGATACGGGAAACCTGGCGTCGAAGACCGTTACACGAACTTCCCCATGGGGCATGAGTTGTACTGCACCGGGCACCTCATCCAGGCGGCCATCGCGCGCCTGCGTTGCGGGAGGAACGCCGATGATGTCATCGTCCGGACCGCCCTACGCAATGCCGACCACGTTTGCGCCACTTTCGGAGTTGGTGGCGTCGAAGCCGTCGGCGGTCACCCCGAGATTGAGGTCGCGCTCGTTGAGCTCTATCGCGCCACCGGCGAGCGCCGTTACCTTGATCAGGCGCAGATCTTTCTTGATCGCCGCGGACACGGCCTGCTTGGGGACTTCGAGTTGGGGCGGGAGTACTTCCAGGACGACACCCCGGTACGCGAGGAGGTAGTTGCCCGCGGCCACGCGGTGCGTGCCCTCTACCTCATGGCCGGTGCCATCGACGCTGCCATGGAATGCGGTGACCGTGATCTCCTGGGTATCGTCCGCGCGCAGTACGACCGCACACTGGCGCGGCGCACGTATCTCACTGGCGGCATGGGTTCGCGCCACGAGGGTGAGTCCTTCGGCGACGACTATGAACTTCCCACCGACCGTTGCTACTGCGAGACCTGTGCGGGCATTGCCTCGGTCATGGTGGCTTGGCGGCTCCTGCTGGCCACCGGCGACGTCCACTATGCCGACGTGATCGAGCGCACTCTCTATAACGTTGTCGCTGCTTCGCCGGCAGCGGACGGCCGCTCGTTCTTCTACGCCAACCCGCTCCAGGTTCGTGTTCCGGGAAAGGAGGCGGTTGCAGGGAAGCTGTCGTTGCGTTCCGGCACGAGCCTGCGCGCCCCGTGGTTTGAGGTCTCGTGCTGTCCGACCAACATAGCCCGCACGCTCGCTTCACTGGCCGGTGCGAGCGTCACCCGCAGCGTGGGGGCCGACGTAGCAGTGCCAGAAATCCAGGTCCACCACCTCACCTCGATGAACGTCAGCACGACAGTAACTGCGAAGTGTTGCGGTGATCAGTGCGACGGCGCAGCGGCCGCCCTTGCTTTCCACCTGCGCACCGACTATCCGACCGACGGCCGCATTGTCCTGGTCATTGACGAGGCGCCCGCTTTTCCGGTGCGTCTCGCGGTGCGGATCCCCTCATGGGCGAGTGGAGCGGCCAGACTCGACGGTGCTGTCGTCAAGTCGGCCACGGGTTCCGGTTATGCAGTCGTCGAGGGAGTCCTAGTAGCCGGTGAGGAGCACATCCTCGAGCTACCCATGGCGCCACGTGTGACGCACCCGCACCCGCGCATCGACGCCGTGCGCGGGCAGATAGCCATCGAGCGTGGGCCGCTCGTCTTGTGTGCCGAGTCTGTCGACCTTCCCGAAGGTCTGACCACGGAGGACATTGAGGTCGCTCCGAATGCTGGGCCGATCCTCGACGCCGCAGGACGTGTAACGATAGAGGCGCGTCCAGCTATGACGGCGAACGACTGGCCTTATGACTACAATTTCGCGTCCGGCTCCGGGTCCACATTCGCCCTTCCGCTTGTGCCCTACTACTCGTGGGGAAACCGTGGCCCGGCCACGATGCGAGTGTGGCTGCCGCAGTCGATATCGTGACGTGGCGTCAACAGGCGGGGGCCGCGCTCGCGTTATATGGGGCTCTTACAACCGCCCGCAGGCACCGACCCGCATGAGGCGGCTAATCGTGTGTGAGCGCCCGGCGCGCCAGTTTGCGCAGCTCATCCACCCACAGCACCAGCGAGGCCATGGCCACGGCTACCGCCCAGTGCGTCGGGTCCAGGCTCGCCGTGGAGAAGGCTGCCTGCAGGAGCGGCACCTCCACCACCGCCACCTGCAGCACCACGCCCAGTGCGATCGCGCCCCACAGCCACTTGTTGACCAGCAGGTGCCGGAAGGCGGAGACCGTCTCCGAGCGCGAGTTCACGGTGTTGAACAGCTGCGCCAGCACCAGGGTGGTGAAGGCCGCCGTGCGGGCCGTCGCCAGATCGTCCACGCTCAAGGACGTCTCAATCAGCCCGCCGGGCAGGAAGATGTCGAGGGTGCCCAGGGTCGCCGCCGCCATCACGGCGCCGATCAGCAGCACACCACGCCACATGGCGGCGTCGATGACCCGCTCGTCGGGGCGGCGCGGAGGTCGCGCCATGACGTCCTCCACGCTCGGGTCCACGCCCATCGCCAGGGCGGGGCCGGAGTCCGTGATGAGGTTGATCCACAGGATCTGCGTGGCCACCAGCGGCAGCACCACCCCGGACTCGGAGTGCCCGCTCAGTCCCACGGCGCCGGCGAACACCACGCCGCCGAACACCGTGAGCACCTCACCCATGTTGGAGGACAGCAGATACCGCAGGAACTTCTTGATGTTGTCGAAGATCCGGCGGCCCTCCCGCACGGCGTCCACGATGGTGGCGAAGTTGTCGTCCGACAACACCATGGTGGCGGCCTCCTTGGTCACCTGCGTCCCGGTCACGCCCATGGCCACGCCGATGTCGGCGGCGCGCAGGGCGGGGGCGTCGTTCACGCCGTCCCCGGTCATCGCCACCGTCTGCCCCTGCGCCTTCAGGGCCCCCACGATCCGCAGCTTGTGCTCCGGAGCCACCCGCGCATACACGTTCACTCTGCCGACGGCGTCGGTCAGGGCGGCGTCGTCCATGTCGGACAGCTCCCGGCCGGTGAGTACGCGGGCACCGGGCGCGGCGATACCCAGGTCGGCGGCGATGCGTCCGGCGGTGGCGGGGTGGTCGCCGGTGATCATGAGCACGCGCACGCCGGCCCGGTGCGCCTCGGCGACGGCGGCGGCGGCCTCCGGGCGGGCGGGGTCAATGATTCCGACGACGCCGGCCAGTGTCAGCCCCTGCTCCAGGTGGTCGAAGACGCCGTCCGTGCCGGCCGCGGCGACGGCGGCAGCCTCGTCGGCGTCAAGGTCCCGGTAGGCCACCGCCAGGGTGCGCAGGGCCCGGCCGGACATGTCCGCGATATGCGCGCTGAACTCCGCGCGCGCCGCCGCGTCCAGCGGCCGGTCGACCTCGCCCACGCGCATGCGGGTGCAGCGCTCCATGAGCACGTCGGGGGCGCCCTTGGCCATCAGGATGGTGGTGCCGTGCTTGGCGTCCGTGTACAGCACACTCATGAGCTTGCGCTCGGAGGTGAAGGGCACCATGCCCACGCGAGTGAAGCGGCCCTCGCGGCTGCCCTGCGTACCGAGCTTCAACTCCGCCACCAGGAAGGAGCCCTCGGTGGGGTCGCCGACGACGCTCCAGACGCCGTCGTCCTCGGCCAGCTCGGTGTCGGAGGCCATGGCCCCGCCGGACAGCACCACGGTGACCTCCTCGCGCAGCGCGCCCGTCAGCGGCTCGCCGTCGGGGTGACCGTCGCCGTCGGCGTCGGGGGCGACGTGCCCATTGGGCTCGTAGCCGATGCCGGTGACCACGGTGGACCCGGAGGCGGTGACCACCTCCTGGATGGTCATCTCCGAGCGGGTCAGGGTGCCGGTCTTGTCCGAGCAGATGACCGAGGCCGAGCCCAGGGTCTCCACGCTGCTGAGCTTCTTGACCACCGCCCGGTGCAGCGCCATCCGCTGCACGCCCAGCGCCAGCACCACCGACAGGATCGCCGGCAGCCCCTCCGGCACGGCCGCCACCGCCAGCGACACGCCCAGCAGCAGGGCGTCGATGAAGGAGTCCGCGGTCCGCTCCGGCGTGAGCGCCAGCAGGGTGGCCACCACGACGACGGCGATGGCCACCACGATCCCGCCGAGCATCTTGGACACTCGGGTGATCTCGCGCTCCAGGGGCGTGTCCTCGTCCTCGACGGCGTCGAGCATGCGGGCGATCGCGCCCATCTCGGTGGCCCCGCCCGTGGCGGTGACCACGGCCTGGCCGGAGCCCTGGGCCACGGAGGTGCCCCGGTAGACCATGGCGGTGCGGTCGGCCAGGTCGGCGTCGGCGGCGACGGCGTCGGCGCGCTTGGAAACGGCGTCGGCCTCCCCGGTCAGGGAGGATTCGATCACGCGCAGGGAGGCGGCGGACAGTAGGCGGGCGTCGGCGCCCACCTGGTCGCCCTCGCCCAGGATCAGCACGTCGCCGACCACCAGCTGGGCCGAGGGGATGGACACGCGCGCCCCGTCCCGCAGCACCGTGCTGGACGCTTGGGTCATGGCGGACAGGGCGGCGACGGCGTCGGCGGCCTTGTTCTCCTGCACGAAGCCGAGCACGGCGTTGAGGGTGATGACCGCGAGGATCACCAGGGCGTCCACGGGCACGCCGTGCGCGCCCTCCAGCACCCAGGCGACCACGGAGATGACGATGGCGAGGATGAGCAGATAGACCAGGGGGTCGGCGAACTGGGCGAGGAAGCGGCGCCAGGCCGGCACCGGTGGCTTGCGCGGCAGCTCATTCGGGCCGTCCGCCGCCAGGCGCGCCGCGGCGTCGGCCGAACTCAAGCCGGTGCGTGCATCAGTTCCCAGCGCTGCGGCGACCTCCTCGCCCGGGAGCGACCAGGGCGCGGCAGGCGGTGCGGCGGGGGCGGTCATCTGTGCAGTCACATACGTATCCCACCAGTACCGACGCCCGGCGTCGAGTCCCGTTCGCCACTAGCGCCGCGTCCCCCATTTTCGGACGGATTCCACCGCCGTCCCAGGGTTCTTCGAGGCCGGGGCGGGAATGTGAACCCCGTATGTGACCCATCCGGCTCCGATGCAGACAGAATTGTGGGGAGAATAGACGCATCTGACAGCCCGGGCGGTAGCCCAAGGCCGCCTCGGCGTGATGTGATGAACCTGGACGAAGCTGCGGACAGGAATGAGGAGCGCATGTCAGACTCCGCGAATCAGGGCGGCGCCCGCCCCACGGGGCGCAAGCTTGCCCAGGCGGCCAGCGCCGGGCATGTGACCAAGGCGCGCAAGGGCAGGAACTCGAGGACCGTCAAAGGCAGTGGCCCCGCGGGCCGCGGGAACAAGCAGGCCGACGCCGCGCCGTCGGGACGGCGCCGACGGATCAACTACCCGCGCGCCGGCAAGGGGCCGATCCACCGCTGGCTGCCCAGCTGGCGGTTCCTGCTGGGGAGCTTCCTGTTCCTGATCGTGCTGGCCGTGGCCGGCTTCGCCGTCGCCTACGCCTTGATCAAGGTGCCCGAGCCCAGCGAGTTCGCGCAGGCGCAGACCACCACGGTCTACTACGCCGACGGCACCACGGTGATGGGTGAGTTCGCGGAGGTGGACCGGGAGATCATCGATGCGACCGAGCTGCCCGACTATGTGGGCAACGCCGTGGTGGCCTCCGAGGACCGCAGCTTCTACTCGAACAACGGCATCGACCCCAAGGGCATTGTCCGCGCCTTCGTCAACAACATGCGTGGCGGTGCCCTGCAGGGCGCCTCCACCCTGACCCAGCAGTACATCAAGAACTACTACGTCGACACCACCAGTTCATACTCCGGCAAGTTCAAGCAGGCGATCATGGCCATCAAGATCGACCGGGAGATGAGCAAGCAGGAGATCCTGGACTCCTACCTCAACACCGTCTACTTCGGTCGCGGCGCCTACGGCATCGAGGCGGCCTCCGAGGCCTTCTACGGTCACCCGGCGTCCGAGCTGACGGTATCCGAATCGGCGCTGCTGGCCGGAATCCTGCCCTCCCCGAGTAACTGGGACCCAGCCCTCGACGAGGCCAAGGCCACCGAACGCTGGCAGCGCGTGCTCGACTACATGCTTGAGGACGGCTACATCACCCAGGAGGAGTACGACGCCGCCGAGTTCCCCGAGACCGTCGCCACACAGACGAAGGAGACCTACGGCGGCTCCACCGGCTACCTGCTGCAAATGGTGCGCGCGGAGCTGGAGTCCGACGCCGGCATGGAGGCCGAGGACATCGACACCGGCGGCTACAAGATCGTCACCACGATCGACAAGGAGGATCAGGACGCCGCCGTCGCCGCGGTCGAGAACCTGCCCGAGGGGGCCTCGCCGAATCTGCGCGTGGGGCTGGTATCCATCGACTCCTCCACCGGTGGCATCCTCGCCCTGTACGGCGGTGAGGACTACCTGACCAACCAGGTGAACTCCTCCACCGACGCCGTCGCCCAGGCCGGCTCCACCTTCAAGCCCTTCGCAATGGTGGCGGCTTTGGAGAACGGGGACACGCTCGCCAACGGTTACAACGGCGATTCGCCGATGGTCATCGACGGCGCTACCTTCCAGAACTACCAGAACGTCTCCTACGGCTGGTCGGACCTGGTCAAGGCGACCACCTACTCGATCAATACCGTCTACCTGCAGCTCAACCGGGATGTCGGCCCGGACGTGACCAACGAGGTGGCGGTGCGCGCCGGCTACCCGGAGGACACCCTGGGCCTGGACGCCTACGTCCAGAACGTCCTCGGTTCGGCCTCGCCGCACACGCTTGACATCGCCACCGCCTACGCGACCTTCTCGGCGCAGGGCACCAGGCACGACACCCACATCGTCGACACGGTCACCAACTCCGCCGGCTCGGTCGCCTACACCGGTTCCACGGACGGGGAGAAGGTCTTCTCCGACGACGTGATGGCCGACGCCACCTACGCGATGCAGCAGGTGGTCAACTCCGGTTCCGGGACGACGGCGCTAGCGCTCGGCCGCCCCGTGGCCGCGAAGACCGGTTCCTCCTCGGACAACAAGTCCGCCCAGTTCGCCGGCTACACCCCGCAGATCGCCACCGCCGTCACCCTCTACCAGACCGGAGAGGACGGCTCGGAGGAGTCGATCACGCCGTGGGGGTACTACGGCGAGATCACGGGTTCCACCTACCCGGCGGACATCTTCACCGAGTACATGACCACGGCGCTCGCGGACCTGCCGGTCGAGTACTTCCCCGAGCGGACCGCCGCCTCCTACTACGCCGGCGGCCTGTACGGCACCCCGGCCCCGGTCGCGCCGGCCGACACCTCCACCGGCGGTGACGTCACGGAGGAGGAGTCCGAGGAGCCGCTCGAGGAGGAGACCGACGACGAGGAAGAGTCGGACACCGAGGAGGACGAGCAGCAGAACCCTGATGACCAAAGCACCGGCGGCGTTGGCCAGAATGACGACTCCGGTGGCACCGGCGGTAACCTCGACCCGGGCACCGGCGGCGCCGGGGACACTGGCGGTGGCACCGGTACAGATGATGGCTCGGACCAGAATGACGACTCCGGCAACGGATACGGAAACGGTCAGGGCGGTCAGGGTCAAGGCAGGCAGCAAGGCGGAAACAACCAAGGCGGTGGCCAGTAGCCGGGCAGGCCTCCGCCACCCGGCGCGTGGCGCACCGCACGGCGGGTAGCGCCGTCGTCGCCTTTCGGCCTACCGGCGCCCTCGGGTATGGTGACCGACGGACTGCCTGCCCGTGCACGCACCCGCGTACGCGGCGGCGCGGTCGAACGCATCACCCTCCTGTCACGGAGAGACCGTGACCGCTTCAGACCAGAGGAGGTGGGTACAAAGTATGCGTCATTACGAGATCATGATCATCCTCGCACCCGAGACGGACGAGCGCACCATCGCTCCCACGCTCGAGAAGATGCTGCAGGTCGTCCCCAACAACGGGGGCACCGTGGACAAGACAGACATCTGGGGCAAGCGTCGCCTCGCGTATGACATCAAGAAGAAGTCCGAGGGCATCTACGTGGTCGTCGACATGACCACTACGCCGGAGATCGCCCAGGAGCTCGACCGTCAGCTCGGCCTGAACGAGTCGGTGCTGCGCACCAAGCTGCTGCGCCCCGAGGCCTGAGCGCGAACCGGAACGGAGACAAGCAATGGCCGGCGATACCGTCATCACGATTATCGGGAATCTGACTGCGGACCCCGAGATGCGTTTCACGCCCTCGGGGGCGGCGGTCGCCTCCTTCACCATCGCCTCCACCCCCCGCAGCTTCAACCGGCAGACGAGCCAGTGGGAGGACGGGGAGACCCTGTTCATGCGCTGCTCGATCTGGCGCGACGCCGCGGAGAACGTGGCCGAGTCGCTGACCAAGGGCACCCGCGTGATCGCGCAGGGTCGCCTGCAGCAGCGCTCCTACACCACCCGTGAGGGCGAGAACCGCACGGTGGTGGAGATGCAGGTCGATGAGATCGGCCCGTCGCTGCGCTACGCCAAGGCGCAGGTCACCCGCCAGCCCCGTGGGGGCGGCCAGGGCGGCTTCAACCAGGGCGGTCAGGGCGGCGGCTACAACGCCGGCCAGCAGCAGGGCGGTTACCAGGGCTCCCAGGGTGGCGGCCAGCAGGGCGGCTACAACCAGGGCCAGGGATCCCAGGGCGGTTACAGCCAAGGCGGTCAGCAGGGCAGCTACAACGCCCCGCAGGGCGGCGCCGCGGACGACCCCTGGGCCACCGGCGGCACCACCAGCTTCGGCGACGAGCCTCCGTTCTGAGCCAACCTCGTTACACGCGGCACGCGCCGCGTCGTCATACGCCCGGCCCGGCCGGGTGCACAGGCGCCTCCGGGCGCCCACCACAATCTCGCAATAGACCCACGGGCCCTACCCGGCGCCCGAACCAAGGAGTACCACCATGGCGAAGCCTCAGCTTCGTAAGCCCAAGAAGAAGATCGCCCCGGTGAAGGCCATCAAGGTCGGCACCATCGATTACAAGGACACCGCCACGCTGCGGAAGTTCATCTCCGACCGTGGCAAGATCCGCGCCCGCCGCGTCACCGGCGTCTCCGTGCAGGACCAGCGCAAGATCGCCAAGGCCATTAAGAACGCCCGCGAGATGGCCCTGCTGCCCTACACGAGCTCTGCCCGCTGATAGGAGGCGCAACAACATGACCACCAAGCTCATTCTCACGCACGACGTGACCAACCTCGGTGCCGCCGGGGAGGTCGTTGAGGTCAAGGACGGTTACGCCCGCAACTACCTCGTGCCCCGTAAGCTCGCCACCCCGTGGACCAAGGGCGCGCAGCGTCAGATCGACCAGATGGCCGAGGCCCGCCGCAAGCGCGCCATCGACTCCCTGGAGCAGGCCCAGGAGGCCCGCGCCTGGCTGTCGAGCAACGTCATCACCGTGACCGCCTCCGCCGGCGACAACGGCCGCCTGTTCGGTGCCGTCACCACGGCGCAGCTGGCCGACGGCGTCAAGGAGGCCGGTGGCCCTGCCATCGACCGCCGCAAGATCCAGGTCATCCCCCCGATCAAGTCCACCGGGCGCCACAGCGCCACGGTGCGCCTGCACCCCGACGTCGTCGCCCCCCTCGAGGTCAACGTCGTCGCCGCCCGCTGAGCCGGGCAGCAGCCGATACGAACAAGCACGTCGTAGCCGACGCGCCGCCCGGCGTGTCGGCTACGACTTTTGTGTGGACGGCGCGCCGGATGGAGCATCGGCCACGTGTCCATGTCCGGCGCTTCCGATTTGAGTGCGTGGGGCTGTCGAGGTCGGTTCTGGGGTGAGGGCGTTATGGTGTGCGCGGCCTCGGGGCTGACGCTTCGGCACTTGGCCACGACGGTTCGTACTTTCTGGTGACGGTTCGTACCTGGGGATGCCGAATCGTCAGGCCACGGTACGAAGCGTCGTCCTGAAGGTACGAACCGTCGTGCAAGAGTACGAACCGTCAGGTCCCGCCAGCCTCCTGCCCCGCCCGGGGTGGGCAATGTGTGCTGTCGGTGGCCGTGTGCTCGCTGCGGAAGTCGTTGCGCCCTACTACGGCGGCTGTATGCGAGTGGTCGTGGCAAAACCGATGGCTCCGTGCCTCGCCGCTCAGTGCCGCCAGGCGTCGCCACGGGCACGCAGGCCGGTCACCAGGGCGCGCGCCCCCATGAACACCCAGGCGAAGGCCACCCACAGCCACACCAGCCCGGCGGTTCCGGCCGCGGGCCAGCCATGGGCGACGACGATGGCGAGCGGCAGGTAAGGAAGTAGCGTCGCCATCTGGGCGCCGGCCAGGTAGCGGCCGTCGCCCGCCCCCATCAGCACCCCGTCGAACAGGAAGACCGCACCCGCAAGCGGCATCGCCGTGGCGGCCACCAGCAGGGCCGGCCGCGCGGCTGCGACCACCGCGGCTTCGGAGGTGAACAGGTACGGCAGCCAGGGGCTGGCGCCCGCCAACACGACGCCGATCACCGCCCCCGCGGCCACGCCCCACGCCAGACACCGGCGCAGTGCCGCGTCGACCGTGGGGCCGCCCACATGCTCCGCACCTACCGCCTCCGCACGGCCCAGCGCCGTCCCCACCAGCGCCTGCGCGGCGATGGCGAGCGCATCCAGGGCGAAGGCGGTGAAGTTCCACAACGAGTTGACCACCTGGTGCGCGGCGAGCGCCGTCGCCCCCAGGGCGGTGGCCGCCCACACGGTGGCCAGGATCGCCGCCCGCAGCGACACCGTGCGCACCAGCAGTGGCGCCCCGGAGCCCAGGGAGGCGCGCATTCCCGCCGCCCGCGGAGACAGCGGTACGCCGGCCGCACGGGCCGCCCGCACTACGGGCCACAGCAGCGCCACCGCCATGGCGGTCTGTGCGATCGCCGTGCCCAGGCCGGAGCCGGCGATCCCCATGCGCACCCCGTACAGCAGCGTCGCATTCACGGCCACATTGCCGACCGCCCCCGCGCTGGCCACCACGAAGGGGGTGCGCGTGTCCAGCAGACCCCGCAGCGTGCCCGTGGCGGCGTAAACCACCAGCATGCCCGGCAGACCGGGCGCAGAGGCACGCAGGTAGGCGATGGCCGCCGCGGCAACGGCGCCGTCGGCCCCCATGACGTCCACCGCCCACGGTGCGCCGATGGCGAGCAGGAGCGCCGCCACCAGCCCCAGCAGTGCCGCCAGCCAGGCGCCGTCGACGCCCGCCTGCAGGCCGCCGACCCGGTCGCCGGCGCCGAAACGGCGGGCGGTGGTTGCGGTGGTCGCGTAGGCCAGGAAGACGAACAGACCGACGATCGTGGTCAGCAGGCTCGACGCGAGCGAGAGGCCCGCCAGGCTGTCGGGGCCCAGGTGCCCGACCATCGCCGAGTCGATCAGCACGAACAGTGGCTCGGCCACCAGCGCCCCCAGGGCGGGGACCGCCAGGGACAGGATCTGCCGGTTCAAGGACGGGCCGGGCGGGTCGACGCTTGCGGGTGCGGCATCGGGAGTTGAAGTCGGGGTTGAAGAATCGGGCACGAGACACTCCGGGGGTTGGGCGGGTCAGTGTCTCACGCCCGGGTGGAGGCGGGCCAGGTACAGCCGGAATGCGCGCAGCGGGGACGCTGTGGGGTTGGCAGTGAGGCCGTCCCTCAGGTCGAGGTTGAGGTTCATCCACAGGAATACCCACTTATCCACAGATTTTGATTTCGGTTTGGTGCACGCGTGTTGTGGCTTGTTACCTTCCCCGATCAGAGGCAAGATTCCGGCGAGTTTCGGGGGTTTCGACGAGGTTAGCAGGGCGGCGGTCCGGCGGCGCTCCACATCCGCGGCGGCGCGTCGCCCACAGGATGGGAGGGGTTATCCACACCCCGCAGGGGGTTGCCCACAGCCTGCAAGAGCTTGGCGTTTGCGAGCGCCCCTTTTGGCCGCTAGTGTCGCCGCGCGACCCGTCTGGGCGGGGCGTTGCAGGGGGAGGGTAGTGACCGACAGATGACCGACGTCGACACCATCGGCGCTCGCACCCGCGGTGAGGAGCGACCGGTTGACGCCCGCTACGACGGCGCCTTCGACCGGGTACCGCCCCAGGACCTGGAGGCGGAGATGTCCACGCTCGGCGGCATGCTGCTGAGCAAGGAGGCCATCACCGACGTCATCGAGGTGCTGCGCGGCCCTGAGTTCTACAAGCCCGCCCACGAGTCGATCTTCGACGCGATCGTCGAGGTCTACAACCGCTCCGAGCCGGCCGACCCGCTGATCGTGGCCGACGAGCTGTCCAAGCGCGGGGAGCTTGAGCGTGTGGGCGGGGCTCCGTACCTGGCCTCTCTGATGGCCACCGTGCCGACGGCCGCCAACGCCGCCTACTACGCGCGCATCGTCAAGGAGAAGTCGCTTCTGCGCGGCCTGGTGCAGGCCGGCACCCGTATCGCTCAGCTCGGCTACTCCACCAACGCCGGTGACATCGATGAGCTGGTTACCCTGGCCGAGTCCGAGGTGTACGCCGTCGCCCACAAGGAGGGTGAGCGGGAGGACTACGTACCGGTCGGGGAGCTGCTCAATGAGGCCAACCTCGAGATCGAGGCCGGGCAGGCCCGTGAGGACGGGCAGATGCGGGGCGTGCCCACGGGGTTCGTGGAGCTAGATGAGTTGCTCGGCGGCCTGCATGGTGGGCAGATGATCATCGTGGCCGCGCGCCCCGCCATGGGAAAGTCCACGCTCGCCGTCGATTTCTGCCGTTCGGCATCCATCCACGCCCGCGGCGCCGACGGCAACCCCATCCCCTCGTGCTACTTCTCCCTGGAGATGGGGCGCATGGAGCTGATGATGCGTATCCTGTCCGCCGAATCCGGGGTGGCCCTGAACAAGCTGCGCGGCGGCAGCCAGATGGATGAGCGCGACTGGGAGGACGTTGCCCTCGCCTACAACCCCGTGTCCGAGGCGCCGCTGTTCATCGACGACTCCCCGAACCTGACCATGCCGGAAATCCGCTCCAAGGCGCTACGGCTCAAGCAGCAGCATGGGCTGGGGCTGATGGTGGTGGACTACCTGCAGCTGATGAGCTCCGGCAAGCAGGTCGAGTCCCGCCAGCAGGAGGTCTCCGAGTTCTCCCGCTCGCTGAAGCTGCTGGCCAAGGAGTTGGACATCCCGGTGATCGCCGTCGCCCAGCTGAACCGCGGCCCCGAGCAGCGCACCGGCAACCGGCCGCAGATGAGCGACCTGCGCGAGTCGGGATCGCTGGAGCAGGACGCCGACGTCATCATGCTGCTGCACCGGCCCGAGTACTACCAGGAGGAGGAGCGGCCGGGCGAGGCCGACATCATCGTCGCCAAGCACCGCAACGGCCAGACCCGCACCATTCCGGTGGCCTTCCAGGGGCACCTGTCGCGTTTCGCCAACATGGCCCGCGACATCACGCCCGAGCCGGCCTACGAGTGACACGAGTAGGGGCGCTGGGCACCGAGCGTCTGTGTGCGAGGGCAGCGTCTGGCCCCGCCGCCGAACCACGATCAGACCCGCCACCGTTTTACGACGAACGCTTATCCGGTCCGCGGCAACTGCGCTGGCTGCACGAGCGGACCGGGACCGGCTCAAGGCGTAGTCGTGCTGACCACCGATGATCGGGCGCGCAGTCTGGGTGGTCCGCTGTGGGCGCTGCCGGTGTCCGCCCCTGTGGGAGCTCGGTTGAAGGCGGGCGTCACTGTTGGCCGCCGGAACCCCGATTCATCCCCGGAATCATGGGGATTGTTGATTTAGGGTACCTCTAAATCAACCAGGTTTCGGTGTTCGGGCGGAACCTGATTGATTTCGGCGTCGGCGTTGCCTCCCACGCCGAGGCGGGTGTCCCTAGGTACGGTCCGGCGTCGTCAGCCGGCGAAGAGGGCACCATCCCACGACCTTTGCCGCGTTCCACGACCTCGGGGTACAAAACACGACCCCGGGGTGGTCGTGGAACGTACCCCGAGGTCGTGAATTGCAGGAGGGCGTGGCTCCGTGCGTGCGCGGCGTTCTGGTGGGCCCTGCGCCCTCCAGCGCCGTCAGCCGCGGTAGAAGCCCTGGTAGACGTAGGTGAAGGGGATGTTGCCGTGCATGCCCGGGTTCACCGACGCGGAGACCACGTTCTTGGCGGTGACGCAGGCGTCCAGCGGGGCGGCGCCCTTGGCCAGCTCGGCGGTGATGGCGGCGGCCAACGTGCAGCCCGCGCCGTGCACGCGCTCGGTGCCGACCGCCGGCACCTCCAGCACCTCCAGGGTCTGGCCGTCGTAGAAGACATCCAGGGCGGTGCCGGTGCCGAGCGTGGGCCCGGCCTTGGCCAGGACGTTGGGCACGCCCAGGTCGTAGATGCGCTTGGCGGCGTCCTTGAGCTGCTCGACGCTGGTGATCTCGTCGACGCCGGCCAGGGTGGCGGCCTCGAACAGGTTCGGCGTGGTGACCCTGGCGCGGGGGAGGATCTTGGCGCGCAGGGCGTTGTCGACGTCGAGCGCGGCGCCGGGCTCCTGACCCTTGCAGATCAGGACCGGGTCCACCACCAGGTTCGGGAACCGGTACTGCTCCAGGGCGGCGTCCACCGCGTCGATGGTGGCGGCGGTGCCGAGCATGCCGATCTTGACGGCGTCGATCCGGGTGTGGACGGTGGCGCAGGCCTCGATCTGGTCGGTGATCACCTGCGGGTCGACCGGCACGAACCGGTGGTCCCAGTTGTGCTCGGGGTCCATGGAGACGATGCAGGTCAGGGCCGTGCAGCCGAACACGCCCAACTGGTGGAAGGTCTTCAGGTCGGTCTGGGCGCCGGCGCCGCCGGAGGCCTCGGAGCCGGCGATGGCCAGGGCGATGGGAGGGGCGGCGGGGACGGTGCTGTTTGCCGTGGTGCTTGCCATGCGGTCAGCATGCCCCGGAGCCCGGGAGGTGTCCACACGGCGGGCCGCATGCTGGAACTCCCCTCGGCTGCCTGGCACCCACCGCACGGCCGACGACGGCGACTGTGCGGCCGCCGTCGTCGGCCGGTGTGGCATCAGGCGCCGGCGACCGCGAAGCGCTCACCGCGGTGAGCGTCGCGCTCGGCCTCGTCGACCAGTGCAATGGCGAAGTCGGCGGGGGAGAGGTTCGTGCCGACCGGGTTGTCCTTGCCTACGACGTAGGCGCCGGTGGACTGCTCCGAGGGGTAGGCCGGAGCGGGGGAAACCAGGGTCCAGGCCAGGTCGTCCCCGGCGGCGCGGAAGGCGTCCAGTACTTCGCTGAAGGCCAGGGCCTCAGGCTTGGAGTCGGCGGGGAAGTCGGGGGAGTCGACCAGCCGCTTGCCGTCGGCGTCGAGCAGCGAGCCGGCGCCGCCGACGATCACGAGTCGACCGGTGGGGCGGGCGGCGATCAGTGCCTTGAAGGCGTCAACGGTCGGCTGTACGGGGCCACCGGTGCGGTCGGGGGAGACGGCGACGATGGTGGCGTCGGCGGCGTTGACCAGGTCGACGACGGCGGCGGTGTCGGCGAACTCGACTGCCACGTCGGTGGCGGCACCCTCGGCGTGACGGCCGGAGCGGGAAGCGGAGGTGACGGTGTGGCCGCGGCGGGCGGCCTCGGCGACGACGGCGGCGCCGGTGTTGCCGGTTCCGCCGATGACGGTGATGTTCATGGGGGCTCCTTGTGCTTGTGGTCTTGCGGTCGTGCGCCGTCCGCGCTCGCGGTGCGGCGGCAACGCTGTTACAGTATTTATTTGAAACCAAGTACCTCAAGGTAACTATGGAGTCGCTCGTGTCACATTCAATTGATGCTGCCGCGCCCGCTGCGGCGGGCATGGGTGCTGCGCCCGCGGCCGAGACTGTGCAGGCCGTTCCCACCACCACGGGCACCACCGCGGGCCGGCCGCTCGCCGCCTACGACGTGCTGTCGCCCGACTGCCCGTCGCGCACGGTGCTGCGCCACGTCGTCGACCGCTGGACGCCGCTGATCGTCGCCGTGCTGGCGCAGAGACCGCGGCGCTTCGGTGAACTGCGTCAGGCCGTGGGCGGCGTGACCCCCAAGGTGCTGGCGCAGACCCTGCGCTCAATGGAGCGGGACGGGCTGGTGCTGCGCGAGCAGACCCCGGGTGTGCCGCCGCGCGTGGACTACACGCTCACTCCCCTCGGCGCCGGCCTGGCCGATCCGATCGCCGCGCTGCGCGCCTGGGCCGAGGGCAATGCCGCGCAGGTGCTGGCCAATCGTGAGAGCTACGACCGCGCCCACCTCCACCCCGAGGAGTAGGTGACCGCTATCCGACCCGTGTTGTGCCGGATCATGTCTGAGGGAAGTCTGAGGGATATCTGCGGGCACCGGATGCGGCTACGAGTGTCAAAGAATGCACCACTTTCCGGGCGCGTCCTCGGTGCCCGGTCGACTCTGCCGCGGAATCGCGCGGCTCACGGAGACGCCCCAACGGCGCGGCGGTTCAAAGTGGTGCGTTTTGTGACACCTGCGCGTACCTGTGGCGGCATCGCGGCTCGAAAGTGCTCCCGCTCGGGCGTCGAATCGGGGACCATAGAGGTATGAGCGCTCCCACACCCGCCGACCCCGCCGGCGCCCCCGCATCGTCCACCTGGTCCACCGGAGCTGCGGCCGCGGTGGTGCCCCAGCCGGTTCGCGACGCCGTCGACACCGCGCTCGCGGGCCTGCCTCGCGCCGAGCGTGAGATCTTCACGACCCGCGTTGAGCGCTGGTACCCGGATGTCATGGATGGTCTGCTGACCCTGTATGGCGAGCCCGCCGCCGGGCGCACCGCCGTAACCCTGCTGGCGGAGACAGCCCGCGCCTACGCCGCCCGCAGCCCCGAACTGCGCCACCTGGATCTGGCTCGCACCCTGGACCCCGCCTGGGTGCAGGACCCCTCCCGCATCGGCTACTCGGGCTACACCGAGCGCTTCGCCGGCGACCTGCGCGGCGTGGAGCAGCGCATCGGCTACCTGCGCGAGCTGGGCGTCAGCTACCTCCACCTGATGCCGCTGCTCACCCCCCGCCCCGGCGACTCCGACGGCGGATACGCCGTGGCCGACTACCGCTCCGTGCGGCCCGACCTGGGCGATATGGACGACCTGGAGCATTTGACCGGCGAGCTGCGCAAGGAGGGCATGAGCCTGGTCATCGACCTGGTGCTCAACCACGTGGCCCGTGAGCACGAGTGGGCGCGGCGGGCCCGCGCCGGCGAGCAGCGCTACCGCGACTACTTCCTGATCTTCCCCGACCGCACCGAGCCCGACGAGTACGAGCGCACCCTGCCGGAGATCTTTCCCGACTTCGCCCCCGGAAACTTCACCTGGGACGAGGATCTCGACGGCTGGGTGTGGACCACCTTCAACTCCTTCCAGTGGGACCTGAACTGGCGCAACCCGCAGGTGATGGAGGAGTTCGTCGAGATCGTGATGGAACTGGCCAACCGCGGCGTGGAGGTGCTGCGCCTGGACGCGATCGCCTTCACCATCAAGCGCAAGGGCACCGACTGCCAGGGACAGCCCGAGGTCCACTCCATCACCGAGGTGCTGCGGGCGCTGACCCGCATCGCCTGCCCCGCCATCGCTCTGAAGGCGGAGGCAATCGTGGCCCCCACCGAGCTGCTGCAATACCTGGGGCAGGGCCGTTACACCGGAAAGGTCTCCGACCTGGCCTACCACAACTCCCTCATGGTGCAGGTCTGGTCCATGCTGGCCAGCCGTAGTGTGAGTCTGGCCGTGCAGACGCTTTCCTCGCTGCCGATCGAGCCTTCCACCGCCACCTGGATCACCTACATCCGCTGCCACGATGACATCGGCTGGGCGATCGACGACGCCGACGCCGAGGCGGTGGGACTGAACGGCTATCTGCACCGGGTCTTCCTGGCGGACTGGTACACCGGCCAGTACCCGATGAGCGATGCCCGCGGCCTGACCTTCCAGTACAACCCGGTCACCAACGACCGGCGCACGGCCGGGACCGCGGCCTCCTTGATCGGGATCGAAGCCGCCGCCGAGGCGGTGGCCGGTATCGATGAACGCACCCCTGCCTGGCGCGAGGAGGAACTGCGCACGTGGCTGGAGGAGCGCTTCAACGCCATGCGCCTGGCCTACGCCATCATCTACGGCTGGGGCGGCATCCCGGTGCTGTGGAGCGGGGATGAATTGGCGCAGTTCAACGACCCGAACTGGGATACCGAGCCCGGCCACGAATCCGACTCCCGCTGGGCGGGGCGCCCCCGGCTCAGCGAGGCCGCCGTCGCCGAGCGCCACGACCGCTCCACGGTGCCCGGCCGGGTGTTCACCGACCTGGCGCATATCGGCAAGGTGCGGGCCTCCCTGCCGCAGCTGAGCGCGGACGTGCGCACCGTCGTCGCCCCCGTCGACGACGACGGCGTGCTGGTCACCTTCCGCGACCACCCGCGCGGCAGCTTCGTGGGCGTGTACAACGTGACTCCGGACTGGCGCTCCGTGCCCGCGGCGCGCCTGGCCGAGTACGGGGTGCTCGGGGCGGTGGACGTGCTCACGGACACGGTGCCCTCGGGCTCCACCAGCCTGGAGGGCGCCGGCGACGGCCAGGTGCCGGTGCCGCCCTACGCCGCCTGGTGGCTGGTGCGCTCCACCGACTGAGGTGTGTAGGTCGGCTGCGTGAGCGTCCGGCTTCAGCTGGTATAGCGGGCCTCGCGCCCGTCGAGCACCGTGTCGAAGTCGCAGGTCGATTCAATGATGCGCTCGCACATCCGGGCGTCCTGCGGGTCCAGGCCGAAGTCCTTCGGTGCCCGCTCCCAGGCCCCGCGAGCGACCTGCGCCACTCGCGTGGTCAGGTCGAGGACTTCGCTGCGCGGCAGCTCCCAGTCCAGGTCCAATAGTTGTTCTAGGCTCCGCTCCGACGTCGCCCCCTCCAGTGGCGTTCCGTCCCGTTCGTCCGGGCAGGGGACGACGTCGAATACCGGCGCCGCCCGCCAGCCATCCGCATCCCGGAGGAACCCCATGTTCCAGGGATGATCGTCGACGTCGTGCAGACAGATCGATAGGGCGGCACGGGCCACCACGGCGCGCGCCGCCTGCGTGCCGACGAGCGCGCGTGCCGCGTCGACGGCGACTCGATAGGAGAAATCACCGGCCCCGTGCAGCTGCGCCGCCGTGTGCATCGACTGGTAGCCGAGGCGTCCGCGGTCGCGACGGTCGAAGCGATCGACCAAGAGGATTGCCCGGTGGGCGTCGATTCGGAGCAGTTGAGACGAGCATGCGCTGAGGCCGGCATCGCGCGCCACCTGCAGCGCCACGGCCTCGCAGGTGAGCAGGTCGTAGGTGTCGGCCACCGCGGGATACTTCGCCATGACGATCCCACCGGTGCGGTCGTCCCGCAGTGCCAGCTTGGGGCGGGCTCCGCCCTGGCTACTGGCTCCCAGCAGGATACGGTGCGTGCCCTCGCGGTCTATGTCTCCGCGCTGGAAGGACTCGATGTCTGCAAGTAGTGCCTTGGCGTCGGTGGTTGAGGCGAGGTCTCCGGGCGCGAGCGGGGCGGCGTCGACGCTCGCGGACAAGCGCAGCGCGCCCTGGCGCGAGACGTCCGCCACCGCCGCGAGCAGGCCGAGGCCGGACGGGCGCTCCTCCCGGTTGCCGCTCGCGATCACCGCCCTGCCCCACAGGCCCGGGCAGGCGTCGTCGAGGACACCGAAGGTGGGGGCGCCGTCGGGCGGGGAGAGCGGTCCCGTGCTCAGCGGGAGGTCGACTCCGATCGGGAAGCCGTGCTCCAGCCAGTCAGCGGAGTAGGCGAACCGCTGGCGCTGTGCGTCCGCTTCAAGGGCCAGCGTGCCGACGTGGGCGAGCGCGCCGTCGACGCCGGTCCAAGAGACCTCCAGTTGAGTGGTGCTCATGGGGGCACTGTAGGCGGTACCAGCCGGAGGAACAGGGCGGTCGAACTAAATGCGATGCCGTCCTACGCCGCCCGGTGGCTGGCGCGCTCGACCGACTGACGTGGGCCGACGTCCAGGCGCCGGGCGAGCCAGGGGTCGGTAATGGCGTGGAAGCGGTCGGGGAAGGTGCGGCGCACGCAGTGAGGCGCACCCTCGATGACTGCGGTTTCGATGGTTGGGTTCGCGCGACGGGTGATGTTGGTGAGATTGTCGCCGCGCAGCACCACGCGCTCGGTGCCGGTGACGATCAGCGTCGGCACCGTCAGGGAGTCGATGACCTCCTCCCAGGGGGTCGGCGGGGAGACGCAGCCCTGCGCGATGAACCCCAGATCGACGCCGCAGGCGGCCTCCACGCTGGCGCGGGTCTCCCGGGGCGACCAGGTGGGGTTGTTGTGCATCTCCAGCTCGAAGCGCGCCTGCGGGTCGGCGGCGATCTGTCGCATCTCCCGCACCTGGCGGTAGGCGTTTATGGCCAGCAGCCGGCGCCAGATCGGCGTGACGAAGGCCGGGTCCTCGGCGACGGCGGCGTCCACCAGGTCGGGGCGGTGCGCGGCCACGTCCAGGCTGGTCACCCCGCCCATGGAGTGCCCGACGACGGCGAGCGGTGCGCGAAGCGGCCCCTCACCGCGTAGGCCGTGCGCGCGCAGGTCCTCCAGCACGTCCACCAGGTCGGCGGCCAGGCGCTCGCCGGTCGTCCTCTGGTTGGCCAGGTCCGGCTGATCCCAGCGTGGGGAGTCGCCATGGCCGCGGGCGTCCAGGGCGACGATCCGGTAGCCGAACGCCGACCAGCGGTCCACGGCCTCGATCCAGCAGGCCGCGGAGTCGGTGATGCCGTGGGATAGGACGAGCACCGGCGCGGCGTCGTCATCCAGCGGCCCGGCCAGGTGGCGGGCGAGCGGGGCGACGGTGGGTGCCTCAACGGTGGTCATGCCCGGAGCTTATGCCGCCGCCGCTGGTGGTCCCGAACTAGTCTGCTACGCCCGTTCACCGGCTCCTGGCGTTTACGGGTGCGGTGGTGGGGTGGGGTGAGGTGTCTGCTGCGCCGGTTGGGCGTTAACAACGCTACTTAACGGTCTGCTGTATA
>NZ_LK995467.1 GCF_900002405.1 Actinomyces succiniciruminis | reverse complement strand
ACCTGTAAGCAACAACCCACTTACACAGAAACCTTGACAGGCTCCTGGGACTACCACAAGACCGGGACATCCCCTCGGAGTCCACCATCCGCCGCACCCTGGCCGGCCTGGACGCCGACGACCTTGACGCTCGGATCGCCTCGTGGGTGCTCACCCGCACCGGCACCATAGGCGGACGCAGGGTGATCGCGGTGGATGGCAAGACCATGCGCGGCGCCAAACCCAAGAACAACAACAGCGAAGACGGGGATGACGGTGGTGGCGGCGGCGGTGGCGGTGGTGGGGTGCCGCACCTGCTGGCGGCCCTTGACCAGGGCACCGGGGCGGTGCTCACCCAGCAGCGCGTAGAAGACAAGACCAATGAGATCCCGGCCCTGAAGACCCTGCTGGCGCCCTATGACCTTACCGGCGCGGTGGTCACCGCTGACGCTTTGCACACCCAGACCGAGACCGCCACCCGGATACGCGACCGGGGCGCTGACTATGTGTTGACGGTCAAGGGCAACCAACCCGGCCTGCGAGCCAAGCTCAAGGCCCTGCCCTGGAAGGGCGTCCCCGCCGTGTCGGGGGTGGACACCTCCCACGGGCGGCGGGTGCGGCGCACCATCAAAGCCGTGGCAGCCCCGGACTGGATCGACTTCCCCGGCGCCGCCCAAGTACTACAGGTGCGTCGCACCCGCACCACCACCAAGCACCAGCCCGACGGCGGCAAGAAGTCCAAGCGCACCACCGAGGTCGTCTACCCGGGTACTGCTCTGTTTCGATGCAGGACGCCCAGCCCGAGCAGATCGCCGCCTGGATACAAGGCCACTGGAGCATTGAGAACCGACTCCACTGGGTACGGGACGTGACCTATGACGAGGACCGCCACCAGCTGCGCACCGGCTCCGGGCCGCAGGTGATGGCCACCCTGAGGAACCTGGCCATAAGCCTGATCCGCACCATCTACAACGACCCGGCCACCACCGGCATCGCCTCGGCCAACCGCGCCATGACACGAAGACCCGCCAAAGCCATCAAACTCCTAACAACCCCCTAACCAGACAACGACTTTGCCGAGCCCCTGGCCCCTGACCGGAGTGTTCAAGAGTGTTCCCGACCCCCGGTGCCGGCGCGGGACGCGCCACCGGCTTGATGTGGTGCTGGCCCTGGCGGCGGTGGGGGTGCTGGCCGGCTGCCGCACCCTGCTGGCGATCTGGGAGCACGCCCGGGACCTGACCGACGGCCAACTACGGCAACTGGGACTACCGCAAGACCGGGGGCTGCCGTCGGAGTCGACGATTCGCCGCGCCCTGGCCGGCCTGGACGCCGACGATCTGGACGCTCGTATCGCGTCGTGGATGTTCACCCGCACCGGCACCATAGGCGGCAGGCGCGTGATCGCGGTCGAGCGGGTGAGACCATGCGCGGCGCCAAACCCAAGAACAACAACAGCGGAGACGGGGATGATGGTGGCGGTGATGGTGGTGGTGGGGTGCCGCACCTGCTGGCGGCCCTTGACCAGGAGGCCGGGGCGGTGGTGGCCCAGCAGCGCGTGGCCGACAAGACCAGCCAGATACCGGCCCTAAGAGACCTGCTGGCGCCATGACCTGGCCGGCGCGGTGGTCACTGCTGATGCGTTGCACACC
>NZ_LK995466.1 GCF_900002405.1 Actinomyces succiniciruminis | reverse complement strand
GCGGCAGACAGCGCCAGTCCGGGGCGGGCGACGAGCGGATCGGCGAGAAACTCGGTGAGGGCCTCCATGACGGTTTCGTAGGTGCGGGCCTCCCGTTCGGGCTGCGGGGGCAGGACGACGAGCTCGGGGCACAGCGACCGGGCCACACGCAGCCGCATGCCGCGGGCGACACCGGCCGCACGGGCCGGCGCCGAGGCCGCAATGACGCCCCTGCCGCCCACGACGGCAACGGGAACCAGGGCCGGATCGGGCACATCGGGTCGTTCTCGCGACTCCAGGGTGAGGGCGACGACGGGCCAGTCCGGCGTCCAGACGGCGACGAGCCGCAGCCCGCGAGGCTCCGGGGCGGGCGGGGACACGCTCGCAGCGGGAGTTAAGGAGGTCATGCGTCCCCCCGTCCCGGCGCTTTCGGTGACCGGCGCGCCGCGGTGACGAGGGCCAGGTGCGAGTGCCGACGCGGCGAATTGGCGGCAGGAGCCTCGGCGGCCGCCGGGGCGAGGCGGGCGCCGGCGGCATCGAACAGCAGGCCGACCCGCCCGGGGCGGTGGGGGTCCTGCACGCTCCAGGTAAGGCGCCGCAGGTAGCCGTCGGCCAGCTCTCGCGCCTCACCCGGCTCCCTCTCCCCGGCCGGTTCCTGCCCCGGCGCCGCCGCGCCACGCAGCGGCACCAGGACACCGCCCGTCTGCGCTGCGGACGCCGGTGATGCGGACGAGGCATGCAGGGTACGGGAGCCCTCCCAGGGGAAAGGGGTGAGGATGAGGCAGCGGCGTTCCCGGGCGCGGGCCAGGAGGGTGCGGCGGTCGCGGGGGCGCAGGCGGGTAGCGGCCGTGGCGGAGATCAGGAGGACGGCGACGCCGTCCATTAGGGCGCCGAGGGCCGAGGTGAGCAGGTTGGACGGCAGGTCCGCGGCGGGGACGGCGAGCACGCGGGAGAGGTCGAGGCCGGCCTCGGCGGCGGCGCACCAGCCCAGCCCCTCGCAGCCGACGACCCCACACCAGTCCTCCGCCCCCTGCCGGAGGGCCGCTACGGCCAGTAGGGCGCCGGCCGATCCGGTCAGGGACACCGCGCCGACGGCGTCCGCTCCGAGCGGCAGGAGCGCCGCGGGCGTTGCGGCCCCCGTCTCCGGGAGGGCGTCCGGGGCCGCGAGCGCGACGGCGCCGGATATGGCCGCCGCCCGCCCGGTTTGCGCAAACGCTTGGGCGACCTCCCGGGCGGCCCGCCCGTGCAGGCCGGCGCGCTCCTCGGCACGGGCGAGGGCGGCGCGGGCGGCGGCGAGGCGCTCCACGCGCACCGCCGCCCCGGGTGCACGGGCGCCACGCCGGGTCTGTTTCATGGCACCTCCTCTCAGCAAGGAACATCTATCGAACACCTGTTCGATGTCTGCTTGCAAGGGTAGCGCCGGCCTCTGACACGAATCGCCGCGGGGGCGCGTCTACAGTGGTTGAAACGGCCCCGGCCAGCCCGCCGACGGCCGTCCGATTTTCAAGGAGGTCCGCCATGCCCGCAGATCTGACACGTCCCCGTCCGCCCTTCCCCTACGACTTGCTTCCGGCCGTTCCCGCATTCACGCTGGCCTCCGCCGACCTGGTCGACGGCGAGCGCATGCCCGACCGGTTCACCGCCGTGCACGAGAACATCTCCCCCGAGCTGCACTGGTCGGGTTTCCCGGCCACCACCCGCTCCTTCGTGGTCTCCTGCTTCGACCCCGACGCCCCCTCTCCGGCTGGCTGGTGGCACTGGACGATCCAGGACCTGGACGCGTCGGTCACCTCACTGCCGCAGGGCGTGGGCGAGTCCGATCTTCAACTGGACGGCGCCGCCTTCCACGCCGTCAACGACTCGGGCACGCACGCCTGGTCCGGCCCCTACCCGCCGGCGGGCGACGGCGACCACCGCTACATCTTCGCCGTGCACGCCCTGGACGTGGACACCCTCGGCCTGGACGACGACGCCTCCCCGACGACGGTGGCGGCGCAGTGCTCCTTCCATGCCATCGCCCGGGCCCTGCTGACCGTCACCTACTCCCAGCCCGGCGAGCCCGGCGCCGCCCCGTTCCTTCAGGAAGCCCGCTAAGGCCGGTCGGGGACGCCCCGCGCGGCGCGCTTACGCGGCGCCGGGGAAACCGAGGCTTCGCCACGCCTCATACAGGCCGACGGCGGCGGAGTTGGCCAGGTTGAGCGAACGGCTTCCGGGGAGCATGGGAATGCGTACCCGTCCGGTGACGCGCGGATGACTCATCACCGCTTCGGGCAGGCCGGTGGGTTCGGGGCCGAAGAGCAGCGCGTCGTCCTGGCGCCAGGTGATCTCGGTGTAAAGGGTGGCGGTGCGGGCGGTGAAGGCGAAGATGCGTCCGGGCACCTGCTCCAGGCACTCCTCCCAGGTGGCGTGCACGCGGGTGCGGGCCAGGTCGTGGTAGTCCAGGCCGGCGCGGCGCAGTTTGGCGTCATCCATGTCGAACAGGGGATCCACCAGGTGGAGCGTCGCCCCGGTGTTGGCGCTTAGTCGAATAGCGGCGCCGGAGTTACCCGGGATGCGCGGTTCAAAGAAGACGACGTGCAGCACGCGGGATATCCTGCCACAGCGACGGCCGCGCCCTAGCGCTCAGTGCGGCGCCGCGCACGCCCGCTGAGGAATACCGTTCACAAGAAGGACCATCATTGAAGAAGCTGCTGCAATCCTTCGGGTTCGCCCCGAGGACATTCGTCCAACTGTTGTTCATAACCCTCAATGCGCAATTACTGTATGCGTTCTGGGACATCCGCAATACCCTGCCGAAGGATTTCCCGATCGCCATGGGGGTTACCGACGCGCAGGCCGGGCAGCTGTACTCCATGCAGGGCCTCGTCATCATCCTGGGCACGATTCTCCTGGGATGGATCGGTGACCGGTTCAGCGTCCGCACCATCATGGTGCTGACCACGCTCGGAGTCGGCGCGATCTCGCTGTTCATCTCCGTGTTCTCCCCAAACCTGTCATTCCCCACCCTGCTGGCGTGCTTCTTCCTGATGCTGCTGCTCAGCGAGGTGCTCTTCAAACCCGCCAACTTCAAGGCGGTGCGGACCTCCACCTCCGAGGATCACCAAGGGGCCGCATTCGGGTTCTTCGAGTTCGGCCGCGGTCTGCTCGCGTTCCTCGTCTCGCTGCTGTGGACGGCGCTCATTGCCGCCGGAGTGGGCGCGCGCGGCATCATGCTGACCGGATCGGTAATCGTCCTGACCACCGCCATCCTGGTCTTCTGGGCCGCCCCCAAGGGCACGCGCGTGGGAGACGACGAGGTCAACGCCTCCACCATCGAGGCGATCAAGGGGATCGGGAGGGTTGCGAAGCTTCCCGTCGTCTGGCTCGCCGGCCTCAACGTTTTCTGCATCTACGGCACCTTTGTGGCGGCCGGAACCTACTTCGCGCGGTTCCTGCAGGCGGGTTACGGGTCTTCCGCCCTGGTCGCGGCGGTCTTCTCCACCGTGGTCATCGGCCTGCGCATGCTGCCTCTGGTCTCCTCGGTTCTGGTTGAGAAGGTCTTCAAATCCACGTCCCACTTCATGCGGTTCATGTCAGCCGTCCTCAGCGTGCTGCTGCTCGCCATCGCCGTCGTTCTGTTCACCCATCCCGCGTCGGTGACCAGCTTCCCCGCCGGGAACCCGCCGGCGCACATCGTGTCTTCCGGCGTCATGCCCGCACTCATCGTCCTGATGCTGCTGGCCTCGGGGTGCTGCTTCATGATCCGCGGCGTCTACTACGCCCCGATCGGTGAGTTCAACGTGCCCGCAAAGCAGTCCTCTGCCGCCATGTCGTTCGCCATCACGCTCGGCTACATTCCCGCCCTGCTGGGGCCGATTGTGTTCGGCGGGCTGATCGTCCCCTCCGAGGCGGACGCGTCCGGCAACATCATCACCGAGCAGCTGACTCCGACCAGCACGCTTGGGGCCGCTTTCGTCGGGCTGGCGGTGCTCGCGGCGGTCGCCTTCTGCCTGTCCTCTGTGCTGATCCGTCTTAAGAACCGGCAAGACGCCGACGCAAGAAAGGCAGCTGTATGAACGCGCCCAACGCCAGCGCTGTCTTGGAGGACTTCGACACCCAGGTGATCGGTCCCGTCTGCGTCGACATTAATGTCGATCACACTGGGAAGACCACCCGCGCCGTTGGTGGGGCGGTCATTTGCGCGGCCGCCGCGGCCGCTTCCCTGGGGCACAGCGTCCAGGCGGTGGCAACCGTGGCCGCGGCGGACCGGGGGCTGCTGTCGCACTTCCCGGAGAGCGTGCGGCAGGTGGTTCCCGTGGGGTCTGCGCACACGGCGTCGATCCGAAACGAGTACGCCACCGCCGACCAGGAGCGGCGGACGTCTTCGGCCATCTCCTATGCGGACGCGATCGGTGCGGCCGACGTGCCCGCCTGCTCCGCCCGCATTCAGCACCTGGCGGGGCTCATGGTGGGCGACTATGCGCCCGAGCTGGTCCAGGCGCTGTCGCAGCGCGGGGAGCTGGCCGTCGACATGCAGGGTTTCATCAGGCAGCGCGTACCGGGCTCAAACCTGCTGCGCTTCATGGAGTTCAAGCACGGCGCGGATTTCTATGGCCATATCCGTTTCCTCAAGGTGGATACCGCCGAGGGCGAGCACCTCACCGGCCGCACCGACAGGCGCGACATCGCGCGTGCTCTCAAGGACCAGGGGGCGGACGAGATCATGGTGTCCAACGCGCGCGAGATTCTCATCCTCGACGACTCCGGCTTCCACGTGTGCCCACTGCGGCCAAGGAGCCTAGCGGGGCGGACGGGACGCGGAGACACGGTGTTCTCCGCGTACATAACCGAACGCATCGGACACGACGTGGATCAATCCCTGCTCACCGCATGCGCGACGGTGTCCCTCAAGATGGAGACTCCCGGCCCGCTGGTCTGCGGGCGGGGCGACGTCGAGGCATATCTGAGGCGTTTCTATGCCGACCTGGCCGACATGGCTCACCACGATGGAGGCAACCGTTGACCACCGCGGACCCAGCCGAGTTCATTTCCGACCTGCCCGACGACACTCCCCTGTGCGCGCTGACAATTCCCGGCACGCACGACACGATGACGAGTGCGTGCACCCATCCCTACTACCGCACCCAGGATCTCGGTCTGGCCGAGCAGATCGGTTGCGGCGTTCGGTATTTGGACCTGCGGCTACGGCGCAGCATGGTTGCGGCCCACCGTGAATGGATCAGCGACATCTCCGCCGAGTCCATCCTGCAGACCCTGCGTGAGCACCTTACCGCCCACCCCCGGGACTTCTTCCTCGCGCGGATACAGAACGCCAATGAGGCGAAAGACGACTTCGAGGCGTACGGGAACGCCCTGACGGCCCTCATCGCCAAGAATCGAGACCTGTTCTGGACTCCGGAGCAAGCGGGTGGGGGCACCGTGTGGCCTGCCCTGGGGAGCATTCGCGGGAAGGTGGTCGCCTTCGAATGCGCACCGGCGCAATTCGGCCTGACGGCTGTCGGGGACCGGCCTTGGGCCGTGCCCTGGCACGACAATCGACGCATCCTGCTGCAAGACGACTGGGATGGTCCCGAACCCGCGGCGAAGCTCTCCCGGATTGAGCGGCTCTATACTCACCGCGGCGACGACGACTGCCTGCTGCTCAACCATGTCAGTGCCACCAACGGACGACTGGGCACGCCGATCGCCTATGCGCAGCGCACCAATCCGCAGGTGCTGCGGCTGCTGCGGCAGGCGCATGGGCGCGGCGTACTCATCTTCGACTTCGTCGACTCCGAACTGGTTGATGCCGCCTGGGGCGTCAGCGCTCTCCGGTCCTGACGCCGCCGCGGCGTACGGCCGCGAGACGCGGCTCAGCCCAGTGAGTCGAGGACGATGTTGAGCCCCTCCCCCATGGTCGGGTGGGAGATGGGGGCGTCGCGCAGCTGCTGCCAGGGCATGCCGGCGAGCATGGCCACCTGGACGGCGGTGATGACCTCTCCGGCGCTGTCACCGATGATGGCGGCGCCGAGGATCCGGTCGGTGTCGGCGTCGACGATCACCTTGTAGAAGCCGGCGGTGGCGCCCAGCGTCTTGGCGCGAGGAACGGCGGTGGTGGGGGTCTTGGCGACGCGCACGTTGTGCCCGGCCGCCCGCGCCTGGGCCTCGGTGAGGCCCACGTGCCCGAGCTCCGGGGTGGCGAACACGGTCCAGGGAATGACCCGCCCGGCGGTGGAGACCTCGCGGCCGTCCAGCAGGTCCCGCAGCACCCGGAAGTCGTTCCAGGAGGCGTGGGTGAACATGGGCGTGCCGGCCACGTCTCCGGCCGCATAGACACCGTCGGCGGTGGTGCGCAGGTGATCGTCGACGCGCACGAAGCCCCGCTCGGTCAGTTCTACCCCGGCCGCCTCCAGGCCCAGCCCGGCCGTGACCGGGGTCCGTCCCAGGGCGACGAGCAGGTGGGATCCGGTGGCCTCGCGGCCGTCCTCGGTACGCACCACCACCGGCCCGGAGCGGGCGGAGGAACGCACGGCGCTCACGCGGGCGCCGGTGAGGACCTCCACGCCGAGAGCCTCCAGCCCGGCGGTGACCTCGGCGGCGACGTCGTCGTCCTCCCGGTTCAGCACATGCTCCCCGGAGTGGAGCAGCGTGACGGGCACACCCAGCATTCCCATCAGGGAGGCCATCTCGACGCCGATGACCCCGCCGCCGAGGATGAGGAGGTGCCCGGGCAGCTCGGGCAGGGTGAGCAGGTCCTCGCTGGTCCAGTAGGGGGTGTCGGCCAGGCCCGGAATGTTGGGGATGGCCGGGGTGGTGCCGGTGTTGATCAGGACACGGCTGCCGCGCACCCGGCGCACGGCGCCGTCGGCGGTGGCGATCTCCACGGTGCGCGGGGCCACGAAGCGTGCGGTGCCGCGGATGAAGTCCATGCCGGAGTCGGCGAACATGGTCTCGTGGGCGGCGACCATGCCGCCGACGATGCTCTCCTTGCGGCGGCGCAGCGCGGCCAGGTCGATGCGGGCGCGGGTCAGCAGCGCGGTGTCGTCGCGAGAGCTGGAGGCGTCGGCGCCCAGTTCGGGCAGGGACACGCCGTAGGCGGCCGCACCCTGGACCTGGTGCAGGACGCGGGCGGAGGAGATCAGGGTCTTGGTGGGGATGCAGGCGACGTTGATGCAGGTGCCACCGACCTTGTCGCGTTCAACCATGACTACGCTATCGCCCTTGCGGGCGCGCAGCATGGCCAGTGACTTGCCTGCCTTACCTCCTCCGACGACGAGTAGATCGACCTCCTGGACCTGTGGGGACGCGGTGACGGCGGTGGTGTCGCCCATGTACTTCTCCTCGGTCTTCCCGTGGCCGGTCCCATGCCCACTCGGGCCTCCGGTCCGCGGCGGTGTTCGTGAGGCGCGCGCCTCGATCGGTTGTTGTCGCAGGTGGCAACGCCGCGCATGGCGCGGTTCATTCCCACTGTTGGTCACCGCTGTGGGACAACTGCGCCGTAGACTCCCTGCGGAGTTCTCCTCCGGCAAGGGCTCCTTCCGCCGCCCAGAATTGAGAGGTTGTGCCGTATGACCGAACTGCGTGAACCCGCCGATGTCTTCGCCGAGACGCTTGGCTGGCAGCCCGCCCTGGAGCGCACGGACCTGCTCGCCCCGCCCGTCGCCGCAGCGCTACAGGCCCTCGCAGACACCACGGAGGGGCATGACCTGGCAGCCGCGGCGCAGGTGGTGGAGATCGACCCCGCCCTGTCCGACACGGACGCGCTGACCGCCGAGTACTCGTTGAACCCCGAGGCCACCGGCAACTGCGTGCTGGTGGCGGGCAAGCGCACCGGCGAGCGGCGCGTGGCGGCCTGCGTGGTGCGGGCCACCGACTTCGCCGACGTCAATCACCTGGTCAAGCAGCTCATCGACGTGCGCAAGGCGTCCTTCCTGCCCATGGAGCAGGCCGTGGAGATGAGCGGCATGGCCTACGGCGGCATCACCCCGGTCGGTCTGCCCGCCGATTGGCGGCTGCTGATCGACGCGCAGGTGGCGGCACGCGACACGATGCTCATCGGCTCCGGCGTGCGCCACTCCAAGCTGCTGGCGCCCGGGGCCCTGCTGGCCGCCCTGCCCGGCGCCGAGGTGATCGAGAACCTGGGCGTCACTCCCGTCTAACCCCGCGGCGGCGCGGGCGCGGTATGCCCGCACCGCCGCGTCGGGCTGCCGTCAGCTCATCTCCGGGACCATCTCGATGGCGCCGCAGGGGCACTCCTCCACGCAGATACCGCAGCCCTTGCAGTAGTCGTAGTTGAAGGCGTAGCGCTTGCCGGGCTCCAGCTTGATCACGGCGTTGTCCGGGCACACCCCGAAGCAGTTGTCGCACTCGAAGCAGTTGCCGCAGCTCATGCAGCGCCGTGCCTCGAACAGGGCGTCATCCGCGTCCAGTCCCTGGACCACCTCGTCAAAGGTCTGGGAGCGGCGGGCCCCTTCCAGGCGCTCGCGCACCTGCTGGGGCGCGTCGGAGTAGTACCAGGAGTTGATGGCGCCGATGTCGGCCAGCCGATGGCGCTCCGGGTGGTGGTAGACCTCGCCGCGCAGGTAGGCGTCAATGGCGCGGGCGGCCTGCTTGCCATGTCCGATGCCCACCGTGACGGTGCGCTGGGAGGGCACCATGTCACCGCCGGCGAACAGTCCCGGGTGGCCGGTCATGAACTGGTCATCGACCTGCACCACGCCGTCCTCGATCGTCAAGCCCTCCACCCCGTCGACCAGGCCCAGGTCGGATTCCTGTCCCAGGGCGAGGACCAGGGAGTCGGCCTCCAGGTCCTCGAACTGGCCGGTGGGCTGGGGGAAGCCGGTCTCGTCCAACTCCATCTTCTCGATGCGCAGCTTGCCGGCGTCGGCGTGCTGGACGGTGGACAGCCACCGCATCTGGATGCCCTCTTCCAGCGCCTCAACCACTTCGGAGTCGTGGGCGGGCATGCGGTCGCGGGTGCGCCGATAGACGATGATCGCCTCCTCGGCGCCCAGGCGCTTGGCGGTGCGGGCGGCGTCGAGGGCCGTATTGCCGCCGCCGTAAACCACCACGCGCCGCCCCAGCATGAGCTGGTCGGCGGCGGCGTCGCCGGCCTCGCGGTCGTCCTCCACGTCCTTGAGCAGGGTGACGGCGTCGAGGATGCGGGCGGCCTCACCGGCCGGAATGTAGGTGCGCCGCCCGACCTGGGCGCCGATGGCCAGGAACACGGCGTCGAACTCGCCGGAGTCCAGTTCGGAGGTGATGTTGTCGACCTTGCTGTTCAGGACGAAGTGGACCCCCATGCCCTCGATGCGGGCGATCTCGGCGTCGAGCACGTCGCGAGGAAGACGGTAGGCGGGGATGCCGTACCGCATCATCCCGCCCGCCTTGGGGGCGGCGTCGCGGACGGTGACGGCGTGGCCGCGCCGGCGCAGCTGGTAGGCGGCGCTGAGCCCGGCCGGGCCGGCCCCGACCACCAGCACGTGCTTACCGGTATCCGGCGCGCACGGGTCGGGCTGCCACCCCTGACGCAGCGCCTCGTCGCCCAGGAACCGCTCGACGGCGTTAATGCCGACGGCCTCATCCACCTTGCCGCGGTTGCAGGCGGTCTGGCAGGGGTGGTAGCAGACGCGGCCCATGACGGCGGGCAGCGGGTTGTCCTGCATGAGTGTGCGCCAGGCCCGCTCGTAGGAGCCGTCCTCGGCGTCATAGAGCCATTTCTGAATGTTCTCCCCGGCGGGGCAGGCGTCGTTGCAGGGCGGGAGGAAGTCGCGGTAGACCGGGCGCTCCACCCTCCAGGCGCCGGTCTTGTTCGCCAGGGAGGAGGCCGTGGCCAGGGTGACGGCGAAGGGACGGACCTTCCCGGCGCCGCCCCCGGCGGGCGCGGCTTCAGGAGCAGAAATAGTGGTCATGTCAGTCCTCCTTGGGGGCGTCGTTGAGGTCCGCGCGTGCCCCCAGGGTGGAGGTGGCGCCGGTGGCCTCGTCGTTCAGGACGGGTACCGCGTCGGGATGCCCCAGCAGGCCGTAGCGACGAATGTTGCGGTCGGCGAGGGCCTGGAGACGGCCGATCGTCTGCTCATCCTTGGTGGGGCGGAACAGGTGCGCGAAGCGGCGCTGGAGCACCAGGTAGTCCTCCACCGGCACCTGGCGGCGGATGGGGCTGACCCCGGTAACCTCGCCGTGCTCGGCCTCGAAGACCGGGAAGAGCCCCGACTCCACGGCCAGTCGGGCGATGCGCACGGTGTGAGAGGACTTCGCCCCCCAACCCAGGGGGCAGGGCACCAGCACGTGGATGTAGCGCGGACCGTGCAGGCCCATCGCGTAGGTGACCTTGCGTTCCAGATCGTGCAGGTCCGCGACGGTGGCCGTGGCCACGTAGGGGATCTCATGGGCCATGGCGATGCGGGGCACGTCCTTGCCCTGGCCGAACACGTTGCCCGGGGCGTCCCCCACCGCCTGCGTGGTGGCGGTGCGGGCCGCCGGCGGGGTGGCGCCCGAGCGCTGGACCCCGGTGTTCATGTAGGCCTCGTTGTCGTAGCAGATGTACAGGACGTCGTCGCCGCGCTCGAACATGCCGGAAAGGCAGCCGAAGCCGATGTCGACGGTGCCGCCGTCGCCGCCCTGGGCGACCACGCGGATGTCGTCACGCCCCTTGGCCCTCAGCCCCGCGGCCACGCCGGTGGCGACGGCGGGTGCGTTGCCGAACAGGGAGTGCAGCCAGGGCAGGCGCCAGGCGGACTCGGGATAGGGCGAGGAGAAGACCTCCAGGCAGCCGGTGGCGTTGACGGTGACCAGGCTGCCTCCGGCCCGCTCGGCCGCCGCCGTGGCGGCGTCGAGCACGTAGCGGGCTCCCAGCGCCTCCCCACAGCCCTGGCAGGCGCGGTGCCCGGAGGTGAGTGTGTTGTTCCGCTCCCGGCTGGACTGGAGGGAACGGACCTCCGGCAGGAGCCGGTTGCCGACGGCGAAGGAGCCGACCTGGTAGAAACGGGTTCGTCCGCCCGACTGCTGTGGTGCGGTGGTGGCGGTGGTCGACGTCGTCATGATGCTGCTCCTTCCGTGCGGGGGCCGACGGCCGCCAGGTGGGCGGCAACGGTGGCTTCATCCAGGTCCAAGAACTCCAGTGGGGCGAGCTCGCCGCGGTCGGCGCGGCGCAGCACCTCCACCAGGGAGGCCGAGGTGATGTCGCGGCCTCCCAGGCCCGCGGCGACCGTGGTCAGGGTGACCTCGCCGGCGCGGTTCCAAAGGACGCGGCGCAGGTCCTCCTCGACGATGCCGCCGCGTCCCAGGGAGAAGGCGCGCTCCAGGCTCACCACCCGCTTGGCCCCGGCCAGCGCGCGCGCCATGGCGGCCTCTGGGAAGGGCCGGAAGGAGGTCAGTGCCACCAGGCCCACCGGCACGCCGTCGTCCCGCAGGGTGTCGACGGCGTCCTTGAGCGTGCCGGTGACCGAGCCCAGGGCCACCACCACGGTTTCGGCTCCCTCGGTGCGATAGGCGTGCAGGAGGCCACCGGACTGCCTGCCGAAGGCCGCGGCGAACTCCCGGCCCACGCGCTCAACCACCTCGACGGCCGCCTGCTGCTTGCGGTGCGCCAGGTAGCGGACCTCGGTGAAGGCCTCGGGCCCCACCATGGCGCCGATGGTGACGGGATCCTCCGGGTCGAGCGTCTGGACGGGCTGGAACGGGGGCAGGAAGGCGTCCACCTGCTCCTGCTCGGGAACGTCCACGCGTTCGACGGCGTGGGTGAGGACGAAGCCGTCCATGCAGACCATGACCGGCAGGCTCAGCTCCTCGGCGATGCGGAAGGCCTGCACGTGCAGGTCGGCGGCCTCCTGGTTGTCCGCGGCGAAGAGCTGCAGCCAGCCGCTCTCGCGCTGACTCATGGTGTCGGACTGATCGTTCCAAATGTTGATGGGACCGCCGATGGCCCGGTTCGCCACGGTCATGACGATGGGCAGCCCCAGGCCGGAGGCGTTGTAAACCGCCTCCACCATGTACAGCAGGCCCTGGGAGGCGGTGGCCGTGTAGGCGCGGGCGCCCACGGCGCTGGCGCCGATGGCAACGGACTGGGCGGCGAACTCGGACTCGACGTTGATGTACTCGCAGTCCAACTCGCCCACCTTGACCAGCCGCGATAGCTCCTCAACGATGTGCGTCTGGGGCGAGATGGGGTAGGCGCACACCACATCCGGACGGCAGGTGGCGACGGCTGCCGCCACCGCCTTCGATCCCTCAATCTCACGCAGCACCGGCGTCCTCCTCCTGATCGTGGTTGGTCCCGGTCTGAGACTCGGAGACGTTGCCGGCGAGCTTGTCCGCAACGATCTTGTGGGCGGCCCGGGCGGCGGCAATGTTTCGCTCACCGACCTTTCCCGGGAAGCGATCTGCAATGGCGGCGCACACGGCCTCGATGCCGAGTACGTCGGTTACGGCGGTGAATGCCCCGAGCAGGACGGCGTTGGGCAGGGGCCGTCCCAGATGCTCCATGGCCAGGTCCGTGGCCGGCACGGTCAGGCGGTGCTCCGGGGGAACGGCGGCCACCGTGGCCGGGTCCAGGTCAAAGCTGTCAAAGGGCTTGGCGGAGTTGATGAGCGCATAGCCCCCCGGGCGCAGACCGGCGAAGACATCGATGGCACCCAACAGGGTGGGATCTTGGATGATGACGGCATCCGGAGTGAGGACGGGCTCGTGGGCGCGGATCGGGCGGGTGTCGATCCGGCAGTAGGAAACCACCGGCGCTCCCGTGCGCTCAGAGCCGAAGGACGGGAAAGCCTGGGCGTAGCGGTCCTCCTTGAAGGCTGCATACGCCAACAGGTCGGACGCAGTGACTACCCCTTGGCCACCCCGACCGTGGATACGGATCTGGAACATTTGGCCTCCTTGCCCGGTGCCTGTTCGGCGCCGCGTTCGCTCAGATCCGACTTTAGGACGCCGTGTCGGATTCGTGAGCGCGCTCATATACGGCTACCCTGTGATGTCTCAGGACATCGGTGACAGTTCTGCCTCAGGAC
>NZ_LK995465.1:9611-54922 GCF_900002405.1 Actinomyces succiniciruminis | reverse complement strand
GCGCGCCCCTGCGGGGTGCCGACGCCGCTGCGGGCCGCCGGAGCCGCCGGGGGACGGTCTGCGTCGTCTTCGGCGCGATCATTCACGGGTTTCCTCCCTCGTGCTTCTCGCCGCGCAGCACCCGCCGCACCGCCAGGGCGATGCCCACCGGCACGTAGCCGGCCACGGCGGCGGCAACGACCGCCGCGGCCAGCCGCACCGCCTCGGGCAGTATCTGGGCGACGGCGATCAGCAGGCAGCCGTTGGCCGTCACCACCCGCCAGGCGGCGGCCCGGTCCAGGATGGCGTTGGTGGCGCGGGCGGCGGCCGGGCCCCCACCCAGCATGACCGGGGTGAGGTAGCTCAGCGCGGCGGCCACAATCTGCAGCGCAAATCCGGCGCCCAGGGACACGCGAACGGTGTGGATGACCTCGCGGGCGGCGGCGACGTCGTCGGCCAGGACGATACCGGTGCCGATGTAGCCCACGCAGGCCAGCAGCCAGCCCACCGACGCCGCCGCACTCATGGTGGCGAAGGAGGTAGGCGGCACGCGCCGGGCCGTCACCGCGGCGGGCAGGACCACGGCGGCGGCACCGATCAGGTACACGACCACGCCGATTCCCGCCGCCATACGCCACAGGCCCGCGCAGGCGGTTATGGCGACGCCCGCCACGAGGAGTGGCAGTCCCCGGGTCGCCCAGCGGGCGGCGGTCGGCTCCATGCGGGTGCGCAGCATGGTCGGCCACAGCACGGTGAGCGTGCCCAGCACGGTGATGCCGACGAAGCCGAGCAGCATGGTGGTGGTGTGGGCGAGGTAGTAGGTGTCGGCGAGGGCGGCGGCACCGCGCCGGTCGGCCCAGGAGGTGAGGTAGCCCAGGACCGCGCCGATTCCCAACAGGCTCAGTGCGGCCAGGTAATGAAAGACCAGGGGCGCCATCCTGGGTGCCAGGGCGCGGCGGTATTGGACGCCGATCGCAGCCACGCCCAACAGCGCGCAAGCGAGCACCACCGTCACCCCGGCCAGGGTGACGGCGGGACGCCCGGCGGTGATGCCGACCAGCACCGCGATGGCACCGAGACTGTGGACATACAGGCGCACGTCCAGCAGCCCGGCGCCGCCGAGCGCGGGACGGTGCAGCAGGGTATCGGCGAAGTGGGCCGACCAGATGGTGATCGCCGAACCGATGCCGCCGAGCAGCAGGGCGTGCAGCGGCAGCCAGGTGCCCCAGGCCGCCAGCGGCCCGCCGATGACGCCGATCGCGAGCGCAGCCGCGGCCACCAGCCAGACCAGCACCACCGCATTGCGGCGGACCTGGGTGCGGCGACGGCGATGAGGCCGGGGTGTGCGGGCTCGCCCGGAGGAGCACCGCCCGGCGGCCCGGCCGACCACCATCTTGTTTTTCACGCCAAACACCGTAATAAAATGTGTCGGCCAACGGCAACCGAACCAGTACGACGTGGCTGCGCCCGGTTGCATCACACCGAGCCGGCGTACCACGGCACCGCTGAAACTTATCAGGAGGCAATATGAGCGAGGACCCGAAGCTCATTCCGATCCAGGAGACCCATTCCCACCATGCCTGTGGCTGCGGTGAGGCGGACACCGAACGCCTGACCCTGGACGTGCGACCGATCCCCCACCGCCTGCGCCATCCGGCAGTGCTCGGCGCGGTGTCCTCACTCGGTATCGGCGAGAGCTTCGATCTGGTCGCCCCGCATGTGCCCACGCCGCTGCTGGCACAGATCGACCAGCTGCCGATGTCCATCCGGCACACGCTGTTGGAGGCCGCGGACGGCTTCGCCCGCGTGGAGATCGTGCGCGTCGGCTGAGTACCATCGCCGCATGAGCGCGCAGGCCATCACCGTCGTGCCCACGGCGGTCCCCGAGCAGCTGGTGGACCGCTTCGGGCGCACCGTGCGGGACCTCAGAATATCGGTGACCGACCGCTGCAACCTGCGCTGTACCTACTGCATGCCGGCGCAGGGCCTTGCCTGGCTGCCCGGCCCGCAGTTGTTGACAGTTGCAGAAATCGCCCGCCTCGCACGCTTGGCTGTTGAGCGGCTGGGTATGGAGCGGATCCGACTCACCGGTGGTGAGCCGTTGCTGCGTCGGGACCTGGAGCAGATCGTTGCCGCCCTGTCCACGCTGCGCACCCGCATCGGCACTAAGCCGGACATCGGCTTGACCACCAACGGTCTGGGGCTGGACAAGCGGGCAGCCGCGCTACGCGCCGCAGGCCTGGACCGCGTCAACATCTCCATCGACGCCCTAGACCCCCAAAACTACGCCGCCCTGACGCGCCGCGACCGCCTGCAGGACGTACTGCGCGGCGTCGCCGGAGCACAGGCGGCGGGATTGGACCCCATCAAGGTCAACGCCGTCGCCGTACCCGAGGGCCTCAGCGAACGTGCGCCACGGCTCGCCGCGGAGTGCCTGCGTCGCGGCTGGCAACTGCGCTTCATCGAGCACATGCCACTGGGGCCGCGCGGCACCTGGCGGGCGGGCGACGTCGTCGGCGCCGACAAGGTATTGACGGTGCTGCGGCGGGCGGGCTTCGAGCTGGCGCCCGTGGGCCGGCCGGACCGACGTCCGGCCGCGCTGTGGGACGTGGCCGCAGGCAGGGGCCCGGACGGGGCGGACTACCCGGCCGGACGAATCGGGGTGATCGCCTCGGTGACCGCGCCCTTCTGCGCCGACTGCGACCGCACCCGGCTGACGGCCGACGGGCGGCTGCTGACCTGCCTGTTCTCGGCCACAGACACCGATCTGCGCAGCCCCATGCGCGCCGGTGCCGCCGATGAGGAGATAATGCGCATCTGGGCGGAGGCCACCTGGAGCAAGCCCCGCGCACACGGCGCAGACGATTTGCAGGCGCCCTCAGATTTCACCGCCCCGGCTCGGACCATGTCCGCCATCGGCGGCTGATCCGCCCAGCATCACGCGCATCACGGGCCAACAATGATGCTCCTATGGTTGTCAAACATTGGGCAAAGCGGTTGGTACCGCGCGCCTTCATCGGAGCAGAGCGCATATTTCCAATCTCACGAACATTCGTCAGGGCTGTAAGGATCGTTTGTCCCGAATCTGCTCACATTTCCATAGTTATACAGTCGCCCCCTGGGCGCCCCGAGGTTGCCGTCGATTCGCACGGCAGCCAACAGTTCACGAGACAACGAGGAGAAAAGCTTGCACTTGCCCGACCTTCACACGCACGCAGCCGGCACCATTGCCATTGACGTGCACTACTTCGCCGCCGCCGCGCAGGCCGCGGGCCACACCGAGGAGCGGCTGGAACTGCCCGTGGGCACGACCCTGGCGGGGTTGCGGGAGCTACTGGCCGGACGAGGGCTGGAGTTGGCCAAGATCATCGGCGTGTCCAGCTACCTGGTCAACTCGCTGTCCACTCCGGCCGACTCGCTGGCCGAGCTGCACGACCGCGACCGGGTCGACATCCTTCCGCCTTTTGCGGGCGGCTGATCCCGCCGAAACCCGCCCATGACTCAGGGCGTGTTCGACCAGACGCGCGAGCCATCCGCGAGGATCTGCTGCTTCCAGACGGGCAAACGTGCCTTGATCTCTTCAACGATGTCGCTCACCGCTGCAAAAGCGGCAGCGCGGTGGTCTGCGCTCACCGCCACCGCCAGCGCCGTCTCGCCCACGCCCAGTTCACCCACGCGGTGGGCGACCGCGAGTGCACGCAATCCATCCCTCGAGGCAATCCGGGCCGCGATCTGGCCGATCACCTCGCTCGCGCTGGGGTGGGCCGAGTAGCTGATGCCGCTTACCCCGCGCCCGTCGTCGTGGTTGCGTACCCTGCCGTCGAAGGTGGCGACGGCGCCGGCCGCCGGATCCGCAACGGCGACGGCGAGCCGAGCGGTATCGAGCGAGGCGGAGGTGACTTCGGCGCGCACAATCCGGGCCGTGGAGGGGGTGCAGGCACCGGTGACGTCTATGCGCTCGGGGGTCGGATTCGTCTGGGTCATTGTCATTTCCTCCTAACACCTACTGTTCCGGCCGCTCCGTACCCGCACGGTCGACGCCGCTGCGGCCCGCCCCCGGGAGGGTACACGCCCAGGACTTGGACTGCGCGGTCGCGCAACCAGAGCTGGGGCCACCGAAGATGTCGGGGCATGATGAACCGGAAAGTAGCCGCCGTGGCCTACCGTAGTAACTCCGCCGTCAACGTAAGCGCATGACAAGGACTCCGCGATGACCTTCCCCATGCTTCCGCCCGAGGAGTACCTCGACCGGGTGCTGAGCACGCTGACACCACTGGATGCACTTGAGGTTCCGCTGGAGCAGGCACACGGCCTGGTGCTGGCCGAGGATGTGCGGGCCACCGTGCCGGTACCGCCCTGGACGAACTCCGCCATGGACGGATACGCCGTACGCGCTGCGGACGTAGCCGGCGCGCGCACAGCCCCGGTCACACTGCCGGTAGCGGGCGACGTGCCGGCGGGGGCGAGGCCGATGCGGCTGGCCGCGGGCACGGCGCAGCGGATCATGACCGGCGCCATGCTGCCCGCGGGCGCCGACGCCGTGGTCAGGGTGGAGGACACCGACCAGTCTCCGGGCGCGCTCCCGCTGCCGGAGCAGGTGGAGGTACGCGCCGCCGTCGAACCGGGCGCCAATGTGCGCCACGCGGGTGAGGACGTCGCCGTGGGTCAGGTTGTACTGCGGGCGGGAACGGCGCTGAAGGCCACCGCCGTGTCGGCCGTCGCCTCCGTGGGCCGCTCGGCGGTGCGGGCAGTGCCCCGACCGCGCGTGGCCGTTGTGATCACCGGCGCGGAGTTGGCAGATGCGGGGCGGGAACTGGCCGCCGGCACCATCCCGGACTCCAACGGCCCGCTGCTGTCGGGGCTGGTGGCCGAGCACGGGGCACGGCTGACCGCTGTCATCCACAGCGCCGACACGCCGTCGGCGCTGGCCGAGGCCCTACGCGCGGCCGCCGCCGACGCCGATCTGGTCGTTTCCTCCGGGGGTGTCTCGGTGGGCGCCTACGATCCTTTCGCCATACTGGCCGCCGCCCGCGGACAGGCGGAGGGACCGGCCGGGAATGACATCGACCTGGCAACCGCCAAGGTCGCGATGCAGCCCGGCAAGCCGCAGGGTTACGGGTCCGTTCGGACCGGAGACGGGCGGCGGGTGCCGGTCCTCGGCCTGCCCGGAAATCCGGTGAGCGTACTCGTGTCCTTCACTACGATCGTCGCTCCGGCCCTGGCCCGCCTGTCCGGCCACGACGCCGCCGAGCCGGGCGCACCCCGGGATGGCGGAACACGGGCGACGGCGCGGGCCGCCGTCCGCTGGCGCAGCCCACGGGGACGCCGCCAACATGTGCCGGTGCGCTTCGTCGCCCCGCCGGAACCAGTGCCAGCCGGGTCGCCACCGGGCACCGTCTGGGTGGCGCCGTCACACCGGCTGGGGTCCGGATCTCACCTGGTCGCCTCGCTGCCTGCGGCACAGGCGCTCGCGGTGGTCGAGGCCGATGTCGACGCCGTCGATGTAGGCGACCCGGTCCAGCTGCTCGCGCTGTCGGCTCCCGCCGCCCCGGTGCCGGGCTCGGTCTGGTAGCAGACCGTCCAAGCCCCAAATCGCCCGCTTCCCACCCCGAGGAGACTTATGCGCCTGTTCCACCGTAAACCCGCCCCTGCCCGGGACGAAACAGCCGCGGACGGCCCCGAGCCCGGAGCACCCGAGGACTCCTTCACGCCTGCTGGACCGCCCTCCGGCCATTCCCTCCGCCTGGCTCATCTAGATGAGTCCGGGGCCGCGCACATGGTGGACGTGTCCGCCAAGCACCCCACTGTTCGCACGGCCACCGCAAGCGCCTTCGTGGCCTGCTCCCCGACGATCGTCGCAGCTCTGCGCGAGAACGCCGTCCCTAAGGGCGATGCGCTCGCGGTGGCGCGCATCGCCGGGATCGCCGCAGCCAAGCGCGTGCCGGACTTGCTGCCGCTGGCACACGTAATCGGAGTGCACGCCTGCAGCGTGGACCTGCGCATCGAAGCGGGTGGCGTCCGCATCGAGACGACTGTGCGCACCGCCGACCGCACCGGCGTAGAGATGGAGGCGCTGACGGCGGCTACGGTCGCGGGCCTGGCGTTGGTGGACATGGTCAAGGGCGTGGACCGGGGCGTGGCCCTGCGCGAGGCAAAGGTGACGTCCAAGTCAGGCGGAAGCTCCGGCGACTGGGTGCGTCCGGAAGACGACTCCGGCGCGGACGATGCTTGGCGGACTCGTGCTTGATGGGCACTGTTTCGGCGTACTCTCCGGAGTGCGGGGGCGTGGCGATGAGCACCGCTGAGAGCACCGTCGCGAACTGCGCGAGCGGCCGGTCGGGCGGAGCCCGCCGACTCGACGTCATCGTGCTCGCCGGCGGAACCGCGCGACGCCTGGGTGGGGCGTCGAAGCCGGACGTACTGGTTAGCGGCGTCCGCCTGCTCGATCACGTGCTGAGCGGCATTGAGCACGTGCGCGCTCAACTGCCGCCCGGCCGGGTGGTTGTGGTGGCGCCGCCTACCGTCGCGGTTCCGGCCGGAGTGCTGCAGACCCTAGAGGATCCGCCGTTGGGAGGGCCGGTGGCGGGGATCGCGGCCGGGCTGGTGCGGCTGGCAGCCGCCGAAAAGGTGCCGACACCAGGGCCGGTCGGATCGACGGGCGACATGAGCGGCGGACGCCTGACCGCCGTCGTAACCTGCGATGCCCCGGAGTCGTGGCGGCTCCTGCCGGAGTTGACGAAAGCGCTGGAGGGGCGTGTGGGCGGCGACGGCGCCTGCATCGTCGACGGCGATCATGTGCAGTACCTACTGGGCGTGTACCGGACCGCCGTGTTGGCCGCGGCGGTAGCCCCGGGAGGCGTGGGACTGCGGGATGTGGCGGTGCGGCGAGTACTGAACGGGCTGGATCTGGTTCGCGTAGACCTCGCCGGGCGGGGAGAGACGCTCTCCGGTGCCGCCCACGATCTGGACACCTGGGAGGACATCCGCACCTACTCCCGCCGAGATCGGTAGAACTTACGTACCGAAGTCGGTAGAACTTACGTACCGAGGTCGGTAGATATGGTTCAAGCCCGGGCGCTCCAGCGCATGGCTCAGGCGTGTGTCTGTGAACGCTCTCGCTTGGTTCGCAGGCCAGTGACCGGCCTCCCCTCACATGCCGTCCGGGGCAGCAACGCGCGCAACATCTCTAGCGCCCGCTCAGAATCAACTACATCATCCGGCGAGAAATGTGCAATCTCGAAGCCATTCTCCACGAAGAGCTCATCGCGCGCAGATTGTTTTGCTTCTACGGTATCTGCGTCGTGCACGTATTTGATAAGACCATCTACTTCGGCCGCCCTGCGCAGGTTCAACCAGCCAAGGTCTGCGTAGCAGGTTTTGAACGCAGTACGTAGGGGCATTTGCGGCGTTGGTGTGGTAATACCATTGACCAGGCAGATTCGGCGCAGTTCCGTCTCATACGGGGACTGGCTCCAGGGGGTTGCGGCCTCGATGACGGCGCGAGCGCGTCGCACCCCACGCTCTCCTCTCCGCTTACTCAACCTCGCCAGGACTCGCGCGCGTGACCGCCGCCAACTGGTTAATCTCGGCAGCACGGTCCCAAGGACGATCGAAGTCGTCGGGGCCGGAGCGTTCAACTCCGCCATGGGGCAGCGCCCCAGTGGCCACTGCGAAAAGCGAGTCAACGGCAACCAATGCGGCGTCAGGCTCCAAGTAGCGGGCACAGTCCTCGATAGTGCGTTCAATTCCGGTGACGCGCAGTCCGCCGATGACGACGATGTCCTGATCTGGTACCGGGAAATGGTGGCGGATCACGGGGCGTCGCGCGAGTGCACGACGGCGGTCGCGCGGCCCCAGGTCCCGACTGGGCGGGCGCATCGGGTCGCGCCGTGTCGGAGGCCGCTGCAAACCCGCCGGCCGATAACGGACCGCCAAATGCAGCGACTTGGGTGTGCGCCAGGTCATGCCTCCGTGAAGAAGGACGGCGCTCTCCAGCACAACTATCCCTTCGAGTGCGTCAGCTCGAAACGCTTCAAGCATTGCACTGTGCACGGCTGCGCGTTGTTCCCAGGCGTCGGCGTCGCATGAGACGTGCACATAGACGTCCCGACGTACCTGAGTGAGTCGCCCTGAGTCGACTCCGTCTTCCAGCAGGCTGCGTCCCACGGTGGAGCGCCGCACCAGCGCCGGAGGAATCACGCTTGGTAGCTTGTGGGGAAATAACTCGTTATCCATGGGGACAGCGTGCAGGAGCCAGCCTGATCGACGCTGGCGGCCTGTGGATGCGAATGCGCAGCGCTGTGTTGAACACGACCTGTGGACGACGGCGAGGATGTGGGACGGCGTATCAACCGACCTCGGCACGTAACATCAACCGACCTCGGCGTGTAAGTTCTACCGACCTCGGCACGTAACATCAACCGACCTCGGCATGTAAGTTCTACCGACCTCGGCGGAGGCGGTGAGGCGGGTTCAGTGGTCACCGCCACCTAGCTGTTCGAGCACGTGCGGCACCAGAGGCCCCACCACGGCGATGGTGTCCTTGACGCCACCACGTGAGCCGGGGGCGTTGACCACGAGCACGCCATCGGCGTCGCGGCTGGTGACCCCCACCAGCCCGCGCGACAGACTCGACAGCGGGGTCTGAGTCAGCCCGTAGGCGCGGATCTGCGCCTCAATACCCTCAAGTCGCACCGCCAACAGGGGCGCGGTGCCCTCGGGGGTCAGATCCCGCGGCGTGACTCCGGTACCACCGGTGGTGAGCACCACCCGCGCCCCGGCCGATACCGCCTCCTGGATTGCGCCGCGCACGGACTCGACGCCGTCGGGCACCACCTTCACGGCGTCGACGATGACGTCGTGCTCGGCCAGCAGCCGCGCCGCCAGCGGCCCGGAGACGTCCTCACGCTCGCCGCTCACGCAGCGGTCGGACACGGTGATGACTGCGCCCTTGACCGGCTCGGGCAGGGGATGGAGTCCCTTCTGACGCACGGGTGCCGTCTCCGGAGCGGCGGAGGGACGGTGCGATTTCGGCTGGCTCATGTCGACCACGGTAGTCGGCTCCGGCGGCATGGCCAGCCCGACCAGCGCTTACTGTCCGCCGCCGGCCACACCCCCGCCATGCCTATTAGCTCACATTCACCTTTCTTATTACGGATCGCACCGGGAAAAATCCGTGCAACTTTCCCGCACAATCACACCGAATATGCCCCCTCCGCCGGGAAGCCCAGACGCCAGGGCATCATTGCCGAATCACCCCACGGGGAGGTCACCCGACGGACAGCGATATCGGCTCGCCCCGGTGAACTCACGGTTACACGCCCACTACTTCCCAGGAGTCATAACAACATGAGTCAGCTCGACACCTCCGGACGCGTCTTGACCGGTTGGAACCCGGAGGAGCCGGACAGCTGGTCGGCGTCGATCGCCTGGCGCACGCTGGCCATCACCACCTTCTCCCTCATGCTCGGATTCACGGTGTGGTTTCTGCCCAGCGCCGTCGCTCCGCGGCTGAACGAGATCGGCTTCGAACTGACGAAGAACCAGATCTACTGGATCACCTCCATGCCGGGCCTGTCCTGTGCGGCACTGCGGCTGATCTACATGTTCCTGCCCGCCACCATCGGCTCGCGCAAGATGATCGGCTGGTCCTCCCTGCTATACATCCTGCCCATGCTCGGCTGGTTCTTCGCCGTCCAGAATCCCGCCACCTCATTCGGCACCCTGCTGGCGCTGTCCTTCACCTGCGGCATCGGTGCCGCCACCTTCTCCGGCTACATGCCCTCCACCGGCTTCTTCTTCCCCAAGCGCCTGTCCGGCACGGCCCTCGGCCTGCAGGGCGGATTGGGCAACATGGGCATGAGCGTGATCCAGCTGGCCGCGCCATTCCTGATGAGCACGAGCCTGTTCGGGCTCACCTGGGTGGCCCCCCACACCGACGGCGCCCCCAGGGTCTTCAACGCCACCGTCTTCTTCCTGCCGTGGTCCCTGATCGCGGCCGCCCTGGCCTTCGCCTACATCAAGGACGTGCCGGTCAAGGCCAATATCCGCCAGCAGCTGGACATCTTCGGCAACATCGACACCTGGCTGATGACGGTCCTGTACATCATGACCTTCGGCATCTTCTCCGGCTTCGCCGCCCAGACCGCCAACATCATCAACAACAACTACGGCGCCTCCTCCCCACTGGCCCAGACGCTGGCCGCAGCCGACCTGCCCAAGGGCGCCTCCTACGCCTTCATCGGCACCCTGCTGGGCTCCTTCCTGCGCTTCGCCTGGGGTCCTCTGTGCGACCGCTTCGGCGGCGCCATTTGGACCTTCGTGTCCGCAGTCGGCATGGCCGTCACCATGACCTTCTGCGGCTGGCAGGTCGCCACTGCCGACGACGCCGGCGACTTCCGCGTATTCATGATCGGCCTGTTGGCCATGTTCTTCTTCGCCGGGGTGGGCAATGCCTCCACCTTCAAGCAGATGCCCATGATCATGCCCAAGCGTCAGGCCGGCGGAGCCATTGGCTTCACGGCCGCCGTCGCCTCGCTCGGCCCGTTTTTGGTCGGTATCGCTCTGACCCTGATGCCCACTTACACGTTCTTCTACGGCTGCGCCGCCTTCTGCGTGCTGTGCGCCGTCATCTGCTGGATCCGCTACGCCGGCCCGTCCGCCAAGCGGCCCGGCTGATATCCCCCGACGACGGCGGCGTCGGACGTACCTTCCGCGCCCCGGCGCCACACGCCGCCCCAACCCCACACCGCTTCTACACACCGTCCACACCCGTCAAGGAACCGTGATGAGCACAGCCGCCACCCCGATCGTTCCCGGACCCGACGCCAGGGTCGAAAACGCCCCGGGACTGTTCACCCTGGGCTCCTACCTGCGCCGGGGTGAGGCCTCCGCCGACGCCCGCCGACTGTTTCTCGAGGGCGGCCGCGACGCCGACACCTTCTACCGGCACCGGTGGAGCCACGACAAGATGGTCCACTCCACCCACGGCGTGAACTGCACCGGCTCCTGCGCCTGGGAGGTGTACGTCACCGACGGCGTGATCACTTGGGAGAAGCAGATAACCGACTACCCCACCACCGGGCCGGACATGCCCGAGTACGAGCCCCGCGGCTGCCCGCGCGGCGCCGCCTTCTCCTGGTACACATACTCCCCCACGCGCATCCGCTACCCGTATGTGCGCAGCGTGCTGCTGGACGCATTCCGCGCCGCCCGCCAGCGGCACGACGGCGACGCCGTCGCCGCCTGGGCGGAGGTCACCGGGGACCCGGCCACCTCCCGCGCCTACAAGTCCGCGCGCGGCCGCGGCGGGATGGTGCGCGTCGGCTGGGACGAGGCGATGGACCTCATCGCCGCCGCCTACGTACACACCATCCGCACCTGGGGGCCGGACCGCTGCGCCGGGTTCTCCGTCATCCCGGCGATGTCGATGCTCTCCTATGGGGCGGGCGCCCGCTTCCACGAACTCATTGGCGGCACCATGCTGTCCTTCTACGACTGGTACGCGGACCTACCGCCGGCCTCCCCGCAGGTGTTCGGCGACCAGACCGACGTGCCCGAGGCCGGCGACTGGTACAACGCCCAGTACTTGATCATGTGGGGCTCGAACCTGCCGCTGACCCGCACCCCGGACGCCCACTTCATGACCGAGGCCCGCTACCACGGACAGAAGGTGGTGGCCGTCTCCCCCGACTACGCCGACAACACCAAGTTCGCGGACCAGTGGCTGCGAGTTGCCCCCGGCACCGACGGCGCCCTGGGCATGGCCATGGGGCACGTGATCCTGTCCGAGTTCCACGTCGGACGGCGCGAGCCCTTCTTCCTGGACTACATGCGCCGTCACACCGACGCCCCGTTCCTGGTGGAGCTGGTCCCCTCCCCCGACGGCTCGGGAACGGTGCCGGGCCGCTTCGTCACCGCCGACGGCGTGGCCGGGGTGGCGGACGACCTTCCCCGCGGCGAGTTCCGGCCCCTGGTGTGGGACCGCGAGCGCGGCCCCGCCGATCCCGGCGGCACGCTCGCCGATCGCTTCACCCCCGAGGGCGAGGGCAAGTGGAACCTGCTCATGGAGGGCGTGGACCCGATCATGTCCATCGCCGAGCTCACCGACGACGGCGCAGCGGACTCGTCCTCCCCGGCCGACACCGCGTCGGCGCGCGTCGTCGTCGAGCCCATAGAGATCCTGCTGCCCCGCTTCGACCTGCCCGGTTCCCAGACGCCCACCGGGTCCGTCGGCGGGGGCGTGATCCGGCGGGGCGTGCCCGCGACCCGCCTTCCCGACGGGCGCCTGGTCACCACCGTCTACGACCTGTTGCTGGCCAACTACGCGGTGTCCCGCCCCGGGCTGCCCGGACAGTGGCCCGCCGACTACCACGACGCCACCGTCCCGGGCACGCCCGCCTGGGCCGCGGAGCTCACCGGTGTGCCCGGGCCCGCCACGATCCGGGTGGCGCGCGACTTCGCCGTCAACGCCATCGAGTCCGGCGGCCGCTCCCAGATCGTCATGGGTGCCGGAATCAACCACTACTACCATGCCGACGAGATCTACCGGACCCTGCTGGCACTGACCTCCATGTGCGCCACCCAGGGCGTGAACGGCGGCGGCTGGGCACACTACGTCGGCCAGGAGAAGGTCCGCCCCATCGCCGGCTGGTCCCAGTTCGCCTTCGCCCTGGACTGGCACCGGCCCGCCCGCCAGATGATCTCCACCGGCTTCTGGTACCTGACCACCGACCAGTGGCGCTACGACGATACTCCGGCCGACCGGCTGGCCTCCCCGCTGGGCGCCGGCACCCTGGCGGGCAAGACCTCCTCCGACACGCTGGTGGAGGCGATGCGGCGCGGCTGGACGCCCTCCTACCCGACCTTCGACCGCAACCCGCTGCTGCTGGGGCAGCAGGCCGCCGCCGCGGGCATGGACCCCAAGGACTACGTCGTCGACCAGCTGACCCGGGGCGAGTTGCGTTTCGCCTGCGAGGACCCGGATGCACCGGAGAACTTCCCCCGCATCCTGGCCTCCTGGCGCACCAACCTGCTCGGCTCCTCCGCCAAGGGCACCGAGTTCTTCCTGCGGCACATGGTCGGCTCCGGCGGAGACGTCAACGCGGCCGAGACCCCCGCCGACCGTCGCCCGGCCTCCATGACCTGGCGGGAGGAGGCGCCCCAGGGCAAGCTCGACCTGATGTGGACGGCGGACTTCCGCAACACCTCCACCACGCTGCACTCCGACGTCGTGCTGCCGGCTGCCACCTGGTATGAGAAGTACGACCTGTCCACCACTGACATGCACCCCTTCATCCACTCCTTCAACATGGCGATCGACCCGCCGTGGGAGGCGCGCAGCGACTTCGACATCTACCAGCAGCTGGCCGAGCTGGTCAGCGCCTGGGCGCCCAAATACTTGGGCACCCAGACCGACGTCGTCGCCGCCCCGCTCACCCACGACACCCCGGACGCCATGACCATGCCGCACGGGGATGTCTCCGCCCTGCCGCAGGCGTGGGTGCCGGGAGTGACCATGCCCAAGCTGGTACCGATCGAGCGCGACTACACCCAGATCCGCAACAAGTTCGACGCCGTCGGCCCCCTGGTGGAGTCCCCCGGCATCCCCATCAAGGGCATCATGCTGCACCCGGAGCGGGAGATGGAGCGGCTGCGCCGCGCCCACGGCACCGGCGTCGGCGCGGCGACGGGCCGTCCGCTGATCGACACCCCCATCCGAGCCGGCGACGCCGTCATGCACATGTCCGGCGCCACCAACGGACACCTGGCCACCCAGGGCTGGCAGACCCTGTCCCGGCGCACCGGCACTCCCCTGGTGGAGCTGAGCGAGGAAGAGGCCGGCAAGCAGGTTACCTTCGCCGACACCCAGCTCAGGCCCCAGCCGGTGATCACCACCCCGGAGTGGTCCGGCTCGGAGCACGGGGGCAGGCGCTACTCGGCCTTCGTGGTCAATGTGGAGCACGCCAAGCCGTGGCACACGCTCACCGGCCGCATGCACTACTACCTGGACCACGACTGGATGCGGGACATGGGCGAGTCGCTGCCAACCTTCCGCCCGCCGCTGGACTTCGCCGCCCTGTACGGGGAGACCGCCCCCGGGCAGGTGGGCACCGCCCCCGACGGCGCCGTGCAGGTGGCGGTGCGCTACCTGACGGTCCACAACAAGTGGGCGATTCACTCCCAGTACTACGACAACCTGCACATGCTCACCCTGGGCCGGGGCGGCCAGACGATCTGGATGAGCCCCGCAGACGCGGACAAGATCGGCGTACAGGACAACGAGTGGGTCGAGGCCTACAACCGCAACGGGATCGTGGCCGCCCGGGCGGTCGTCTCCCACCGCATCCCCGAGGGCACCGTGTTCATGCATCACGCCCAGGAGCGCACCATGAACACGCCGCTGACCGAGGCCTCCGGGCGCCGCGGCGGCACCCACAACTCGCTGACCCGCATCGTGCTCAAGCCCAGCCACTTCGCGGGCGGCTACGCCCAACTGTCCTACGCCTTCAACTACATCGGCCCCACCGGCAACAACCGCGACGAGGTGACACTCATTCGTCGTCGCACCAACCAGGAGGTGACCTTCTGATGAAGGTGATGGCCCAGATCGCCATGGTGATGAACCTGGACAAGTGCATCGGCTGCCACACGTGCTCGGTCACCTGCAAGCAGGCGTGGACCAACCGCGAGGGCACCGAGTACATGTGGTTCAACAACGTCGAGACCCGCCCCGGCGTCGGCTACCCCAAGGGCTGGGAGGACCAGGACCGCTGGCGCGGCGGCTGGGAGCGCACCGCCGGCGGAAGGCTGCGGCCGCGCTCCGGCGGGAGGCTGCGCCGCCTCGCACAGATATTCGCCAACCCGGACATGCCGGGCGTTGAGGACTACTACGAGCCGTGGACCTACGAGTACGACCGGCTGCTGTCCGCCCCGAAGGACTCCCCCAACATCCCGGTGGCGCGGGCCAAGAGCCAACTGACCGGCGAGTACATGCCCACCATCCAGTGGGGCCCCAACTGGGACGATGACCTGGGCGGCTCCCCCCAGACTCTCACCGAGGACCCGATCGTAGCGGGCATGAGCCGGAGGATCGCCGCCGAGATCGACCAGACCTTCATGTTCTACCTGCCGCGCATCTGCGAGCACTGCCTGAACCCGACCTGCGTGTCCGCCTGTCCCTCCGGCGCCATGTACAAGCGCAGCGAGGACGGCATCGTGCTGGTGGATCAGGACGCCTGCCGCGGCTGGCGCATGTGCGTGTCCGCCTGCCCGTATAAGAAGGTTTACTTCAACCACACCACCGGCAAGGCCGAGAAGTGCACCCTGTGCTACCCGCGCCTGGAGGCCGGCCAGCCCACCGTCTGCTCGGAGACCTGCGTGGGGCGCCTGCGCTACCTGGGGGTGCTGCTGTACGACGCCGACCGGGTCTCCCAGGCGGCCGCCGTCGCCGACCCGCAGGACCTGTACGCGGCGCAGCGGGAGATCCTGCTGGACCCCCATGACCCGGAGGTGGTGCGGGCGGCCCGCCAGGCGGGTGTGCCCGCCTCGTGGGTGCAGGCCGCCCAGAACTCCCCCGTGTGGGACCTGATCTCCACCTACCGCGTGGCGCTGCCGCTGCACCCGGAGTACCGCACCATGCCGATGGTCTGGTACATCCCGCCGCTGTCGCCGGTGGTGGACGAGGTAGCCGCCGCGGGCCTGGATGGGGAGGACCACCGGGTGCTGCTTACCGCCGTGTCCGAGATGCGCATCCCGCTGGAGTACCTGGCGGGCCTGTTCACCGCCGGGGACACCGACGCCGTGGAGCTGGTGCTGCGGCGGCTGGCGGCCATGCGCTCCCACATGCGAGAGGTTCGGCTCGGACGTGAGGCCGACCCGGCCATCGCCGCCGCCGTCGGCATGAGTGGAGCACAGTTGGAGGACATGTACCGGTTGTTGGCGATCGCCAAGTACGACGACCGCTATGTCATCCCCACCGCCAGCCCGGAGGTGCCGCGCGGCATGACCGCCATGGGCGAGGACGTGCGCACCCTGCTGGGTGAGGGCGCTCCGGCCGCCTGCGGCTCCGCCGTCGGCCAGGGCACGGAAGGGCCGGTGTCGCTGCCGCTGCCGACCGTGCGCCGTGAACCGATGCCGACGGCGGGCCCCGGCGTCGGAGTGGGCGTAGCCGGCCACGTCGGGGGCCGCTGATATGGATGCGAAGACGGGCGCAGGCATGGGTCCGCCGGCAACCGCCCCGGCGGATATCGATGCCGCCGGGCGGGCGATCGTCCATATGAGCGCCTCGCTGCTGCTCGACTACCCGGCCGAGGACCTCTTCAGCGAGCGGCTCGACGCCGTCGCCGCGGCTCTGGCCACCTGCCCCGCGCTGCCCAAGGCGGCTGCCCGGCCTCTGGCGGAGTTCGTGGCGCAGGCACGGGCGCAGGGCACGCGCGCCCTGGCCGAGCACTATGTGGAGGTCTTCGACCGGCGGCGCCGCTGTTGCCTGTACCTGAGCTACTACGCCGTCGGCGACACCCGCTACCGGGGTGCCGCTCTGGTCACCTTCAAGCAGGCCCTGGCCGCGGTCGGCTACGAGCTGGACCGCGACGAGCTGCCCGACTACCTGCCAGTGGTGCTGGAGTTGAGTGCCCGCAGCGGTGATGAGGTCGCCGATGTGCTGCTGTCCTCCCACCGGGACGGCCTGGAGGTGCTGCGCCGGGCCCTGACCGACGCCGCCTCCCCGTACGCCCGCCTGCTCGACGCCGTCGTCGCCACCCTGCCGCCGGTGGATGACGCCACCGCCGAGCGGGTGCGGGCCCTGGTAGCGGCCGGCCCGCCCACTGAGACGGTGGGGGTCACCGACACGCTGCCATTCCCGAGCATGCCGCCCGCGGCAACGGTTGGCCTACCGCTGCACCACGAGCCTGTTCACGCCGCCCGCACCGTACCGCCGTCATCCTCCGGCCCATCGGCGCCTCCCCCCGGATTCACTCCCACCAGTAACCAGGAGCAGTCATGAACACCTTCGAGTCGGCGGTTTTGTGGACCGCCCTGCCCTATGTGTCCTTCATCCTGCTGGTGGCGGGACTGATATGGCGCTACCGCAATGACCAGTTCGGGTGGACCAGCCGGTCCTCGCAGTGGCAGGAGTCAGCGATCCTGCGCTGGGCCTCTCCCCTGTTCCACTTCGGGATTCTGCTGGTTGCGCTCGGCCATTTCATGGGATTGGTGATTCCCAAGAGCTGGACCGAGGCGGCCGGTATCCCCGAGCACGTGTACCACCTCATGGCGGTGATTCCCGGATCGTTGGCCGGGGTGATGACGCTCGTGGGGCTCGCGGCGCTGCTCTATCGGCGCATCGTGGTGAAATCGGTGCGCCTGGCCACCACCACCAATGACAAGATCATGTACGTGTTGCTGGTGGTGCCCGTGTGTCTGGGCGCGTGGGCGACGTTGTCAACGCAGCTGCTGGGCGGCGCCGACGGGGGCTACGACTACCGGGAGACGATAAGCCCCTGGTTCCGTTCGATCTTCGCCCTGCACCCGAGCCCGGAGCTGATGGCGGACGTGCCCATGGTGTTCAAGCTGCACATTGTGGCGGGGCTGCTGCTGTTCGCCATCTGGCCCTTCACCCGACTCGTCCACGTGGTCTCCGCACCGGTGGGGTATGTGACTCGGCCCTACGTGGTCTACCGCTCCCGCCCGGGCGTCACTTCCACCGTACCGCCGCGACGCGGCTGGCGGCCGGTGCACACCCAGGGCACCGGCAACCAGGGCACGGACGACCTCACCCCTTCCCAGGGCGCCTAGCCAAACATCCACACCACTCCCCGTCCCCTCACCGATCTCGGCGAGGGGACGGAGAGGCATCGGGCGCCGGTAGCCTGGCCCGTGGAGCCCTAGCTCGACAACGCACCTGCGCTGCCGGGCCGCGGAAACTCCCGGGGGGCCGATCCGGCGTCGCCCACGCGCGCACGCCCCGGCCTCGCAAACGCCCACGATTCGAAAGGAACGCCCGCCATGCACCCATCACGTCGCAGAACCTCGGCCTTGCCCACGCGCCGCACCGCTCTGAGCGCCGCCGCGCTCGTCGCTGCCCTGGCGCTTGCGGCCTGCGGCGCCGCCGATTCGTCGTCCTCCGACACGGCTCTGCCCGGCTCCACCGCAACCAGCGCGGGCGTTTCTGGCCAGGTCGTCGTCTTCGCGGCCGCCTCCCTCCAGGACGCCTTCGAGGATCTCGCCGAGGACTTCCAGAAGGCCAACCCAGACGTCTCCGTCACCTTCGACTTCCAGGGCTCGCAGGATCTGGTAGCCGCCCTGTCCGAGGGCGCGGCCGCCGACGTTCTCGCCACCGCCAACAACTCCACCATGAATGACGCCGCCGCCCAGTCACTGGTCGAGGACCAGACGGAGTTCGCCACCAACGTGCTCACCCTCATCGTCCCGGCCGGCAACCCCGCCGGCGTCACTGGCCTCGACGACGGCACCCTGGACGGAGCCGACCTGGTCATCTGCGCCCCGGAGGTGCCCTGCGGCGAGGCCACCCAAACACTTGCCACCCAACTCGACGTTACGCTGACACCGGTTTCCGAGGAACAGAAGGTCACCGACGTACGCGGCAAGGTGGAGTCGGGCGAGGCCGACGCCGGCATCGTCTACACCACCGACGCCACCGATGCGGGCAACGCCGTCGAGGTCATCGCCCTGCCCGACAACGACGTCGTCAACCACTATCCGATCGCGCTCACGCGGGGAGCCACGAACCCCGATGCCGCCCAGGCCTTCATCGACCTGGCCCTGTCCGACGCCGGGCAGGCGATTCTGGCCGAGTACGGCTTCGGCGCCCCGGCAGGCAAGTGACCCGCCCCAGATCCGCCTCCCGCCCCCGGACTGTGCGGGAGGCGGCCTCCACCGTATTGGCCGGAGTACCGTCCGCGCGTTCCCGTGCAGCCCGCACCCGCCTGCCGGTGACCGTGGTCCTCTTGGCCGTCGTCGGCGCCTGCGCCACCATCCTGCCCTTCGTCGGCCTGGGCACCCGTGTTGCCTGGATGCAGCTGCCCGCTCTGCTCGGTTCGCAGTCCGCCCGCTTGGCACTCGGCCTGTCACTACGCACCTGCCTACTGGCAACCGCCATCTCGGTGGTGCTGGGAGTGCCGCTCGCAATCGTGCTCGCCCACGAGTGGCCCGGCGTGCGCGCGGCCCGAGTACTAGCGGTACTGCCCATGACCATGCCGCCGGTGGTGGCCGGCACGGCCCTGCTGGCCACTCTGGGCAAGCGGGGCATGCTCGGTCCCCTCCTGGAGCGGCTCGGCCTCCAGGTGTCCTTCACCACCGCCGCCGTGGTGATCGCCCAGGTATTCGTCTCCATGCCCTACCTGGTGGTCACCCTGGAGGCGGCCCTGCGGTCACGCGACACTCGCCCCGAGACGATTGCGCGGACGCTCGGAGCCGGACCGACGACGGTGCTTGCCCGTATCACGCTGCCACTGGCCGCTCCGGCCCTCGCGCGCGGCACGGCTCTGGCACTGGGGCGCAGCCTCGGCGAGTTCGGCGCCACCATCGCCTTCGCAGGCTCCCGCGAGGGCGTCACCCGAACCGTGCCGCTAGCGGTCTACCTGGAGCGGGAACACGACACCCCCACCGCCCTGGCGCTGGCGGTGGTACTGATCGCCGCATCGTTCCTGGTGGTCGGCGCCACGAGCGTGCGCTGGAACGTGCTTGTTCGTCGCCTGTTCCGGTTTGGGGCGGCCGTCCGCGGCGGCGGCTCCCCCGAGGGTGACCCTGCCTCGCTCGACGACGCCGCTGCCCCCGCCGTCCCTCAAGCGCAGTCCTCCGCTGCGGCCTCCCCGTGTGGAGTGGCCGTGCATGTGCGCTTCGCCTCCGCCGCCCGCAACGTCGCCGTGGACCTGAGTATCCCGGCAGGCCGCACCCTGGCCCTGATCGGCCCCAACGGCTCGGGCAAGTCGACCGTTTGCGAGGTGGTCGCCGGACTGCTGGACGCCACCGCTGGGGAGGTCCGCCTAGGCGAGCGGGTGGTGGACGGGCCGGATGGGTTCGTGCCCGCCGGAGGACGCGACGTCGCTCTGCTTTCCCAGGCCCCGGGCGTGTTCACCCACATGTCGGTGCTGGACAACGTCGCCTTCGGCCCGCGCTGCCGGGGCGCCTCCCGCGCCGCCGCCCGGCAGCTGGCCCGGGCAGAGCTGGCGGCGGTGGGCGCTACGCACTTGGCGACACGCCGCGGAGACGAGCTGTCCGGCGGACAGGCGGCCCGCGTGGCCCTGGCCCGCGCCCTGGCCACTCGACCCGCGGTGCTGGTCCTGGATGAGCCGACCGCCGCCGTTGACGTGACCGCGCGCCAGGAACTGCGTTCTCTGGTGGCCCACCGCGCCGCCCAGTCCGCGTTGACGGTCCTGCTGGTCACCCACGACGTGGCGGAGGCGGCCGCCCTGGCCGACGACGTCACCGTCCTGGACCGCGGAAGAGTGGTTGAGTCCGGGCCCGCCGCCCGGGTACTGGCCGCCCCCGCAAGTGCCTTCACCGCCCGTCTGACCGGGACCACGCTGCTGCGCGGGACGCTCGCCGGCAGCCCCGAGCAGCCGCGCCTGCGCCTGCGGGATGGCACCGAAGTGGTGGCCGCGCCTTTGGACGGAGCCGCCAACCGTGCGGATTTCCGCATCGGCACAACGGCCTCTGCACTGTTTCCACCCGAGGCGGTCGCCCTCTACGTCCGCGACTCCTCGTCCGCAGACGGCTCCGTGGCGGGCGGAATGCCGGCGGGCAGCCCCCGCAATGCCCTATGTGCCACGGTGCACGAGATCGACGGAAACGGGGGCCTGGTGGCGGTGGTGCTGGAGTTGGCCGACGGGCAACTCCTGCGGGCACGGCTCACCCCCGCCGCCGTCGTCGAACTGGCGCTGCGCCCAGGCCGTCCGGTGACGGCGGTGATCAAGGCCGCCCAGGTCCGCCTGGTGCTCGCAGCCCCAACAGCCACATGAGGTACAGCCCGCCGCAGGCGGCCGACAGCAAACCGACCGGGATCTGGAAGGGTGCCAGCAGCCGCTGCGCCAGCAGGTCGGCGACCACCAGCAGCGCGGCGCCCATGGCGGCGGAGACGGACAGCGTCAGCCCCGCCGTCCGGGCCAGTCGCTGCGCCAACTGGGGTGCTGCCAGTGCCAGGAATCCGATGGGGCCGGCCACGGCCACGCACACGGCTGCGAGCACCACCCCGTAGCCGACCATCGCGGCCCGTAGCCGTCCCACGCCCAGCCCGAGGGAGGTGGCGGCGTCGTCACCCAGCTCCAGGACCGCGGCGGGCCGACCCATCCAGGCGGAAAGTGGAATGAGAAGGGCGGCCCCCACGATCAGCGGCCGCACCTGTGCCCAGGTGATGGCGTTCAGGGACCCGTACTGCCAGGCACGGGCCACCTCGGCCTGTTGGATGGTGGCGCGCGAGAGCAGGTAGTCGTTGAGTGCGGAGAGGGTCTGGGACAGGGCGACGCCCGCCAGCACCAGGTTCTCGCCGGCCCCGCCGCGCCGCAAGGCCACCATCACCACTACGGCGGCGGTGGCGAAGCCGCCGACGGTGGTGCCCAGGGCGATGGTGGCAGTGGAGGAGGTAGCGGACACGAGAATGACCAGTAGGCCGCCCGTGGTGGCGCCGGTGGTGAAGCCGACGATGTCGGGGCTGCCCAGTGGGTTGTGGGACAGGCTCTGAAAGATGGCGCCCGACAGCGCCAGCATGGCCCCGATCAGGGCGGCGGCGACTATGCGGGGCAGCCGCTGCCCCAACACGATGAACCGGTCCAGCTCGCTGCCGCCGCCGGCAAGTACGCGCAGGGCATCTGCGGCGGACAGCTCATAGGCACCGGTCAGTAGCGTGTAGGCGCCGACCGCGGCGGCTACTGCCACCAGCGCCGTCGCCACAGCCAGGGCGCGACGGCGCACCATCAAACTGCGGCCCGGGCCCGGGCGCAGCAGGAGACGCCCGGCGGGCGGGCCCACGGCATGCGCGGCCCGTGTGTCGGCATCGGGCCCCGCGACGGTGCGCAAGCCCGCGGAACGCGCCGCCTGGCCGCGCGACGCCCCCGCACCGTTGCCCCACGCCCTCATCCGGCCGTCTCCCCACGTCGCAGCACCATGACCAGCAGCACCGGCCCGCCGATGAAGGCGGTGACCACGCCCGCCTCAAGTTCGTCGGGGCGGATGACCAGTCGGCCGACGATGTCCGCGGCCAGCAGCAGTATCGGCCCGGCCACCAGGGAGGCCGCCAGCAGCCGCCGCTGATCGGCCCCCAGGACCAGCCGCAACACGTGGGGCACCACCAGCCCGATGAAGGAGATGGGACCCACCGCCGCCGTCGAGGCCCCGCACAGCAGTGTGATGGCGGCCAGGGCGAGCATCCGGGCCCGTCCCAGCCGGGCGCCGAGCGCGGCGGCCTGTTCCTCGCCCAGGGTCAGGACGTTGAGGGTGTGTCCGGAGGCGAGAGCGAGCGCAAGCCCGACCGCGAGGAATGGGGCCACCCAGGCCAGCAGCGCCGCGTCGCGGCCCTCGAGGGCGCCCACCACCCAGAAGCGGTAGGAGTCGAAGGCGCTGGTGTCGTACATCGTGATGGTGCCGGTGATGGCGTTCAGGCTCGCACCCAGGGCGATGCCGGCCAGCACCAGTCGAGCCGGGCCGGTCTCCCCGCTGCGACGGGCCATGAGCTGGACCAGGGCGGCGGCCAGTGCCGCACCGGCGAAGGCGAACCAGAGATAGCCGGACACGGTGGTGATGCCGCCGAGCCAGACGGACAACACCACCGCCAGGGAGGCGCCGGCGTTGACGCCGAGGATGCCGGGCTCGGCCAGCGGGTTGCGGGTCAGGGCCTGCATCACCACCCCGGCCTCGGCCAGGGCGGCACCCGTGACGACGGCGAGGGCGGTGCGGGGCAGGCGCAGCCGCCACACGATGAGGGAGGCGACCGTGTTGTCGTGGGCGCGCAGCCCTTCCCAGGCCTCGGCGAGGCCGAGTGGCCGGGAGCCGACGGCGAGACTGAGCAGACACAGTGCGACGAGTACGCCGAGGCCGCCGCACAGCGCCCCCGCGTCCAGGGCGAGGGGACGGAGGCCACTTGCACGGAACATAGTTCTTTAGGATAGCCTCACCGTATGAGTTCTCTGTTCTCGCGCCGCACCGCCCTGGGCGTGCTCGGCGCCGCCGTCACCGTCCCCGTCCTCGCCGCCTGCTCCGGCTCCACGACCTCCACCGCGACCGGCTCGGCGTCGGCAGACGCCTCCACCGCAGCCGGGGAGGCGGCCAGTACCACCGCGGCGGACGCCACCGTGCCCACCGCGATCCCCGAAGGCATGGGCTCCGGTCAGGGCGACGACGTGTTCCCCCGCACCGTCACCCACTTCCTGGGGGACACCACCATCGAAGCCGCGCCCGAACGAGTCGTGATCATCTCCACCGGCCAGCTGGACGCCGCCCTGACGCTCGGCATCGTCCCGGTCGGCGCCACCTCCGGCGACGGGGCCGGCACCGTCCCCGACTACCTGCCTACCGCCTTCCCCGACGACGCCGACGCGCTGGCGGCGATCACCGACGTGGGCTCGCGCACAGAGCCGAGCGTGGAGGCGATCGCAAATCTCTCTCCCGACCTGATCCTGATGAATATCGCGGGCAAGGACGCCGAGTCCCTGTACGGCTCGCTGAGCGAGATCGCCCCGACCGTGGCCACGCAGGGCACCGGCCAGTACTGGAAGCAGGACTTCCTGCTGCTGGCGGACGCCCTGGGCAAGCCGGAGACGGCCCAGGCGTGGCTGGAGGCCTTCCACGCCGATGCCGCCTCCGCCGGTGAGGGCATCGCCGATGACGTGACCGTGTCCCTGCTGCGCAAGAACGGCGACCGCACCCGCATCTTCGGGACCGTCTCCTTCGCCGGCTCGGTGCTGGCCGATATGGGCGTGGCCCGCCCGGACACCCAGACCTTCACCGACGACACCTCCATCGACATCTCCGAGGAGCAGCTCGACCAGGCCGACGCCGACTGGATCCTGTTCGGCGTACAGGGCGGGGACGCCTCCGAGCTGACCGGCATGTCGCTGTGGCCGACGCTGTCGGCGGTGCAGGCCGACCAGGCCGTGCAGGTGGAGGACGATCCCTTCTATCTCAATGCCGGCCCGACGGCGGCCCGCTTCGTCCTGGACACCGTCACCCAGACGGTGAAGTGAGCGCCGCTCACGAGCAGTAGCGCGAACGCTGTGCAGACCATGGCCGAGACCGCCCCGGGCCGGAGTGTGCTCCAGGCCCGGGGCGTGTGCCTGTCCTACCACCCCGAGCATCCGGTCATCGACGAACTGACCGTGCGCGTCGAGCCGGGCGCGGTGACCATGATTGTGGGGCCGAATGCCTGTGGGAAGTCCACGCTGCTGCGCGCGCTCAGCCGGGTGCTCGCCCCCACCGCCGGGCAGGTGCTGCTCGACGGTAAGGACGCCGCCGACATCCGCCCGAAGTCCTTCGCCCGCAGGGTCGGCATGCTCGCCCAGTCCTCGATCGCCCCCACCGGCATCACCGTGCACGAGCTGGTGGCCCGCGGCCGCTATCCCTACCAGTCGCTGCTGCACCAGTGGTCCGAGCAGGACGACGAGGCGGTGACGGCGGCGATGGAGCGCACGCATGTGGCCGACCTGGCCCGCAGGCGGGTCGCCTCCCTGTCCGGCGGGCAGCGGCAGCGGGTGTGGATAGCCATGGCGCTGGCCCAGCGCACCGACGTACTGCTGCTGGATGAGCCCACCACCTACCTGGATCTGGCCCACCAGGTGGACGTGCTGGAGCTGTGCCGGGAGCTGAACGCCGAGCTGGGCACCACGATCGTGGCGGTCCTGCACGATTTGAACCAGGCGTGCCGCTACGCGGATCGGATCATCGCCATGCGCTCGGGCCGCATTATGGCCAATGGCACCCCGCGGGAGGTGGTCACCCCGCAGCTGGTGCAGGAGGTGTTCGGCCTGGAAGTGCACGTGACCCCGGACCCGCTCACGGACACCCCGCTGGTTCTGCCGCTGCCGCGCAGGAGGCAATAGTCGGCAGGCGCGGCGGCGTGTCGCCAGGCCCTGGCAATACCTGGCGACGGACGCCGGGACGGTTTTAACCTTGTCGGCGAGGAACAACCGATGCGGGTTGTCCGCCCGCATCATCCCGAATCGAGGAGTATTCGTGACCGCCACAACTCTGCCCGAGACCATGCGCGCCGTCATCATGCGCGCCCCCGGCGACGTCGTCGTCGAGGACGTGGAGGTGCCCCGCGTGGTCAAGCCCACCGACGTCGTCATCAAGCTGGCCGCCGCCTGCATCTGCGGCTCCGACCTGTGGCCCTACCGGGGCCTGGAGCCGGTGGAGAACCGCCCCATGGGGCACGAGTACGTCGGCACCATCGTGGAGGCCGGCGACGAGGTGAAGACCCTCAAGGTCGGCGACTTCGTGATCGGCTCCTTCATGCTCTCGGACGGCACCTGTGAGATCTGCCAGGCCGGCTACCCGTCCCGCTGCGCCAACGCCGGCTCCTACACCGGCTCCCAGGCGCAGTACATGCGCGTGGAGCTGGCCGACGGCTCACTGGTGGCCGTGCCCGGCGGGGAGCCCGACGACCCCGACCGCCTGGCCGACTACCTGGCCGCCTCCGACGTGCTGGGCACCGGCTGGTTCGGTGCGGTGGCCGCCGAGGCCGGACCGGGCAAGAACATCGCCGTCGTCGGCGACGGCGCCGTGGGCCTGTCCGCGGTGCTGGCCGCCAAGGCGCTCGGCGCCGAGAAGGTCATCGCCTTCTCCCGCCACGAGGACCGGGCCGCCCTGGCGCGCGAGTTCGGCGCCGACGTCGTCATCGCCGAGCGCGGTGAGGAGGGCGCGGCCAAGGTCAAGGAGCTGACCGGCGGCTACGGCGCCCACGGCGTGGTCGAGGCGGTCGGCAACCAGGTTTCCATGGACCAGGCCATCGCCTCCTGCCGGCCCGGCGGTTACGTCGGCTTCGTCGGCGTGGGCCACGATCAGCAGATCGACGGCACCGGCCTGTTCTTCGCCGAGGTGCACCTGCACGGCGGCCCCGCCCCGGTGCGCCGCTTCCTGCCCGACCTGATCAGGCGCATCCAGGCCGACGAGATCCACCCCGGCAAGGTCTTCACCACCCGCATTCCGCTCGACGACGCCGCCGAGGGCTACAAGGCCATGGACGAGCGCCGCGAGATCAAGGTCCTGCTCGAGGTCTGAGCCGATGACATCCGCGGCTCAATCGCTGGAGGCGGCGCCGTCGTCGGGCATGCAGCCCGGCGGCGGCGCCGTCCTCGGCCCGCAGGACCTTGTGGCCCACACGGCCGCGGGACTGCCGATCACGTCTGACTCGCCGCTTAAGGGTGTTTCCGGCCGGACGATGCAGGAGGCCCTGCGGGTGACGGCCGAGCTCAACGGGGCCTACCACTCCCCCGCCGAGGTTCAGGAACTCTTCGCGCACCTGAGCGGCACGCCGGTGAACCGGACGCTGGGCCTGGTGCCCCCGTTCCACACGGACTTCGGCCGCAACATTCACATCGGAGACAATGTCTTCATCAACGCCGGCTGCTGCTTCCAGGACCAGGGCGGCATCAGCATCGGCAACCGGGTGCTGATCGGCCATCGCGTGGTGCTGGCGACCCTCAACCATGCCGAGCCCGTGGCCGAGCGCGGCACGCTGCTGCCCGCCCCCATCAGCATCGGCGACGACGTGTGGATCGGGGCGGGCGCCGTCGTCTGCCCGGGGGTGAGTATCGGGGCCGGTGCGATCGTGGCCGCCGGGGCGGTGGTCACCCGGGATGTGCCCGCGGGCGTTGTGGTGGGCGGCGTGCCCGCCCGGGTGCTGCGCGAGGTGAAAACGGCGCAGGACTAGCGGCGACCAGATCTCCGCCGCTCCCTGCGCCCGCTCATCCGAGAACAGGTCCTTGCCGACGCGGAGACACTCTATGCCGCGGCCTGACCTGCCCGACTTGGCCGAGCGCCTGGACGCAGTTCTCCGCACCGACGATAACTAGTCAGCAAGTTCGCGTCACAGCGGACCGGTACGCTGGCTGGCATGAATCTTCTGGAGCGTGCCGCGAACCGGCGCCAGGCGGCACTGGGGAGCCTACTGTGCTGCCGATTCGGGCGTACGCACGTCGTTGGTCAAGAGCGACTTCGTGCAGTGGGCGCTGCACACGGATGAGCACTTCGACCTGGTGATTCAGAATCCGCCGTACCACAAGATCCGCTCTCGCTCGACGCTGGATTCCGATCTTCGCAGCGCAGGCATAGCCGTTCCCAATATCTACGCTGGTTTCATGGCGCTTGGCGCACTCCTGCTGGACGCCGGCGGACAGCAGGTCTCCATCACACCGCGCTCGTGGATGAACGGCACCTACTTCAGCCACTTCCGTCGCACTCTGCTGGCATCGTTTGGGATCGACGCCATCCACACCTTCCAGTCACGTTCCGAGGTATTCGGCGACCTGGGAGTACTTCAGGAGACGATCATTGTGTCTGCCATAAACGGTCCACAGCCGGACACGATTCGTCTCTCCTCATCCGTGGATCACCATGACACGCCCGTGACGCGACATGTATCGGCAGCTCAGGTAGTCACGAATGACTTCGTGTTCGTTCCCGCATCCTCACAGGACGCCGAGGCGGTCAAGTGGATGAACTGCGCCAGATACACGCTTGCCGACCTCGGCATGACGGTTTCAACCGGACGCGTGGTGAACTTCCGATCCCGTGAATACTTGGCATACGAGCCGTCCGACGGTGCCGTACCGATGGTGTACCCGGCCAATATCACCCGGCAGCGAGTAGTGCATCCCCGCGATAGCGTGAGGAAACCGCAGTGGTTCCGTGCGACCGAACCGGTGCGCACGAAGTTCCTGGTCCCGGCAGGCACATATGTTCTGGTCAAACGCTTCTCCGCGAAGGAGGAGAAGCGGCGCCTGGTCGCCGCCGTGTGGTCCGACGACGGCAGGCAGCCAGCGTTCGACAACAAGTTGAACTACATCCACTGCGCTGGGCACGGGCTGGACCCCGAGGTTGCTGTCGGCTTAGCGGTCTGGCTGAACTCGAAACCGGTTGACGATTACTTCCGAGTCTTCTCCGGCCATACCCAGGTCAACGCCGGTGATCTGCGGCAGATGCGGTTCCCCAACCTGGGCCAGCTGCGTCAGCTCGGTCAAGGCTCACACAGGCACACCGAGAACAATCCGTGCGGTCACCTAGCGCAGCGACCAATACGTTGACCAGCAATAACGGGACAAAAATTGATATTGGCCGGCGCAACGAAAACAGCAGTCTCAGCATCACCGATAAACCGCTGACCGGAACCATCTACACCACTAACTGACAGCGAACATACCACGAGAGCGGCACTGACGAACAGAGCAGGAATGCGGGCGCACGAAGACATGAACAACCTTCCTTTGCGTTTGGACGCTTAAGTCCATCATGCACCACAACACCTCACAACGGCCATACCACGTAGGTCCATATTCGCACGCAACTTTGGTAGTAGTTCTATAGCATCCGCGTCCACCGGAAGGAGTAGAGTTATACACCGGGCAGGTGATTGACTTACCCCAGCTTCAACGCGTTCTGCCACGCACCCCGCACAGGTACGGTAAAAGCCGCCGTCCAGCGCCCTCCGCCCTGGTTAGTGACAAGCTCTCCACCCAGGGTCTCTACCCGTCGGCGCGCACCCTCCAGACCGATCCCCGACGAGAGCGTGACATCCTTCGAGGGGTTCACATCAATGGGGTTCGTTACCATACATTCGAGCGCACGGCCATTGATCTCAACCGTTATTCGGACTCGACCATCGACGGATGTATATTTAGTAGCGTTATCAATAAGCTCGTTGACCACCCGCAGCACCTGTTGCCGCGTACCCGGAGTGAGGACTCCCTCACTCTCGAACAGTTCCACTCCTTCAACCTCCAACGAAGCTCCACGCGCCTCTAGCACGCGCCGTGCATCCGCGAGCACTGATGTAATAGGCCGCGGCGATGTGACAGACGAAAGCAGCACAGCGTCATCATTGTCCGCCGCGGTTATATTCTGCAGGCTGCGCCGTAGTTGGCCCACGGCCGTGCGCACGGGTTCGATCACAGCATCAAGTCCACGCAAGAGATCATCGTCTTCTGGGTGAGTGAACTTCAATTGCTCGGCAGTCATTACCGCGTAGGTGAGGTCACGCGCGACCGTATCATGTAGCTCGGAGGCGATAAGCCGACGCTGCCGTACCAGCGCCTGACGCCTGTCACGAGCGTTTTCTTTGGCGCGGTCGCGCTGACGGCGCAATAGTTCACCCAGCACCACACAGGGAATCCCAACAAGCACTATCCAAATAAAACCATCAACCCATTGCCCCTGACGCGCCGAGACCCAAACTACTGGAACAGCAACCAGATACGCGAAGCAATAAGCTATCCACCTAGGGTGACCGCGGGCAATCAATATGCCAATTACACCCCATACCGCCAGAGTCGCAACGATACCGGTGTCCTGTTCAACAGATGAAGCAGCCCACGTCGCCACGATGCCCAGCAACATGCCGGCTACCGGCATCGCAGAGAACACAGGGAGCGCAATGCAGGCGAGCACCGTCAGCCCAACTGGCACCGGTTCGTGAGGCAGTCCCGTGAAGAGGTATGCGAAGATCAACAGGAACACGGCCACGCCCAGGTGCAGCAGGTGCGTCCGGCGCGTTGGTCGCCACAGACCCGGCTCGTCCGGTACGGGCAGGAGCAACGATTGCGACGAGGCAAGGGATGAACGTAGCGAAGAGAACACAGACACGGCAACAGCTCCCGACGGGAACGGGTTCGAAGCTAAGCTTAGGTCATGCCCGCCCCTGATGCGCTCACGACCGAGGGAACCGGCGATGCCCTTATCCGGGTCGTCGTAGTCGACAACGATGTCTACGCCTTACACGCGCTAAGCGCCTACCTTGAGCAAGCGCCGCAGATTGAGGTCCTGCGCGCCTTCGAGTCCGCCACGGACGCGCTCAACTTCCTGCGCGGCAGGCACGTGGACGTTGTGCTCACCGATGTGCGCATGCCCGGCATGGACGGCCTTGAGCTGCTGTCACGCATCAAGCAGGAGTCTCCAGACGTCACCGTGGTGGTCCTCACTGGTTTTGATGACGACACCGCCATGCTGACGGCGCTCACTCAGCACGCCAACGGCTTCCTGTACAAAACCGATGATCCGAGTGAAGTCGTCAGGGCCGTCCTCGCAGCGTACAAAGGCGGCACCCCGATCTCACCGGATGCTGCCTCCAGGCTGGTCGCCGACCACCTGCGGCCGGTGCGGCAAGGTCATGCTGCCGACGGCGTTACCCCGGCCGAGCAGAACGTCCTGGACCTGCTGTGTGAGGGCATGTCCAACGCGGAAATCGCGGATATGCTGACTGTCGCGGAGAGCACCGTCAAACGCCACGTGTCCAGTCTGATGCACAAGTACGGCGTCAACTCACGCCTGCGGCTCGTTATTGAAGCCACCAAGGCTCAACAGTCGTAGCCTGCCAAGTCACCACCTGCCGTACCGGCCTAGCCGGAGGGTCCCGGACCCGTACCAGGTGTTTCCCCCGGTCGCCCGGTCCTGACACACAAGTTTGTCTTCCTGTGCAGGACAGCCGATCGGTGAGGCCATCGCCTTGAGCTTGTTTCCCACTCGGTAGGCGGGCGTGCCGCGCGAGATCAATATGGCCGCCGCGGCGGCGACCTGTGGTGCGGCGTAGGAGGTGCCGCACACGTACCAGTAGTAGCGGCACGTGTCAGTGCGCTGGTCGCATCCGGCGATGACCTCCGGGGACGTGGAACTGCCGTCGTCGGCGATCACGTTTGCCTCGCGGAGCAGGCTCTCGGGAACGGTGGTCAGGATGGCCGTGTCCTGCCCGTGCAGCGTCTCGTCTTCGTCGTACCAGAGCATCTCGCCGCCGGGAGCGACGATATCCACGGCCTGGCCGATGTTGGAGTAGCTCGCACGCTCCCCCATCGTGTTGACCGCGCCCACAGTAATGACGGCGTCGGACTGGGCGGGCATGGTGACGCACCCTTCATTGACTTCACGCGTTCCCTGCCCGGACCAGCCGGAGCTGTACCAGTCGACGGTGCCGTGGTCGAGGTCGAATCCCTCGTTGCCGGCTGCCGCGATGAGGATGATCCCGTGATCCGCCGCGTAGTTCAGGGCGGACTCAATCTTCTCCAGATCGGCGGCCTGCTGGGCACGTTCCTCTGCAGTGTCACCTGGGGCCTCCGCGCAGTATCGGAACCACGGGTCGGTGGTGAAGGCCATGACCAGGATGTCTAGTTCGGCGTCAGCCCCGTAGCGGATCGCTTGGGATACGGCCTCGGCGAAGAAACTGCCGGTGGCGTCGCCCGCCTTCAGGCTGACCAGGTCGACTCCGGGCGCGGCTCCATCGATGCCGCGGCCGTCTCGTGCCGCTGCGATGATGCCAGCAACCCCGGTGCCGTGACCGAGCGGATCCACCCCGGGATCGGCACAGCCGGGGTCCAGGCCGCAAGCCTGGTCCGGCAGGAAGGAGCGGCTGTCCTCGGTGTTGTAGGCGGCGGCCAGTTCCGGGTGGGTGGCGTCGATTCCGGTGTCAATGATCCCCACCGCTACTCCGGTGCCGTCCCAGGGGCGGATGCCACGCTCATTCCAGTTCAGGTACCACTGCTGGGATGCAAGCGGCTCCGCACGCCGGTATTCCGTCCGCGGCGCGGCCGAGGCGAGCGGCATGACAACCAGCGCCAACACAAGCAAGATCGCGGCGGCCGGAAGGCTGCCTCCCGACCGGCACCTCAGGGGACACGGAGGCAGCAGTGAATTCGAGCTCACCACCTGGCGACCTCCTCATACAGCTGCCGCACGGGCGCAGTGGTCAGTGCAACCTCGCCATTGTGCTCGATCCACGACAGGAATCCGGCCTCACCGCTGTAGGGTGCGCGTTCCCTGCCGATCACCAGATCGACCACGTAGCCCTGGCGTCTAGCGGCGAGGACGACGGCGGCGTCGCGTTCCACGTCCCCGACGAGTTCGTGTCCTTCCTTCTGCAGCAGGTCGCGTAGGCGCAGCAGTGTCGCTTCAACCTGTTCCAGGGATTCATGGGAGGGATCACCGGTGCGTGGCGTCCAGTCCTGTATGCCTGCTTCCTCTCGGGAGGAGCGGACGGTGCGGACGGCGGCCTTGAGTTCGGATCGCATGCTGCGGTTCATAGTGGTTACTGCCCTTCAGAGTCAGAGGTTGTTCGGTGTTGAATCTGTAGTTTGGCTTCTGATGCCCTGGGAATCGAGGCTCGTCTTCCCAACGTGTTCGGACATCCATTCGGCTTCTAGCCTGCGCTGCTCCAGGATCGACTTCCTGGCAGCGAAGACGTGCCCCTCACCGGCGAAGACGGCGAGCGTGGCGTCGGCGCCACACAGCGTGAGGTTCTCGTAGAGGGTCTGGGACTGGCGGGGCGTAGTGGCGGAGTTCTCGTCGTCGCCGCCGCAGGTGATCAGGAACGGTATGCCCTGGTGTGCATGCGCTCGCGGTACCACGGTCATCAGGCGGTACAGATCGGGAGCAGAAGCGACGGTGCGCCGGTCATGCTCGAATCCGCCGGGAGTGGCGTAGCGGTCGTAGGCACCACTGCGCAGGATCACTCCGGCAGGTGACACCAGTTCACGGAGCACGGCGACGGCGACCAGGGCGGCCCCGAAGCTATGGCCGCCGAGGAACGGTGTGCCGGTATTGCCGGGGAGCGTTTCGGCGATCACGCTCAGGGCCGCCTGCCAGGCCTGGGTTAGGAGGTTCATGATTCCGTCGGTGTCCGTGCGGGCCAGGGCCTCGTAGTCGATGCCGACGCGGATCACCGGGCGCGAGTCGGCGTGGCACCACTGGGCGGACCCGACCGGCAGCGAGCCAATGTCAATGTGCGTCAGATGCGGGGCCAGCCCGGGGACGGTCCAGGAGGAGTCGAACCAGACCAACGGTGCGGCACCCTGAGCCGACTCACTGGTAATCGACTCAACTTCATGTCCCAGTGCGCTGCGAACAACGACCGATGCGGAAGTGCCTGCCACAGGGTCGTCAACGGGAGGAGCCCATAACGTCCGGCTTGGCTGCGACACGGATTCGTGCCTTCTGTACACCGTTGGCGCTGCGTCGGCAGAACCAGGTGGTATGGCATCACGGTCAACAAGGCCTCCGGCTTGGTCCGCTGTGATCGCAATCTGCCGGTATCCGTGACTGCGTCCGGTCGTCACCCGCACCCGGCGGCGGTCGTCACCCGGTAGAAGCCGCTCCACTTCGCTGCCGTCACTCCACCATCCCCCGGGCCAGCGCACGGTGTCCGGTCTCCGACGCTCCACCCAGGCGCCGTTGAGCCCGGGTACGCCAGTGTAGTGATCGACCGCCTCACCCAGCGTAGCGATGACGGTGCCGTCCTCCACCATGTAGGAGGTAGTCCGGTCCGGCAGGCGCTCGGTGAAGACCACGACCCTGCGGCCCTCGATTTCCCGGTGGGCCACCGAGGTTCGGGAAAGGTCCCCGATCAACGAGGACTCGGACATGTCTCCCTGCGAGGTCGCCGACACGACATAGTGGTTGACGTGGTCTTCTGCCAGAAATATCGCCAGCTCGGTCGCCGTGGCGGCGATCCCGAGGATGAGTGAGTCCTCCGCCTCGAGCAGCACTACTGCTCCGGTGGGCAGCCCGGGTAACGCGGTGTCATCCATCATGACGGTGCATGCCCCGGCGCAGAACAGGTCCTCAACGATCGCGTCCGGCCACGTCCCCTCCCCCGTGCTGTGCCGGGGAGTCGTCCGGCAGGCAGGGTATTCCTGGCGGAGCCAAATCACGTGCCTGCCGAGCTGCCACAGACGGGTCCGTCCGGCGTTATTCGGACGCAGGCCGAGCAACGAGCGGGTGGAGGCGCCCCAGTCGACAGGGTCGGCCTCCATATGCTCGCGCATGTTGACCTGTACTCGCCCCTCTTCCCAGCGGTGGCAGTAGACCCAGCCGTGTTCGCCGTGCCGGCGGGGCAAGCCCTGCGCGATTTCTGCGAGCAGCGTGCTCTTCCCGCCCGGTTCGACAATGCCCAGGTATCCCTCGGGGACGGGTGTGGGAATGAAGTCGCCGCTGACGCGGTCATAGGCGATGCCCCGGTGACGCAGTAGATCCGTGCGCGGGCGTGCCGCAGCGGTATAGGTGGGCTGTTCGAGCCGGACCTGTGCGCCCATCCGAGCGTAGGTAAGTATGTGGACCTCCACGCGCCCCAGGCCCGCACCAATCGCTTCAGGGTGCTCCTCCCACGGGCCGTGTCCGGTCGCCTGCCCCGTCATGACAGGACTCCGGAGCCCGCTGCTCCCACTGTAGCGGTGGTCATCGGGGTGAGCCGGCCGCCGTCCATGCGGTACCTGCGGTCGGTGACCGGCGTGAGGCGCGCGTCGTGGGTGGTGACGACGATGCAGTGATCCCGGCGCAGGTCGAGGAGGGTGGCAATGAAGCGATCTGCGGCCTCGTCGTCGAGCGCGGCGGTGGGCTCATCCAGCAGCAGCACGTAGGGGTCCAGCGCGAGCATCCTGGCGATCGCCAGGCGTGCGCGCTCGCCGCCGCTGATGCGCATGCCGTGTTCACCGAGCATGGTGTCCATGCCGGAACGGTCTCCCAGGCGATCCAGGTCCAGGCCCACGCGCGCACAGAGCTGTCGCACGCGTTCCTCGCTGATGTTAGGCCGCACCGCGCGGAAGTTCTCCAGCAGGGTTCCGCTGCGGAAGAAGGGCTCCTGCGGGCACAACTGCACCATACTGTTCCAGGCCTCGGTGCCGGTTTCGGCCGGGGAGCAGCCGCCCACGGTGATACTTCCGTGCGTGGGCGGATTGGCTCCGGCAATGAGGGTCAGCAGCGTGGTCTTCCCACTGCCGGAGGGCCCGACCACGGCGACGATCTCCCCAGGGCGGGCGGTCAGGTCGACGGCGTCTAGCAGTACGGTGCTGCCGGTGTCGGTCGGGACCGAGTAGTCGACTTTCCGGACAGCGAGACTCTCACTGCCGTGCGGCGTGATGGCGGTGCTGGCGTTAGTCGGCTCATACCAGTGCTCGCCCGCCTCCAGGAACTCGTTCACGCGTGAGAGCGCCGCCCAGGAGGTGGCCAGCCCCGTACGGATTCCCGAGGCACCCTGCAGCGGCGCGTACAGCTGGGGGACGAGGGCGGAGAGTGCAGCGAGTTCACCAACGGTCATCTCACCACGAATGACCGAGCGACCCCCGATGACGAGCACCACCACGGTCCCCACCGTGCCGATCAGGTCCAGCGCCGTTGAGAAGAGACCATCGATCGTGATCATGCGCGCGTAGGAGATGCGCACCCCCGCCGCTGTCTGCTCGGCGCGACGGTGATCACCCCGGATACTGGCCGCAGTGCGGGCGAAGAGCTGCCCGGAGACCCCCATCCGGTCGGCGACCGTATTGCTGAAGGCGGACATCGCCTCGAGCATGTGGTCGGTCGCGGCGCTCAGCGTGCGTGAGACCTTCTCGGTGGGCACCATGAGCACCAGCGCCAGCACCAGGACGGTCAAGGTGATGGTGTAGGAGCGCGACCACATGACTCCCAGCAGCACGCCCAACCGCGTCACCAGTCCGGTCAGCTGCGGGAGAATGCTGGAGACGAATGACTGCGCCTGGGCCGTGTCATTGGTGATGCGCGAGAGTGCGTCGCCGTTCGGCGCCGCGGCAACGGCCGAGGACGGAAGCCGGGTGAGCTTGTCCAGCATGAGTACCCGCAGGCGCTCCTGGAAGCGTTGCCCGGTGACTACGGTCATTCGCTGCGCGGCGAAGTCGACGACCGCGTTCGCCAGTGCGGCGGCCGCGGCGAGCAGCCCTGGGATGATGACCACCGTGACGGAGACGCCCGGGCCGGCGGCGTCGATGATGCGCTGCAGCATGAGTGGCGAGACCACGGCCAGTCCAGCCTGGGCGGCCAGTAGCAGGGAGATGCCGATGATGGCAGGCAGGATGGCCCGCGTGGCTCTACCGCACGCGGAGGCCCGGAAGTGCCGCATGGAGTTCACGGCTGGGCGGCCAGGTGACGTTCCCGCCATGATTGCAGCACCTCCCGACACTCTTGTAGTCCGGATTCCACGTGTGCTTCGCTCGGGTCCGCGGCGGACATTGAGACGACAGCCGGGAACGCGGATACGTCTACGCCGACCTCACGCAGGCGAGTGGCGGGTTCGGAGTCGCGATCGACCCAGCGGATCGTGCCGCCTGCCTCAATGTCATTGACATCATGCTTCTCCATGATCTTGAGCGCGGAGCAGGCGGTGCAGGTCGGAGAGAGCACCACTAGAAGGCGGTCGTGCTCCGCGCTGGGCGCATGTGCCTGCTTGCTGCGACTGTTCCACAGGGCGATAGCCAGCGTCATGACCAGTGCCGAGGCCGCCGCGACTGCCAGGCGCGCCAGCAGAGGCGAGGCGACTGCGTCGCCGAGTACGGCTGCCGCGGTCAGCGCCGCGGCAGCGAGCGCGCAGCCCCAGATATGCAGCCTGCCGACCTTCATTCCGGTCACGCCGAAGCAGCCGCATTCCTGCCCGCGCAGAGTGGTGGCGCCGATGACGAAGGCGGCATACACACCGGCGAGTATGAGGCAGGCCAGGCGCGCACTCGGTAGGGCGAGCGCGGCAGCCGCGGCCAGGATCTCCACGGCGATGACGAACCCGCTGGACAGGTGGAGGTTGAGGAAGTTGGCGCCTTTGGGCCAGGCCAGGCGCATGCGCGCAGTGGCCCAGAGCTTGGCTCCGGCGGTGCCGATCAGGACCCCGGCTGCTCCCCCGATCAGGACGGTGATCAGTGCATTCATGATTGTGTCTCCTTGTTCTTCCTCAGTTCTTCCTCATTGCTTCGAGTCGCTGGGTTCGGCTTCGGGTGCCCCATTGAGGCCGACGTCGATCAGTACCCCGGAGGTGAGCGCCTCCTGGAGAACCGGCGAGTCCATGGGCACGAGGTATCCGCGCAGGGCCTGCTCGACCACTGCGCCGGTGTCCTCATCGAGCTCGTATACGGAAAGTCGGCGCAGGTCGGCAATGGCCCAGCCACCGTTCTCAAGGTGTGTGAGGCTCATTCCTTCAGCGAGCCGCCAGCGTCCAGCCATGACGTCACCCACCTCTCTGTCTTTACAGTGTTCTTCACATCCGGGGCGTACTGCTGCCTGAGGAAGGGGTCCTTGCCGATCTGCGCCAACCCTTCGGTGTCGATGAGCCCGCGGGCGGCCAGGTTGCCGTCGGCCAGTTCCTCCTGCCAGGTGCTCCAGGTGCTTGCCGCCTCGCGTACCGCCTGGAGCCGTGCGGCCGCGCCGTCGTCGATCGGGTCTCGTCCGTAACGGCGGCAGATGGCGGCGTCATGGGTGCGCACGCCGGGCCGTACGCTCGCCGAGCGCTCCTCGTAAGGGACCGCGGCGAAGGCGGCGATCACCTGCGGATCGTGGGCGGGACGGTAGGCGCTGGTCTGAGAGGTTGCTGGGTTGTCCGCCGCGGTCCACAGAAGTTGGCACACCCGCGGGGGCAACCCTTTCATGGCCTCCTGCCATGAGGCGAGCGATACTATGCGGGCCACATCGATCATGTTGATGGCGTCAACCGTGAGCCATTGCGGGGCGATCTCGATCTCCGGTACGGCATCCTCAGACGTGGATTGGTATTCCTTCTGATCGGCCTTGGAGTTTTGGCGACCGCTGCGCAGTAATCGGTCAAGGAACCCACCGCGTGACTGTTGCTGTTCTTGCTCGGCCTCCACAGCACCGATGAGGTCACGTATGCCACGCAGGTCGATGTCCTGTGCTTCCACTTGTGCGGGAGGCTCGGATGAGGACGCGGCCGCGGAAGTGGCCAGCTCGCTGACGTAGCGAGTTACGAGGTCATCGACTACGTGTGACGACCGGACGTCCTCACCCACACCGTGCTGGAGCAGCGCCTTCGCGAGCACCCGCTCGGCCTCGCCGAGAGAACGGGGCTCAAGGTCATACTGCGATTGCTCGTACGGAGTGATCGAGTCTCCTTCAAGGCGGGTTCCGGGGGTGCGGCGGAGCACCCCATCGAAGAGTGACTGACCGAAGGGCGGCCGTACGCTGGCAATGCCGGCGATCACGAACATCAGGCTGGCGGAGGCGTGGCCTGCAGCCAGCGCCTCCTCTGTCACGGAATCACAGGAGCCAGCGTCGTTGCGCAGCAGTTCCGTAGCCCCTGTCCAGGGGGAGGCGGAAGATGTAGTCTGTGGGTTCATTGGTGTGGACCTTGAGGTTGTCAGAGGTTCGGGCCGTGGCCCTGTTCCGAGCCGGTGCGACGGCTCGGAACAGGGCCACGAAATGCTCACTTGTAGCAAACGCAGGTCTGGCGCACAGCGCCCTTGCAGTACCCGCCGCGGTACCCCTTCGTCATGCAGTGGGTGTCACAGGACCTCTCGCTGAAAGGGCATCCGAAGCCCTCGGCACCCTCGAGGGGCGCATGGGTCTCGGACCGGAGCGCCTGCTCGAAACTGACGGCATCAAGGCTGCTGCTGCGGCGAATGAAGTTCTTCATGGTGTGTGTTCCTCTCCGGGATCTTGTCCCGAGTCAATGAGTCAGATGGATGAGCGGTGAGGTGTGATGAGTCCGGTACGGCACGGCTGATCAGTAGTAGCAGTGGCACCGCATGTTGGCCAGGCTGTCACACACTCCCACCCTGAACCCCTTGGAGCGGCAGTACTTGTAACAGTCCCCCGGGCGGAAGGGGCATCCGAAGCCCTCGGCACCCTCGAGGGGCACGTGGGTCTCGGACTTGAGCGCCTGCTCGAAACTGACGGCATCAAGGCTGCTGCTGCGGCGTATGAACTTCTTCATGGTGTGTTCCTTTCGGATATCCCCGGGCGTGATCGCGCCTGGGAGTTGTTGGCGCACGGAGATTTCCGCACGCCTTCCCCGGTCTGGGGAAGTCTGTGTGTTCTATGTGATGGGCGATGGGAAGGAGTAACGCAGACGAACCTGCTTCACTCCTGAGCAATCGCGGTGATCGGAACTACCGACGCGGCACGGCTGCTGGGACGCAGAGCAGCAAATAAACCGACCGCCACGGCTGCAACGAGGATCGCCGTCAGCCCTAGCCAGGGCACCCTCAGCACGAGCCCTGACCCGGTGCCGGCTCCCATGGCCGCGGCTACGCCGGCCAGGCCCAGGCCCGCCCCCAGGACGACTCCGATCACGCCGCCCAGCAGCGAGGTCAGTACCGCCTCGGTTATGAAGAGTCCTCCTACTTGACGCCGTTGTACGCCAGTGGCGCGCAGCACACCGATCTCTCGGACCCGTTCCAGCACGCTCACGTCAGTGGTGTTGGCCATGCCGGACAGGGCGATCAGGAGTGTGCAGACCAGCACCACGGCGATAACCGCGATAATCCAGTTGATGTAGTTAGTGAAGGTGGTACGGCTGGTTGCAGAGGTCGTGATGTAGTAGCCCTCTCCCTGTAGGAGTTGATGCACCTGCGAACCTGCCGCAGCGTTACTGCCGTCTCCGACGGTGCGCACCCACAGGGATGTCATTGTGGGATTGTCCCCGACCAGTTTCTCAGCGACAGTGGGCGTAATGACCGGCCCGAAGCCGCCCTCCTCCACGTGCACGTTCAACTCGGCACTGCCCGCAGGTCCTGTGAGCATTACGGGCGTCCCTTCGGAAAGGTCGTAGATTCCGCCGACGATCAGTGTGTTGTCATCAAGCCCCTCCAACCCCGTATGAGAACGAATGACCGGAGTGACTTCAGCTACATCCACTGCGGATACGGTGATCTCGTTGTCCGCCGTCGTTCCCGGAGAAATTCCCACATCGAAGGTCGGCACCAGGACCGTCCGGTCAACGCCATCCACGTTCTCTACCCGGGCGGCCAGTGCAGACGTATCAGCATCGGCGGGAATACCGCCGACCCGGATGTCTATGGGACTGCCGCTACTGATATATCCATCCATTGATGCCCGTACGCTGGCAATGCCGGTGACCAGAGTGGAGGCCACTGCCACGGAGACCAGCAGCGAGGCGGTGGTAGCGGCGGCGCGCCCCGGATTGCGGGCCAGATTGCGGGTGGCGAGCTGCAGCACCGGCCGACGCGCACCGCCAGCGAGTCGCTCCGTGGCACGGCAGGCGCCGATAACCAGCAGCGGCAGTCCTACTAGCACACCCAGTACCAGAATCACTGCACCCGCCGCCGTGTACTCGATGACCCGCATCTGAATGCTCAATCCGGTAATGACCAAACCGATCACGACTACCACCAGCCCCGCGATCGCACTGATCACGCGCCAACGGCTGAGCGAGCGATCATCGGCCACCTGCCCGGTCAGGGCCACCAGCGGCGAGACCCGGGTGGCGCGACGGGCCGGACGCAGCACCGCCACCAGCGTTACCACGGTGCCGATGAGTACCCCCAGTAGGAGCGAACGCCAAGAAACCGTGAAGTACTGCCGCTCCAAACCATCAATCAATCCTGCGCGTGACACCAACGCGGCCAATCCCACGCCGAGCCCGGCGCCCAGAACCGAGCCCACCAACCCGGTGATAAGCCCGGTACGGAGCACCGATCCGAGCACCTGACGGCGGGTCGCGCCGATGCATCGCAGCAGACCGGTCTGGCGCGCCTGCCGGGCAACCATCGTACTGAACGTCGTGGCGATCACGATCCCCGCAACCACGGCGCATACCGGCCCCAGCAGCTGGAACAGTGTCATCGTGAGCGAATCCACCGCACTCTGCTCGGAAGTCCGCATGACTGCGATATCAGAAGCGGTGTAAACACTCGCGCCCGGCTGAGAAATCTGGGCAGCCTGCTCGACCGAATTCATGAGCGCCTCGGTGCTCGTGCCTGCCGCACCGGTCACGTAAAGGACCACAGGCGTATCCGGGACTCCGAGCAGCGTACGTTCTTCCGCGGTCGCGAAGACATACTCGCTAGCGGCACCGTGTCGGGTTATCTCAGCACCAGGCTCAATTATGCCCACAACCGTTGCAGTCGAGCTTGTTTCGGTGTCTGTGGCCGCTTTTTTGAAGGAGACGGTACTTCCAACTTCAAGGTCCTGGACCTGCGCGGCGGCCGGGGAGAGGGCGACCTCTCCCTCCTTGTCTGGCAGGCGGCCCGCCGTCAAGCGTATGCCGCCGCCTATCTCGGGCACCTCCAGCACGAAGACATGTGACACGTACGCGGAACCGGCCGGGTGATCAATCCACGTCGAACCTTCGATGTAGGGACGCACGCTGGCCACGCCGTCGGCGGCAGCGACGTCCTGGACTGCCTGTTGGGGCAGGGTCCCGTCCGTGGCGTCATCGTGACTGTCGGCGATGACGACCACATCGGCGTCGCCGACAGAGGCGCGAGCTGCCGCCGTCATCTGCGCGGTTGAGGAATCGGAGATGATAAGGCTTACAACGATGAGCGCCGCGCTCATGGCGACCGCCACCAGGGCGGCCACGGTGCGGCGCAGGTCGAGCATGGCGGGCATCAGCGCGCCCCCTGCATGGCGGCCGCCGGCGCGGCGTGCTGGCCGGCGGGGCGGGCGACCGCGTCGTCGCCGACGATCCGCCCGTCCCGCAGCCGGACGATCCGGTTGGTGGCCCCGGCCGCGTTCTGGTCATGGGTGACCATGACCACCGTCTGCCCCAGGGCCTGGCACATGCGGGCCAGCGTCTCCAGCAGGGAGGCGGCCGACGCGGTGTCCAGGGCCCCGGTGGGCTCGTCGGCGAAGATGACCTCCGGCCGCCCCACCAGGGCGCGGGCCACCGCCACGCGCTGCTGTTGGCCGCCGGACAGCTCGCTGGGCCGGTGGCTCAGCCGGTCTCCGATCCCCAGGGAGTCGATGACGGCGTTGTACCAGTCCCGCTCGGGCTTGCGATGGGCCAGCCGCAGCGGCAGCAGGATGTTTTCCTCCGCGGTCAGTTGCGGCAGCAGGTTGAAGGCCTGGAAGACGAAGCCGAGCTGGTCGCGGCGCACCGCCGTCAGCTGCCGGTCGTTCATTCGAGCCAGGTCCTTCCCGGCGATGAAGACGCTGCCGGAGTTCGGGGTGTCCAGGCCGGCCAGGCAGTGCAGCAGGGTGGACTTGCCCGATCCGGAGGGTCCCATGACGGCGACGAACTGGCCCCGGCTGACGGCCAGGGAGACGTGGTCCAGGGCGGTGACCTGCGCGCCGCCGGTGCCGTAGATCTTGGTGAGCATGCGGGCCTCGACCACTTTCGGGGCGGCCGGGTCGGCGCCGGACAGGCCCAGGTAGGTGGATTCGGTGGGGACGGACATCGGGGGGTTCCTCCGTAACGGATTGCTTTGGCTGACGTGATCAACGCTAGAATCCCAAGAATCCGTTGGAAATCCGCTGAAAGTCGGAACTTTTGACTGCCCGCGGACGAAAGTTCCAGCCCCGTCTACTACCTCCGCACCACCCCCGTCTCACCCTCCAGGACGAGACCACGGTCACACCGCTCGGGGTAGTCCCTGACGCTCCCGTTCCCCGCGTCGCCCGCCCTGCACGAGCCGCGGTCCGCAGCAGGACCGCCCGGCATGGCATGATCAGGAGCACACCGGGGCCTTCACGGAGCTGATCAACTGGGGCCGAGTCACGCTTGGAGCGGTAACCGGAGCCAACCGGTTCTTCGCGCTCACCGCTCGGCGAGCGAACGAACTCGGCCTGACCGATGACGACGTCGTCCCCCTCAGCCCGCCGGGGTCACGGCACCTACGCGGTCTGGTCCTAGACACCGCTGCGATGCACGCACTGGCGGAGGCAGATAAGCCGACCGTACTCTTCTCGCCCGCACGCGAGCCTTCTGAGGCCGCTTGGACGTATATCACTGCCGGAGAGGCAACCGGCGTCCATCCGGCCTACAAATGCCGCGTGCGCGATCCATGGTGGCGAGTCCCGCTGCCGCCGACGGCGGATCTATTCGTCACCTATATGAATGACGCACCATCGCATTCTACGCCAATGATGCCCGCGTACATCACCTGAACTCGGTGCACGGGCTGGTCCTCGCGGGCGAGTCACAGCGGATTGAACGCGATGTGTTGGCCCTCGCAGCGACTAACTCTGTGACCGGTTTGGGCGCCGAGTTCATCGGCAGGGCGTACGGCGGCGGTCTACTCAAACTTGAGCCACGGGAAGCGGGGCGACTACCCGTCCCGGAGATTGCTTTGGTCAGTCGCCACGCGCAGTCCCTAAAAAGGCGCTGCTTCCCCATGCTCGGGCGCTGCTTGCCCGGGGAGAGGACGGAAATGTGCGTCGCGAAGTCGACGCTGCACTCGGGCTCGACGCCCTGGTCGGGGAAGACGGCCTCGCTGCCATCCGTGGTACCCACGACAGATTCATTCAGCGGCGTCGTGTACGGGCAAGGAGACGACTATGACGCAACAACTGGCCGATGATGAGAACCTCCTAGCCGCTGTCAAAGGCATTGCTCGCTACGACGAGGTCATAGCCGACGCGCCTGCTCATCCTGCCTGGGTGGGTGAGGCCGCCAACCGCCACTTCGTCCCCGACCTCGAGCTGCTCGGGAGCATTCTCGCGATCCCCCTCGGCGAGGGCGCCACCTCCCAGAGCGGCTTGCTTGGGAAGGGTGTGGATGCATGGTTCGCGCACGAGTTCCGCAGGGCCGGTTTCGAATCCGACTGCGTCTGGCCCCGGGCGGAAGATCCGCGTGTGCTTCCCCGCGACATCACTCGACTGTTGGCCGCCGTGCCCAGCAGCACGGCGGCCGACTTGCGTCGGCGACCGACGCGGATGCGCTCGGTAGCCCCTCAGGATGCGACAATCTTGGGCCGCGCATACACCAAGCAGGTGGACGTGGTCATGTCCTCCTGGCAAACAGGTCCCGAGCTACTTCGCAGACCGAGAAGGCGATCGACTTGTTGTACAAGTTGCGACCAGCATGTACGCGAGTCGCGTCGAGGCTACGTCGTCATCCCCGACGCGCCCGAGGGCGGGCCGGAACCATCGGCTCCTGCTCCGTAGGAGAACGCGCCGACTCTCTCCTGAAGCCGGCCCCGTCTCCGCACAACCCACCGGCCCACCATCTGTCGATTGTCCGAAACCGGCATAAACGAGCCTGCCGCATCGAGCCGCACCCCCGCAACCGTTGGAATCATGCGGATGGGAAATCGGGTGGGGCGGCCAGATCCGGCGTTTATGCCGATCTCGGACATTCCTCATCGCCCGCCCGCCCCGGGCCGCCCCCTACTCCTGGGCCAGCGCGCTCACCGGGGCGACGGCAGCGGCACGGCCGGCGGGACGCAGCGCCGCGAGCACGCCGATGGCCGCGGCGGCCAGCAGAATTCCGGCGAGCCCCACCCAGGGCACCTGCAGCACCAGACTGTCCGCGGCGTCGAGCCCGAACACGGCGACCACGGCCGCCATGCCGAACACCGTCCCCATAATCGCCCCGAGCACCCCGCCCAGCAGGGAGGTGAGCACCGCCTCGGTGATGAACAGGCGCCGCACCTGGCCGCGCTGCACCCCGGTGGCGCGCAGCACCCCGATCTCCCGGAAGCGCTCCAGCACACTCACGTCGGTGGTGTTGGCCAGCCCGGACAGAGTGATCAGCAGGGTGAAGGCCAGCACCGCCACAATGATGGTGACAATGCGGCTCACCTGGTTATTGAAGCTCGCGCGCTCGGTGGCGGAAGTGCTGACCACCAGGTCCGGCCGCTGCAGCGCGTCACGCACCGCGTCGACCACGCTCGTGTCGGTGCCGTCCCCGACGGTGCGCACCCACACGGATACGTCCGTGACCTCGCCTCCGGACAGCTCGGCGGCGACGGCCGGGGTCACTACCGGCCCGACGCCGGACTCGGCCAGATGCACGGTCAGCTCCCTGCTGCCCCCGGTGCCGGTGAGAGTGACGGCCGTCCCCTCCTCCAGGCGGTACTCGCGGGAGAGGACCAGGGTGTCGTCGTCCAACCCCTCCAGGCCCTTGTCGGAACGCAGAACCGGGGCGGCCGCGGCCAGGTCCACCGCGGACACGCTGATCTCATCAACCTCGTCGGCGCTCGGGGTGATGCCCACGTCCAGCACGGGAACCACCGCCGTGCGCTCCACGCCTTCGGCCGCCTCCGCCCGCGCGGCCAGCGCCGCGGCGTCGTCGGCGGCGGCGATCCCGTCCACCCGGATGTCAACCGGCGCGCTGGCGCCGAGGATGGCGTTCACGGAGGCGTTGGTGGTGGCAATGCCGGACAGGAGGGTGGCGCCGACCGTGACCGTGACCAGCAGGGAGGCGGTGGTGGCGGCGGCGCGCCCCGGGTTGCGGGCCAGGTTGCGGGCGGCCAGGTGCAGCACGGGCCGGCGGG
>NZ_LK995465.1:0-9439 GCF_900002405.1 Actinomyces succiniciruminis | reverse complement strand
CCGGGGCCAGACGCAGTCGGATTCGAAACCGGCCTGCGCCCACATGCTCAGCCAGGTGATGCCCAGTCCGATCAGGGCCACCACCACCCCGGCGGCAGCGGTCCGCATCCGGCGACGGCTCAGCGAACGCTCGTCGGCCACCTGCCCGGTCAGGGCAATCAGGGGCGAGACCCGGGTGGCCTGACGGGCCGGGCGCAGTACCGCCACCAGCGTCACCACCGTGCTGAGCACCACCGCCAGTACTACGGTCTGCCGGTTGACCGTCAGGTAGCGAGCCTCCAAGCCTTCCACCAGTCCGGAGCGGGCCACAAGCGCGGCCAGCACCACGCCCAGGAGAGCGCCCACCGCCGAGCCCGCCAGGCCGGTGGCCAGGGCGCTGCGCAGCACCGAACCCATCACCTGCGTCCGGCCGGCGCCGATGCAGCGCAGCAGTCCGGTCTGCCGGGCCTGCCGCGCCAACAGGGTGGAGAAGGTCGTGGCAATCACGATCCCGGCCACCACCGCGCACACCGGGCCGAGCAGCTGCAACAGCATCTGCGTGGTGGAGTTCATGTCACCCATGTTCGATGCGCGCATCATGACGATGTCGGAGGCGGTGTAGACGCCCGCGTTCAGACCATTCGCGTTGAGTGTCTGGGAGACGGAGTCCATGAGGTCCTGCGTGCTCGTACCCGCGGTTGCGTTCGCATAGAGGGCCGCCGGGGCCGTCGACAGCCCCAGGGCGGCGCGTTCATCGGCGGTGGCGAAGATGTACTGCTCACCGGTGTTCCAGCGGGTGATCTCGGGTCCGGGGGCGATCACACCCACCACGGTCGCGGTGGTGGGGGCGGCAACCGGGTCTTCCTTGAGCGCCATGGCGCTGCCAACCGCGACGTCCTGCTCGGCGACCGAGGGCGAGACCGCGATCTCTCCCTCCTTATCCGGCAGGCGCCCCTCTACCAGGCGGGTGCTGCCGGACGGTGACGGCACGTCCAGTACGTAGGTGAACTCGGTGCCGCCGCTGCTGCCCATGCGGTCGATCCAGATGGTTCCCTCCGTGTAGCTGCGCACACCGGCCACGCCGGAGGCCGCCGAGACGGCACCGGCGGCGTCCTCGGACAGCTCCTCGCCCCGCTCGGGCAGGACGACGACGTCGGCGTCCCCCAGGCTGGCGCGGGCGGCGGCGGTCATCTGGGTGGTGGCCGTGTCGGAGATGATGAAGCTGAAGACGATCAGGGCCGCGCTCATGGCCACCGCCACCAGGGCGGCCAGGGTGCGGCGCAGGTCGAGCATGGCGGGCATGGGTGGGGCTCCTTCGCTTGGGTTCCGACCGCATCCGGACGGCTGAGACTCACGCTACGAGCCGCCCGCAAGACCCGAAACCTCACTTCGACGGATCTTTTCGGGGTCCTGCGGTACCAAAGCCTCACCGCCGCCTACGACCTTCGGCCCGCGCATGCTCCTCCTGCGGTAGGAGTCCGCGCCCCGTCCGCCACGGTAATCGAGTGTCCTTCGGCCCCGTCGGAGCCGGAAGCGCTCGATATCCGTCTACCCTCGTGCCATGAGCAGCAATGCCGGTTCCTCCCCCACGTCCCCCGCGGCGGAGCGCCGTTGGCGCGACGACCTGCACCTGGCACACACCATCGCCGACCAGGTGGATCCGCTCACTCAGGCGCACTTCGACGCCCAGGACTTCGAGGTGGAGACCAAACCCGACCTGACCCCCGTGACCGCGGCTGACCGTGAGACCGAGCGCCTGATCCGTGACTACCTGGCCCGCGCCCGCACCCGCGACTCCGTGCTCGGAGAGGAGTTCGGCACCACCGGCCACTCCCCCCGCCAGTGGGTAATCGACCCGATCGACGGGACCAAGAATTTCGTGCGGGGCGTGCCCGTGTGGGCCACGCTCATCAGCCTGGTCGAGGACGGCGAGGTCGTCGTCGGCCTGGTCTCAGCGCCCGCGCTCGGGCGGCGCTGGTGGGCGGTGCGGGGCGGCGGCGCCTGGACCGGCCGTTCCCTGGCCTCGGCCCGCCGCCTGCACGTATCCAGCGTGGCGAGTCTGGAGGACGCCTCCCTGTCCTACTCCTCGCTGTCCGGCTGGGCCGAGCGGCGGCGGCTGCGCGGCATGCTGTCGCTGATGCAGGCCTGCTGGCGCACCCGCGCCTACGGGGATTTCTGGTCCTACATGCTTCTGGCCGAGGGGGCGGTGGATCTGGCTGCCGAGCCGGAGCTGGAACTGTACGACATGGGTGCCCTGGTGCCAATCGTTCAGGAGGCGGGCGGCTGCTTCACCTCCCTGTCCGGCGAGGCGGGCCCCTGGGGCGGCAGCGCCGTCGCCACCAACACCCTGCTGCATGAGGCGGTCCTGGAGCACCTGTCCGCCGAGACCGACTGACCCGGGCGACGACGCCGGGCGGGCCGCGGTCCGACGCGTACCGGGGCGCCGTCGTCGGGCGGCGGAGCCTGGGGCCTGGCCCGGTCGTGCTGAGGCCGGTTCCACACGCGCGGATACGCACGGGACGGGCCATGCCCGGTAGCCTCTCAGGAAACACCGCACCCGATCCCTGGGAGCCTCATGAACTGGCTGCACGCCGTCATCCTCGGCATTGTCGAGGGCATCACCGAGTTCCTGCCCGTGTCCTCCACCGGGCATCTGAACATCGTTGAGAAGCTACTGCACTACGACATCGACTCCGTGGGCATGACCGCCTTCACCGCCGTCATCCAGGTGGGCGCCATCCTGGCCGCCGTCGTCTACTTCTGGGGCGACATCGTGCGCATTGTGGCCGCCTGGTTCAAGGGCTTGGCCGACGCCGAGGCGCGCACCGACCCCGACTACACGCTCGGCTGGGGCATCATCCTCGGCTCGATCCCGGTGGCCGTGGTGGGCCTGTTGTTCAAGGACTTCATCGAAGTCACCGCCCGCTCCCTGTGGGTCATCGCGGGGGCGCTGATCCTGTGGTCGGGTGTCATGTGGCTGGCCGACCGGCGCAGCGACGGGCCGACCGGAGCCGCCCACACCTCTTCGGGCAAGGGCATGCGCGAGGTGTCCCTCAAGGACGCCCTGATCATCGGCGGCTTTCAGGCGCTGGCGCCCGTGTTCCCGGGTATCTCCCGCTCGGGCGCAACCATTTCCGCGGGACTGTTCCTGCGCTTCGACCGGGTCACCGCCACCCGTCTCTCCTTCTTCATGGGAATCCCGGCACTGCTCGCCGCCGGCGCCCTGGAGGCGGTCACCGCCGCCGGGGACATCTCCGCGACGGTCGGCTGGGGGGCAACGGCGATCGCCACAATCGTGTCCGGCCTGGTTGCCTACGCGACGATCGCCTGGCTGCTCCGCTTCGTCTCCTCCAACAAGTTCACCGGCTTCCTCATCTACCGCGTGCTGCTGGGTCTGCTGATCATCGTGCTGGTGGCCAGCGGCACCATCGCCGCCTGACGTCCGGCAACGGCACGCTCGCCGACAGTCCTCGGCGCGAAACTGTCCAAATCCGGCACGAACGCGCCCGTCTCGACCGACGGCTGTTTTCAGATCGTTGGAATCAAGCCGTTTTGTGAGTGGCTCGAAGACGCACGCTCGGCGTTCGTGCCGTTTTTGGACATTCGCCGCCCGGAGCGTGCGGCGATAACGCCGCCGAAGGAGCCGGAGCGCTACCCCTGCGCCAGCGCACTCACCGGGGCGGCCACAATCGGCAGCGATCAGTGACCGAGGTCGCATCGGGCGCATACTGCATATCAAATACCCCCTGGGGTATTGTCGCGTGCAGGCGATCGCCCGGAATGGGCACCGAATGCTGCACCACGGCACGACGACGCGAAAGGCACGACGTTGACCCCAACTGTTTCCTCCCCGGCCGCTGCTTCACTCCCCGACGACGGCGCAGCCGCGCTCTCCGGCTCCGGACGGCCCCGCCGGCTGGTGATCGTCGGCGGCGTCGCCGGGGGCATGAGCTGTGCCGCCCGCGCGCGCCGCCTGAGCGAGGAGGCCGAGATCATCGTCCTGGACCGCGGGCGGCACGTCTCCTTCGCCAACTGCGGCCTGCCCTACTACGTGGGCGGCGAGATCGAGGACCAGGAAGACCTGCTGGTGCAGACCCCCGAGCGGCTGCGCGCCTGGCTGAACCTGGACGTGCGCACCGGACACGACGTGGTCGGCATCGACCCCGAGGCGCAGGAGGTGATCGTGCGCACCGCCGACGGCGTCCAGCGCCTCGACTACGACGCCCTGGTGCTCTCCCCCGGCGCGCAGGCCACGCGCCCACCCGTCGACGGGCTCGACTCGCCGCGCGTGGCCACCCTGCGCAGTGTTGAGGACGCCGCCCGTCTGCGGGAGTGGGCGGACGCGGGCGCCCGGTCCGCCGTCGTCCTGGGCGCGGGCTTCATCGGCGTTGAGGCCGCCGAGGTGCTGGCCAAGCGCGGCATTGCCACCACCATCGTCGAGTACGCGGAGCACGTGCTGCCGCCGCTGGAGCGGGAGCACGCCTACCCGATCACCCAGGAGCTGCGCGGGCTCGGCGTCGACGTCCGCACGGGAACCGCCGCCGAGTCCATCACCCACGGCGCCGATGCCGATGAGGTCCGCCTGGCCGACGGCACGGGCGTACGGGCCGACCTGATCGTCCTGGCCACGGGGGTTCGCCCGGACACCGACGCCTTCGCCTCCTCCGGGCTGGAGCTGGAGCGCGGGGCGATCGTCGTCGACGAGCACGGCCGCACGAACCTGCCGCACGTGTACGCCGTCGGCGACGCCACCGTGGCCACCGATCCGGTGACCGGTGCCCGGCGTCCCGTCCCCCTGGCAGGCCCGGCGAACCGGGCGGGGCGGCTGGTGGCCGACTTCATCATGGATCCCGACCACGCCCGCCCGATCCCCGCACCCCTGGGCACGGCCATCGTGCGCGTCGGGGGTATGACGGCGGCGATGACCGGCGCGAACCGCGCCGCGCTGGACGCCGCCGGGATCGAGTACACGACCATCCACCTGCACCCCAACCAGCACGCCGGCTACTTCCCGGGGGCATCCCAGTTGCACCTGTCGGTCAACTTCACCCCGGACGGGCGGATTCTCGGCGCCCAGTGCGTGGGCCGCGACGGCGTCGACAAGCGCATCGACGTGCTGGCCACAGCCATCCGCGCCGGACTGGGCGTTGCGGACCTGATCGACCTGGACCTGGCCTACGCCCCGCCCTTCGGACAGGCGAAGGACCCAGTGAACCTGGCCGGAATGCTGGGAGCGAATGTCCTGAACGGAACCGTGGAGGTGTGGGATGTGCGCGACCTGGAGCGGGTCCGCCAGACCCACCTGCTGCTGGACGTGCGCACGAGGGCCGAGGTCGCCCGCGGCATGGTGCCGGGCGCCCTCAACATTCCGCACACCGAGCTGCGCGCCCGCATCGAGGAGGTGCGGCAGGCCGCCGCGGGACGCCCCATCGGCGTGATCTGCCGGGTGGGGATGCGGGCGAATATCGCCCACCGGATCCTGGCGGGTAATGGGCTGAAATCCTCGGTTCTCACCGGCGGCATGATCACTCTGCGATCCTGGCTGGGGGACGACGCCGACTCCTACCTGGTGGGGGCGTGATCGCCGTGGCCAAGGCTCAAGATGCGGCAACTCGAGGTGCCGCCGCGACGACGGCGGCCCCGGGATTCGAGTGCGATCCGGAGACGAAGCGGCGCATCGTCAACCGGCTCAAGCGAGCACGTGGCCAGCTGGACGCCGTCATCGACGCCGCCGAACGCGACGCCTCCTGCAAGGAGATCGTCACGCAGCTGTCGGCGGTGACCCACGCGCTGAACCGGGCCGGGTTCGTCATCGTCGCCACCGCCATGCAGGCCTGCGCCGACGGCGAGCGGACGGCGTCGGCCGGCCGGGACGGCAGGGACGGCGTCGGCGAGACCGACGGGACCGGGGCCTCGTCGAATGGGGCTTCCCGGCCGGGGGCGCTGACCATGGACGAGCTGGAGAAGATCTTCCTGTCCCTGGTCTGAGCGCCACCCGGGCGCGCCGGGCATCGCCGCTTTCCTTCAACCCGATCAACCGAAACCAAAACAAGGAGAACATCATGTGTCGCAAGGTGACGTGCAAGCAGTGCGGCAAGCCCACCTGGGCCGGCTGCGGGCAGCACATTGAGCAGGCGCTGGCGGGCGTGCCCAAGTCGCAGCGCTGCCAGGGCCACGACGACAAGCCCGCCGCGCCCGCCACGCCGTCGAGCTTCCTGCGGGGGCTCTTCGGCCGGAAGTAGCGCGCCGAACTGTCCAAATTCGGCAGAAACGTGCCCGGCAGGTCGGCAACCGCCCCGGAAAACCGCGTCATTCCAACGATTTAGGAATCGCGCCTCACCGCCACTGGCATGTTAATGCCGATCTCGGACACTCTTCCTTACCCCCACCCGCAGTTCACCAACAACACCGGACTCACAGAAAAAGGCCGGGGCGAGTCGGGCGTAGGCCTCCTCTATTGGTAACCGGAACAGTTCTTCGTGCATCGCAAGCAGGTCGATCCTTCCGAATAGGAAGACTTCTCCACCATCAAACCGCACTGTTCGAGTCAGGCTGCAGTCTGCGTACGCCGGGCACTCCAGTAGGTGCGGCACCCCGCCCACGCGTGACTCTTCCAGCGTCAGGCCCGCCACGGCCAGCCTGCTTTCTCTGGGTGCATCCGCGACCTCTGCGGCCCGCTCGGCCTGCCGGGCGGTAGGGAAGTTCAGAGTGAAGCGTCCGGTGGCGGTCGCATTGACACAGGTCTGATGCTGCTCGGAACATCCGAACCCGATGATCGGCCCGCGGAAGGCGGCCATTGACACCCAGCTCTTCGGCGCCAGATTCACCTCGCCGTCGGCATCGCGAGTCGTCACATACACGATCTGTCCGGGCACAGGGGACGGACGCCACTGCCACTTGTCCGCGGGCAGTGGATGAAAAGGCGAAGCCGCGATCTTATCCATGCCTTGCCCCACAGCCTCCAGTATAAGGTCGAGGCATGAACCGGAGCCCTACGGCGACCGCGACCCGCTGGCCAGGAGGCTGGGAGCTCGAGCTCGACGACGACCACCACACCCAGGTAGCCCACCTCTACCGGGCACGCCAGCAGGTCATCGATTACCTCGATACCGTTGACGCGGCCACCGACCACTCCAGTTGGGAAATCGACATCGTCCCCGAAGTCGACTCCCTCGGGCAGGTTCACCACGTCGGCTGACCGTCACGCGCCCGCCCGCCGACCGCTGGGCAGCAGTCCCCTGAACGCCGCCCGCTAAGCCCCTGGAATTCGTGTCGGAGGTCTGTGAGAGGCTGCGGGCATGCGGATCCTCCACACCTCCGACTGGCACCTCGGGCGCACCTTCCACGGCCGGGTGCTCGACGACGCCCAGGCCACCTTCGCCGACCATCTGATCGAACTGGTGGACTCCGAGCAGGTGGACGCCGTCGTCATCTCCGGAGACGTGTACGACCGCGCCATCCCGCCCACCGCCGCCGTCCGCCTGCTCGATGACACCCTGTGCCGCCTGGCCGACCGCACCCGCGTGGTGCTTACCCCCGGCAACCACGACTCCGCCCAGCGGCTCGGCTTCGCCGCCGCCCTGCTGCGCGAGGGGCTGGACCTGCGCGTGCGCGTGGCCGACGTCGACCGGCCCGTCATCATCCCCGACGCCGCCGGCCGCCCCGGCCTGTACGTCTACGCCCTGCCCTACCTGGACCCCGACGCCGCCCGCGTATCCCTGCCCCGTCTGCTCGCCGAGCGCCTCGGGGAGGGAGAGGGCTCGGGCGTGCGGGGCGATGATGCGGCTCCGGCCGACCTCGCCGTGCTCTCACCCGCCGACGGCGAGTCCCCCGCGAGCGCCAGCGACGTCGACTCCCCCTCCCGCGCAGACTCGCCCTCCCAGGCCGGCTCCGGCCTACTGCCGCGCAGCCACGAGGCGGTGGTCTCTGGGGCTTTGCGGCTGGTGGCGCACGACTTGGCTGAGCGGCGGGCCGACGACGCGGCCAGGGTGCCGGCGCTGGCCATGGCGCATGCCTTCGTCGTCGGCGCTCAGGCCAGTCCCGACTCCGAACGGGATATCCGCGTGGGCGGAGTGGACTCCGTCCCGACCGGCGTGTTCACCACGCTCGGAGGCTCACCGCTGGCGGGCGCCTCCGGCGGACTCGACTATGTGGCCCTCGGCCACCTGCACCGCCCCCAGGAACTGCACGGCCCCGCCCGGAACCGCGGGGCCGACGGCGCGCAGGCCGTCGCTGAGGCGGCCGGCACGGGCGCCTCCCACCCGCGCCTGGTCTACTCCGGCAGCCCGCTGCCCTTCTCGTTCCCGGAGGCCGACGCCGCCAAGTCCTCCGTGCTGCTGGAACTGGACGCCTCCGGCGTCACTCGCCTGGAACGCATCCCCACGCCCACTCCGTACCGGCCCACCACGCTGCGCGGCACGCTCGAGGAACTGCTCGCCCCCGCCAACGCCGCACACGCCACCGACTGGATACGGGTGGAACTCACCGGGCCCATGCCGTCGGGCACCATGGCACAGCTCAAGGATCGCTTTCCCAACCTGTTGGCCTTCTCCCACGCCCGCCCCGAACGCGAGCAGCGCGAAGCCATCACGATCAGCCGCGCCTCCGACCCGGTGGAGGTGGCCGACCGCTTCCTGGCCGAGATGCTCGGGGACGCTCCGAGCCCGGCCCAGCACGCCATCATGTCCGAGGTCTACGACGCCGCCCGCCGCCAGACCAGCAGTAAGGAGGAGCGCTGATGCGACTGCACCGACTGACCATCACCGGCGTAGGCCCGTTCCGCGGCACGGAGACCATCGACTTCGACCGCTTCGCCGCGTCCGGCCGCTTCCTGCTGACCGGGCCGACCGGCTCGGGCAAGACCACCATCATCGATGCGATCGTGTTCGCCCTGTACGGGCAGGTGGCCGACTCCGACGGCTCCTCCAAGCAGCGCATCCGCTCCACCCTCGTAGACCCCGCCGTCCGCAGCACGGTGGACCTGGTCTTCTCCACCTCCGCCGGCGTCTATCGCGTCCTGCGCACGCCGGAGTACATGCGGCCCAAGCAGCGCGGCAGCGGCACCACCAAGCAGAACGCCACGGTGAAGCTGTGGCGGATGTCGGCTCCCGCTGGGACAACCGTGGATGAACCGATCACCCGCGTCGACGAGGCGGGTAAGGAGATCCGGCGGATCGTGGGCCTGGACCGGGAGCAGTTCACCCAGACGGTGATCCTGCCCCAGGGGAAGTTCGCCCGGTTTCTACGAGCAACCTCCGATCAGCGCCACGAACTGCTGCGCGACGTGTTCGGCACCGGCATCTTCGACGCCATGCAGGAGGAGCTACGCGCCCGCAGACGCGACGTAGAGCGGCAGACGGAGGCGGCCCGACAGGCCCTGCGCACCCGCGCCGACGTCCTGGCCCCGCTACTGCCCGCGCCCGATTCCCCCACGCCGACCACCGTCGTATCAGAACCCGAA
>NZ_LK995464.1 GCF_900002405.1 Actinomyces succiniciruminis | reverse complement strand
GCCTGTTCCCGCCGCAGGTCATGCGCGGGGTACGGCGTCGCCGCGACCTGTGGCTGTAGGGGGCGCGGGGCGGTGGACAAGGTTGCCCGGACGGGTGCCCAAGGTGCGTGTCGGGGAGGTTCTGCGTCAGGGGACGATGACGCTTAGCGGGCAGGTCACGGTGCCGTCCGGCAGGGTCGCCGTCGGGCCGGTGCCGGTGACCACAAGCTTGAGTACCGGCTCCCCGACCGCGGAGGTGTCAATCTGCTGCACGGTGCGGGCCAGTGAACGGGCGCCCTTCTCGATCTGGGAGGTGCCCGATATCACCTCGACCGCGGCCCATCGGCCGCCGGGGAAGGTAAGTGTGGCGTAAAGCGTCGTGGACGCGCTTGCGGTGAGGTGGTCGGTAGCAATGAAGGCGCCGAGGCTCACCCGCACCCGTAGAGGGGCCGCGTTTGGACCACGTCATGGTGCGTTTGCGCATGCGCAGGAAGCGTCCGGGTGGGTGGTGTCGGCGACCAACCTGATCTACGAGCTGACAGGGGCATTCGCTCTTCTCGTCTGCAACGCCTCCTCCCCGTTAACAACGCTACTTAACGTTCTGCT
>NZ_LK995463.1 GCF_900002405.1 Actinomyces succiniciruminis | reverse complement strand
TCGACCATGCCGCGGCCGGCGCGCAGTGCCCGCCACAGCTCGTCCAGGATGACGAAGTAGTGACGGCGCGGCTCCAGACCGGCGTCGGCCAGGGCGTTGGCGACGTTTACCGTGCCGAAGCCGGCCGACCAGCAGGCCAGGAGGGTGGCCGCCTGAAGGTCCATCTCCGAGTCGTCGATCGCGGAGACGTCGTATACGACCGGTGCGTCGCGTCGCATGGGGTTGGTGGTGGGCCGGGCGAAGGTCTCGCCCAGGCGGCCGCCGCCCACCAGGCCGATCAGGGATGCCTCCAGGTTCTCGGTGATCGCCTGATAGCGGGCATCGTCGCCACGGTCGAGCGCAACCGCGCGGACCTCCGCCGGCCCGTCCTGGATGACACGCAGCAGGTCTCCCAGGACGGGTACGCCGTCGTGGTGGGCATCCAGGTATTTCAGCGCCCGGTCAATGATCGTCTCCTCGCGATCGGTGGGCGGAGAGGAACGCAGAATGGTGAGCAGGGCGGAGACCATGGTGTGCCGGCGGCCGTGAGCGTCGGCGAGTACCTGTGCGGCCTCCCGACTGTATCCGGCCTGGCGCAGCCGAGCGGCCGCCTCGCCGGCCTCACCCGGGTCGAGGATGTTCAGATAGCCGCGGCCGCGCCCGAGGGTGATCACCTGCCCTCCCAGCGCCTCAATGAGGTCCACGTAGTCCGGCTTGAGGTCACCCAGCACCAGTGGCATGACGCCGTAGCCGGCCAGGCCGGTGGCCATACGACGCACAATGGTGGACTTGCCCAGTCCAGGCTTGCCCAACACGAATGCGCTCGGGTTGGAGATGAGCTTGGCGCGCTGGAACCAGGAGATCGGATCGCAGCACAGGGTGGCGCCGGTGTGGATGTGGCGTCCGAGAGGCACCCCGACCATGGGGGTACCGGTGCCGATCGCGTAGGGCCACAGCCCGCACACCTGCACGGTGGTGCCCCGCCACTCGTCGGCCGCCTGAACGTAGCTGGAAGACCCACGGCCGCGTCCCAGCCAGCCGCGCATGGGCGGCCGCTGCGGGCGCACTTCGCGCTTGCTCTTCGTCTGCTCCCGCTTTCCCTTGCTGAATTTCTTGCGCTGCTTGCGCGGTGATCGCTTGCTCATAGCTTGTCCCTCAATTCGGCCGGGACCTTGATGTGCTTGGGCAGCACCAGCCCCAGGGGCAGGGCCGCCGCGAACGCGGAGTCCTGCGAGCCGTACACGGGTCGCAACCGCAGCCGGGCGGTGGCCGCCAGGTTGTCGATAGCAGCGCGCGCGTCGGCCTCCCGCTCCCGGTCGGCGACGGTTGCCGTCACCAGCATGCCGAACTGCGTCAGGCCCGCACCGGAGGCCTCCTCCTGGGCGGTCGCCGCAGCCGCCCGCACGGCGAGGCTGTCGCGGGCCGCCGGCTTGTCCGTGGACGTCATCCGAAACTCGGCCGCACGCAGATCCGCCTCCACGATCGCGGCAGCTCTCGCGGCGTCAATGGGCCGGTACAGCAACGTGACGCGCTTGCGGTCGATGTCCCGGTGCGGGGCCAGCAGCCGCGCAAGGATGCCCGACTGCACGTTGCCCCGCGGGGCCTGGGTCATCGCCCAGGTGCACGAGTAGGCGCTGTCATGCCGATAGCCGTCCCATGAGGCCTGGGTGGCGGTGGGGCCGACGTCGGGCCAGGAGAGCTCCGGTACCTCCCCCGCCGCATGCGCCTCATCAATGAGCACCGCCGCGGCCGGGTCATAGGCGATCCGGATGACCTCGCACAGCTCCTGGGCGGACAGCGGGTGGGCGGCGCCCGCGCCGGTGGCCTGCAGTCCAGCCGTCAGCCCGGGCAGACGCGCCGCCAATTCACGGCCCATTTCCTCCGCCTTCCGCTTACGCCCGCCAGATCGTGGTGCCGCACTGAAGGTGACGGCGACGAAGGCCCGCACGGTGGAGGAGCCCGCGGGATAGCGGTCGACGACCTCCCGGAGCATCTCTCGGGCGAATGCGGGCGCCTCCGAATCAACGTTGGTGCTCACTTCCCGGCGCAGCCTGGTGCCCGAATCGGGTGCGGTCTCAATCGTCACCGAGGCGGCCTCGATTCCGGGCTCGTCTCCCAGATTCGCCAGCCAGTGCCCCCAATCCGCGACCCAGATGTCGATCTGTTCCTGGTCCACCAGCGCCGCGCCGTCGGGCTCGGCACCGATGACCACCGAGTACGAGCCGGTCGCCGGTGTGTACAGCAGCGCGAACTTGCGTCCGTAGGAATCCATGTGCTCGCTCAGCCGGGTGGGAGCAGCAAGACCGGGCAGCTGGTAAGTGCCCCACAGCGTGCGCCCCAGCGGGCCCGAGCGGTAGATGGTCAGGCCGCGCGAGCGCGCCGACCACCAGGCGATGCGCGCCCCGCTCCGGGAGACCAGGCTCTTGCCGTGGGCGTCTTTGGTCAGCACCGCCAGCATCAGCACGCCCAGCAGCGCGGCAACTCCCAGGGCGTGCAGCAGGTCCGAGACCATCACGGTGATCACCACGACGATCAGCCCGGCCAGCAGCAGCCCGGTACCCACCGAACCGAGACCGAGGATTCCAGGGGATGCGGGCCGCTGCCAGTTCCCGTAGGTTCTCGGTCCGGTACGCGTCTCAACGGCTGCCATCCGGCCCGCCTCCTTCACCGGTTGCTGCATCACCGAGCGACTGCGCCGCACCCACCGCGGTGTCCATGGCCTTCTTGCCCGCATCGATAGCCACGCCCGCGGCGATGCCGATTGGGCCGGCCGCCGCACCTGCTGCGGCCGCCCCGCCACCGGCAGCGGCTCCACCGGCGGCAGCACCGCCTCCGGCCGCCGCTCCACCACCGGCGGCACCGGCGCTTCCGCCTCCCGCGCCCGCCGTACCTGCTCCCTTGCCTCCGGCGGCGCCGGTACTGCCGCTCTGTTTGCCGCCGGACGTCCCGGTCTGCTGTGCTCCGGCAGCTTGTTGCTGCCGGTTGCCGTCTCCCTGACCGCCACCGGTTGGCGCCTGCGTAGAGGTACCGGACTTGCCGTCTGTACCGCTTCTGCCGTTCGCTCCCGAGGCGCCGTCGGACCCCGAGGAGCTGCCGGAGGCCAGGCGACCCAGCTGGGCAGCGCCGGTGGGCAGCGCAACCATGGCACCGGCGGCCAGTGCACCACCACCGGCACCCGCGGACAGTGATCCGACCATGGGCGTGACGAAGCGCATGAGCGCAGGCATGGCGAACAGGGCGAGGATCATGAGCATGAGACCCGTAAGCACAGCCAAGAGCCCGGTACCGTCATCTTTGAACACGTCCGTACCGGCCAGCTGGAAGGCGGCGGCGTAGATGATCGCAGCTGCGGGCTTGTACAGGATGAAGGCCACCAGCCAGGACACGCACTTCTTGAACCAGCCCTTGCCCATCTCCGTGTTGGTGAAGGATGCCGCCAGCGGCAGAATGCCGGTGAGAATGACGAGCATCCCACCGCGGGCGACCATGAGCACCACCTGAAATGCGGCGGCTAGTACGGCTACCAGACCGAGAATAATGATGAGCATGGGTCCTAGGGAGCCCGTTGCCGGATTCGCGGTAAGCGCGAGTAGCGTGATCATGTTCTCGCCGAAGCACGTCGACCCCTCCTCAGAAACGGTGCAGTCCAGGGAGCTGTTGATAATCCACGTCGAGAACAGGTCGGCCGACCGGATCAGTATGCTGACCACAGTCACCCCGGCACCCGCGACCACCACGAGCGTCAGCAGACTCTTGACCACCTCGCGTCCAGGCTCCGCACGCTGCTCCCAAGCCATCCGCGCGCCGCCGACGATCACAGACAGGATGGCCGCCGCACCCATGTACCACCACAGGGAGGACTGCAAAAACAGCACCGCGCCACCGACGCGATTCGGCCGGGTCGGCATAAGCCCACTCACCAGGGCGCTCGCGCCGGATATCAACACGACCGCGCCCAGGATGAGACCGACCCTACCGACGGCCATCACACCATCGCCGGCCCGCATACGCGCGGCGATCATGGCGCCCAGTATCAGCAACGAGAGTATTGCGATCGCAAGACTGATCCACACCACATAGTCCATCACCCTCTCGAGCCTAAGACTGTTCGGGGGAATCTCGTCTGCGGAGATGGCGGAGTCAACACCACCGGAGTCCGTCAAGTTCGGCGTTCCAATATTGACCCAGATCGTACCCACGGAGGCGATCGCCTTACCGAACGCTTCGAGCACGGAGGTTGCCATGTTATCGATCGCATTACCAACTACGGTTGCTACACCGTCACCAATGCAGCTTAACGGATCTCTCCATCCACATGCCATGTCAAGCCCCCCAGGCAATATACCCCGAGGCATCGGGAATAGTTGCAAAGTCAAACGGTGCACTCACGCTGGCGTCGATCTTCCAATCTCCGTCCTCCCAAATAAGGGAATAGATGATCGATGCAGTGATGATTGATCCTTGGGCGGAACCTGACGCAGAAAGATCAACCCTTGCACTACGGCCGTCGTAAGCGAGCAAGCGGAATCCCGTGATCTCGAGCCGAACACCCGTGGAATCTGACGGTGTATCAACTTCAGCCATCAGTTGGTCATGAAACTCACCCTGACTAAGGGCGTAGTAAGCCCATGCGGCGGAGGTCTCAGGGTCGCTGGCTGCGGCAAGTGCATGAGCCGCCGCGAACACCGCCCCCTCGGGCGATCGTTGGAAGCAATAGCGATAACCGGAATCAGCGGTCGCACCGGGACCATATTGCTCAGAGACGGGATAGGCGACGGTTCCTTGGTAATCCCAGTAGTCGACATCGGGCGCCTTCGCAAGGCGCGCCTGCTCCGTGACTTCACCGGTCAGCCCGCACACGCTCGTACTGACCGAATCCACGTTACTTGGCGTTGAGATCTGGGCTGCAGAGGACGCTGGCGCCGACGTTGTCGATGCAGTCGATGCGCTCTCCGGTGCGGGATCATCACGCAGCACGTTAGTCACGCCCACCACGATTCCGAGCACCGCGATCAGCGCGACGACCAGCGCTGCCGCAATGAAGCCAGGCCGACCGAACGGACCGCGCTCGTTGTTCCCAGTGCCGCTGCTTTCGTTTGTCATTACATTGACTCCTTGCTGATCGTTTTGCTTCACGCGGACAGGATTTATGGGTTTCCGCGATCTACCAGGCTCATCCTCGGACCAATGACGTCATCACGCAGCCATAGCTATATATCCGGCTACGCTCGGAATCGTGGCGACATTTATAGGCGCAACGGGATCGTCCACAACTAGTTTCCAGTCTCCGTCTTCCCAGACTAATTCATACACCATCGACAGGTACACAACTTGCCCATTGACACTCCCGGTGACCGCCACGTCGACTTTCGCATTCTGGCCATCATAGGAAAGTAACTTGAACCCTGATACTTGAGTTCGAGTACCTTGAGTCGATCCTGTACCACCTGAGTTGTCGTCGATATCCTGCGACAAGAGTTCCTCGCGCGAATGTCCTTCGGCAAGAAAGTACGTCATCCATGACACAATATCGGAGTCAGACGCGTCTCCATGCGCGACCGCATTCGCCGCTGCGAATACTGCCCCTTCGGGCGAGTGTTGGAAGCAGTAGCGGAAACCGCCCTCCTCGTCGGTTGCGCCGGGACCGTATTGTTCGGATACGGGATACGCAGTAGTACCCTGATAATCCCAGTAGTCGACATCGGGCGCCTTCACAAGGCGGGCCTGCTCCGTCACTTCACCACTCAGACCACACACGCTCGTGCTGGCGGCACCGGCAGTATCGGTATCCTCGGAGCCGGCCTGCTCCTCCGCCGCCGTCACGTCGGCTGACGCGACGGCGGGTGTGTCCGTCACCGGGGCGGCGGACGCCGACTCATCCTGCGTACTGCTTCCGCAGCCGGTGACGAGCCCCAGCATTATCACCATGGCGACTGCCGGCGCCGCAACGCGTCCCAACCGAGCCCGCCGGTGCACCGATCCGCTTCCCTCGGCTACCACTTGCCCCGCCCCGTCTCTCAGCCAACGAGGAAGCCGACGAGCGACGCGGCCGCAGAGATCACGATCACGCCTCCGAGCGCCATCCCGATCTTGCCGACGTGCTCTCCGCCCTCGCCCCGGCGGGACTGGATCGCCATGAGAGCGCCGGCGGCGAACAGGCCGAGGATGCACACCGCCAAAGCGATCCACTTGGCCCATCCCATGATCGAGGTGAATCCCTCGGTACCCGGCGGCTGCACCGGGTCAGGATCGGGCAGATCGAACGGCAGCGACAGCACGACCTCGGTCACAGCCTGTGTTGCATGCGCGAAAATCATCAGTGTTCCTTTCGTTCGTTGGCGCCATCGGCGTCCACATCGGTTCCGTCAATGAGAAGGTTTAGGTCTTTGATGAGGCGGCGCACCGCCCGTGGAGACTCCGTCGGCGCAGGCGGCTCCCCCAGCCGCCAGGGTTCTACCCAGGGCAGCTGCCAGACGCGGGGCGCTCCCCCACCGACCACCTGCGCGAGCTCACGCAGCGGTCGTGGGAGACGCCCGGGGGCGTCGGCAATGATCACCAGCCCGAGGAGGTCGACATGAGGAACTGCCCCCGCCGCCCACTGGGTCACCGCACTCTGCGCCGCCTGCAGTCCGTAGGCGCTTGATCTCGCCACGAGCACCGCTCGCGCACGCTCATCGGTCGGCGGACGGGGCCAACAGTGCCCGGCACTCCGCCATTCGGGTGCGAGCGCCGACAGCGTCGACTCACCGGCTCCTCCATGCGCGCCCACCCACCACAGCTCAGCGCTTCCCGGGCGGTCACAGACCGGCAACAGATCCCGCTCGGGTGCGGATACGTTGTCCTGCGGGGCTGCAGGGCCGGTAAGTGGTGGCATCTCAACCGAGACCGGGGTGTCCGGCACCGGTTCCGGCTCTGGCGATGAGAGCCACGGGTTGGCGGTTTCTGGCACAGGGACGTGTCTCCTCGGTAATGGTTCGACCCCTGCGGGTCGGCTGTTGCACAACGACTGTAGATGCACACCACGATAACAACAACATTGACAGGTGTGGTTCGTTGTTGTTCCCTATAGCTGGCCGTTACCCAAGTAATGTAGCGTCCTCGCGCGCCGACCAGCATATGGACGGCTCCGGCGCGGCCAGGATCATTCGCGTGACTACGGGAGGCTTTCGGCATGAGACGACTGACAAGAACGGCTTCACGCTGGGCGCTGACGGTCACCCTACTTGCAGTCGCGGCCTCCGGCTGCGGTACCGAGACTCAGCCGGAGGGAACGGCCGGCTCCGCACCGGCCACACCGGCGGCGACGGCTCCTTCGGGAGCCGCGACCGACATCGCGCGTCCTGATCCGAGCCTGTTCACGCTCGCTCCCGAAGGCTCGGTGAACGAGGACACGGGTCAGACCATCTCCCCCGATCCCGCCGTGTGGGATGAGGAGTCGCGCGCTGCCGCCATAGCAGCGGCCGAGGCCGCTCTGGAGGCGTTCGCGCACCCGGAACTGGACTACGACACCTGGTGGGCGGGTCTGGACCCGCACCTGACTCAGGAGGCCGCCGAAGCCTACGTCTATGTCGATCCGGCGAACATCCCCGTGCACGAGCTGACCGGCTCCGGAACCATCATCGAGGATGCCAGCGCCTATGTGGCGACTGTGAAAATCCCCACCGACGCCGGCCGCTACGATGTCTTGGTAATACGCACCAGCGGGAGCGCCCCTTGGCTGGCGAGCCGCATAGTTCCGGTCGAAGAGGCCGAGCAGTAGTGGACCAGAAGTCAACGACCACTCTCATCATCGTCGGTCTGGTGCCGGCGATGGTTCTGTTCCTGATCATCAGTATTGTGCTGCTGGGCGGAGACGATGACGCAGACGCCTGCACCCCGGTAAGTTCGCAGGCGGGTGGCACCGTCGACATCGACTCGGTGCCGGAGGGGCCGATCGCCGGATACGGCCACGAACAACTCGTCAACGCCGCCTACATCATCCAGGCCGGACACGACCTCGGGTTGACCACACGAGACCAGACCATCGGCGTGATGACCGCCATGGCCGAATCCGGACTGACGGTGCTCGATCACGGCGACGCAGTGGGCCCGGACTCCCGCGGTCTGTTCCAGCAGCGCGCCAACGGTGCCTGGGGCAGCGAGGCAGACCGGATGGACCCGTTCACCTCCGCCACCAACTTCTTCAAGGCCCTCCTGCGCATTGAGGAACGTGAGTCACTCGAACCGACCCTGGTTGCTCATCGCGTCCAAGCCAACGCCAATCCTTATATCTACGAGAACTACTGGCCGGCCGCCGTCGCCGTCGTCGAGGGTCTCAGCGGCGTCCAGGGCATCAATGCCGGTGAGGCGCAGAACTCCTCCCAGTACACCCTCGGCGACGTGCAGCCGCAGACTGCAGTCGTCGCCAACAAGGTGGGGCCCATGTTCGGCATCAAGACTGTCGGCGGCTACCGCGACGCGACGAGCCAATACGATGACATGACCTACGGTCACCCAGCCGGGCGCGCCTTGGACTTCATGATCAATGACATCGACGACGGCAAGGCCGTGGGGGACCGGTTGGCCGCCTACCTGCAGGAGAACGCCGAAAGTCTCACTGTGTACTACATCATCTGGCAGCAGCGAATCTGGATGGCCGGGGACCCGCCCGACGCCTGGACGCTGATGGAGGACCGCGGCAGCGACACGCAGAACCACATGGACCACGTACACCTGTCGCTCGACGTATCTGGCGAGGTGAGCGTGCCCGCTGCAGACGACTCCTGCACCACAGAAGACAACACAACTACCAGCACCACGGTGAGTCAGGACGGCTGGGCCTCGCCCGGTGCCGGTCCTATCACCAGCTCATACGGCATGCGAGTCAACCCCGTTACCGGAGTGAACAAGCTTCATGCCGGCACCGACCTGGGAGGCGGCGGATGCGACGGCCCGATCTGGGCCGCCCAGTCCGGCACCGTCACGATGGCGAGGATGGAGTCGGGCACCGGCACCATCGTGATCGACCACGGCGGCGGGGTGGAGACTGTATACCTGCACATGTACGCTGGCGGAATCCTGGTCGGCGCAGGAGACAAGGTGACCGCGGGCCAGCAGATCGGACTGGTGGGCTCCTCCGGGAACTCAACCGGATGCCACCTGCACTTCGAGGTCCACCTGGACGGCTCCCCCACCGACCCGGTGCCCTACATGGCCCAGGTCGGGATCACTCTCGGTGAATAGTGAATGGAACGGAGACACGACGATGACTGAACAACCGCAACCCGCCGACTGGCCGCGCGTGGAGGCCCGTATCAACGCCGACGGCACTGCGGACGTGCTCATCGGCGGGAGGACGCACCAGATCGCCGCCGGCAGTATTGACGCCGCCCGTCCGCAAGTCATTGCGCTCGTTGCGCAGCATGCGGCACAGCTTGGTCGTCCGCTGCGAGCCGTGACCAACGATCCGGACGGCCAATGGCCCCTGATTATTCACGCCGACGGCACCGTCGAGAACGACCCAACCGCGCCTTCCCGTCCAAGCCCGCCGAACCAGAACCCGCCGGAACCCGCGCCTCGGGCGCCATCTACCGACCGCACTGAGCCCATACCGCAGCCGGAACCGGAGCCTCAGCCACAGGCCTTCCAGCCGACCGGTCCGTCTGTATCCCCATCCGCACCTTCTGTGGACAGCCCTATCCAACTCGCCTCCGCGTCTCCACAACCACAGGCGCCGGTCATGCCCGCGAGTCCACAGCCCGAAGTGCTCGGCACTGTTCCCCCACCGGCGATAGCGATGACTGCAACTCCCGTCGACCACCAGCCGGCACCCGAGCCCCGGCAGTCGTTTCTTGTGCAGGAGCAGACCGAGGAGCCCGCGACGCAGGGATGGCGGGGAGTTGTCGCACGGCTGGGAATCCGCGTGGGCCCGAGCGAAGCCGAGCGTGCCGAGCGAGCCGACGTGCAGGCCGTGAGCCAGCATTGGCCGGGCCCGCGCACGATCGCGATCGTCAACGCCAAGGGAGGAGCCGGCAAGACCCCGACCACCGTGCTGCTCGCCGCAGTGTTCGCCCGCTACGGCGGCGCCGGCGTGCTGACCTGGGACAACAACCAAACCCGGGGAACCCTGGGATGGCGCACCGAGCAGGGCCCGCACGACGCCACCGTCCTGGAACTGCTGCCCCAGGTTGACAGGCTCCTGGGCACCGGCGCTCAGTCCGCCGACCTCGCCCACTTCGTGCATCACCAGACCCGCGACCGCTTCGACGTGCTGCGCTCCAAGCCCACCGTCCTGTCCGCAGACCAGCGCGTGGACGCCTCGGATGTGGACGCCATTCACCAGGTTGCCTCCAAGTACTACCGGCTGATCTTCGTCGACTCGGGCAACGACGAGTCCGACCCCATGTGGCTGCGGATGATCGACCACACCGACCAACTGGTGGTGGCCACCACCACCCGCGACGACCACGCCGAGGCCGGAGCCCTACTGCTTGAGGCCCTCACCAGCCGGGACCAGCACGGCGCCGACCTAGCGAGCCAGGCGGTGGTTGTAGTCACCCAGGCCGATCCCCGTGCCAGCCGCAGCGATATTGAACGGGTCGTAAACGGCTACCGCGACTTGGCGCGCGAGGCACGAACCATCCCCTACGACCCCGCCATGGTCGACGGCGTACTCCGCTACGGATCGCTCCGACCGGCTACGCGGCGGGCCTGGCTGGCGGCCGCAGCGGCGGTGGCACGGGGCCTGTGAAACCCGGGACAGCGAGGAGCGCGTTATCGCTTCGGTATCGGTTAGGGTCGAGGTCATGAAGATGGACAAGGCCGCCCGTCACGAGGCGTGGCTGCACGCCACCCCACAGTGGGTGGACATGAGAATGGATGATGCCCTGGAATACCGGGGCTGGTCGCCGATGGGTGTGGGCCAGCCGGCCAGCGAGCAGCACTTGGACCGGTTCAAGGACGTGCTGCCGACCTCGGTTTTGCAGTTGTGGCGCCGCTTCGGCTTCGACGGCTTCGGCCAGGGCCGCTGGTGGTTCACCGACCCCCTGGAATGGCAGCCAGTAGTGGACGCCTGGCTGGAGGACACGCCCATCCCGTTTCCGGAGCAGCAGTGGTGGTGCCTGTCCCGCTCCGCCATGGGCGACATGGAACTGTGGGGGGAGGTCTCCGGCCCAGCACTTACCATCACCCCCACCCTGGGCTGGATACGACCACACGCCAGAAGCGCAGGCAAGATGTCCGACCCGGTGATGCGCGAGCGCATGGGCTGTACCACCCTGACCTCACCGGAAGATGACCTTGAGGATGATGACACCGGTGAGCTGCTGGTGGACTGGGCGATCGAGCACCTGGGCACCCTGGACCCAGGCCAGGTCTATGGGCTGACCCCCGCCTACTGCTTCACCGGCAAGGCCAGCACCAGCCAGGTCGGCATTGAGGACGCCACCGCGCACCTGACCTTCCTGGCCCAGGCCCAAGAACACCAGCTAGTGGAGGACTTCTCCGACGCGGTCACCGGCATAGCCGCAGGCATCGCCGCCGACAGTCAAGGTGTCGGCAGCCAAGACCGCTCTGCAGACCAAGACGATACCGACGCCTCGGGAAACTAAGTCTTGATGTCCCCACACCCCAACAACCCCAGCCCTGCCAACAACGCCGTCCCGGGCTTGGTGGCTGCGGATATGTTCACCCCGGGGCGTGCCGGGGACAGGCGGGTGCTGGTGTGGGAAGGCACGGTGGCGGCGCCGGCGAGCCCGCTGCCCTGGCACTCGAGCACCCCGGTGGAGGTCTTCTTCCACACCGGACACGGCCCCGCCACCCAGGCGCTGCCCCAGGAGTTCACCCGCCAGCTGGACCGCCAACTCTCAGCCCTGTCCCTGCTCAGTGTCCAGCGCCTGCTGGAGGGCATCCGCACCTACCGCACCCAAGGCCGCCAACCCAACTCCAACACCACCAGGAAAGCCCGTAAGAACTTCATGAAAGACGTCATGCGCGAACTGGTGGACGAGTATGACTTCTCCGAGCAGGATGCTGCGGACAAGCGCGATGAGATCAATGATGCGCTGGTGGTGCTGCACGAGTCCGACCAGGTCACCTTCGGCCCCTCCCAACCGGGAATGAGCGTGGGCGGCTACCCGTCGGTGGGGTACGAGCCGGTCAACTCCTCCGTCGGCTCCCAGGGCAAGCCCATGTCGCGGGCGCTGGAGGAGGCCGCCCAGGCCGTTCCCGCCGAGCGGCGCGCCGGCGTACGCATCCTGATACGAGCAGTACTCACAGACAGCCCCGAACTAGCCAAGCAGCTGCGCAATGGCCAGGCGGTCTTGGAACCCCGCTCCCAGGCACAGCGGGCGGCCATCAGCCCCAGGGCACCACCCTGGACCCCAGGCAAAGTCGCCGCCGACATCGCCAACAACACCACCCCCTGGCAGCCGCCCACCTCGCCGCAAACCGGGACACCGCCCTCACAAACACCTGACACCCAGCCCCGCCAGCAACCCGACCCGGCCGCGCCAACCCCACGGCCCTCGCCGTCGGCGTCCAGTCCCGGCTGGGACCCCGACAAGTCCGCGGCCCTACGCCGCGCATCCTTCCCGCACCCAGCCTCAGCCGCCCTCCGCAAACCACCACCCCACAACCACACCCCCGCCGCCAGACCCCACACCAACCCCCAACAACCCCACCCAGAACTAGACCGCTGACGCAGCACACCCGGACCACCGAACAGCCACAGCGCTGCCCTTCATGGGCTACTGGCGCCTGGGCCGGGCCGAGGGCTGAGGTCGAAACTGATGATTGACCCGGACGGGACCCGTTAGTAAGGTTGAAGTGGTGATACGCACGATTCACCATATGAAACAATGGAATGATTGACGGAAGGTCGAGCAATGGCGCTTGCACCGGGGTCCCATGACACCCACAAAACCGCGGCGGACACCGCCGCGCACGACGAGGAAGTCCGCGTCAACACCCGTCGGGCCGCAATGAGCGGCTGGATCGGGAGCGCACTGGAGTACTACGACTTCGCCCTCTACTCTCAGGCCGCGGCGCTGGTGTTCCCCGCGGTCTTCTTCCCCGAGGGGAATGCGAGCGCCGCACTCATCGCCTCGCTGGCCACCTATGCGGTCGGCTACGTGGCCCGCCCCGTGGGAGCAATCGTGCTCGGCGCCCTGGGTGACCGCCACGGGCGTAAGCGGGTGCTGGTGTGGGCGATGCTGCTCATGGGCTTCTCCACCCTGGCGGTGGGACTGCTGCCCACCTACCAGCAGGTCGGCCTGCTTTCCCCGCTTCTCCTAGTCGTGCTACGCCTGATCCAGGGATTCGCAGTTGCTGGCGAACTGGGAGGCGCCAGCGCGATGATCGTCGAGCACGCCCCGGACGAGAAGCGCGGCTTCTTCGCATCCTTCAGCCTCCAGGGCACCCAGTTCGGCTCCATCTTTGCTACTGGTGTAATGCTTCCCCTGGCGGCGTTCCTCGGCGATGACACCTTCGCCGCCTGGGGCTGGCGCATACCGTTCCTACTCAGCGCCTTGGTGATCCTCGCCGGCTACCTGATCCGCCGCCACGTCCAGGAGCCGCCCGCCTACCTACAAAGCCGCGACGCGAAGCGCTCGGTGCGTGAGCGCTTCCCCGTCGTCGAGCTGATCACTCGCTACCCGCTGCTGACGCTGCGCTGCATTCTGATCATCTTCACCAATGTCATCGGCATGACGACCCTCGTATTCGGCGTCTCCTACGGCACGAACGACGCCTACGGCATCGGCTTCACCAGCTCGGACATGCTGTGGGTGACCCTGATCGCGAACATTGTGGCCGTTTGCACCATCCCGGTCTTCGGCGCGCTGTCGGACCGGATCGGCCGCAAGATCTTCATGATTGTCGGCACGTTGGCCGGAGGAGCCCTGTCCGGCCTGTACCTTGTGGCAGTTCAGTCGCACCACCTGGCGATGGTATTCGTCATGGTAATCATTGTCCAGGGCATCTGCTTCCAGATGTGGAACGCCACCTTCGCCACCTTCTTCCAAGAGCAGTTCCCCATGCGCATACGCGTAACCGGATTTGCCGTCACCCAGAACATCGGACTCATGCTGGCGTCATTCTTCCCCACTCTATTCACCTCGATTGCCCCTCCGGGCACCGCCAACGTCCCCCTGGTGATCGGCGCCACCACCTTCGTCATCTGTCTGATCTCGGCCGTGGCCACGGCGCTGACCGCCGAGACCCGCGGACGCACACTCGCCGAACTCGAAACCACGAACTGAAGGAGGCGCAGCACCCATGGCACCGAAGATCTGGCCGGTCAAGCACTCCAAACTGCTGCGGGCCCCGGACCGATTCATTTCCCGCCCCGAGCTCCACGAACTCATCGCTCGCCTTACCGACAACCTCATCAGCATTGAGGACCCCACCGGTGAGTTCCTGCTGCGGCTCGACGACGGCCGCGTGATCGACACCAAGGGCTGGGCGACCGGCTGGGAGTGGACCCACGGCATCGGCCTGTACGGCATGTGGCAGTACTACGAACAGACGGGCGAGACCCGCATGCTCGACATCATCACCCAGTGGTTCGAGCGCCGGCTCGCCGAGGGCACCACCAAGAACGTCAACACCATGGCGCCCTTCCTCACCCTGGCCAACCTCTACGAGTCGACGGGGCGCCGCTCCTACCTACCGTGGCTGGAGTCGTGGGCCGAGTGGGCCATGCGCGAGATGCCGCGCACCCCGCGCGGCGGCATGCAGCACATGACCCTGGCCGAGGAGAACCACCACCAGATGTGGGACGACACCCTCATGATGACGGTGCTGCCCCTGACCCGCATCGGCCTGCTCCTGGACCGCCCGCAGTACGTCCGGGAAGCGACCTTCCAGTTCCTCACCCACATCAACTACCTCACAGACCGGCGCACCGGACTGTGGTTCCACGGCTGGACCTTCGACGGCGCCAATAACTTCGCCGAAGCCCGCTGGGCAAGAGGCAACTCCTGGATCACCATGGTGATCCCGGACTTCCTGCAGCTGGTCGACTGGCCCGCCGACGACCCCGTGCGCAGGTTCCTCCTCGAGACGCTGCGGGCGCAGGCGGACGCATTGGCCCCGCTACAGGACGCGTCGGGCCTGTGGCACACGCTGCTGGACGATCCCGACTCCTACCTGGAGGCATCCGCGACGGCCGGCTTCGCCTACGGCATCCTCAAGGCGGTGCGGCTCGGCTACATCGACAAATCTACCTACGCGCCGATCGCCGAGCGCGCCGTCCGCGCAATCGTGGACAACATCAACGACGACGGCGAGCTCATGCAGGTCTCCTTCGGCACCGGGATGGGCGACTCCCTCCAGTTCTACCGGGACATCCCGCGCACATCGATGCCCTATGGTCAGGCCATGGCAATCCTGTGCCTGGCCGAGTACCTGCGCACCTACTACTGACCGAATTCAGACCCACCTCCGATCTAACTCCGATCCAACTCAGACCGCACCGCAAGCGCACAACCATCATCCACCGAACCAGCCCGTTATCGCACTGAAGGAGCCAGACGCCATGGAACAGCGCTACGCCACCAACCCCGAGCAGATCCCCGGATTCGACACCCAGGACCTGCGCGACCGCTACCTGATCGAGCAGGTCTTCGTTCCCGGTCAGGTCACTGCCGTCTACACTCACCAGGATCGGATCGTCCTGGGCGGCGCCGAGCCTGCAGGCCACGAACTGTCCTTGCCGACTTTCGACGAACTGCGTTCGGACTTCTTCCTTCAGCGGCGCGAGATGGGGGTGCTCAACGTCGGTGGCGACGGCGTGATCACCGTCGACGGGACCGCCTATGAGATGCCATCTACCGCCTGCCTGTACATCGGACGCGGCGCCCGCGACGTCGTCTTCACCGATGCGCGCCCCGATCAGGAGCACGGCGCACAGTTCTACCTGTTCTCTGCCCCCGCCCATGCGGACTATCCCACCACGCTTGCGCTACCCGGCGAGGGCACGGTGCGCGAGCTCGGCGACCAGAAGACCTCTAATCGCCGCACACTCACCCAGTACATCCACGAGGGCGGCATTCGCTCCTGCCAGGTGGTCATGGGGTTCACCCGGCTGCACGAGGGATCAATGTGGAACACCATGCCGGCCCACACTCACGACCGCCGCACCGAGTGCTACCTGTACTTCGACGTTCCCCAAGATGCACGTGTCTTCCACATCATGGGCGAGCCCGAACGGACCCGTCATCTGGTCGTCGCCGACCGGCAGGCCGTCATCTCGCCGTCCTGGTCGTTGCACTGCGGGGTCGGCACCGCCGCCTACACCTTCGTGTGGGCGATGGCTGGGGAGAACCAGTTCTTCGACGACATGGACGCGCACCCTGTCACCGAGATCCGCTGACAGCCGCATACAAGAAGGACGGGAAGGACGGGATTGTTATGCCTGATTCGATTTTCAGTCTCGAGGGGCGCACGGCGCTGGTTACCGGCGCGGTCTATGGCATCGGCTTTGCCATCGCCAAGGCGCTCGCCGACGCCGGCGCAACCATCGTCTTCAACGCCCGCTCCCAAGAGTCGGTGGACCGGGGCCTGGCAGCGTATGCCGCGGTGGGGATCGACGCACACGGTTACGTGTTCGACGTCACCAATGAGGAGGCAGTAGACGAAGCCGTCTCGACGATCTCCAATGCCGTAGCCCCCATCGACGTCCTGGTCAACAACGCCGGCATTATCAAGCGCATCCCGATGACGCAGATGAGTGCCGCCGAGTTCCGTCAAGTGGTGGATATCGACCTCACCGGTCCGTTCATCATGTCCAAAGCGGTGATCCCGGCGATGATCGAGCGGGGCGGGGGCAAGATCATTAATATCTGCTCCATGATGTCCGAGTTGGGCCGCGAAACAGTATCCGCCTATGCCGCCGCGAAGGGTGGACTGAAGATGCTCACCCGCAATATCGCCTCCGAGTACGGCCAGTACAACATTCAGTGCAACGGTATCGGTCCGGGCTATATCGCTACGCCGCAGACGGCCCCGCTGCGCGAGCGCCAGGCAGACGGATCACGGCACCCCTTCGACCAGTTCATCGTCGCCCGCACCCCGGCCGCTCGCTGGGGCGACCCGGCGGACCTGGCCGGCCCGGCCGTCTTCCTGGCCTCTCGCGCCTCCGACTTCGTCAACGGGCACGTCCTGTACGTCGACGGCGGCATCCTCGCCTACATCGGCAAGCAGCCCTGATCGGGGCGTCTCGGCGGCGTCAGCTCCGCACGGACGGTAGACTGAGTGTGTTTCATTGCATCAAACAGACCGTTCAGCTCGCAGAATTATTGGAGAAGCGCCATGCCCGCACCAAATCCGAAGCCCATCCGGACCGGGCGGAAGCCGGTGACGATCGCCTCGGTAGACAAGGCGCTCGCGGTGGTAGAGCACCTGCTCGCCGTCGATGCTGAGGGCGTTTCCCTGAGCAGGCTCGCCGTTGACACCGGTATCAACAAGTCGAGCCTGCACCACATCCTGGCCACGCTCAGGCAGCGCCGCTGGGTGGAGCAAGACGAATCCGGAAGGTACCGGTTGGGTCCCATGACCGGCCGCATGGCCACTTGGTGGACGAGCGCGAACCAGGCCGCATCCATGCTGCACCCGGTGCTACTGGCGATCTGCGAGCGTACTCATGAGCTGGTGCACCTCGGGCGACTGTACGAGCGCGATGTCGTGTATCTGGACAAGGTGGAGCCGGATCGTCCGGTGCGGGTCTGGTCGCGCATCGGGCAGAGCGCCCCGGTGGCGACAACGGCCATGGGACGCGCCATTCTCGGCGCCCGCCAGCCGTCGGCCGCGGAGGTGGAGACGTGGGTGAGCCTGGTCCCCGAAGCGTCCGCGGAGTTGCGCGGGCGGCTGACCGAGGAGATGCAACGGGTGCGATCCCACGGCTACGCCATTGAGATCGGCGAAGACCGCCCAAGCCTGGCCTGCGTGGGTGTTCCGCTCGCCGTTGCCGGGGTGCCGGTACTGGCCATCTCGGCAACCATGCCAGTTGAACGCGCGGATCTGCCACACCTGCGGCAGATCGCAGACGTCATCCACGAGTGCATCGCCGCCGCCGACGTCGAGGGCATAAGCGTGCCCGTGACCCTGGCGGACTGACCGGGGCCACGCACTGCCAGTAACGGTAGGGTGGCGACATGAGCGTTGTGGGACCGTCATCGTCGGCCATGCTCGGGCGGGAGCAATGGCAGCGGCGGGTCCTGCCCGCTCTGAGCGGCACGATCCTTGACATGGGCGCGGGCAACGGAACGGCCGCATCAATGCTGCATCCCGCGGTCCACTGGCTGGCACTAGAACCTGCGCCGGGGCGTAGGTTAGCGGCCGCAGTGAACTCCAGACCCCGCTCTCAGTTGCTGACGGCACCCGCAGAGCGGATACCCGTGGAGGACGCCAGCGTCGACGCGGTCATCTGTTCCACCGTTCTGTGCTCGGTGTCCGACCCGGAGCTCGCCCTGACCGAGACCGTCAGGGTGCTGCGCCCCGGGGGCGTGCTGGTGTTCTACGAGCACGTGGCCGCCGCGCCCGGGTCGACTGCTCGCCGCATCCAGAGGTTCGCAAGCCCGATCACCCGCCTGCTTGATCACGGATGCGACCCGTGCCGGGACACGGCCGACACAATCAACCACGCGGGCTTCTCCCACGTGCACTTGGAGGCGCCGCATGTTGACGGGGTGCTGGGCCGACTCACGCCGTTCATTCACGGTCACGCCGAGCGGTGAGAGGCGCCTGCGTCAGTTTGGACCGCCCTAAACGCACTCCCAGACGGTCCAAGCGCAGGAACGCGGCCCAGCTGAAGGAACCCGGTCCAAACCGGGGAGGTTGACGCCAGGCCCCCGCGACACGCCGGCCAAAAGCACCACGCCAGAACCACACACATTCGCTCCGATAACCCGAAGATGGCGAGGCCCTCGGACCGGGGTGGACCCGGCCCGAGGGCCTTCGTCAGTGAGGGGCTCCGCGCCCGGGTTCCCACATCCGGGGGAGCGCCCTCCTTCGCCGGAGCGTCCGACCCGAGCTCCCTAGTACCCGGGGCGGCCTCGAACCGGACCGGTCATCGGGTTCCCCAACCCTCGCGGCCCGCCTCGTCCGGCGGCACAGCCCATATAACCCCCCACGTCTGAAAGCCCACCGCGGTGAACCTGTGAAAACCATGGGAATCAGGAGCCGGCGGCATCCTCGGCCGCCGCCGACCGGGCACCGCCGTCCGGCTCGGAGTCACCGTCGGCAGGCCCGGTGTCACCGTCGGCAGGCTCCTCACCGACTTCCGCACGCGCCGCACCGTCGTCGATATCCGCGTCGCCGGCCGCCAAGAACACGTTGATCCACCGCGAGCGCGGGTCCGAGTCCACCAGCAGCGCCTTTACGAACAGGGTCAGCGGCACCGCCAGGATCGTGCCGAGCGCCCCGATGACCTGGCTCCAGAACAGCAGGGACAGGAACGTCGTCGTCGTGTTCAGGCCGACCGCGTCGCCGGTGAACTTCGGCTGGATCAGCGACTGGATGACGAAGTTCAGCACGCAGTAGGCCACCACCACCCACAGGGCCGTCCACGGCCCGGAGGCGACCAGCGCGATCAGCGCCGGCGGAATCACGCCCAGGAGGAAGCCGATGTTGGGGATGTAGTTGGTGATGAAGGAGACCACGCCCCAGGTCACGGCCATCGGCACATTCAGGATCCACAGCGCGATGACGTCGAGCACCGCCACGATCAGGCCGAAGATGGTCGACACCAGCCAGTAGGAGCGCACCGAGCCGGCGAAGCCGTTGAGCGCATCGGCGATGCCGGGGCGCAGGCGGCTCAGGGTGCGGGAGCGCACCTCGATGCGGGAGGTGTCGAACATCAGGAAGACGACCGTCAGCCCCATGACGCTGAGCACGGAGCCGGCGCTGGTGACCTGCCCGAGCAGGCTCTGGGCCAACGAGACGATTCGGCTGGTATCCATGGACTCCGACACCTGGTCGATCAGGGCCGTCTCGTCCACGCCCGCACGCTCCAGCAGGGCCCGTATGTTGTCCCAGATCGCGGCGAACTGCGCCGAGTACTCGGGCAAGGTGTCGATCAGTTGCAGGATGGCGACGGCCAGGGCTGCGAACAGGCCGATGACGAATGCGAAGATGATCAGGATGGCGACCAGGGCCGACACCGGGCGCGGCACGCGGTGGCGCGTGGCCCAGGTGACCAGGGGGCGCACGGTGATGACCAGCGTCAGCGCGAAGAAGGCGGGCCCGAAAAGCGACCCGATGTAGTACATGCCGGCGCAGACGACGACGAGTACGGCGATGACAACGGCGATGGACTCGCCCTGGGTGCGGCCCGATGCGGCTCGGCTTACCTCACTCATGCGCCCATCCTGACACGGCGCCCTCCTCCGGCGCCCCCGACGCGGCGGCCACCCGGGCAACCCCCAGTCACGGAGCCATAACAGCCTCGCCCGGGCTGCGTCAGCGCAACGCCTCCAGGGCCCGCACCCGGTCGAGGGCGCGCAGGTGCGGCAGCGGGTCGATGCCGGTCTCCAGCACGAAGTCGGTGAGTTGGTCGCGCACCACCTGCTGCAGCCGGGCCGGGTCCCAGGGCTTGGCAATGTAGTGGTCCAGCCCGGCGTCGTTGACGGCACGGATGGTGTCGGCCTGGTCGGCCTGCCCAGTGACCAACACCTTGCGGGCGGCGGCGGTGCGCGCATCGGTGTTCATCTCCACCAGCATGTCGACGCCGCTGCGGCCGGGCATGCGATGGTCGGCCAGGACCAGGGCGAGCAGGTCGCCGTCGTCGTCGATGTCGCCGACCGCCTCCCAGGCGTCGGCGACGTCCTCGGCCGGCTCGATGCGCACCGTGGCGGCAAAAGGGGCCAGATCCCCGACGACGGCGTCCCGGACCTCCGGCTCATCCTCAACGACCAGGATGGCGAGTTTCATGGCTTCTCCTTCGGGGAGCGTGAATGCTTGCGCGCCGGTTTACGCGGCTTCTTCCGGTCCGGGCGCCTGTCGGCCTGGTGCGGTCGCGGCGGCGGTCCCGGTGGGCTCTCGGGCGGGAGGCCCGCGGCCGTCACGGTCGGGTGGGCGGGCAGCACCACGGTGACCCGGGTACGGCCGGGCTCGGAGTCGACCTTGATCGAACCGCGGTGGGCGTCCACCACGCTCTTGGCCAGCCCCATGCCCAGCCCCAGCCCGAAGCGCACCTGGCCGTGCTTGGTGGTGAAGCGGGGTTCGAAGATGCGCGGCAGGACGTCCGGGTCGATGCCCGGCCCGTTGTCCTGCACCTGCACCCGCACCCCGCCTGCCACCGGCGCGATGCGCACCTTCATCCGGCCCGGGCGCGTCTTCCGGCCGGCCGCGGCGTCCGCCTTCGCCTGGGCGGCCAGGGCATCGGCGGCGTTGGCGAGAACATTGGTCCACACCTGTACCAGTTCGCCGGCGTGGCCTGGCACCGCCGGCAGCGCGCCCGGGTCGGCCGGGTAGTCGCGTTCGATCTCCACCCCCTCCAGCCGGTGCGCGGTCAGCCGCAGGGCGTCCTCAACCACTTCCCGCAGGTCCACGTCGAGCATGTCCTCCCCGTCGGGGCGCACATAGGTGGACAGGCTGGCAACGAGGCCGCTGATGCGGTCGGTGGCCAGGCGCATGTTTCGTTCGGCGCGGCCGATGGCGGCGGCCGCCTCGACGGTGGCCAGGCGTGCGGGGTCGGCGGCCAGCGCGCGGACGGTGTGGGGATCGCCGTCGGCGTCCATGCCGGCCGCCACCAGCCGGCGGGCCAGTTCCCGATCCCCGACCACCTGCTCCAGTCGTTTGCGGGCGGCGCGCTCGGTGCGCGTGGAGGCGGCCGGTCGGGTGCGCGCGTCGGCGACCACGGTCGCGATGAGCTCGCCGTCGGGGTGGGTGGCCAGCACGGCGGCCAGGTCCGCGCTCAGGTGGTCGCCGGCGCGTTCGAGCGCGGCCACGGGGTTGTTCAACTCGTGGGCGACCCCGGCCGCCAACTCCCCCAGGGTGGCGAAGCGCTCCTGTGCCAACAGCTCCAGGCGGGCCTGTTCCAGCGCGGTGAGGGTCTCCTGCACCTGGATCCGCTCGGCGTCCAGCGCCGCCGCCAGCTCGATCTTCTCCACCTGCAAGACCTCCGAGCGCTCCAGCCGCTTCGTCAGGGAGCGGATGATCAGCGCCGCGAGCACCTGCTCGGTGACCGGGTTCTCCCGCAGCGCCCGGTCCAGCTGCTCGATGGACAGCAGGATGAGTTCGACGTCGGTGGTGGTCGTGGCGGTGACGAAGGCGCGCCCGTGGCTGGCCAGCGACACCAGGCCGATGATGCGGCCGGTGGTGGCGTGGTGAAGGGTGACCTCGCCGACCCGGGTGTGCCGGGTCAGCGCCACCGATCCGCGGACCACCACGTAGACGCCGTCGACGGCCTGCCCCTGGTGGGTCAGCCGCACCCCGGCCGGCAGCTGCAGGCGGGGGCGGGGACCGAGGACCTGCTCGCAGGCGGCGATGAGCTCGGCGGTCAGGGCGTCGGAGTGGTGGGTGAGTGCCTCCAGCAGCGGGGAGTGGTCCAACCCGTCGCCGTCGCGCAGACGACGGGGGTCGTCGTCGGGCAGGCGGTCGCGCATCCAGCGGCGGATCTGCGCCCGGGCGCGCTCGCCGATGGCGCCCGGCGTCCAGGGCACGGCGATGACCTCGCGCACCAGGTCCTCGTCGATGGCGCGGCCCAGGTCGTGCAGTTCGGCCCGCTCGGTCAGCAGCACCAGCCGGGCGGTGGCCAGGGCGGGGTAGTGGGCGACGGCGGCGGCGACGTCGTCGAGGCTGCCGACCTCGTCGGTGGCGATGATCAGGGCCACCGACGCCGGCGCTACAGCCGGGGCCGCGAACGCGGAGGAGTCGGACGCGGCGGGCGCGGCAGCGCTCGCGGTGGGGGGCGAGCCCCGAGCGGCGTCGGAGCGGCCGGTACTCGCCCATCGGAACAGCTCCGCCAGGGTGCGCACACGCACGACGTCGGCCAGCGCCCGCACCGCCGGCGTGACCTCGTGGGCGGCCTGGGTGCCCAGCGACGTCGGGGAGACCACGGCCACGACCAGCCGATCGGCGGCGTCGACGGCGGGCGCGGCGTCGGACGGGGGCGCGATGCTCATAGCATCCCCATCGCCGACCACAGCGCCGGCATCAGCAGCACCAGCACCGCCGTGCCGGCGATGCCGACGATCAGGCCGATCTTGGCCATGTCGCCGGTGGCGATCTCCCCGGTGGCGTAGGCGATCGCGTTGGGCGGGGTGGAGATCGGCAGGCTCATGCCCAGCGAGCAGGCCAGCGCCAGCACCACGGCGATGGTGACCGGCTCCAGGCCGCCGACGCTCGTGGCCAGGCCCATGGCCAGCGGCACCAGCAGGTTGCAGGCCGCGGAGTTGGAGATGACGTTGGACAGGGCCAGGCCAAGCGCACCCATGAGCACCACCACCGCGAGGGCCGGCATGGAGGTCCAGTTGAACAGGTTGAGGATCCACACGTCCAGGCCGGTGGCGCCCACGCCGTCACCCAGCGCGATGCCGCCGGCCACCAGCCACAACACATCCCAGGACAGCCCGGCCAGGTCCTTGCCGGTCATCACCCGGGTCACCAACATGGCCACGATCGCCATGAAGCCGATCACGTTGGCGCTCAGGCCGTGTAGGGACTCGGTCATCCACGCCAGGATGGTCACCGCAGCGATCACGTAGAACATGACCGCGCGGCGGTCGGTGTACCACTCGGCCCGCATGTCCAGCTTTACGGCGAGCCCGCCGGGCAGGAACACGGCGCAGATCAGCAGCCAGGCGCCCAGCAGGATGACCAGCATCAGCGGTATAGACATCATCATCCAGTCCAGGAAGCTGACCGCGTGGCCGGCCTCCGCCAGGGCGCCCAGGGCGATGGCGTTGGGGGGTGTGCCCACGGGCGTGCCCATGCCGCCCACATTCGCCGCCACCGGGATGGACAGCGCCAGGCCGGTGCGGGGGCGGCCCTCGGGGAGGGCGCCGAGCACGGGGATGACCACGGCGAACATGGTGGCGGTGGTGGCCGTGTTGGACATGAACATGCTCAGCACCGCGGTAATGATCATGAGCCCCAGCACGGTGCGGCGCGCGGAACCGGTGAAGGGCTTGATCAACACGGCGGCGAGGTTCTTGTCCAGGTGGAACTTCTCGGCGCCGTCGGCGATGAGGAAACCGCCCAGGAACAGCACAATCACGGGGTTGGCCAGGGCCGCGAAGAAGGAGGAGTAGGCGGTAGCGTCCGCGGGGACGGGCAGGACGGCCTGGTCCGAGATCAGCAGCACCTCCAGTCCGATCACCAGGACGGCGGTGGCCACCAGCGGGATCGCCTCGGTCACCCAGAAGACGATGGCCAGCAGGAAGACCGACAGCATCCGCTCGCCCAGGGGGTCCAGGTCCGGGACGTCGACGAGGAACGGCGCCACGAATACGGCGATGCCGATGAGTATGCCGATGATCTGCCTGCGGTTGAGCGGCTCGAGGCGATCGGGGGCGCCGGGGCGCGGACGATTGGCGGCGGGACGCGTGCGCGCGGGCATGGCTCCTCCTCGTGGCACCCGGTGCCGGTGTCCGGGGGTGTCCCCGACGTCTTTGCCGGGTAGGGAAAGCCTATGTGATGCGCGGCGCAAATGCCCAAAGCGGCTACCGCCCACGGCATTGGTGACCGGACCGCAAACCTCCTGACCGTGCGAGGCGAGCGCGCGACCAACCTCCCCCGTGAGCCCGGCCGCCGCAAGCCTCCCGACCGTTCGAGGCGAGCACCTCGCCTGCTTGTCTGCGCACGGCGTGTCCACGCATCGTCGGGGGAGGAATGCCGCCGCTCCGGGGCTCAGTGCAGCAGCCGCTCCAGCCAGGGGTCCACGGCCGCCCAGAAGCCATCGGGGCGGGTGCGGCGCACGTCATGGCCCGCACCGGGTACGAGCGCGGTCTCGACGTGCGGGTTGGCGATGCGGTCGAGCAGGTCCAGGCCCGCGGGACCCACGCGGGCCGAGCCGGGGCGGTCGCCGGTGACCAGGAGTGTGGGCACCGTCAGTGCCGCCATTGCCTCCTCCCATGGCACCGGTGGCGCGACCACGCCGGTGTCCAGCAGCGCCGGGTCGACCCGCTGGCTCGCCCACACGCCGGCGACGGCCTCGGCGACGGGCATCTCCGGGTCGGCCAGGGCGCGGGCCACGGCACCGGGCAGATCGGCGAGCTCGACCGCGCGGGCACGCTTGCGGGCGGCGCCCCGCTCCAGCAGCTCCTGCGGCGTGCGACTGCCATACCGCGCGGGGTCCAACAGCACGGCCCCGGAGACCAACTCCGGGCGCCGGAGGGCCACCACCATGGCGGTGGCCGCCCCCATGGAATGACCGATCAGGACCGGACGGCGACCTGGGTCGGCGGGCACTGATCCGTCCCGACCGCCGGCGAGGTTCCCGGACCCGGCCCCGGTGGATAGCGAAGGACTCGGCTCCCTACCGACCTCGCCCGAGGCGGCGGAGGGAGTCGGACGCAGTTCCTCCAGGAGGTCGATCACGTCGTCGACGAGCACGTCCCCGGCCCGAGCCAGCTGCGCCGGCGTCCAGCGCGGGGACAGGCCGTGGCCGCGGGCGTCGGCAGCGACCACCCGGTAGCCCCGGGCCACCCAGTGGTCGATGGCGTCCGCCTGGGAGACGGCGGAGCCGGTGATGCCGTGGAGGAGGATGAGGGTTGGGGCGTCGGCGGGGCCGGCCACGATGCGGGCGAGGGGCAGACTCATGTCGCCATTCTTGCCCGGAATGCGGCTAGCCTGAAGTCATGACCAAGCACCGTATGAACGTGGAGTCCTTCAACCTCGACCACACCAAGGTGGCGGCGCCGTTCGTGCGCATCGCGGACCGCAAGCGGCTCCCTGGCGGCGACGAGCTGGTCAAATACGATGTGCGCTTCTGCCAGCCCAACCGGGATCACCTGGAGATGCGGGCCGTGCACTCGATCGAACACCTGACCGCCGAACTCATGCGCAACCACACCGACCGGCTGATCGACTGGGGGCCGATGGGATGCCAGACCGGGTTCTACGCGCTGACCCTGGGCTTGGAGCCGGAGGAGTTCCTGCCACTGCTCGAGGCGACGTTCCGCGACATCCTTGAGGCGACGGAGGTGCCGGCCGCCAATGAGGTCCAGTGCGGTTGGGGCGCCCACCACTCGCTGGAGGCCGCCCAGGAGGCGGTCCGCGGCTTCCTGGACAAGCGCGATCAGTGGGAGACCGTGTTCGCGAGTTAGCGTGCGGCGGGGCCCATGCACGAGCCTCTACGTGTGCGCGTCCGGCTAACCCGTGCCTGCTTGGACCGCCGGGCTGCGCTTGGACCGCCCCAGACGCACTCTCAGGCGGTCCAACCGCAGATACGCGGTCCAAGTAGGGGGCCCGGGACAGGTGCGGGCGCAGTCGGCGCTCGTTCCCGTGCGTGGCGGCCCAAAGTGTCCAGGAT
>NZ_LK995462.1:19981-31364 GCF_900002405.1 Actinomyces succiniciruminis | reverse complement strand
CAGGGGGGCGAGCAGGGAGACGACGGGGACGGCACCGACCCGGCCGGCGACCTCCAGCACCGCCTCGATGGGTGCGTCGGCGGCGGTCGGCTGGCCGGTGGCGACGATTGTGGGGGTGTCGCCGTGGCCGATGCGGGAGACAACGACGGGCACCAGCACGATGGCGGCCACGACGATGGCCGCCAGCACGACGGCGGCGTGCCCACGGGGACGGGGGCGGCCCAGGGCGGCGCCGATGGCACGCTGAGCGCCGGTGATGGCCGGCGGCTCCTCCGGCTCCGGCTCGGGCTCAGGCGGCGGAGGTGGAGCGGGCGCGGCGGGCGCATTGCCCTCGCGCTCGCGGGCACGCTCCCTTTCCCGCTCGCGCAGCTGGCGGCGGGTCAAGGGCTTGCCGTCCGGCCCGAGGGCCGGCAGCGGCGTGGTGTCGTCGGCGTGAGAAGTCATGGGCTGGTAACGAGTATGCCAGAGCGCGGCGGCTCGGGCTCCTCCATGGCGGCCAGCAGCGCATCCACCCGCGCGTCGACGGCGACGAAGGGATCGCGCAGGGCGACGGGGCGGGTGTGTCCGTCGTCGAGCTTGAGGTTGACCCAGTCCACCGACAGGTCGCGGCGCAGCTCCTCGGCGCGGGCGACGGCGGCGCCCCGCAGGTGCGCGCGGGTGGTGGCCGGCGGCGTGTCGACGGCGGCGCGGCAGGCGGGCTCGTCCACGATGCGCTTGAGCAGTCCGGCGGCCTCCAGACGCATGCGCAGCCCGTCGGTCGGGTCGACGTCGTGGTAGGCCAGGGCCAGGCGGGCCACGCGCGGATCGTCCAGACCGGTGCCGGCGCGCTGCGCGTAGCGGGTCAGCAGCTGCTGCTTGGCGGCCCAGTCCAGTTCGGTCGCCACCAGCGCCGGGTTGCCGGTGCGCACGGCCTCCAGGCCGCGCTCCCACAGCTCCAGCACGCACCGATGTGCGTCGGTCAGGTCCAGTTCGGCGTCGGCGTGGGCGCGCACGCGCTCCAAGTGCTCGGACTGCAGCTCGACGGGGGTGATGGTGCGTCCGTCCGCCAGCTCGAGCAGCACGGTACCGGTCAGGTCGTGGCAGGTGTCGCGGATGGCCCGCATGGGGTTGACCAGGCGCAGGTCGGACAGGTCGCCGCCGGCCTCCAGGTAGTCCAGGAGCAGGTCCATGGCCCCGACCTTGAGCAGGGTGGAGCCCTGGGCGATGTTTGAGTCCCCGACGATCACGTGCATGCGCCGGTACTTCTCGGCGTCCGCATGCGGCTCGTCGCGGGTGTTGATGAGCGGACGGGAGCGGGTGGTGGCCGAGGAGACGGCGTCCTCCATCTGGTCGGCGCGCTGGGAGAAGACGTAGCGGGCGGGGCGCTTCCCGGCGGGGTCGGTGAGGATGTGGCCGGCACCGACCAGGATCTGCCGGGTGACCAGGTGGGGTACCAGGGTGCGGGCGTCGTTCCAGAAATCGCCGCGGCGGCGCACCAGGTAGTTCTCGTGGCAGCCGAAGCCGGCGCCCTCGGCGTCTAGGTTGTTCTTGAGCAGGTGGATGCGACCGGGCACGTCCTGGGCGGCCAGGCGCGCGTTCGCCTGCGCGGCCAGATCGGCCATGGTCAGTTCACCGGCCCGGTCCTGGGCGAGCAGGTCGGTGAGGCTGTCGCATTCGGCGGTGGCGAACTCGGGATGGGAGCCGACGTCCAGGTACAGGCGGGCGCCGCCGCGGGTGAACACGTTGGAGGAGCGGCCGCGGGCGATCAGGGGGGCGAACAGCTCCCGGGCGGCGTGGTCGGCGTCCAGCGGCGGGGGGCCGCCGGCCGTGGAGGCGCAGGTGATGCCGTACTCGGTTTCGACGCCGATGATCCGCCTGGCGGGGGTGCGCCGGGCGGTGGGGGCGGCCGGGGAGGCCGTCACTCTCACTGCCCGCCCTTCTGTACGAAGCCCTGGACGAAGGCGGCGGCGTTGGTCTCCAGGACGGCGTCGATCTCGTCGAGGATGTCGTCAACACCGGCGGCCTGCGTCTGGCCGGAGCCGGCGGCCGGCGCCGGGTCGGGGGCGGCGGGCTCGGGAGTGGGTTGGATCTGCTCGTTGAGGCTCATGCGCGTGATTGACTTTCTGATTCTTCCGGTTCCGCGGGGGTGACGGCGTCTTGGACGGCGCCCAGGATACGTGCCGACTCGGCTTCCGATACCGCCACGGCGTCGGGCAGTGGCAGGCGCAGCAGCTGCGCGCGCCCGGGCACGTCCAGCACCAGGCTGGTCCAGGAGGCGGCGACGACGGCGGCGTGGTTGGCCACCGCCGTGCCACGGACGGCGGCGCGCGTGCCGGCGGGCGGCCGGTCGGCGGCGGCCTCCACCTCGGCGTCGGTGACCAGGCGGCGGGTGCGGCCGGCGGCAATGAGCTTCTCGGCCAGCCCGCGGCCGGCACGCAGGTCGGCCCACTGAATGTCGGCGGCGGCCAGACGCGGGTCGTCCCAGCCGGTGCCGGCTCGCTCGCGTAGGCGCTCGCACAGCTGCAGTTTGGCGACCCACTCGACCAGCTGTGCGGCCCGAGCGGTGGCCTGTGGCTGGGCGGGGGTGCCGTGAGCGGCGGCGTAGGCGTCCAGTGCCTCCAGGGTCTCGTCCCATAGGGCTAGCGCCTGGGCGGTCTCGGCGCCGACGTGTTCGGCATCGATGCCGCCGTAGTCCTCATCCAGGGCGGCGGTGATGGCCTGCAGGTGGGCGCGCTGGATCTCCAGTGCGGTCAGTCGGCCGCGGGCAGTGGCGAGCGCGTAGGTGAGCGTCGGGTCGTGGGACAGGGCCCAGTGCTCCTCCACCGGGTCGGCGGTGATGCGCAGGTCGGCCAGCGCCCCCAGGCCCTGGCGGCGGTCGTGGGCGCGCTCCAGGTACCACAGCAGCAGGTCGGTGCTGGCGACCTTCAGATAGGTGGGCACGTCGAAGCGGTTGGCGTCCCCGTTGATCACGTGCAGGCGCCGGAAGCGGGCGGCGTCGGCGTGCGGCTCGTCGCGGGTGTTGACGATGGGACGATTGAAGGTGGTTTGCAGGGCGATGTCGGTGCCCACGTAATCGGCGCGCTGGCTGATCTGGAAGCCGGGGCGTTCGCTGCGCTGCCCGATGCCCACCCGGCCGGCCCCGGCGAACACGGGTCGGGTCACCAGGAAGGGGATCAGGGCGGCGGCCAGCGTGTCGAAGGGCAGGTCCCGGCGCACCAGGTAGTTCTCGTGGGAGCCGTACGCGGCGCCCTTGCCGTCGACGTTGTTCTTGTACAGAACCACCTCGGCGGGGGTGTCCTGCGACAGTCCCGTGTCTCCGGCACCCCGGGCCAGCGCCGTCATGGCGCGGCGGGCGATCACCTCCCCGGCCCGGTCCCACACCAGGGCGTCGTGGGGAGTGAGTACCTCCGGGGAGGAGTACTCGGGGTGGGCGTGGTCCACGTATAGGCGGGCGCCGTTGGCGAGCACCGCGGTGGTGGCCTGCGGCAGGGCGGCCTCGGCGGCGCTGGGACGCGGGCGCGTGCCCCATGGGGCCGGCGGGACGTCGCCGGAGGGCGCGGGGCGGTCGGGGTCGTCGGTCAGTTGGCTGGGGTGGGCGGCGGCCCGCTCCAGGCGGCCGCCGCGCAGGTCGGCGAGCGGGTCCTCCCCCTCGTAGTCCCAGCGGACGGCCTGCCGCGTGCCGGCATCGGGGCGGGCCGCCGCCCCATAGGCGGACACGATGCGGCTGGCCATGACCACCGCGTTGGCGTAGGGGTTCCCCGGCTCAAGCACCCCGAATTCGGTCTCCAGGCCGACGGGGCGCCGTACCGGAGTGAACTGGCTGGGCTCGGGCACGCTCATGCGTTCTCCTGTCGGTTTGTGGCGGTCGTGTCAGTCAGGCGGCGCACCGCGCGCACCATCTCACCGCGGTGGCCGACGACGCGAGCCGCCGCCTCGGGGGCGGTGGCGGCGGTGATCTCCTCGTTCTGCTGGGTCTCGACGGCGACCGCCGCGCGCAGCCGCTCGGTGGACAAGCCGCCGTCCCCGCCGGCCAGCTCGTCCTTGATGGCGGCGGTCTTGGCGCGGGCGACGACGGCGGCGAGCATCGCGCCGGAGACGAAGTCGGCCAGGTACAGGGTCTCCCGCCGCCCGGAGACGTAGGTCAACTCCAGCACCGCCCGCTCGGGGGTGCGTGCGTACAGGTCGGCGACGACGGCGCGGCGCATGGCCGCCGCGGCGGCCTCCCGGTCGCCTCCGGCCGCAGCCAGTTCCGCCGGATCCAGGGGCAGGTCGGCCCGCAGGTGCTTGCCGAGGATCTCCTGCGCCCCGACGGCGTCGGGGCGGTCGATGCGGATCTTCACGTCGAAGCGGCCGGGCCGCAGGATCGCCGGATCGATCATGTCCTCCCGGTTGGAGGCGCCGATGATGACCACATTGTTCAGCGACTCGACGCCATCGATCTCGGTGAGTACCTGCGGCACGATCATGGTCTCCACGTCGGAGGAGACACCGCTGCCACGGGTGCGGAACAGGGCCTCCATCTCATCGAAGAAGATCACCACGGGCCGGTCCTCGGCGGCGACCTTGCGGGCCTGGTCGAAAATGGCGCGGATCTGCCGTTCGGTCTCGCCCACGAACTTGCTAAGCAGCTCCGGGCCCTTGATGTTCAGGAAGGCGGCGTCGTGGACGCCGGCACCCGTCGAGCGGGCCAGGGAGGTGGCGACCGCCTTGGCGATCAGGGTCTTGCCGCAGCCGGGCGGACCATACAGGAGCATGCCCTTGGGGGCCTGCAGCCCGTAGGCGCGGTACAGCTCGGGATGTGCGAAGGGCAGTTCGAGGGAGTCGCGGATCTGCTGAATCTGCGGGCCCAGGCCGCCGATGTCGTCCCAGGACACGTACGGGGTTTCGGCGACGACCAGCTGCTGGACGCTGGTGCGGGCGATACGGGCGGTCACCAGGTCCGCACGCAGGTCGGCGGCGAGCGTGTCGCCGGGCCGCAGCGCGTCGGCGTCGAGGTGCCCGGCCAGCCGCACCACGCGGGTGGCGCCGGAACCGGTCGTGACCAGGGCGCGGGCCGCGGGCACCGCGGTGCTCTCATCGGCGGCCGCTGCGTCGTCGCCGTCGGCCAGCACCTCGTCCAGGGTGACGGCCTCACCGGTGTCGGGCGCGGGCAGGGAGTCGACCACCAGCATCTGGTCGTTGACGGCCACGCGCTGCCCCACCCGCAGCTCGGCCGCCTGCAGATCGGGGTGAAGTCCCAGCCGCAGGTGACGTCCGCCCAGGGATACGTCGGCCTCGGCGGGGCCGGGCAGGCCCGTGAGCAGGCCGAGCGTTACGGGCGGGCGGGTGACGGCGTCGAGCTGGGTGCCGAGTTCCGCGATGCGTTCGCGGGCGGCGTTCAGGGCCGTTGCGAGGCGCTCGTTCTTGGCGGACAGGCTGATGGCCTCGGCGCGGGCCTCACGCAGCTGGTGGCTGGTGAAGTCGCGCGCCGGCATGCCCAGGGGTTGGGAGTCACTCATGTTCCGGCTCCTGTGGTTCGGGCAGGCCCGGCTGAACCGGGGTCGCGTCCTCGGGCTGCTTGGCCCGGCAGTCGCGCAGCACGCGGCGGACCTTGCGGTCGGTGCTGGTGCGCTCCCCCACGTCCTCGATGGTCCAAAAGCCGGCGTCGTCGTAGGCGCCGCGGGCGGGCAGGCGTTTACGGGTCAGTGGGGCGGAGTCGGCGGCGAGGCGGCGGGCGGAGATCAGGAAGCCGGTGTGGGCGACCATGCGGTGGTCGGGACGCACGGCCAGGCCGTCGACGTGCCAATTGCGTACCGCCGACTCCCAGGACTCGGGCTCGGTGAAGCGCCTGGAATGGCGCAGTGCCTCCACGGTGCGCGACAGCTGCGGGACCGTGGCGACGTAGGCGAGGAACACGCCGCCGGGCACCAGCGCGCGGGCGGCGGCGTCGACGTTCTCCCAGGGGGCGAGCATGTCCAGCACCACCCGGTCCACGCTCGCCTCGGCGACGTGGGCGGCAACCACGTCGGCGAAGTCACCGGTGCGCAGCTCCCAGGCGGGGTGGTGACGGCCGAACCAGGCGTCGACGTTGGAGGCGGCAATCGCCGCGAAGTCATGGCGCCGCTCAATGGACAGCAGGTGGCCGCCCTCCCCGATCGCGGACAGCAGGCTCATGGTCAGGGCACCGGAGCCCACCCCCGCCTCCAACACCCGGGCACCGGGAAAAATGTCCGCGAAGGCAATGATCTGGCCGGCGTCCTTGGTGTAGACGACCTGTGCGCCACGCGGCATGGACAGCACGTAGTCCGCCAGCAGCGGTCGCAGCAGCAGCAGCTCATGCCCGGACTCGGTGGTGATCACCGTGCCCTCATCGCGGCCGACCACGTCCCGGTGGTAGAAGCTGCCGCGCTGGGACTGGAAGTAGCCGCCGGGGTCGAGCACGAAGGTGTGCTTGCGGCCCTTGGAGTCGGTGACCTGCACGCGTTCGCCGTAGCGGAGGGGGCCGCGGCGCCCGGCCTGCCCCAGTACCTGCTGGGTGGCTACGCGCGGCTGCACGGCGGGAGTGGTCTGCTCGCTCATCGGGCCCGAGTCTAGTAAGCCCCGAAGACGGTGGCGTTACGCTGTTACCGGCGTCCCAACCGTGGGCGCCGACCCGGTTGCACGAATTGCACGGTCCGGAGGAAGTCCGGATGGCGCCGCTCCCCGAGGGGAAAACACAATCAGGCGCTCGTCACCGCGGTCCTGCGGAAATTCGGGCACGTGCCCGGCCGCGGGCCAAGGACTCCAGTTGCACCGGGGGCGTTTTTCGCACCCGTAGGAGTCCTCATGCCGCATACACCGCCGACGCCCGTTCCGCCCACAGTGCCCAATACCTCAGCGGAGAGCAGCGTCTACTTCGACGGCCAGTTCTGGGTGCTGGTCCTGACCATCACCTCCGGCGGCCGCGTGTACGCCGCCCGCCAGATACTCGGCGCCCTGCCCAGCGACGCCGAGCTGTACGCGTGGCTACTGGCCCACGGCGGACAGCTGATCGACGCCGCACTTGCCGGTCCCGGAGTTCAATCCACCTCCCGGGGCGGGCCGCAGCGCGTCAATCCCAAACGCGCCGCCCGCCAGGCGGCCAAGCAGGCGGCCCAACACGCACCCTCAACGGCCTCGCAGGAGGCCTTGGCACGCGCCCGAGAACAGCAGGCCGCCACGCGAGCGCAGGCGTCGACCGCCGCACGACGTCGCCGTGAACAGGAGCGCTATGAGCAACGCCGGATTCGGGCTAAACGCCGCCACCGGGGTCACTGACCTCCGGTTTGCTCCGGCAAGTGGGCCACCACCGCGAGCTGAAGCGGAAGCCGGTCGCGCAGCGCCGCATCGCTGAAGCGGTATCCCTCCGCACCTCGTTCCATGAGCTCGGGCCAGCGGCACCAGGCGGAGAAACGGGTCTCGGTCACCTCGTCGATGACCAGACCGACTTCGAGCAGCGCGGTGAGGATCTCGCCTACGCCGTGATTCCACTGGTGGCTGACCGTATGGGTGATGGCGGGCGACCCGTCGGCGGCGGCGACGTAGGAGCCCTCGTCTTCCCAAGTCATGGGTTCAGTGCGTTGGAAGTAGGGCTCGTGAAGCGTCAGGCCGTGGGTGGTGTCGTCCCCCACCGCCTGCAGCACAGGGTGGTCGTCGCGCAACACCAGGCGGCCCCCGGGCCGCAGCAGCGAGGCGACCACGCGGGCCCATGCCGCCACGTCGGGCAGCCAGCACAGCACCCCCAGAGAGGTGTACACGAGGTCGAAGTCTCCCGTGAGCGCCTGACGGGCGTCATAGACATTGGCCTGCCCGAAGTCGATGTCGACGCCGGCGCGCTCGGCAATGGACCGAGCACGGCGCAGGGATTCCCCCGACAGGTCTAGCCCCACCACCCGGCGGGCGCCCATACGGGCCAGGCTCACCGTGTCCAGACCGAGATGGCATTGCAGGTGAACTACGTCCAATCCGTTCAGGTCGCCCAGGCGCTCGCGGTCCGGGGCGATCTCCGCGGTGATGGCGGTCGGGGAGGCGAGCAGTTCATCAATGCCGTAGCCGCTGGCCTCGTGTAGGGCCGCACGGTCATCCCAGTTGGCACGGTTGTCGGTGAAGCGACCGGCATGATCGGCCAAGTCGGCCCGGACGGCGTCGTTCATGGCGCCAGTGTACCATGCCCGCGCGATGTGCGGCCGGGCGCCGTCGAGTCAGCGGGCGCCGGTGGGGACGGCGCCGGTGACGCGCCCGCCCTCCACCAGCACCAGCCACCGGGAGACCGTGCGCGCCCGCGCCAGGGCGTCGGCGGCCGGTTGCCCGGTCATCTGGGTGGTGACCGCGGCCGCCGGCAGCACGGTGCACACCTGGCCGACGGTGACGGCGGTGGCGTCGGGCAGGCCGGATCGCTCCAGCTCGGCCAGGGCGGGACCGTCCAGCGTGCCCAGAATCCGCGCGCCGTCGGCCACGAGCACCAACCCCGCTCCGGCGTCGAGCTGCTCACCCGCAGTGACCAGAGGTGTTTCGGCGCCGACGACGGCGACCGGCCGGGCCAGGGCGCGCAGGTCGAGCCGGGCGGCGGCGCGGGTGCCCCGCCCCAGGCCGAGCACCCGCCAGGAGGTGGTGGCGATGGGCCAGGCGACCATGACGGCCAGGATCAGGCTGAAGGAGTCGGGCCGTGCGCCGGCCAGCAGCGGCGCCAGCACCCAGCGCCAGGCGATACCGACCACGACGGCAAGCCCGCCGACGGCGGCCACCCGCTGGCCCATTCGACGCCGGCCGCTCAGTTGCTCGACCAGTGCGGCCAGCGCATGCCCGCCGTCGAGTGGCAGCCCCGGCAGGGCGTTGAAGACGCCCAGGGCGAGGTTGACCCAGGTCAGTGCCCACGCCGCCACGTAAACGGGTGCGGAGGAGGCCCGATCCAGCATGCCGTGCCCGACGGCCCACAGGGCCAGGTTCACGGCCGGCCCGGCCAGGGAGGTGAGCACGTCCTTCCAGGGGCGCCACCGGGACGACGGGCCGAAGCTGGTGCGTCCGCCCCACAGGTACAGCTCGTAGCGCACCGGCCTGCGCCCCAGCAGCGCACCGACCGCCCCATGGGCGAACTCGTGACACATCACGCTCACGCCCACACCCAGCACCGTGGCCGCCACCGTTCCGAGCACGATGGCGGGGCTATATCCGGCCAGTGCAGAGGACACCAGCGGATACCAGCTCCCGGCGATGAGCAGGCCCAGCAGCAGCGAGGTGGGGGCGACCACCACGGGGGCACCACCGAGCGTGAACAGCGTCCAGGAGTCCGAACGGCGTCGGGCAGCAGATGCGGTCATGCCCCGACCCTAGCGGCGGTGCCTATGGGAGCACCGCCGCCGTCCACAGGACCCGCCCGGAGCAGGGCGTCACGTCGACCTGTGGATGCACGGGCTGCTCGCCAACATTGATGTCGGCCGACGGCGGTAGGTTCGCACCGTGAGTGAGCAACCAGACCGCCCCGACGCAACCCCCGCTGCCGCACCCGCCGAAACGCCCGCCGCGGGTCCCGCCGTCGGCGTGCGCCCCACGGGCCCCGGCGGGAGCGCCCGCCGCCGCGGTTCGGGGCGTACGGCGCTGTCGCCGTCGCGGGCGAAGGACTTCATGCAGTGCCCGCTGCTGTTCCGCCTGCGCACCGTGGACCGCCTCCCGGAGCCCGGCTCCCTGGCCACCCACAAGGGCACGCTCGTACATGCGATTCTGGAGCGCCTGTACGACCTGCCGGCCCGCGAGCGCACCCGCGAGGCCGCCCTGGACATGCTGCCCGGACAGTGGGAGACGCACCGGGAGAAGCATCCGGAGGTCATGCCCCTGTTCCCGGACTCCGCCGCGATCGACCCCTGGCTGGACGAGGCCAGGACGCTTATCAGCGCCTACTTCCAGCTTGAGAACCCCACGCGTCTGGAGCCGGCCGAGCGGGAGCTGTTCGTGCAGACCGAGACGCACGACGGGCTGCTGCTGCGCGGTTTCGTCGACCGCCTGGACGTGGCCCCGGGCGGTGCCATGCGGGTGGTCGACTACAAGACCGGCCGCTCCCCCAGCCCGCGCTTCCAGGAGGATGCGCTGTTCCAGATGCGCTTTTACGCCCTGGTGCTCTGGCGGCTGCGCGGGCGGGCGCCGGCGCGCTTGCAGATCGTCTATCTCAAGGACGGCCGCACCCTCACCCACGATCCGCGTCTGCCGGAGCTGGAGGCTACCGAGACCAAGCTCGCCCACATCTGGGACGAGGTGGAGGACTGTGCCGCCGCCGGCGAGTTCGCCCCGCGCCGCTCCCGCCTGTGCGACTGGTGCGCCTACCAGGCCCAGTGCCCGCTGTTCGGCGGGACCACCCCCGAGCTGCCCGCCGACGGCGTCGCGCGGCTGCTCACCGCCCGGCGCGCACCTACAGCCCGAGCCTGATCCGGCCCCGCGTCTCACAAAGTGGTATCCCCTTGGCATGAGGCCATCGCCCGCGCCTACGATTCCGGCCACCGCTGCCGACCTCAGTCGGTGACGGCCATCAACCCCCTCCCCTGCACGGAAGAAAGCACTCATGAGCTCCCAGATCGCAGCCCGCAACCTTCGCGCCCGGCGCGGAGCGTGTTGCTGCATGCTCGACCTGGCCAGGGCTCACTGAGGCAGCAGCACCCAAGTACAGCGCACCCGAGCGAGTACGTAACCCTGCTTCTTCCCCCGGCCCACCGGCGCAACGGCACGCGCCGGTAGGCATCCCTGGCCAGGCCAAAGCCCAACCCCCATCACAGTCGCGGGTGGGCCACGCCTGTGGCCGACGGCGTCATCGCGCCGAAGCAGTCGCCCCACCCGCGTCCTTGACCACAGATTGCGGGCCGCTCTCCCAGCGGCCCGGACAGTCGGACAAAGGACCTCCATTGATATTCACCGGACTACTCGTCGGCGGCGTGCTCGGACTCGTCCTCCAACGCGGCCGCTTCTGCATCACTGGCGCCTTCCGAGACCTTTGGGTCTCCGGATCCTGGCGGTGGATGACCGCCTTCCTGCTGGCCATCGCCGTCCAGGCCGTCGGCGTCACCCTGCTCACGGCTACCGGCGCCATCACCCCCGAGGTGCCCACGCTGTCGGTCGTAGCGACCGCGGTCGGCTCTCTACTGTTCGGCGTCGGCATTGTGCTGGCCGGGGGCTGCGCCACCGGCACCTACTACCGCGCCGGAGAGGGCCTGGTGGGGTCCTGGTTCGCGCTCATCGCCTATGCCGGCACGGCGGCGGCTTCGAAGACCGGCGTGCTCGCCCCGGTGACCACCTGGATCAAGGGCCTGTGGACCACGCAGCTGACCACGATTCCCGCCGCCTTCGGGCTACCCGACTGGGTCGGCGTGCTCGCACTGGTGGCGGCAGTCGCTCTTCTGGTGCGTTGGCAGCTCCGGCTTGCGGC
>NZ_LK995462.1:15651-19891 GCF_900002405.1 Actinomyces succiniciruminis | reverse complement strand
TTGCGGCGGACCGGCCCGCCGTACTACAGCTGGCTCCCCAGCGCACGGGTCTGAACCACCTGCTGTTCGAACGCGCTTGGAACCCGCTGGTGACCGGCGTGCTCGTCGGACTCGTGGCGATCATCGCTTGGCCGACCTCGTGGGCCAGCGGCCGCCACGACGGGCTGGGAATCACCACGCCGTCGTCGAACCTGGTCGGCTGGTTGGTGACCGGGGACGCCGACCGGCTCGACTGGGGCGTGCTGCTGGTGCTCGGCATCCTCCTCGGCTCCCATCTCAGCGCCCGCGCCTCGGGCGAGTTCCGCGTCCGCGTACCCTCCGCCACCGTCATTCGCCGTTCGATCGCCGGTGGGCTGCTCATGGGCGTGGGCGCGGCCTGGGCCGGCGGCTGCTCCATTGGCAACGCCCTGGTGCAGACCTCCCTGCTGTCTTGGCAGGGCTGGACCGCACTCGTCTTCCAGGTGCTGGGCGTGGGCGCCGCCGCGTACGTCACCCTTATCCGCCCGCGCAATCAGCGGCGTGCCGCGCGCGCAGCAGCAGCCTCCGCCGCCTCCTCCGAGCGCCTGGGTGAGTCCGAGGCGGTAGGCGCACTCGCGAGCCGCTGACAACGCGCCCCCGTCATCCCATCCTCATTCACTCATCGAAAGGACCCAGTCATGCGTACCGTGTTGGAGACCGAGGGCCTCGTCTGCCCCTTCCCCGTTATGGAGGCCGAGGAGGCGATGGCCGATCTGGAGATCGGCGACGAGCTCGTCATCGCCTTCGACTGCACCCAGGGCACCCAGTCGCTGCCCGCCTGGGCGGCGGACAACGGCTACACCGTCACCGAGTTCACCAAAACCGGCGAAGCCTCCTGGGCCATCACCGTCCGCAAGTGAGTCGGACGGCGCCCCGTCAGTCGCCTCGATTGACATTCGGAGGCGAGTGACGGGGCGCGCCGTCGGCGGCCTGCCCGGTATTGCGCCGACGACGCCATACGGTTGGGCCATGGAACACAGGCGGCTCGGGCGCACCGGATTGCGCGTCTCGGCGGTCGGCCTCGGCACCATGACTTGGGGCCGGGACACCGACGAGTTGGAGGCCAAGGACCAGTTGGAGATCTTCCTCGACGCCGGCGGCACCCTGCTGGACACGGCTGCCTCCTACTGCGAGGGCGCCTCGGAGGAGGTGATCGGCGGTCTGCTCGCCGGGACGGTGGAGCGGCGCGACGTGGTGCTGGTATCCAAGGCGGGTGTGCGCACCTGGCGCACCGGCGCCCGCTCGACGGCGGCCGATGCCTCTCGCGGCACCCTGCTGGACACGCTGGATGACTCACTGACGCGTCTGGGCACCGACCACCTGGATCTATGGCTGGTGCAGGTCCCCGATGCGACCACTCCGTTTGAGGAGACCGCCGACGCGCTACGAATCGCCGTCGCCAGCGGCCGCACCCGCTACGTGGGTGTGTCTAACCACCCCGCCTGGGCGAGCGTGCACCTGGCGGACCTGCTGCGTGAGGCCGGCGGGCCGGGGCTGGCCGCCGTGGAGGTGGAGCACTCGCTCCTGGCACGCGGCATCGAGCGGGAACTGCTGCCGGCGGCGGCGGGCCTTGGCTTCGGCGTGATCGGCTACGCCCCGCTGGGACGCGGAGTACTGACCGGCAAGTACCGGGCCACCACTCCCCCGGACTCCCGCGGCGCCTCCCCCCACCTGCGCTCCTACGTGGCCCCCTACCTGGGTGAGTCCCATCGCGGGGTAGTCGAGGCGGTGGCGACGGCCGCCACCGGGTTGGACCGCAGGCCCGTGGAAGTGGCCCTGGCATGGGCGCGCGACGCCGCCGGGATGGCCTCCACCGTGGTCGGGGCGCGTACCCCCGCCCAGTTGCGCGGCGCCCTGGCCGCCGAGGACCTGGACCTGCCGGCGCAGATCCGCCACGTCCTTAACGAGGTGACGGCGCCGGAGGTCGGCTACCCCGAGCGCTTCTGATCAGCCCTCGTAGTCGTCGTCGACCTCCCGGTCGTCGTAGTCGTCGTAGTCGTCCTCGTCCACGTCTTCGTCGTCGTAGTCGTCCTCGGCGCCCTCGTCCTCGTCGTCCTCCGCCTCATCGTCGTCCTCGTCTTCATCGGAGTCGAAGGCGTCGAAGGGCAGTTCGATGCCGTAGGCGGTGAACAGGGCGTCGTCGTAGGTGAAGAAGGCGTCCTGGAGGGCGTCCTCCGCCGCGACAACGGCCGGGGACGTCTCGTCACCCGTCGCGGCGGCGTCCAGGTGCGCCTCGAAGGCGGCAATGAGTCGGTTGAGCGCGGACCGCGGGTCATTCGTCATGTGGGCAAGGATACCGGCTCAACCGTGGGCCGCGTCTACCGGCAAGGGCACGATCTAGTTCAGCCCGCGGCGCCGCAGCAGCGGTTCGATCTTGGGGTCGTGGCCGCGGTAGGCGCGGTAGGAGACGAGCGGGTCGCGGGAGTCCCCACGGGAGAGGAACTCACGGCGGAAGCGCTCCCCGGCCCGGCGATTCAGGCCCAGGTCGCCGCCGCGGCCGCCCTCGCCGTCGGTGCGGAACCAATCGGTGGTGTCGGCGTCCATGACCTCGCTCCAGATGTAGGCGTAGTAGGCGGCCGCGTAGCCGCCGCCGAAGACGTGGGCGAAGTAGGTGGTGCGGTAACGGGGCGGGACCAGGGCGTCGTCAATGCCGGCGTCGGCCAGGGCGGTGTGCTCGAAGGCCTCGACCGCGGTCACGTCGTCGGGCACCTCCTGCGGCTCCAGGGTGTGCCAGGCCTGGTCGAGCAGGGCCGCCCCCAGGTACTCGGTGGTGGCGTAGCCCTGGCCGAAGGCGCCCTGGCTGCGCAGCTGCTCGGCGAGGGACTGCGGCAAGGGTGCGCCGGTGTCCACGTGGCGGGCGTAGGAGGCGATGACCTGCGGGTGCAGTGCCCACTTCTCGTTGACCTGGGAGGGGAACTCGACGACGTCGCGGGGCACGTTGGTGCCCGACGCGCTGGGCCAGCGGGTATCGGCGAACAGTCCGTGCAGGGCGTGGCCGAACTCGTGGAAGGCGGTGATGACGTTGTCCCAGCTCAGCAGCGTCGGCCCGGATTCGGGCTTGGTCAGGTTCAGGCAGTTGATGACCACCGGCCTGCGGCCGGTCAGGTGGCTCTGCTCCACCAGGGAGTCCATCCAAGCGCCACCGTGCTTGCCCTCGCGGGCGTAGTAGTCGCCGACGAACAGTCCCAGCAGGGGCGCGGCATCGCCCTCGCCGTCACGGACCTCCCAGACGCGCACATCCGGGGCGTACATGTGGGCGGCCAGGTCGGGACGCTCGTGGAAGCCGATGCCGTACAGGCGGGTCGCAGCGTAGAAGACGCCCCGTTCGACGACGTTGTTCAGCTCCAGGTAGGGGGCGAGGGTGGCGTCGTCGACGCCGAAGCGTTCCTTGCGCTCGGCCTCCTCGTAGCGGGACCAGTCGGCGGGGCCGAAGCTCTCCCCGGGTTGGGTGGCCGGGTCGGCGGCCATGCGGGCGGCGTAGGTTTCGGCATCGCGGCGGGCGTTGGCCATGGCCGGGGGCACCAGGCGGGTGAGCAGCTCGTTGACGGCCTGGCTGGTGCGGGCCGCCGACTCGGCGGCGACGACCGCGGCGTGGTGGGGGTAGCCGAGCAGCCGGGCACGCTCGGCCCGCAGCCTGGCCTCCTCCAGCACGAGGGCCCGAGTGTCGTGTTCACCGGACAGTCCACGGCCCAGCGACCGGTTCAGCAGGGCGACGCGCTCGGCGTGGGTGGCGGTGGTCGCCAGCGCGGGAGTGGCGGTGAAGTTGGCGACGCCGGCGGCGTGCATCGCGTTAGTGGTGAGGGTGGCGAAGCGGGTGGACAGGGCCGTCAGCCGGGCGTTGATGGCGCGCAGCCGGTCCGCGTCCGGGCCGGTCAGGGCGACGCCGTCGCGTTCGAACTCCTCCACGGCCAGGCGGATGTAGCGGGCGGTCTCGGCGTCGATCGCCTGACCGTCGGCGTCCACCGGGGTCCGAGCGGGCGTGGCCTGGGCGGCGGCACGCACCTGTTCGTCGAGGGTCTTGAAACGCCGGTAGATGCGCGCATCCAGGCTGTAGGCGTCTTCGTGGGCGGCCAGGTCGGGGGCGAGGGCCTCCTCCAGCGCGTCCAGCTCGGGGCTGTCGGTGGCCGAGGTCAGCGCGTACAGCACGGTCAGGGCGCGGGACAGCAGTTCGCCGCTGCGTTCGACGGCGGCGACCGTGTTCTCCACGGTCGGCGCGGCGGGG
>NZ_LK995462.1:0-15559 GCF_900002405.1 Actinomyces succiniciruminis | reverse complement strand
GGCGGGGTTGGTGGCAATCGCCTCCCACTGGGCACGCTGAGCCGCCATACCGGCCCGTACCGCCGGCTCGATGTCCGCCGGCGAGACGGCGCCGAAATCGGGCAGTTCCAGGTCGAGTTCCCAGGGGCGGGCGAAGGGGTTGGTTTCGGGGAGTGCGTCCGCCGCAGCGGGATCGGCCTGAGTCATGGGAGTCATCCTGCCACGCGCTCCGGCCCATCCCAGGGAGCACTAGGCTCCCGCGGCTCGTCGGCCAGCAGCGAGCCGGTCCACTCGTCGAAGCTGCGCCCGTTCTTGCGGAAGACGCCGCGGCGCCGTCCCTCTCGGACGAATCCAAGCCGCCACGCCGTCCTCCAGGAGGCCCAGTTCGGCAAGTCGTCATCAATCAGACACGCCCAGCCCAGGACGGGCAGGGCGAAGGGGCCGTCCGGATCGAACAGGAGGTCAATGACATCTGTAAGGGCGCGATGCATCGTGCCGCGACCGCGGGCGTCCGAAGCGAGCCAGTAGCCGATCTCGCCGCGACCGCTGTCCGTGACCAGGACGCCGAGCATTCCCACCAGACAAGGGTTTCCGTCCTCGGCGTCGAGCTCCCGGATGGCCCAGGTGTAGGTCCGGTCCGACTCCCAGCCCGGCGTGACCACCTTCTCGATGAAGTCGGTGGCGTCCTGCCGCGAGTAGGGAAAGGGGATGGTGGTCCACCTCTGAATATCCGGCTCCTGGCAAATGTCCGTGATGCGGTCGGCATCGGCGAGCGTCGGAACCGACAGCATCAGCGCGGGCAAGTCGGCGCCGGCGCGACGTGCGGCGGGGATCCGGATGTCGAGGGGTTGCATGACGTGAGCCTACGCGGCACCGGCCCACCACACCGGACGACGGCGGCTGCGTCCCGGGACTCTTAGAGGCCGAGCACGCCGGGAACGTCCGGCGGGAAGAAGCCGGGCCCCTTGAGGACCTTGCCGTCCTCCCGGTAGATGGGCCGACCATCCGCCCCGAGCTTGGACATGTTGGAGCGCTGCACCTCGGCCAGCACCGCGGCCAGGTCGATGCCGGTCTCCAGCGCCATGCCGTAGATGACATAGACCAAATCGGCCAGGGCGTCGGCGGCCTCCACCGTGTCGCGGGTGCCGTCGTCGGCTGCGACGGCGCGCCGGTAAGCGGCCTCGACCTCGCCGCGGGCCGCCTGCCCATAGACGGCGCCGACCAGCTCACCGAACTCCTCGGCGATCAGGCTCATGCGCATGTGCAGGCTCTCGCGGTCCAGACTCGGCCCATCCGTCCGGATGGGCAGCCCGTAGGTGGAGTGGAAGCGGCGCACCAGCGCCTCGGGGTCGTCGCCCTCGCGCTCACCGACCGGGTCGGCGGCCACCAGTGGCGTGGCGGCGCCGTGCGTGTGCGAGGAGCCGGCCACCTGCCCGCCGACCGTGACGGGACCGTCCCAGGGGGCGGCGGGGCGGCGCGGGTCGGCGGGCAGGAGCGTGCCCACCCATCCGTCGTGCAGCACGCCGTCGTTGGCGAGGAAGGAGCGCACTCGCCCCTCACGGCGGAAACCCAACCCCCAGGCGACCCGCCAGGACGCCCAGTTCGGCACGCCGTCGTGAATGTCGCAGCGCCAGCGCAGGGCGACGGCGTGCAGTGGGCCGTCCGAGTGAAAGGCCGTGTCGATGAGCGCGCGTGCCGCCCGAGAGACGGTGCCGCGACCGCGGGCCTCGGGAGCGAGCCAGTAACCAATCTCCCAGGCGCCGTCGGCCTGTCCGGAAATGCTCATCATGCCCACCAACAGGGCGGAGCCGTCGGCGGCGACCTCGCGCACCGCCCAGGTCAGGTCGTTGCCGGCCTCCCAGCCGGCCCGCACGATGCGGTCGATGAAGTCCTGCGCCTGCGCGCGGGTGTAACCGCGCGGGACGGTGGTCCACTCCTGAATGTCGGGATCCTGGCAGATCTCCGCCACCCGGTCGACGTCGGCGCTGGTGGGAACAGACAACAGGAGCGCGGGCAGGTTGGCGCCGTCGCGGGTCTCGGCGGGCACGCGGATCTCGAAGGGCTGCATGCGGCGAGCCTACCGGCGCCGCCTGCACGCGGGCAGGCGGTCAGGCCGCGGCAGTCCGTCCGACGGCGTCGAGCCGGCGTTCAGTGGATACGACTAAGGGCCACGACCTACTGGCCGCGGCCCTTCGAGCGGGTGTCCGAGGGGGGACTTGAACCCCCACGCCCTTTTAGTCAGGCACTAGCACCTCAAGCTAGCGCGTCTACCTATTCCGCCACTCGGACTTGTGGTCACCGCCGCAGGGCACAGGCCCGCATTGCTGACTGAGGAAAGTTAACACGCTCCGGGCCAAGGCGGGCAAATCCGTCCCGGGTGCCGTGCATCACAGGGACGCGACGGTGATACGGGTACCCAGCGACAGCGATTCCCCCGGCGCCAGGCGCACGGCATTATCGCCCACCACGGCACTCTCCACACACAGCATGGAGGCGAACTCGTCGTCATCCAGGTCCGTCAGGGCGGCGGCGCCGGCACTCCACGGGTTCCACACCACGGTGTTGGCTGCCCCCACACCGATCACGCTCACTCGGCGCCCCAAGGCCGGGTCGGTGAGTGTGACCGGGGCGCCGGAGGCGTAAACGCGGTCCGTCTGCCCGGTGATGCGCAGCGGGCCGTGTTGCACCTGGCCGGCCTGGCCGGTCACCTTGTCCAGATAGGTCGCTCCCTCCAGGCCCGCCACTTCCACAGCGGTCACGTCCCCCACCGCCAGGTAGGTGTGCAGAGCGGCCTCCACCGGCTCGTCCGCCCCGGGACCGCCGGTGCGCCGCAGGGACAGTGATAGGCCCAGTTCCTCCCCCACGTCTACGGAGTACAGGGCGGCGATGCCGTCACGCTCGAGTGTGAACAGGGCCTGCACACCGCCGCCCGGCCGTGACTGCACGCTGGACAACTGCCAGGGCGAGATCCGCCCCCACCCGTGGGAGGGGCGCCGATCGCCACTCACACCCGCCCCGAACCAGGGCAGGCACAGGGGGACGCCGCCCCGGATCGGAGCCGCGCCGTCGAAGATCGCCCGGCGCGAGGTGAAGATGACCGGCCTGCCGCCGCGCGGCGTCCAGGCGGTCAGGTGCGCTCCGTGCAGGTAGATCTCGGCACTGCCGGCGGGTGCGTCGATCAGCAGTCGTGGCTGACCGCCCCGGCCCGGGGTCAGGGCGGTGGTCCGCGGCAGGCGGGGGCGTGTGGCGTGCGTGCTCATGGGTGCCACGCTAGTAGTCTGAGCCGCGTCCGCGAGCGAGAGCGAGCCGAGAAAAACATGCATGTAACCGCCGGAGCCGGTCGCGAGGACCGTCAACTCCCCCTGCCCTACGCCCCGACCGCCGCCCTGTTCGATCTGGACGGCACCCTGATCGACTCTGCGCCGGCCATCCTGGCGGCACTGGAGTTGGCGTTCGACGAGTTGGGCCTGCCGAAGCAGACGCCGGCGGAGCTGATGCGCTTCGTCGGCCCGCCGCTGGTGGACGGCTTCCGACTTAACGCCGGACTGACCGGCACGGCCAACGCCGAGGCGGTCGCCACCTACCGGCGCCACTACCGCGATGCGATGCTCGACTCCCCCCTGTACGACGGCGTGGCCGAGTTGGTGCGTGCCCTGCATGCCGCCGGGGTGCCGCTGGCGGTGGCGACCTCAAAGCATGAGGGCTACGCGCGCGAGATCCTGGAGCACGCCGGTCTGCTTGACTGCTTCAGCGCGGTCAGCGGGGCGGCCGCCGGGGACCTGGGCGGCCGGAAGGCTCAGGTCATCCACGCCGCCATTGAGCGTCTGGCCGAGGCGGGAGCCGACGTCAGCCGACCGGTGCACATCGGCGACCTCGATCACGACGTCGCCGGCGCCCGGACGGAGGGCATCGACTGCATCGGGGCCCTGTGGGGCTACGGCAACCCGGAAGTCCTGCGCGGCGCCAAAGCCCTCGCCGCCACCCCGGCCGAAGTGGGCGCACTGCTCGGAGTGGAGGTTTGAGATGGCGGACGCTATAGACAAGCCGGAGCAGGCCGACCCCGCACCCCCGCCGGAGCCGACCAACGGAACGGAGCCGCAGCGGCCGGAATCGGACTCGGCGCTGCACCACTTCACCTCCCGGCTGCGCGAGGGGCGCGACGTGCTGGACCGCACCATCGACCGGGCCGAACGCGCCCGGCTGGACGCGCGCGAACAGCAGTTGCGCTACGAGGGCGCCTCCACCGCCGACGCCGCGGACGCAGACGGCGAGGCGGCAGCCGGTGCGCCTCGCTCCTCGCCGCTCGACTCGCTGCCCTCCTGGCTGGTACGCGGCGGGCTCGGGGCCTGGCTGCTGCTGGGGATGATCATCATCATCGGCCTGGTGTTCTTCGCCACCTCCCGGGTGGTCCCCGTGTTCGTGGGCGTGTTCATGGCGCTGGTGCTCACCTCGATCCTGCAGCCGTTGGTGAACCTGTTCGCCCGGGTCATGCCCCGCTACCCGGCAACCTTCCTGGCGCTGCTCACAGCCCTGGCCCTGGTGGTGGGCATGGTCACCTACGTGGTGACCTCGGTTACCAACCAGTGGAACACGCTGGCATCGCAGTTCTCGGACGGCGTCGACACGATCGTGGACTTCATCGTCAACGGCCCCCTGCCGCTGGACCTGACCCAGCAGGAGCTGATGGGGCGGCTGCAAGACCTGCTGCGACAGGGACAGAACTATCTGGCGAACAACGCTCCCAGCCTGGCCACCGAGGTGCTGTCCAACGCCGGCACGGTGGTGAACATCTTCGCGGTGCTGGCGCTGGCAATCTTCTCCACGATCTTCTTCCTGGCCTCCGGCGGGCGCATGTGGCGGTGGTTCCTCAACGAGTTGCCGGCCCGCATACGCGAGGATGTCCACCACGCCGCGGGAGCCGGCTGGTACACCTTCGCGGGTTACGCCCGCGGCACCGTGCTCGTGGCACTGACCGACGGGATCATGGCGGGAATCTTCCTCCAGGTCATCAGCGTGCCGCTGGCCGCGCCGCTGGCGGTGCTGGTGTTCATCGGCGCCTTCATCCCGATCATCGGCGCGCCGACGGCGATGATCATCGCCATGGTGGTGGCACTGGCCTCCAAGGGCTTCATCACCATGGTCGTCGTGGGCCTGGGGGTGGCCGGTATCGGCCAGATCGAGGGGCACATCCTGCAGCCGCTGATCATGGGGCGACAGGTGTCGCTGCACCCGGTGGTGGTCATCATTGCCGTGGCCGTGGGCACCTATTCGGCGGGCCTCCTCGGCGCGATCGTGGCGGTGCCGCTGGTGAGCGTGGCCTGGTCGATGTACTCCGAGCTGCACACCAAGGACGCGCCGGTCGTCGGCGAGCTGCCCGCCTACACCGGCGACAAGGACTGAGCGACGCGCTGATCGCCCAGCTGGCGCGACCGCCTCAGCACCAGTCGCGGCTGCCCGGTGAGGTGACTCCCGGCAGCACCTCCAGGTGCTCGGCTACCAGGGCGGTCACGCCGTCACCGGACTCGACCATGCCCCGTGCAACGAGGGCTGCGGCCCGCCGGCCGACGTCGCGATAGCGGCGCCACATGCCGGCGGGACAGATGACATTGAGCAGGCCGGTCTCATCCTCGAGGTTCAAGAAGATCGTGCCGGCTGAGGTGTTGGGGTGCTGCCGGTGGGTGACGAGCCCGGCCACCCGTACTCGGCGCCCCGACTCGTGGTGCAGGACCTCCGCGACGGTGAGCACGCCGGCGGCGGTGAGCCGGTCGCGCTGAAAGACGATGGGTGAGGCCTCCGTGGAGACCCCGGTCAGGCGCAGGTCGGCGTCCTGCCGCTCCCGGGCGGTCATGTCGGCCAGGCGTGGAGCGCGGGCGCCGACGGCGGTGCCGGGCAGGGGCGGCTGGTACCAGGCGGTCCGCTCACGACCGACGGCATGACGCTGCCCGTACTCCTGGGACAGGGCACCGGCCGCCCACAGGGCCTCGCGGCGGGCGACACCAAGGGAGGCCAGGGCTCCGGAAGCGGCCAGCGCTTCAAGACGGGAGCGGCTCAGCCGCACGCGGCGGGCGAGGTCGGCGACGCCGGTGTAGGTGCCGTGGGCGGTGCGCTCGGTGACGATGGCGGCGGCGACGTCGTTCCCCAGCCCCTTGATGGGTGCCAGGCCCAGGCGGACGGCCAGGTCGGGGTGAACATCGAGGGGGCTGAGGGCATTGGGGTCGGCGGGCGGGGCGGCAGCGTCGTCCTGGGGCTCGACGCAGGCCTGCTCGCGTGAGGCGTTGACGTCGGCGGGCAGTACCCGCACGCCGTGGCGGCGGGCATCGGCGACCAGAGTCTGTGGGGACCAGAACCCCATGGGTTGGGCGGCGAGGATACCGGCGTAGAAGTCCTCGGGCTTGCGGACCTTCAGCCAGGCGGAGGCGTAGACCAGGTAGGCGAAGGAGAAGGCGTGCGATTCGGGGAAGCCGAAGTCGGCGAAGGCGCGGAGCTTGTCAAAGATGGTCTCTGCGGTCTGGTGGTCGATGCCTCGTTCCTGCATGCCGCTGACTAGCCGCTCATGCAGGGCCTCCATGCGTTCGACGGAGCGCTTGGCACCCATCGCCTGCCGCAGCGCGTCGGCCTCGGCCGGGCTGAAGCCGGCGGCGTCGACGGCGATCTGCATGAGCTGCTCCTGGAACAGCGGAATGCCCAGGGTCTTGGCCAGGGCGGGCTTGAGGGACTCGTGCAGGTAGGTGACCTCCTCTCGGCCCAGGCGGCGACGGATGTAGGGGTTGACGGCGTCGCCCTGGATGGGGCCGGGCCGGATGAGGGCGACCTCGACGACGATGTCGTAGAACTTGCGCGGGCGCAGGCGGGGCAGGGTGGCCATCTGGGCGCGGGACTCGACCTGGAAGACGCCGACCGTGTCCGCGGCGCTGAGCAGCCGGTAGACGGCCGGGTCCTCCTCCGGGAGCGTGTGCAGCCCCCAGGGGCGGCCCCTCTGGGCGGGGCGCAGGACTCCCCCGGTGGCGAGGTCGGGCACCGTCTCGCCACGCTCGGCAAGACTGGTGAAGGCCAGTCGCAGCGCGGTCAGTTCCCCCAGTCCCAGCAGGTCGAATTTGACCAGGCCCGCGGCGGCGCAGTCATCCTTGTCCCATTGCAGGACGGTGCGCCCCTCCATGGCGGACCAGCGCACGGGGCAGACCTCGGTGACCGGGCGGTCGGCGAGCACCATGCCGCCGGAGTGGATGCCCAGGTGCCGGGGCAGGCGCAGCAGGTGCTCGGCGACGTCGAGGACCTGCTCGGGAGGAGCATCCGCTGCGGGGCCGTCCTCGGTGCGAACCTTTCTCCAGTGGTAGGACATCCGGGAGGCCCAGGCGTCCTGCAGCCCGGCGGGGTGGCCAAGTGCCCGGGCGGCATCACGGATCGCGGAGCGGGGCCGGTAGGAGATGACGTTGGCGACCTGGGCGGCGTAGTCGCGCCCGTAGTGGGCGTAGACGTGCTGGATGACCTCCTCGCGGCGGCAGGCCTCGATGTCGAGGTCGATGTCCGGGTAGCCGGCCCGCCCCGGGGAGAGGAAGCGCTCGAAGAGCATGCGGTGGCGGACGGCATCCACCGCCGTGATGCCCAGGGCGTAGCAGACAGCCGAGTTGGCGGCGCTTCCCCGCCCCTGACACAGGATGCCGGCGCTGGCGCAGAAGTCGACGATGGAGCGGACGATGAGGAAGTAGCCGGGGAAGCCGAGGGATTCGATGACGTCTAGCTCGTGGGCGAGGATCCTCCAGGCCTCGGGGTCCTCCGCCTCCGTGCCATACCGCGCCAGGGCACCGCGGCGGGTGAGCTCCCGCAGCCAGGTGGCGGGGGTGTGCCCCGCGGGCACCTCCGGGTCGGGCAGGCCGGGGGCTACGAGGGCGAGGTCGAAGGCGAGGTCCTGGGCGATCTCGGCGGCGGCGTCGACGGCGTGGGGCGCCCGACGGTGCAGCCGGGCCATGTCCTGTGGGCCGCGCAGCCAGCGGCCGATGGCGGGCAGGTATCCGCGGGCGTTTTCGAGGTCGGTGCGTAGCCGGGTGGCGGTGAGGACGTCTGCGAGATGGGAGTCGGCCGCGCGGGCACAGCGCACCGCGCCGGTGGCGACGAGTGGGAGGTGGTGCTCGGAGGCCAGCTTGGTCAGGACGGCGGTCAGGGCTGCGTCGGTGGGTCCGCCGTCAAGACAGATCTCGACGGCGACGCCGTCGTGGCCGAAGAGGTCAACCAGGCGCCCGAGGGCGGCGTCGGCGGCGGCGAGGTCCCAGGCGTCGGGGCGATGCGGGTCGCCGAGGGCACGACGCAGTGGCCCGTTGACAGTGCCGGTGAGGACCAGGCAGGTGGAGTGCAGCTCGTCTGCCAGGATCGGCAAACGGTGAGCTGGGTCGGTACGGTGCCCGGCGGCGAGATTGTGGCGGGAGATGGCGGCGCACAGGCGGTGATAGCCGAGTGGGCCCCGGGCGAGGATCGGCAGGTGGGCGCCGTCTTCGAGGGTGAGTTCGGTGCCGTGAACGGTGGGGATTCCGTGGGCACGGCCGGCCTGGGCGTGGCGGACGATGCCGGGCATGCCGTCATGATCGGTCAGAGCTAGGGCTTCCAGACCGAGTTCGACGGCGGCGGCGACGAGGTCCTCGGGCTCGTTGGCGCCGTCGAGGAAGGAGTAGGCGGAGTGAGCATGTAGTTCGGCATAGCGGTGGGTTCCGGTAGTGCCTGCCTGCCCCGCCGTACCGGTGAGGGCCATGGTGCCGCCGGGCATTTGCGGGAGCGCACCGGAACCGCGGCCGCCGATATCGGTATCGAGACTCATGGAAGTGGTCCTCATGGTTATGGAAGTCATGGAAGCGGCCCGCATGAACGTCCTCGGAAGAGCCGCTGGGTCTGGTGCCGCCAGTGGCTAGAACCTCACGCCCCCAACGGCTCGGGCCCTGCACCACCAACGACTAGAACCTCACGCCGCCTTTCCGGGACGTGTTTTAGAAGGGCGGGATTTGGTCAAGTAATGGAGCTAACCCCAGATCGTGGAGGGCTTGGGGAAAGGGGGCGGTCTCGAATGCGCCGATGGGGTGCCCGGGCCGGGGCCCACGGCTGACTACTTGCGGGGGTTGCGGGGGCCGACCGGGACGCCTGCTGGGACGCGTGGAGGCGCCGCCAGGCGCCTCGGCAATAGCGGCACCGGAGCCGACAGCGGGGGCGGCTTCCTGAGCTGCGCCACCGGAACCGGCGGCTGAGTCGACTTCCTGCACTGTGCCACCGGAATCGGCTTCCTGAACTGTGTCACCGGGACCGGCGGCGGGGCCGCCTTCCTGTACTTGTGCTTGTTCCTGTGCTTGCGCAGCCAGACTCAAGCCGTGCTCAAGCCGACTCACCACTGCGCTGTCGACCGCGTCGGCTAGGTGTTGGGGTGCCTGCTGGGCGGGCATGGCCAGTTGACGCGGCCCGACGCGCCGGGGCAGGAGGGTGATGGTGCCGTCGGGGGTGCGCCGGTAGCGGGCCCCGGTGGGGGTGGTCCAGATCAGCACGCCATCGCCGTCGGCCGTGTTCTGACGGGTGAGGGTCCATCCGGGGGTGTGCTTGAGGCGGTGGTGGGCTTGGCACAGGGTGGTGAGGTTATTCAGGCTGGTGGCCCCACCGGAAGCCCAGGGGGTGATGTGGTCGGTGTCGCAGCGGGCTGCGGGGGTGGCACAGCCGGGGAAGACGCATTCCTGGTCACGGGCTTGCACCAGGTCGCGTAGGCCGGCTGGGGGCCGATAGTGAGTGCGGCCAACGTCCAGTACCACCCCGGATAGTGGATCGGTGACCAGCCTGCGCCAGGTGCCGCCGGCTGCCAATGCCCTGGCTGTGGCGGCAGGAACCGCCACGCGACCGGTGCCGACCACAACCTCCGCCGCCCCAGCCTTCTCGGCTGCCTCGACGGCCCGGGGGACGGTAGCAGCCCCTCCGGATCCGATCCCAGCCGCCCGTGTGACCTCTTCGGGTAGGAGCTGGTTCAACGGCACGGTGACGTCAACGTTGACGCTGATTCCGGGTGGCGGGAACACGGGGGTGATGCCAGAGGGCGTCCACCAGGGACGAGATGGCTCCACCAGGCTGCTTAGCGCCCCCAGTAGGCCTGGCAACGGCACCCCATCCGGCAGCAAACCAGCAGCCCCCGGCCCAGCCGTCGCGAGGGCAGGGCCAGTCCCACTGACGGCGGTGGTGAAGGCACTGACGTCATTGGCGTTTGCAGTTCGACAGGCCAGGTTTTGGCTGCCCTGCAAGGTGCGCAGGGTCATGCCGGTGATGGCATCGGCCCGCAACTGAGACAGGGACCGGCTGTCGCCGGCGGCTCGTGCGCTGGCGGCGATCGCGTCCAGGGTGGCGTCCAGTAGTAGCGCGTCCAGGCTTGGCAGTAGCAGACGCATTTCGTGGGTCCCCTCACCGGCCGGACGGGGCCGGGTCACCCGCCGCCCCGCCACATCTCGCCTACGGCGAGTGCTAGCACCGTTGGGGTCGAGGGCGGCCAGGGCCCGATCAATATCCCGCCCCAGCTGCGAACAGGTGCGGCGTGGAGCACGGGCCAGCACCCGTTCCTGCACCGCTGCCGCCGTGTCGGGGTTGACGTCCTGCAGGCGGCGGACGATCAAGGCAGTCTTGGAGGTGTCCAGTAGACCGGCCCGGTGCAAGGCCTCCGTGGCTACGAACTCGGGTTGCAGCAATGCCTGGCCACGGTCCAGGAGTAGGTCCACACTGCTGCGAGTAGTGCCGAGTCGGGCGGCGATTTCCCCGCTGGCGGTGAACCTGCGCTCATCTTCGGTAATGAACTGCTCAAGCCGGCCGCCCGGCCCCCAGGGCGGGGTGCCGCGGTTCATCTCTGCTGTCCGGGTCAGGCAGGCGGCCGCCACGCCCTCCGCCCAGGCCGCCCAGGCACCCAGCCGGTGGCAGGCCCCTACCAGTTCGCTGAGCACCTGGCCACCCAAGCAGGCCAGCGCATCAGCCCCCGCGCCCTGTCCCCAGTCCATCCCCAGCCGCCCGGCCGCCTCGGCCAGCGTCCGCTCGGCCGGGCTGGTGACCGCTGCCAACACAGCGTCGGTATCGGGGATACTCAAAACCTCATTGGCGTCCGCCGCGCCATCGGTGTCATCAGTGGCGACGTCCGGGTGGGCGGGCACCAGCAGCACCGACAACAGGCCCTCAATCAGATCTGCCAGGTCAGCGCCCGCCGGCACCCCCGACAGACGACCGACCAGGTCCTCAACCTCACCATCCATCCGGGATCCTGCCGCATGGCGAGGTTGAGGACTTGCCAGGGGCCCGGCCGTCAGCTTCGCGGCAGCAGGCGACGTCACCCGACCCGCCCGGGCACGCCGGGCGGGCTGGCTCTCAACACCCCTACCTTCGAACATATGTACACAGTAGCGCGAGGGTCCGACACGAATTCGCCCCTCACAGCCCTAAACGCACCCACATCAGTGAGACGTGCATCACATTTCTCGCGCATTCCTCGGCACCCAGCAAGCCGCTTCAACCGGACCCGCATCGGTTCAGTCCGCCCCGGCACCACACGACACACCCTCCAACTCAAGCCACCGACACCGCAGCGATGGCAAGCACCGCCAGAATCCAGGAGGTCATTGAGCCGATGAGGAACTCCTCCGCCTTGCGGCCGTCCTGATCCTTGTTGATCTCGGGAAAGCGGATCACACCCTTGGCAGCGATGACCGCCGCAACCGCTGCCTGCGCTCCGGCTGCCGCGAGCAAGAGGATGAGGATGCGCTCAAGCGGTCCGATCCAGCGGCCACCACGCATCGCCACAACCAGCGGCGACAGCGTGCCCGCGGACGAGTTGGAGCCCCGAGCGAGATTGAGGACGGCCGACACCAGCTCATTCGCCGGCGCCCCCAGGAGAATGACCACGCCCGCCACGGCGCACGCCCGCGCCGCCGACGTGCCGACGGGGGCGGCTAGCACGGCACAGGCCCCACAGCCGACGGCGAGTGCAATGAGCGACACCGCCCCGCCCCACTCACTGGGCGCGAGCATTTCCCAAACGCTCCACACCACCGGGACGACGATGGCGACCACGACACCGGCGGCCGCAAGTCCCAGTGGTCCCCGGGCCAGGAGAATCCCGACGGCGACGAGCGCCCCGGTCCCGGCGGCGATTGCTACGGCTCGCCGCCCCGGGCGTCCCTCGCCGAAGAGTCGCCGCGCCAGCACCGGCAAGGTGCTGGCGAGCCCGGCGAGTAGCAGTACGAGCGCGGTCATTGCTGCACCGCCTGCGGTTCGCGTCCCGTGCGCGCCACGGCGACAGTGTCAAGCAGGGTGTCTAGCAGGGTTTGCCCCTCGATGAGGGCGGCCCCCGGCCCGCGGAAGAAGTCGGAGACGGCCTGCTGGCTGACCTTCTCCGCCCGAGCCACCTCGACCTGGGTGGCGCCTGCCAGGAGCGCTGCGGTCATGCGCCGCTGTCGCGGTCGCAGGCGGGTGACGGCCTGGTCGCGCAGCAGGAGCAGCGCATTGACGATCGCCTCAACCTCCTGCGCATCGCTCGGGACGACGGCGTCCTGAGCCACACGCAGCCAGCTGCGGCAGAACTCTCGGCCCGCGTCTTGGACGGCGTGCGCCTGCTCGATGGCCTCGCGTGCCGCCCACCAGGCGCTGCCGTCCTGAATGGTGGCGCCAGCGCCGTCGGCGTCGGCGGAGACCGTCTCCACCCGTCCGGCACCAATGCCGAAGCGCAGGGCCAACCCCTCGGGAAGAAGCAGTTGGACGCGCACAGTGAGCGTCAGGGCGGCGGGTAGCGAGGCGGCGATGGCCTGAAACTCATCACCTACGGTTGCGATGGGCGATTGCGGCAGCGCCAGCCCCGCGGCCGCCCGCGTGAGCGCATCGGCGAAGGTGGCCTGCGCGGCGTGCCGGTCGGTCAGACGCCGGGAGCCGACGATGTCGGCGATGATGGCGTAGTAGACATCCACGTCTCCACGGTATCGCTTGTATTTCCCCCAATACAAGGACCTCCCCGGAAGTGCACTCTGGCCCGCATATCCCGGTGTGCGCCGGCTCGCGCGTCGCGGCCCGGCACCCTCCCCGGCCCTCACTCCCCCGGCAGCACGCCCCCGAATTCCAGATAGCACTTGCCGCACAGGGACTCGTAGGTGACGTCGACGCCGTCGATGGCGACCTGATCGCCGTCGAAAACGAACTCCTCCCCCACCTTGCGGGCATTGAAGATGGCCTTGCGCCCGCAGCGGCAGATCGTCTTGAGCTCCTCCAGCGAGTGGGCGATCTCCAGCAGGCGCCGCGATCCGGGGAAGCTCACGGTGCGGAAGTCGGTGCGGATCCCGTAGGCGAGCACGGGGATGTCGTCGATGAGCACGATCTCCATGAGCTGGTCGACCTGCAGCGGGGTGAGGAACTGCGCCTCGTCGACCAATACGCAGTCGACGGTCTCACGCGGGCCGGCCTGCGGGTCGGCGGCGCGCTCCCCCAGGGCGGCCCGGCGTACCAGGGCGCGCACGTCGTCGTCGGCGGTGACGAGCAGGTCGACGCGGCGAGTCATCCCCAGGCGGGAGACCACGGTGTCATCGCCCTTGGTGTCGATCGCGGCCTTGACCAGGAGTACCCGCTGCCCGCGCTCCTCGTAGTTGTAGGCGGTCTGGAGCAGTCCCGTGGTCTTGCCCGAGTTCATGGCACCGTAGCGGAAGTAGAGCTTGGCCATGCGTGTCCTGATTCCTCTCCCGGAGCGGGCGCAAGTCCCTCTCCGCAGCCTCCGGTGCCCGCCCGTCGGGTCCGGGGCGACCCGCGGTAGATGCTACCGGCCGACCGCGCACTCCCCCGCACCCGCTCCGCCGCAGTCCCGCGTCACAGGTAGCGCCCAGGGCGGGCCTATAGGCTCGCGTCTAATGCAGCAAACCATCGCCGTCCCGCAGCGGGACCTCCGTCCGCTTCTCGCTCTTATGGCGACGGCGGCGGCCGCCGTGTTCGCATGGCTGGCGGTGAGCACCGAGTGCGGATACTCCCCGGCCGTCTACGATCCGGCGGTTACCGCCTGGGCGGTGCAGGCACGGCACGGGCTGGTCACCGCGGTGGCGTGGCCGGTCACTCAACTGGGCGGCACGCTCGGGCTGACGCTGCTCACCACGGCCGTATGCGCGTTCCTGCTGTTGCGCAGGCATTGGCGCCGCGCCCTGGTGCTGGCCGGGGCCATGGTCGGCTCTTCGCTGCTAACGGTGATACTGAAGCTCGTCTTCGCCCGCACGCGCCCATCCACCGCGCTGCTGCTGGGCGACCCCGCCTCCTCCTGGTCGTTCCCTTCCGGGCACTCGTTCAACACCGGAGTGTTTGTGGGCGTGCTGGCGGGATTCGCGCTGGTCTCGACGGCGTCGCCGGCCCGCAAGGCGCTGGCGGGCGTAGCGGCGTGCATGGCCGCCGCCGCTGTGGGCCTGTCGCGCGTGTACCTGGCCTACCACTGGTTGACGGACGTATTGGCCGGCTGGGCCATCGCCCTGGCGTGGTTGTGCGTGGTCGGCATCGTCACCCTCACCGCGCTGGGACCCCGTCAGGAGTAGACGCCGTCGACCCACCAGCGGCCCGCACAAGCGAGTAGCAGAGGCGGGCCGACGTCGGTGACAACCTGCAGGTAGGCGCGGCGCAACGCGCCCCCGGGACGCCACCAGTGCTCGTCGACCGGCCAGGGTCCCGCCCAAGACACGACCCGTCGCTCCCCGCGCCAGTACTCCAGCGGCTCACCCCATCCGTCCCATGCGGGTGGGGCGGCGTCCCCGCGAGCGCGCTCCAGGTCGACGCGTGCCGGCGCGGCTACCAGCTGCCCCTGGGCATCGACGCCGACGTCGTGCCCGCCGTCGTCGAGCAGGCGGGCCGGCAGCGGCGCAGGGGGAACCAGGGTGGGCGAGGGGGCGGGCAGGGCGCCGGTCCAGGGAGCCGTCTCCGCGGCCGCACTTCCGGGGCCTGTTTCACGGATGTTGTTCGCACCGCCGACGGATGTCTCCCCCCAGCTGACGAGGGCGGTGCGCGAACGCGGATCCCGTCCGGGGCGCAGCACGGGGACGCACACACCACCGGCACCGAGGAGGGATTCGACGCGTCCGGCCGCACGGTGGGCTCGGCGTTCAACCTGCTCCCCGGGCCGGGTCCACAGGCCGGCCTGGGCGGCGCCCGCGGGAGTGAGCTCTAGGGCAACGAGACGCAGGCGGGTCAGGGGTGCGGCGGGCGGTCGGCCGGAGCGACCGGCCAGCCAGCCCTCCAATTGCCAGCGCACGCGGTCGGTGAGGTCGGCGGGCGCGGGCGTGGTGCCCAGCAGCCAGGAGCGGCCCAGCTCTGCCCCGTCCTCGCACTCTGCCTCCACCCGGAGGCGTCCGGCCGACAGGCCCAGCGCGACAAGACGCTGGGACAGTTGCTCGGCGAGGGAGCGGGCGGCCCAGGCTGCGGTGTCGGCCCGCGCGATGGGAGGGTCCAGCGGGGTCTCGGCGACGACGTCGGCAGCGGGGCGGGCGGCCCGGGGCAGGGTCTCCCAGTCTCCGGAGGCGAGGCGGTGCAGGCGCTCCCCAGCAGGCCCGAAGCGGGCGGCGACGTCGCGGCGGGGCAG
>NZ_LK995461.1:68200-81523 GCF_900002405.1 Actinomyces succiniciruminis | reverse complement strand
CCGGTCGGCGGTCACCAGCAGTAGGGGTACGCCGGCGGCGTCGGCCTCGGCGACGGCCGGATGCAGGTTCGCCACCGCGGTGCCGGAGGTGGTGACAACGGCAGCAGGACGGCGGCGCCCGGCCAGCAGTTCGGCGCGGGCGCACCCCAGGGCCACGAAGCCGGCGCTGCGTTCGTCGAGGACCACCCGCACCCGCAGCTTCCCGTCCTGCTCGGCGGCGGCCAGGGCCGGAACCAGGGGCGCGGAGCGAGAGCCGGGGGCGAGGATCACCTGGTGCACGCCGGCATGAATCAGGGCGCCGACGACGGTGCGGGCAGCCACAAGCGAAGGCGGCTCGGGCTGCGGGTCTGTCCCGGGCCGCGCGTGGTTACGGCCCGTGGAGTCGGCGGCGCTCATAGGGGCAGTCCGGCCACGGCGCTGCTGGGGTGGGCACTCTCCCGCTCGCGTCGGCGCTGCAGGGCGGCCGTTATGTGGCTCAGGCGCAACTGCCAGCGGGCGGTGAGTTCGGCGTCGGCGGCGGCGGTGCGCAGCAGCGCTCGCGAGACGTGCACGGGGCGCACCGGCAGAGCGCCGTCGGCGGGGATGGCGGCGGGGGCGGCGACGTCGCGGGCGAGCAGCCGGACGGTGCCCAGCCCGCAGGCGTGCTTGAGCCCGGGCAGGGCGGCGGCGAGCGCGACGCCCGCGCCGATGCCGACACTGGTGTCGATGGCGGAGGAGACGACGGCCGGCAGGCCCAGGCGCTCAGCCAGGGCCAGGGCGCGACGGGCGCCACCTAGCGGGGCGACCTTGAGGACGGCCACATCGGCGGCGTCCAGGCGGGCCACGGCCAGCGGGTCGGCGGCCAAGCGGATGGACTCGTCCGCGGCGATGGGGATGTCCACCAGCCGACGCAGGTCGGCGAGCGCCTGCGTGGAGCCGCAGGGCTGTTCCACGTATTCCAGGCCCTGGGCGGCGGCATCCATCAGCGGCAGGATTCTGCGGGCGGTCTCCAGGTCCCAGGCGCCGTTGACGTCGATGCGGATGCGGCCGTGCGGGCCGATGGCGTCGCGGACCGCCTCGATGCGCTCCAGGTCGGCGGCCAGGCCCTGGCGGTCGGAGACGCGCGCTCCGGCGACCTTGACCTTGACGGTGACGGGGAGGGCGCTGGGAGGGGCGACGGCATGCCGAGCCGGCCCGGCGGCGCTGCCAGCCTCGGCGATCAGGGCGCGCGCCCGGTCGGGGTCGACGGCGGGGACGGTGATGTTGACGGGGATGGTCTCGCGGAGGCGGGGCAGGTCGGCGTTGCCGACGGTGGCCTGTTCCAGGGCGGCGGCCAGCCAGGGGGCGGCGGCGTCGGCGTCATAGTCCCAGAAGGGGGCGACCTCGCCCCAGCCGGCCGGGCCGTGCAGGAGCACACCGTCACGGCGGGTCAGGCCACGGAAGGAGGTCCTCAGGGGGACGTCCCAGGCGACGGCTCGGTCGATGTCGGCCAGCAGCGCCCCGCCGACGCCGGCGCGCAGGGCGTCCAGATCGAGTTCGCCGCGCACGCGGGCGGACGCGGACTCCGGGCCGCGGTTGGGGATGGTCACGCCGACAGGATAGCCAGGGGGCAGGGCCATGGCGGCCGGGCGTGACAATCAGTGCCTAATGGCAATGGTTCGGCCGTCATTCCTCGCCCATACCGTAGAGCACCTTGCTGGCGGCATCGACGGCGTTGTCCTCCCTGGTGGCCGTCTCAAGCCCGGTCAGCCGCTGGGTCTGCGAGGCGTCGGCGTTGGTGAGCGCCAGCAGCGGTGGCTCGTAAGATGCGAGCTCGCCGCTTAGTTCGACCGTCTTCGCCACGATCGGTATTACGAGGATCGTGTCGGCGGCAACGGGTTCGGGGATCGGGTAGGAGGCGCGCAGTACCGTTCCCTGAATCGAGCCGGACGCCGCAGCATCTTCGGGGCCGACGGCCAGATCGGTGAACGCGCCCGCGTCCACTTGTACGTCGATGACGGTTCCTGCAGGCACCGACGATGGCCCGACAGAGTGCAGGGCGACGGTATCCGGCTTCCACAGATGGAAGCCGTCGGCCCAGCGCAGCGCGGTCCAGGTCACGCCGATCGTCGCTCCCCATAGAAGATCAGTGCTGGTGCCGGTATCGGCAGGTTCTTGAGTGACTTCCCGGTCCCCATCCGGTAGCGCGAGGGTGACCGTCGTGGCAGCGGGCGGGGCAATGATGTCGTCCGGGTAAGTCAACGCACGCACCGAGCCCAGTGCCAGTGTGAATTCACCCTCGGGCAGCTGCGCGCCAAGCAGGACGGTTGCGCTCCCGGTGGTGCCGTCGTCGGCGGGCTCCGCCTCGAAGGCGCAGTCGAATGCCTCATCGTCACGGGTGATCGCGGGTGCCTCCTCGGCGGCGTACAGAGCCGAGGACCAGGTCAACGCCATGCGCGTTCCGGCTGGCAGGCTGCCTCCGGCGACCGTGAGGGTTCCGCCCAACAGAACAGGCACGGTCATCGTGGTGCCGGCGGTGGTGGCGACTTCAGTGGCCTCTTCCCCGGGGGTCAAGCTGACTTCGACTCCCGCGGCATGCGCCTGCGGAGCCGTTGACACCAGCAGTGCGGCGCCGGCTCTCAGACCGAGCCCACAGATCAGGCTGCGTCGGGACATGCGCATAGGCTGCGATGCGTCTTGGGACGTGGATGAGTACATGGTTGTTCCTTGAGTCGGGGGTGCGAATGAAGGGATGAAGACATGTCGGTGGGATTCGACGTAAGCGGAGGAGTTACCAGGGTGGCGGACCCGCGAAGAAGGGCAGCAACCAGCGGTCCCAGACCAGGACGAGCAGCACCGTGCCGACCAGGTAGACCGCCGTCGGAGACAAACAGCGCACCCACAGAGGGATCCGGTCTGCGAAGCACGCCATCACTGTCAGAGTCACCAGCCCCGCAAAATACGGCGCGGCCAAGATAATCCCATCCCACGGAGCAGGCCAACACGTCGGGTAGGTGCACGTCCCATAGGTCCCCGCACCCGCCATTAGAAGAATAAGGAACGCCACGCAAACAGCACTTACCACTGCCACAGCAACCGCCGCAACATCATAACGGCCCTTGGCGCGCCACTTCGGAATGAGAGCGAAACCAAGCGCCGCCTCCAGCGTAGAGCGCCACCAAACAAAAGTGAATGTTCCGGCCCCCTTCATTATCCGCGTGACCATCCCGCTGTCGGCCGCCATATTCGGCCGGACCACCGAAAGACCTGAGGCCATAGCAGCCCACTGCGCACCCCACAGTAAAAGCGCGAGCCCAACCAGCACCATAACGGTCCGCAAGGTGACACAAAGCCCAACCAGAAGCCCCTGACGAACTTTCGAATCAATCCTCATCTTCCAGCCCCTGCACCAATCGATCCGCTAAGGCGGACGTAAGCGCTCGACGCTGGGCCTCCGTGGGCACCGAATCGAAATGAGCAGCCTTTCTCAGTAGCGGAAGCGTCCACCCAATATCTTTAAACACCCCTACGTCCAGCCCGTATGCGATCCCCTTAAAGGCCGAATCTACATTGGCCGAACTTGAGCCAAATCTACTCCTATAAAATTCCATCAATCGTTCGTTTGGAGACATCGATCGCACATACCGAAAGCGTTCTCGAAAGAGCGGAGACACCCCCGAACTAGCGACCAACCACGCATCAGCATCAGCGAGCAGGTCCGCCCGCCCAAAGTCCGAATTAGACTCGGCGCCGATCGCATCAAAAGCCCAGGTATAGAGGTCCGCGTTTTGACTGCCTGACTGCCAGGCCCCGAAGAGTGAGTACAAGTCGAGCGCCCACCCCCCAAGATCACCGTAACCATATTGAGCCGGACTAATATCCGCGCCCCAACTAACGTACGAGAGCACAGAAACCGCCCAATGAGGAATGTCTACCAATGTATTCGGATGCGCTCGTGCCCGATTCAAATAATCCTCACAAACCACACGAGCTGTAGTGGACGCCTGATCGTCAACCTCAGGTGTATACACGAGCCACATACCGTCATTAGCCGTACCCCAGTAGGTCGGCTTGCGCAGCCAACCAAGAATAAAGACAGACGGATCAGAAGCATAGGCTTTCGCAGGCCCGTAGGGGAGCTCGTTCACAGCCTTTGAACACCCCGCTTCAACATCCACATACCAGAGAAAAAGAAGATCGAATCCCGTGGCCGAGTTCCCTCCTTCATTCTCAAGAGGCGGTCCTGGCACGGTCGTCAGATCAACCGACGGAGCCTTGCGCGAAACGACTACCTTGTCTATCGGCGTCTCACCCCCGCCTCCGAGGTCGGTACTGGTTTCAAAGATCTGGTTGTAGTGCCACTCCTGGGGCATCGGAAAACCCATGTTCCCGGAGTACCCCGTTGACAGTCCGGAGACGTAGGCACCAACGGCCAGGCCGCGGTCGATTATCGTCTGACACACGTTCCTGGAACCATACACGCCGACCCTGTAACTATTCGGAACAGAGTCCATCACCTTATTAACTCCCTGAAAGAACTTCACCACAGGCCCATTAACCACATCACCTGTGGCGTCAAAATCGACAGCGAAGTAGATGACCGATTCCTGCGGAATACCGAGTACCCTAGCACGCCTTAGGGCCTCAAATGCCTGCTCTTCTCCGTGGTCATAGGTCATCCAGACAACCTCGTTGTTGTAGCGCTGATAGAGCGGAATCAGACGCAATCCGGCCGCCCTAAGCTCGTCGATTTCAGGGCCGTTGATGTAGTAACCGGTTACAAGGTACCTACCTACATGCGTGTAACCCCTGCGTACCGCGGCCGCAGCCCGTCCACCGGTGAGCTTCTCAGAGGTGTCGAACCCCTTAGTGGCGACGCTGGTGTCACCGCACGATACCAGGAGGTTGCACCAGGTCGTGTAGTCGCCCTTCCCGGTCTGGGGTATCTCCATGAAGGACTGGAAACTGCTGATGACACTGCTGGTAGTGCTGGTGAAGCTGCTATTCAGGGAGATGCTGAGGCCGTTGAGGATCATGGCCGCGTGGAACAGCCTGACGAACCGCTTGGTCCCGTCGCTATTGCCAACCCCCAGCACCGCCTGCGACTTCAACCCGCTCTTGGTCCCGTCCCCGAAGTTGCCGTTGGCAACGCCATCGGCCATCCCCAACTCGTACTGCAGGGCGAGCAGGAGCGCGGTCTGAACCGATCGGGAGTGCACACCGTCACAGGGCACCAGTGCGAAGTCTCGCCGCGCATGGTAGGTACCGTTGAGCCAGCGTTGCACGGATCTGACCTCGGCGGTTCCACCGTAACCACTCAACACGGTGTAGGCGTCCATGGATAGCAGTGAGGCCATGACTTTGACGTCGACGAAGGGCGAGTTGCCAGCTCCGAGTCCAAGGTCTTCGCGTACGGTGGCAACCGATCCGCTGAGACCCTCGAATCCAAAGACGGCTCCCTGGTTGAGAGTGATGGCTGTGTATCCCTTACACCACAGTGCCCCGCTGAGGATGCAGAGCACGTTCTGCGAGCCACTGAAGGATGCGTCTATTTTGCCGATCTTCGAGCGAAAGGCACTGGTGGTGGCCGGACCGAATCCAGACGCCAGTGGACTGATCCCCAGCTCGGCCTGCAGCGCGCGGCGCAGTCCGTAGATCGTGGACCAGCCTGTCAGTCCGTCCTCATCGAGCCGTACCCAACCCGCTTTCGAGCCGTACGTGGCGTTGAGCCACTCCTGTGTCTTCCTGACTTGGGGGTCTGCCATAGCGTTTCTCCTCAGTGAGTCTGCTAGTCGAGGTACGAATACATACGTCAGTGGTGCAGCGCCTCTGCGGGTTCGATGCGAGACGCACGGTGCGTGGCAAACACGGCTCCAAGGAGGCTGACGCCGACGCCTCCCGCGATGCCAAGTGGCACGCTGCCCCAGTCCATGACGGGCTGCCAGCCCCTACCTATGGTGATGGCAAGGATCGACATCATTCCGAGGTAGACACCCGCCACTCCCCCGAGCAGCCCGGTCACAGTCGCCTCGGCGGCGATGAGGAAGCGGATGTGGACGCGCCTGGCCCCCATGGCGCGACGCAGCCCGATCTCTCCGGTGCGCTCCATGACCGTGGAGATCATGAGGGCGGCGACCAGCGTGAGGGCAGCGATCGCGGCGACGGCAGTGAGGGTGTACAGGACGGTTCGAATGGAGTCCTCCACCTCCGCCCGGAGCGTCGCAGGATCCGGCGGGACATCGACGGTCACGGACTGCGGCGCGCTGGGGATCCAGGCAACGGGCGCCTGCTCGGCAACCTGTTGGGCGGCTCCGGGGTCGACCCGCAGCTTGACCGAGGCGTACTGGGGCTGCGAATACGAGACGGCTTCGGATTCGGGCACGATGACCGAGTCAAGCAGGCCGACGTCCAGGCCCGCGTCAGTCAGGATTCCGACAACAGCACGGGGCCGTCCGTCCAGCCAGATCACCGGTGAAGCGAGTAGGGGGCCGATCTGCAGGCTCTGGGCTGCGTGTGAACCGAGGATGACCTCATCCTCGCCCAGCACGGCCAAGGGCTGCGGGCAGGTGACCGTAAACAGTGACTGTGGAAGCGTATCCGATACGTTACCGACGAGTTGAAGCGGAGTAGTGGTCGCAGAGGGCCGTGACGCGACCTCGACGGACGAGTGGGTAGCGAGTACAGCGAAGTCGCGCACGCCGGCGAGGTCTCGGATACGCACAGCGGAGTCTGCGGACAGGGCTTGCTCGGCAGCCAAGACGTCGGTGGTTGCGGCTGCCAAGCCGACGAGTTGGTTGCGTCTGGAGTCGAACACGTCGGACACCTGGAATCGCGCGGTGGCGGACAACCCGGTAGTCGTCGTCGCCAGCGCTACTGCCAGAGCAATGCAGGCAACCAGCACACCCGAGCGCGCTCGCCGGGAGCGCAGGCTGTGCCATACGTCGCTTAAGGCGTCAGGCAGCCGCAGGCGGGAAGCGCGCCCGCGCATGGCGGAAGGTTCCGTCTTGGGGGCATGTAACGCAGTTCGGTTGAGCTCCTCCACCCGGCCGTCCACGACCCGCAGATGTCGTGAGGCGTAGGAGGCGACATGGTCGTCGTGAGTGACCACTATGACCGTGGCGCCACGCCGGTTCAGTTGCGCGAGCAATTCCATGATCTGCTCACTGCTGCGCGAATCCAGGTTGCCGGTGGGCTCATCGGCGACGATGATCGGCGCGCCCGAGGCGACAGCTCTGGCAATGGCGGCGCGCTGACGCTCTCCCCCCGATAGCTTCTCCACCTTCTGCAAGTGCTTGTGCTGCAAACCGACGAATGCGAGCGCCTCCTGAGCGGCCTTAACTCTCCGCCGCCGGTCCAGACCCCGATACAGCAGGCCGAGGGCGACGTTCTCCACCACGCTGCGTCCCTTGAGCAGGTGGAAGGACTGGAAGATGAAGGCGAAGTTCTCGGAACGCACCGTGGCGCGCCTGGGCTCGCTCAGCGTACCCACATCGACGTCATTGATTCGGTAATCGCCACTGGTCGGGGTGTCCAGCAGTGCCAGCTGGTTTAGCAGGGTGGACTTGCCGGCCCCCGACGGACCCTGGATAGAGATGAACTCGCCCTGACGGATGGTCAGCGTGACATCGCGGAGGGCTTCAAGGGGCACTTCACCTCCGTAGATCTTCCCGACGCCGCACAACCGGAGCTCAGCCATCAACCCGCACACTCATGTCCTCGGTGAGGGTACCGTCCTCAGCGTCGACGGCGCAGGTGCCCGCGACACATCCGAGCTCGGTCACCACCACCTGCGTGAAGGAGCCGTCCTTCTGCTCAACCAGGACGGTGGTCACGCCATTGACGTCGGCCGAGACGGCTCGTTGCGGGACTAGTAGCGCATCGAGAACCGGCTCGGAGAGGTTGAGGGTGACCAAGACGTCGCTGCGCCCCACCCAGTCGTCAGGGATATGGCCGTCGCTCGCCCGCAGAACCACGGACGCCTCTGCGGACTCAGCTGCCTCTTCCTGATCCTGCTGGGTAGGTGACAAAGCGTCCTGCTGTGGGAAGTTCACCTGTGCCAGGGCGACGTCCATTGACATATCAGCAGACTGTCCTTGAAGACTGGCAGTGCCGGCCAGACCGGACGTCAACCGCGCCTGTATGGTCGGTGGCACCGTGGCTGTAAGCGCGATCTCCTGGGTGCTGAACGTTGCCGCGGCCTCGCCGTCCACTGCGGTACCGGTCGCGGGGACCGAAGTCAGAACCGCGGGCAGCGTCGGCACAATTATGACTTCCGAGGCTGGCAGCACAAGGGTCGGCTGTGCCGGCGACGCGGCCGCCGTCGCCCCCTCGGAGGGCGCGGGTTCGGCTGCGACTGCGCTAGGCGAGTATTCGGAGTCCTGCGGAGCCTGGGCCCCGGCACTCCGGTACAGCTCGCGGATAGCGGCAGCAGTCGCTCTCCCAAGCTCCCCGTCCACACTGACGGCGTAGCCCAAATCGGCCAGGGCCTGTTGGATCATGCGGACGTCGTCGCCTCGGGCACCCAAGTACAGATCGCGGTAGAGGGCGAATTCACCCTGTAACGCGATCACCGGACGGCTGTTGACCCAAACAACCACGCCGCCCGAGGGGACAGAATGACCGACCGCCGCAGCAGACCTGGTCACCACGCCCTGTCCCTCGAATGGGGTTGGAACGGCGACAGTTACGCTCTCGGAACGAACCGCGGTCGCGAGGAAGGTTGTCTGCTCGACGAGGTCGCTCCGCGTCACCGCGACGGTGACCGGTCCGGCCGAAGGCGGCGCGGCGGCCGCCTCCCGCTGAGCAGGTGACTGGACGCGGACGGCCACGAGCCACGTACCGACAACGAGCATCGCAGCGCCAGCCAGAAAGGCGAACACGAGCAAAGACTGCCGTAGCCGACTCACGGCGTTCCGCCGGCCTCGGTAATAATGGAACGCATGCGTGCCGCTTCGGCCTCGTTCTCAGCCACCATGCCTTCGATCTCTGCCTGGTGATCGGCAACGAACGCGGCCTGTTGGTCCCATGTGGCCTCGTATAGCAGGCTGGTCCACCCCGAGGACTCCCGACACTCGGCGTCCGCAGTGGCCACCACGATTTCGTCCGCCGAGGGGTCGCCGGTCGGCCAGTAGTCGAACCTCGTGATGAGCGATTCAGGAAGGTCTAACGTTCCCACCTCCCAGGGTTCCTCAGGAAGATCAGCTATGCCCTGCGGCGCCATGCAGGTGCGCCACTGAGCAGCAGCCTCCTGCAACTGTGATGACGAAGTGTCTACGAAAAACTGGTTGAGCTGAGACTCGATTGGAATGACTCCATTCTCGTCAATATCCAGATACTCCGTCGGCGGCGGGCCATATAGTTCCAGTTGCACCTCATCTTGACAATCATGCCATTGATCCTTGAAGGAGTCCGGTTTGCCGTCGTAGTAGCCACCGCCCTGGAGATCGATCTTCTCCCATGAGATCTTGTAGGCCGGATCGGGAGCCATTCGGTAGCCGTACTTCTGAGCGATCTCCACATTGAACAGGGTTTCATTCCCATGCGGCGACGTCTCGGGAAATGGGACAGATGACGCAGTCATTACCTCATATTCATCGATCCCAGCTTCCGACATGCACCTATCCACCAGAAGGTCGTAGGCGTAATTCTCCAACCGTGAAAGATTCCCGTCGAGCACCCGATCAAAGGGCACCGACCACGTCACCGGATCTTTGACAACTCCGAGCACCTCGGTTGGGCCTGGCGGCGCCGCCACCTGACTTGCAACCTCACTTCGCGCCGCTGTCGCATCGACGGACGCATACTGCCCTCCAGAAGAACAGGAACAGACGAGGAGAGTGAAGATTGCACCCACAGCAGCGCCGCGAAAAACGCGACCAGATCGCGCAAAACGCTGAACACCCATGAAAGCAGTCCTCCTATACCGTCAGTTAGACCCACCGTCCACACCATTCCTTTTTGTTATACCAGTAGCACCACCTGATAACCGATCCGGTCTGCGGCCCGTACACGCCGTCAACCGCGATCCGATTTGCGGTTTGCACATTCACCACCGCCTTGCGCGTGATATCACCAAATATACCATCGGCGTACAGACTCTGCCCGGAAGTCTGAAGTCCGTACTGAAGTCTCCTAACCTCTTGGCGCACGCGAGTAGAGCTCGTACGTTTGAGCCAACAGTTACGCGTGAGCGAGGTACCGTTGCCGTAGGCGGGGACATACACTCCTCCTCCGGCCCCACCGACCACCTCCACATTGTAGTACCAGCCATTGTTGCACTGATGATAGGAGGCAGCCTGCGCGACAGGCGAAGCAACCAATGTACCTGCGACAAGCACAGCAAGTGCCACAACAACGCGAAGAGAGCGGACAGCATACCCGAGCTTCATCGGAACCTCCAAATTCATGGAGCAATGAGGAGCGCCTCATTCTCCGTTCAGGAAATAGGATCGCGGAACGACACCGCTTTGAAGCATGAGACATCCCACACCAGGTCGTCAATGTCGTCAATCCGCCAATCGACGGATCCGATCGCCCAACCGGCCTAGCCGGATGGGGCAGCGGACTCAGTCCACCTGCGCCGTCGTCGCCGGGTCGCCCAGAGTCGCGACCATGACGGCCTTGATCGTGTGCATGCGGTTCTCGGCCTGGTCGAAGACGATGGAGCGCTCGGACTCGAAGACGTCCTCGGTGACCTCCAGGCCGTCCATGCCGGTGGCCTGGTAGATCTCCTCCCCGATCGCGGTCTCGCGGTTGTGGTAGGAGGGCAGGCAGTGCATGAACTTGGCCTGCTCCCCCGCCTTGGCCATCAGGGCGGCGTTGACCTGGTAGCCGCGCAGCAGCTCGATGCGCTCCGCCCACACGTCCTTGGGCTCCCCCATGGACACCCAGATGTCGGTGTGTACGAAGTCCACCCCTGCCACGCCCTCGTCCACGGACTCGGTGAGGGTTATGCGGGCGCCGGTGTCGGCGGCGACGGACTGGGCGGCGGTGACGCATTCGTCGTCGGGCCACAGCTCCTTGGGAGCGACGATGCGCACGTCGGCGCCGAGCAGGGCGCCGGCCACGAGCAGGGAGCGGCCCATGTTGAAGCGGGCGTCGCCGATGTAGGCGTAGGCGATCTGACCAGCGGGCTTGTCGGTGTGCTCGAGCATGGTCAGGCAGTCACACAGCATCTGGGTGGGGTGCCAGTCGTCGGTGAGCCCGTTCCACACCGGTACGCCCGACAGTTCGGCGAGTTGGTCGACCTTGGCCTGGGAGTCGCCGCGGTACTCGATGCCGTCGAACATGCGGCCCAGCACGCGGGCGGTGTCCGCCACGGACTCCTTGTGGCCGATCTGAGAGCCGGAGGGGTCCAGGTAGGTGCTGTGGGCGCCCTGGTCGTGGGCGCCCACCTCGAAGGAGCAGCGGGTGCGCGTGGAGGTCTTCTCAAAGATCAGGGCGATGTTCTTGCCCCTCAGGTGCTGAGTCTCCCGGCCGGCTCGCTTGTCCGCCTTCAACTGCGCCGCCAGGCCGATCAGCGTCATCCACTCCTGCGGCGTGAAGTCCAGTTCGCGCAGGAAACTGCGTCCCTTCAGGGAGGCGAGGACGGCGGGGGCGGGGGCCGGGATGGCGGCGGGCATGCTGGGGTCCTTTCGACGCGTGAACTCAGGGGATGATCGTAGGGCATGCGGACGTGATAACGGCCGCCGCATGAAGCCCCTCCCCGAGCAGACGCGGCACCCCTCGCCGATGGCCATCGCTCTCCCACGATCGCGTGGGTGTTAACCGGCGTCCTGGCGGACCGTACGGTCGCCGAGGTCGGCACCGAGAGCGACGCGTGTGGTTGAAGTCAACGCGATCGCCTGGCAGGCGCCGGCGTCCGGCAAGGTACCGACGCTGAGGTTGATTGTCACGTCCTGGTCGGTCTCGAGAACTTCCACGCTCACGCCCTCGCACTGTGCAGGGCCGGCAAGGAAAGTCAGCTCGATCGTCCGCGGGCCGATCAGCTCCCACGAGTCCCACGCGACGGCGGCGGGCGAGACCAGGTCATCGCGGGCCTGAAGCACCTGGACCGATCCCGTCGCATCGCCGCTCGGCGCGGGAACGCTCGTTGAACCAGCCGCTCCGAAGTCACCGGTGGCTGTGGTCTGCTCCGTCGGCGAGGAGTCCGCAGCCTTGGGACCGGTCGGCTCGGTTGAGGCGGTGGGCGAGTCCCGCCCTCGCGTGCAGCCTCCCGCCCCCGCGATCGCAATGCCCGCAGCAAGCGCAAGCCTCGTCATTGTGCGGCGTCTGATCAGCGACATGATCGCCCCCTGTACTCGGTGGTCGGCGTCGGCGCACGCCGGACTAGTCATTGTTCGAGGCGTCCACCATCTTCTTGACATCGGTGTTGAAGTAGGGCCCCCAGTTCTGGTCCGCCGAGTCCAACCATGTGGACGTCACCGACCGAACATGCCCCTGTCCGGTGCTGTTGTTGTACTGGGCGAGCCAGGGCCCGCCTGATGAGCCATTGCCGAAGTCGCAGCCTGTGATCGTATCCCGATCGTCGTCACCGCGGGTAGCGCCCCAGCACGCCCACATGCTGTAGCGACCGTTCGGATTGCTCTTGTTGCTCGGGTAGCCGAAGATTGAGACGTCGAAGCTCTTGGAGCCGTTCCACATGAGGCCGTGCCCGCCGACGGCGTCGACAATTCTTCTGTTGTCGTCTCCACCGTCGTTGAGGGTAATGATTCCGACGTCGTGGGAGAGGTCCGAGTCATCGATCCAGGAGTTGAATGTGCGCAGGGTGCGCGCAGTCCAGATTCCCACCGGATCGGGGTCCTCCTTCCGGCCATCGTAGGCGGGGACGAACACAACGTTCTGGGACCAGGCACCCTGGTAATACACGCAGTGTCCCGCGGTAATGATCACGCGCTTGGTCGGCGTGTTCAGCGCGGACGCCGAACAGTATCCGTTGTCTTTTTCGTAGCCCTCGAAGAACAGCTTGCCGTTGGTAACGGAGAAGTTCGTCACCGGCGGCGCGACCACCGCAGTCTCCTCACCGGAGTCCGCGGTCAGCGTTTGCAGGTCCTCATCGAAAAGGCCGGCGGCCTGCGCCTGCGCGAGCACGTCGTCGGCGGGCTCGGCGGGATCGGTGAGGCCCTCCTCTCCCGGCTCGGAATCGGCGGCAGACGCCAGCGCCGAGGCCTCGGCCTGGGCGAGCTGTTCGGAGTCCGCGACGACGTCTACGGGCTGGGCCTGCGCCATCCGCTCGGGCGTCCAGTAGTCGATTACGTCCTGGTTAGACTCGGCATCGGCGTCATCCAACGCGGCCTCGTCCGCGAGCACCGCCTCTTGACCGAAGCTGTTGGGCGCTACAACGGCGGTTGAGGCGGCGTCGTCTTC
>NZ_LK995461.1:58277-68111 GCF_900002405.1 Actinomyces succiniciruminis | reverse complement strand
GGCAGCCCCCGATGGCGCAACCGCCCCTGATGGCGCGACCGCGCCGTCCGGGGCCGGTGCAGCGGCGGTTCCGGACGCCGAGGTCGCGGCGACTGCCGGAGAAACAGTCAGGGCCGCGATCGCAGTCAGTGACAGAAGCGTCACTCTCAGGGGTCTCTTGGGGTTCTTTCCAGCGAGTCTCGCGTTCATGAGGTCCTTCCATGTCCACCCACGGAATTGCCTTACGTAAACAGCACTACGCACTCAAGCGCCCGGGCGGATATTGGATGTTGCAGGGTTCAGAGACATGACCGCGCAAGCGATCAAAACTCACGGTAACGGTATGAACACATTGAGTCAACCGCTCAAGAAGACTCTTCGTGGGCACTCGCAAACGGGGCGCAAGCCCTCATCCGGAACAAGCTCAGCGGCGCACCGACTCGGAACGGCGAAGGCCTCAGACGGCGTCGCGGGCGACGGGGCAGGTCATGCAGTGGGCCCCGCCGCCGCGCACGTCGGCTGACACCACACGACTCGTCCCAGAGCTGGTTGCCATTGTCACCACCGCCGACTCGCCGTTAACCGTCGCCGGCTATGAGGAAGTCGTAACCTCACCCCCATGGGAGTGGTTGATGATCTTCGCCGAGTGGCGGCGGCAACACCCCACTTGGACGGGTTGGAGTCGCGGCGGGAGCGTGCACAGGGGCTTAGCTCCTCGGGGCGCGCCCTGCGGCGCTCGGCCGTGCTCGTCCTATTCGGGGTGGGCGAGCAGGCGGCATCCCGCGGGGTGCGCGCCGACGGCGAGGGGGCATCGGTGGACGACCTCGACGTCGTTCTCACGCTGCGCTCCGCGGCGGTGAGTCACCACCCCGGCGAGGTCGCCTTCCCCGGCGGCGGGCTGGAGCCGACCGACGGGGGCGATCCCACGGCAGCGGCTCTGCGCGAGGCATGGGAGGAGGCGGGCATCGAGCCGTCCGACGTGGATGTGCTCGGCGCGCTGCCGGAAGCGGCGCTGACCGCTTCGGCGAACCTGGTGACTCCGGTGCTCGGCTGGTGGGCGACCCCTCGGGATATGCGGCTGGACGGCACCGAGACGAGGTGGGCGATGCGGGTTGGGGTAGGTGCGCTCGTGGATCCGGCGGCTCGGCGTACGTGGGTGCTGGAGCGCGGCGGACAGGTGTGGCGGGGCCCCGCCTTTGTCACCCGCGACGACGGGCCGCTCGTATGGGGGTTCACCGCTGCGGTGCTGTCCACGGTGATCGATGCCGCGGGCTGGACGGTGCCCTGGGACGAGGCGCGGGAGATCAGCGTCGTCGGGAAGTGAGCGGCGCAGTCGCCTCGGACACCCGAGCAAGCTCGGCGTCACTCGGCTCAATCGCGCGTGTACGGCAAGGCCTCTCACGCGACTCAATCGCCTCAGACACCCGAGCAAGCTCGGCGTCACTCGGCTCAATCGCGCGTGACCGGGCAGGTCATGCAGTGGGCCCCGCCGCGGCCGCGCACCAGCTCGACGCCGGGCGTCTCGATGACCTCCACGCCCGCCCGGCGCAGCACGTCGTTGGCCCGCTGGTTGTGCGCGTAGCCGATGACCCGCCCGGGCGCCAGGGCGACGACGTTGCAGGAGTCACGAGACAGTTCGCGCAGTGCCTCGGCCTCATCGGACATGTCGGGGCTGATTACCTTGAAGGCGTCGATGCCGGCGGCTCGGGCCAGGACGGCGTCCATGTCGCCGCCGTCGTGGACGGTGACGCGCAGGGCGGAGCCCTTGGTGGAACCGTGGTTGGCGCCGGGTTCGATCTCCACGGTGGTGACGTCGTTGAAGCCGGAGAAGCGCAGGTAGGTGTCGGGGGCGACCATGGTCATGAGGGTGTCCAGGTGCATGACGGCGTCGAGTTCGGTGTAGAAGGCGCGGTCGGGCATATGGATGCCGATGACCCGGTCGGCGACGCCGTCGGCGAAGAGCCGAGTGGCCAGGCGCTCCACGCCGGCCGCGCTGGAGCGGTGGGTGAGCCCCATGACCAGGGTGCGGTTGCCCAGCACCTGGAAGTCACCGCCCTCGACGGTGGCCGGGGAGGCGCCGTGCGGCTCCACCCACAGTGGCCCGCGCTCGCCCCGGCCCCGGTCCGACGACGTCGTCCCTCCCCCGCCCGGCGCAGGAGCCAGGCCGACGCGGTCGGCGAAGGCGGGGTGGAAGCGGTAGACGGCCTCGTAGTTGACGGCCTCGCGGCGCCGAGGAGCCAGCGCCATGGTGTTGACGGACACGCCGCCGTACAGCCAGGCGGAGGTGTCGCGGGTGAACAGGTGGTTGGGCAGGGGGGTGACCACGAACTGCCCCTCCAGGGTGGACAGGTAGGTGGTGGCGAACAGGGTGGCGGCGTCGGCGGGGTCCAGGCGCTCGCGCAGCTCGTTGCGGGTGATGCCGGCCAGGAGGACCTCGGCGAGTTCGGCGTCGGGCAGGCCGCCCAGGAAGTCGATGAGCACCTCGGAGGTGGACACGCCGACCGCCTGCGGGCCGACGGTCTCCTCCAGGACCAGGCGACGGGCCTCGGGGACGGCGAGGGTCTCGGTGAGCAGGTCGCGGAAGTCGTGGACGATGACGCCCTCGGCCCGCAGGATGGCGGTGAAGGCGTCGTGCTCGGCCTGGGCGCGGGCGATGTTCAGGGCGTCGTCGAACAGCAGGGAGTTGGCGTTGATCGGCGTGATGCGGGCGATCTCCCGCCCGGGCCGGTGGACGATGACCTCGCGCAGGCGGCCGGTCTCGGAGTCGACGCGGCCACCGCCGGCCGAGCGCGCGATGACCGTGCGGTCGGCGGTGTCCGAGGCGGTTTGGGGACTCTGCGTCATGAGCGTCATGGGCACAGGCTAGCCGGGTCCAGCGCCGGGCGTGTGCGCGGCGGGGTGAAGCCCGACGGTTCGTGCGCTCCGTCTGACGGTTCGTATGTTTGTCTGAATGTTCGTGTGTTCCGGTCGACGATTCTCTACTTGTGGCGACGGTTCGTGGGGTAGATGCAGGGAACCGTCGTTGTTCATGGGGAATCGTTGTTGCTACCTGACGAACCGTCACACACGAGGAGCACGCCGATCCCTCCACCCATTCGGGGCGACCCGCGCACCGGGAGCCTCCAGGAGAGGTGATTGTCATGATCCGGGACAAACGAGCCTAAACACCCGCCAGGGGCGATCCGGCGCCCGCATGATTCCAAGGTTTCGCCCGCGCCCGCCAACACTGCCAGGCCCGTTTGTCCCCACTGGTGACACTCCCGGCCACTGCACAGCGGCATGCGTGCCAAGGCAAGCTGCTTGCTGCCGGCAGCAGCCGGCACACCCGCAGGAGGACAGACCTCGGGGCCCTCTCACGTCCAGCGGGCAGCATCGAGTCGGCGCACCCGCAGGTAGGCAGCCCAGCACCCCACGACACCAGACTCCACCACCACACCCACAAACCAGAAGAACCGGTACGGCCCGGCCAGCGCGGTGAGCCGTGCGCGTTGCTCCACTCAAGCGTGCGTCGGCGGACACGAGAACAATCAGCTGAACAACCTGACGAAGGTCAGCTGTTCGGGCACACCTGCGCGGCATAGAGTGGAGTGGTGGGGGCGCCAGCCTACACGCTGTCACGCTGACACCAACGCCGTGGATAACCGCGGTCTTGGGCACATTCATTCAGTGGCTACGACTTCGAGATGGCAGTAACTAGACCGGCCCTCTACACCGACGCTTCTCCCCTGGTTCCGAAGGAATCCCGCATGAGAAGGTCGCTGCAGGAATTACGCGGGTACGTCGTGCTCGCGGTGATGGTTGTCATGGTCACGGCGCCGATGTACCTCGCCCTGGCAGCAGTCGCCCTTCTACCCGTCGGCAGACCCAAGTACGGCGGCCTCACGCTGGTTTGGCTGCCGCCGCTTCTGATGCTGACCTGGCTGGCAGTGGTGATCCTCTGGGGCGACTTCGTTTCCAAGTCGCACGTGGGCAAGTTCCTCGGCGAGGCGCTAGAACTCGTCGTGCAGGCATCTGCCATGGCGCTGATCGGCGTCCTGCTGGCGGAACCCCTGCCCGCGATCCTAGTGTTCGGCACGACGGCGCTGCTCTCCTTCCTACCGCTCTACTGGCTGTACGGGAAGATGCCCGCGCCAAAGGGAGACGACCAATAGCACCCCGGCCGACAGCAGTGACACCATGCGGAACATCCGGCTTACATAGCAGTCTCGCACGACAACCCTGACGAAGATCAGTCTATGATTCGGCTCATACTTTCCCTACACTCACCCTGATAGGTATCGGCCGATCGCAGATCGACGGGCGAAATCCAATCAGGAGAACCCATGGCGACCACAACACAGGAATCCGACTCCCGCTGGCGCCCAGCGATCCCGCTCTGGGCCCTGGCTTCCGGGAGGGCCTTCATGGCTCTGCTTGATGGACTCGGTCTTGGCATCGTCACAGGGATCTTGTCGGCGTTGACCCACATGGGCCTGACTATCGACCGCGTGGTCGCATTCGCGATCGTGGCCGCAGTCATACGGGAGGTTCTCGACGCGACGGCGTCGCGGCTGATCATGCGAGCCAAGCGGTCGCAGGACCCCGAGGGACCGACCCTGACTGTCATATCGCTCATCTGCCCAGCCGTTGCAGGCTCCGCCGCTGCCACGCTGCTTGCGTCGTCCTCAATACTCACCCTCACCCTGGTGACCTGGATCTTCTACATGGTCATCATCGTCACGATTGAGAAGCCTTGGAACACCACCCTCAACCACGAGGAAATGATGAAGCGCGGCCGCCAAGTGCGCCTGATGACACGCGAGCACTTCGCCGAGGAGATTCAGGACGGCCGTTTGAACTTTTCCGAAATAGACGATGAAGGCTACTACGTTGACGAAGATGGCAACCGGATCGAAGAAGACGACTGAGCCAAGCATGACGGCTCTTCCGGTTTAAGGGTGTGACGGCGCGGCCGGCGGGCGCACGACGGTTCGTGCGTTACGGTCGACGATTCGCTACTTCCTGCGACGGTTCGTGCATCTACCCCACAACCGTCGCAGTCCATAGCTAATCGTTGGTACTACCTGATGAACCGTCACTGAAGCACACGCCCCTCCGCTCCCTCAGGGCGGATCGCGCAGCCGAAGCCCTGGGTGGGTGAATGTCATGATTCGGGACAAACGGGTCCGGCGGCGTTGGTAGCCGTGGGCGAAACGTTGGAATCATGCGGGTGCCGGATCGCCCTGGCGGGCGTTCAGGCTCGTTTGTCCCGAATCTTGCATCACTCCAGGTCACCGCACAGCGGACTCCGCGCCGATGGCGCGCCACTATTCGCCGCACCCGCAAACCGGAGGAAGCACAAAACCGGTACGACGCGCCCTTACCCTGTGCGCATGAGCCAGTCGTCAACTGCCGAGCCGTCGCCCCACCCGCTGCCGCAGCGGGTCTCGGAGATCTTCGATCCTCTCCGCTGGCGCGACGTCGCCGGCTTCGCCAACCGCGGCGACGGCCCGGGCGCGCTTACCGACGTCACCTACCACCGCGGCTGCGAGCGCGACGCCAACGGCGCGTGGGTGCGCGACCTGCCGGTGGTGCGGGTGGCCCTGGATCGTCCCGAGCTGCGCAACGCCTTCCGCCCACACACCGTCGACGAGCTGTACCGGGTGCTCGACCACGCACGCATGAGTGGCGACGTCGGCGCCGTCATCCTCACCGGCAACGGTCCCTCCCCCAAGGACGGCGGCTGGGGCTTCTGCTCCGGCGGCGACCAGCGGGTGCGCGGACGGGACGGCTACCTGTACGAAAAGAGCGACGACGACGCCGGGGCCACCTCCACTGCCGGGGCGGACGCCGGGACGTCACGCCCCGACGCCGTAGACGAGGCCGCCGCGGCCGCGCCCACCGACAACCACGACGCCGCCGTCGCCGCCCAGCGCGAGCGCCTGGACGCCGCCCGGGCCGGGCGACTGCACATCCTGGAGGTGCAGCGACTCATCCGCACCATGCCGAAGGTCGTCATCGCGGCCGTATCCGGCTGGGCGGCCGGCGGCGGACACTCCCTGAACGTGGTCTGCGACCTCTCGCTAGCCTCCGCCGAGCACGCCCGCTTCAAGCAGACCGACGCCGATGTGGGCTCCTTCGACGCCGGCTACGGCTCCGCCCTGCTCGCCCGGCAGGTCGGGGACAAGCGGGCCCGCGAGATCTTCTTCCTGGCCCGCACCTACGACGCCGCCACCGCCGAGCGCTGGGGCGTGGTCAACGAGGCGGTCCCCCACGCCGAGCTGGAGGAGCGGGCCCTGGAGTACGCGCGCATCGTGGCCGGCAAGTCGCCGCAGGCGATCCGCATGCTCAAGTACGCCTTCAACCTGGCCGACGACGGCCTGGCGGGCCAGCAGGTCTTCGCCGGGGAGGCCACCCGCCTGGCCTATATGACCGACGAGGCCGCCGAGGGGCGTGATGCCTTCCTTGAGCGCCGCAAGCCGGATTGGTCGCCGTTCCCCTACTACTTCTGAGCGTCCGTGCCCGGCTCCGCGGCCGCGTCCTGATAGCCGGGCGCGTCGCGACGTGCCCGCTCACAAGCCTCCCACACCTGGTCCAGACGGGACTCCACGGCGCGACGCGCAACAGACAAGTCACCAGGTTCACCCGCGTCCTCGAGCACGTGCAAACGCACGCGACCGAACTCGGAGTCATAGACGGCGCGGTACCGGATGCGCCTGCCCAGGCGACGCTTCTCAACAATGATCAGTTCCTCGCGCCGCCGCGGCCAAGGCAGGTAGTCCCTGCCTATACGCACGCCCCGTCCCGTCACCTGCACGGTCCGGGGGTACAGCAGAAAACGGTGGGCGCCGTACCAGGCGGCCCCATAAGCCACAAAGTAGAGCAGCGCCAACAAGGGGAACCCCAGGTCCGCCGCGTGCAGGGACCGCGGGAACGCCTCCAGGAAGAAGGACACGACCATGATCGACAGACCTAGTGCGAACGGCATGATGCACGTCAGCCCGATCCCCAGGACGGCACAGACAACGCCCAGTGCGGTTCCGCCGTGCTCATCGTCCCTTCGGTAATAGATCACGGCGCCACCCTATGCGCTTGCCGGGCGTGTATGGAGCTGTACTCGGCGGCAACCGCTCCCGCCCGCCACGCGGCTTGGACACAGGCGCTGCGGCGTGAAATCGTTGGTCGACACCGATGAGCGCGCGCCGTGGGCGCCTGCTCGTCATCGCCGCGGCGGCCCCGCCGCAATACCCGGAGGTTCCCACATGCCCACCTGGATCACCCGCCTGCTCGGCTCGACCGAGCCGTCCCGCCGCCGCGTCGGCGTGGCGACGCTCGTCGGCCTCATCGCCGGCACCTTCTCCGCCCTGGTCAAGTTCGGCTGGGAGGTGCCCTTCCCGCCGCGCACACCCGGCATCCGCTCGGACACGAACCCGCCGCAGGCCATGCTGGAGTGGTTCGGCATGTCCCCGGAGACCTCGCACCTGACGGTGACGTTCTCCAACAACGAGCTGCCGATCATGTCCTTCATCGTGCACTTCAGCTTCGCGATCGTCTTCGGCCTGATCTACTGCATCGCCGCCGAGTACTTCCCGCGGATCAAGCTGTGGCAGGGCGCCGTCTTCGGCGTCTTCGTGTACGTGGGCGCGCACGTCATCGTGATGCCGCTGCTGGGCTGGGCGCCAAACCCCTTCCCCTGGATCGACGGCGCCCAGACCTGGTCGGAGCACTTCTCGGAGTTCTTCGGCCACATCGTGTGGATGTGGTCCATTGAAATCGTGCGCCGCGACCTGCGCAACCGCATCACCCGCGAGCCCGACGCAGAGGTCGCCCTGGAGGCCGCCACCCGCTGAGCCCCTTCGCTTCCCGACGACGGCGCCCGCCCCGACTCTCCTGCCGGGGCGGGCGCCGTCTGTGCTACCCCGGTCAGCGGCCCAGGAGCGTCAGAATGTGGCGTCGCAACCGCTGGAACTCGGGAGCGGCCTCGTCACGCCCCAGCCCCTCGGGCACGCGAATGTCCTCCACCACGTGCGCGGGCCGCTCGGAGAGCACGATGACGCGGTTGGACAGGCGCAGTGCCTCCTCCACGTCGTGGGTGACCAGCACCGCGGTGAAGCCCTGCGAGGCCCACAGGGAGGCGATCTCGTCCTGCAGGGTCAGGCGGGTGAGCGCGTCGAGCTTGCCGAAGGGCTCATCCAGCAGGAACAGGCGCGGCCGGTTGACCAGGGCCCGGGCCAGGGCCGCGCGCTGCGCCATGCCGCCGGACAGGGTGGTCGGGTAGGCGTCGGCGAAGTCGCGCAGCCCCACCACCTGCAGCGCCGCCTCGACCCGCCGCGGCTCCAGGCGTCCGCGTGCCTGCGGACCCAGGGCGACGTTCTCGCGCACCGTGCGCCAGGGCAGGAGCGTGGCGTCCTGAAAGGCCAGGGCCCGCTCGGGGGCGGTGCCGGTCACGGCCTCGCCGTCGACGACGACGCTGCCCTGACTGGGAGTCTCCAGCCCCGCCAGCAGCCGCAGGATCGTGGACTTGCCGCAGCCGGACTGACCCACCAGGGAGACGAACTCGCCCGGGGCGATGTCCAGGTCAATGCCGTCCAGCACCGGCAACTGGTCCGGCTTGGCGGACTCGGCCTCATACCGAGCCCGGGCGGCGGGGGAAACCAGTCGCATGAGGGCCGGCACCCAGCCGTGGTCGACGTCGTGCCGCAGCGGGTAGTGGTGGCTGATGCCGGCCAGGCGCACCTGGGCGCCGCGCGACGCGGCGCCGGTGGTGGGGGTGCCCGCGGTGTCCGCCTGCGCCGGCGCAGAAGTCGTAGAAGCGGTTGAGGGCGTTGAAGCAGTCATCGTTTACCACCTCACCAGGTCCTGCTGCCAGGCCAGCAGCGAGGAGCGCAGTTTGAACAGCAGAATCATCAACGCGCGGCAGAAGATGATGAGCACGGCCAGGCCCACGTACATGCGCGGGTAGTCGGCCCACCCCTTGACCCAGTTGATGTACCAGGCGAGTCCCTGGTCGACGCCCACCAGCTCCGCGGTCATCAGCGCCGCCAGGCTCGTGCCCAGGCCCGTGAACAGTCCGGTGAGCATGTCGGGCAGGGCCGCCGGGATGGCGATGCGACGCACCAGGAAGGACTCGCTGGCGCCCAGCGTGCGGGCCACGTCTATGTAGGAGCGGGGCACCGCCCGCACGCCGGCGCGGGTCATGGTCGCCATGGGGAACCAGGCCCCGAAGGCGACGATGAAGGCGGCCGAGGCGTATGTCGTCGGCAGGATGAGCACCGCCAGCGGCAGCAGCGAGGCCGCGGGCACCGGCCCAATCGTCTGCAGCAGCGGGTGCAGCCAGTAGTCGGCCCGCCGCGACCAGCCCATGAGCAGGCCCGTGATGAAGCCCAGCACCGACCCGACGGCATAGCCGGTCAGGAACAGCAGCGCGGAGGACCCCAGGCACCTCGCCAGCAGCGTCCAGTCACCGCGGAAGGCCTCGATGAGCACCTCCGGGGCGACGAAGTAGGGCGGGTCCAGGAGCCCGGATTTGACCGTGGTCAGCTGCCAGACGATGAACCACGCCCCGAAGAACACGATCCAGGGCAGCCGGTGGGCCAGTGCCCCCGCGGCGGGTGTGTTCGGGCGCGCCAGGGCCACCGCCGTCCACAGGCCCAGCGCCACGATCCAGGCGCCGACCCCGGCGAGCAGCGGCGTCGTGCTGGCCGTGCGCGCGTCGGCGGCGTCGGGCACCGCCGCGACGACGGCGGCATACAGGATCCAGACGGCAAGCGCCGCTCCGGCGAGACGGGTCAGGCGGGCACGTCGACCCGCGGTCGCAGAGGGGCGGTCGGGCGGCGTCGCAGCAGTGCCGGCCGGGGCCGAGTCGTCGGCGGGAAC
>NZ_LK995461.1:5360-58179 GCF_900002405.1 Actinomyces succiniciruminis | reverse complement strand
GGGCTGCCCCGCCGCGACGCTCGTCCGGGATGCGGCGCTCACCGGTTGATCCCCAGGTCCGCGTAGACGGTGTCGGCGAGCTCGGCGGCGGAGATGCTGGAGTCGATGTAGCCGGTGAGCTTGAAGTCCTCGATACCCGGCTCGATGGCCTCGCGGAAGGCGGTGGCCGAGGCCTCCCAGCCGTAGGTCTCCAGCACCTGCTCCACCAGGGACTGATCGGCGGCCACGTAGTTGTTGTCGACCTCGAGCTTGGCGATCTCCTTGCGGTTGGCCTCGGAGGCGGCCAGGTAGTCCGAGCCCTTCAGCCACGCCTCGGTCAGTGCCTTGGCGTCGTCGGGTCGGTTGGCGACGAAGTCGCCGTTCAGGGCCACCGAGCAGCAGAAGGGCTCGGACTCGTTGGACTCGATCACGTGGGCGGTGCCGTTGAATACGGGCAGCAGCGGGGCCGGGTCGGAGCCCATGATGGCGTCGACGTCGCCGTTGGTCAGGCGAGTGCCCAGGGAGTCCTCGTCGATGGTGGTCCAGGTGATGTCGCCGTGCTCGGGGTCCACGTCGATACCGGCCTTGGCCAGGCCGATCGAGAAGTAGGCGAAGGCCGAGGAGGACAGTGAGGGAACGCCGATGGTGGCGCCCCTCAGGTCCGCGTAGGAGGAGATCGGGGAGTCGTTGTTGACCACGAGTTCCAGGCAGCCGGAGTGGAAGCCCGCGGTCAGCTTGGCGTTGATGCCGTTGTAGATGGGCTCCAGCCAGGAGAAGAAGATGCCGGGGGCGCCGATGTACTTCCCGGCGCTGAGGGCGTCCTTGGTGTCCTCGGTGCGCTGGGTGCGGGCGAGGGTGACGTTCAGGCCGGCGTCGTCGAAGTAGCCCTGGTGGTAGGCGGCGTACAGCGGGGCGGCGCAGATGTCGCCGCCGATGACCAGCGGCAGCTCCTCGGCGGCGCCGACGACGCCGGAGTTGGTGCGCCGCAGGGTCAGCCAGGCAGCCCCGCCGGCCACGGCCGCGGCGGCGAGTCCGCCGACGGTGAGCAAACGCCGCCGGGTAAGGCGCGAGGTTTTGGAGGACTCCGCGGCGTCGGTGTCGTCTGCGGCGAGGATGTCGGCGGCGTTCTCGGCGGTGACGTCGCCGGCCTGGGGATCAGGGGTGCCGCCGACCTGGGGTTCGGGGGGCGAGTCGGGCGTGTGCTCGGGGTTGTTGACGGGGTTGGAGGGAGTGGACATGGAGGTTCTCCTCAAGGCGCATCGACGTGATCGTTGCGCGGCTGCGGACGGAAATGGCGTTGTCCGAAAGGGAGGATCGCTGTCAGGCACAGGCGGACGGCGGCAGCAATGGCTCGTCCCAAGGTTTCCGCGGCGCTCGATCCAGGTCGGGTATGCGCCCCGGCGGGGCTCCGAATGGTGCAGAAGTCGCGCGGAGTTGAGTTGGGGTTGAGTCGGGCTAGCGGCGGGCGTCGCGCCTCACGGACAGGGTCAGCGTGCCTGACAGCACCGACACATGCACACCTGACACATGACCGCGAGCGCCTGGGCGCTGCCAGCGGTCCGGGTCATCAGGTGAGTGTCAGCCATGGCCCGGACGCTAGCCCTCGCGATCCGAGCCGTGCAAACTGTCGGGCCGAACTCCGGCCGATCTCACACCAGCGCGACCAGGGCGACGGCCAGGACCACGCCGTAGGCCAGCTCGTACAGACCGGCGTCGCGCAGCGCGGGGATCAGCGCCCGGCCGGTGGCCCCGGCCAGCACCGGCCGCAGCGTGCGAGCAGCCATGGCGGTAAGCACCACGAGCAGCACCGCGACGAGGGCGAGCAGCCTCCACACCGAGCCAGGCTCCGCTGCCCCCGCAGTCAGGTCGGCGCGCGCCCAGACCGGCACGAGGACGGCCATCACCACCGGGGTACACACCATGACGACGAAGGCCCGCCGCGCGCCGCGCTCCCCCAGGCGCACCGCCAGTGTGCGCTTGCCGTGCTGCGGATCGGTGTCGATGTCCCGCAGATTGTTGACCATCAGCAGGGAGCAGGCGATCAGGCCGATCCCGCTCGCGGCCAGCCACACCCACCCGGGCACGCTCCCGGTCTGCACGTACACGGTGCCGCCGGTGGCCATGAGCCCGAAGAAGATGAATACGAAGACCTCGCCGAGTCCCATGTAGCCGTACGGGTGGGAGCCGCCGGTGTAGAACCAGGCGGCCGCGACCGCGGCGGCGCCGGCTGCCACCAACCACCACTGACCGGAGAGCGCCACGAGGGCCAGTCCGAACAGCGCGCCAAGGCCGAAACACCCGAAGGCCGCGTACTTCACGCGGCGCGGAGCGACCTGGCCGGAGGCGGTGAGCCGGGGCGGACCGGTGCGGTCATCATCGGTGCCGCGCACGCCATCGGAGTAGTCGTTGGCCAGGTTGGAGCCGATCTGCAGCGCCAGGGCCACGCCCGCGGCCAGCAGGGTGCGCACCAGCGAGAAACCGCCCAGGGCCGCGGCGGCACCGGCGCCGAGAATGACCGGGGCGACGGCAGCGGGCAGTGTGCGCAGGCGCACGACCTCCATCCAACTGGTGGCGGCCGGGCCCGTGGGGCTCTGACCACCGCGCCGTGTGGATCGGTTGCCTTCCGACGCCTGCCGCTCGCTCATGGTTTCCTTTCTCCGGTACGGGCAGAGCCTACTCGCAGAGCAAAGTGTCACAATCTGCACCACTTTCCCGCGCGGACCGCTCGCGCCACACCAGGAAACCCCGTAATCACGCGGGTCAAGCGGTGATCTGCACCTACAGGGACGGCGAAAGTGGTGCATTTCGTGTCACCGCGTCGGCCAATCCGGGGCATCGCCTTGCCGCAGGGGGTGCTCGAAGTCCTCGTGCTCGAAGCATGGATGCGGACCTCTGAGAGACTCGCATTACCTCCCGTTCCCGATTCGTGATTTTGTGGGCGGTCGGTTAGGGTGAAGCGCCGCAAACCATTCGGAGGTCCTCTCATGACCAGTGGTCCCCTGCCAGACCAGCAGTCCCCGTACACGAACAACGGCGGACGGCCGCGCAGCTATGACGTGCCGACCTGGCGCAAGGCCGCCTACTACGGCGGGGCCGTGCTCCAGGGCGTGGGACTGATCATGTTCTTCAGCGTCTTCTTTATCGGCTTCAGCGCCTTCTCCGGGTTCGGTACTTCGGACACGGGCCAAGACATCGGCCGCATGTTCCGGTCCTTCCCCGTCTCACTCGTCGGTTTCATCCTGATCGGGATCGGCCAGTGGATCCGACGCGTCGGCAAGGAGGGTCTGGCCGGCTCCGGCGTGGTGCTGTCGCCCCAGGGAGAGGCCCGCGACGCCGAACCGTGGAAGCGCTCGGAAGGCGCCCAGGATCAGATGCGGCTGGAGGAGGTTCCTACCCTGCAGACCGCACTCGGCGGCTCTTCCAAGGCGGCGGGCGCCCCGGCCGAGGTGGTCCGGCTGCGCTGCCGCTCCTGCGGATACCTGGAGACCGAGGACGCCACCTTCTGCTCCCACTGCGGCCAACCGATCTGAGATCGCTCGAGGTCGGCACGCAACTCTGCCCGCAAGCACACCGTCCGGTCCGGCCGCGCCCGCTACGAGTCAGAGCCCGGGCCTGACTCCGTGGCAACGAGTCACTGGTCATAATCCCGGCCCGCCCCTACGGTGGGGGCATGAGCGAGCACACCGACTCCCCCACGAACACCAATCCCTACCTCGGCCTGCTGGAGGCCTCACTGGATCGCTCCCGCGAGCGCTTCGACCGCGCCCTGAACGGGGTCACCGTGGAACAGGCGAACACTCAACCCACCCCGGAGCTCGCTCCGCGCATCGACTCCCTCAGCTGGCTGGCCTGGCACACCGCCCGCGAGATCGACATGCAGATCTCCGCCCTGGCGGGCACCGAAATGCTGTGGACCGCCGCCGGCTTCAAGGAACGGTTCGCTCTGCCGCTGCCGGACGACACCGAGGACTGGCGCCACACACCGGCTCAGGCCGCGCTCGTGCGCGTGGCCGACCTGACGGTTCTGACCGACTACCTCGACGCCGCCTACTCCCTGGCGCGCGACTACCTGCGTTCTCTGTCGCCGCAGGCGCTTGAAGAGGTCATTGACCGGGCCTGGACGCCGCCGGTCACTCGCGGGGTGCGGCTGGCCTCGATCATCGACGACGCCGCCCAGCACTCCGGGCAGGCCGTCTACACCCACAGGCTCCTGGGCCTGCCCGGCTGACCAGTTCCCGCGGCCCCGATGGGGACGGCCCGAACCGGCACTAGCTGCACGCCGCCCGGCCCACGGGTCAGTCCACGACCTCACCGCGGCGGATCACGGTCACCGGGCGCAGGTCCGCGTCGGTGACCACGACGTCGGCCCATAGGCCGGGTTCCAGTGCGCCGATGGAGTCGTCACCGAGGATCTCAGCGCCCTGGCAGGAGGCGGCGAAGACCGCGTCGACCAGGTCAACCCCGCCGCGCCAAGTGGTGCGCACGACGTCGAGCAGGTGCGCCGTGCTGCCGGCCAGCGCCCCGCCCTCGGTCAGGCGGGCCACCCCGCCGGAAACCGTGACGGCCTGGGAGCCGAGCACGTAGTCGCCGTCGGGCACGCCGGCGGCGGCGAGCGCGTCGGTGATCAGCACGACGTTCTCCCGCCCCAGCGTCTCGAACATGTCGCGCACGATGGCGGGGTCCAGGTGGACGCCGTCGCCGATCAGCTCCACGATGCACTCCCCGCCCGCGGCGGCGGCGAGGAACTCCGGCACGGGTCCGGGCTTGCGGTGGTGCATGGGGCGCATGCCGTTGAACAGGTGGGTGGCGGTGGCGCGGGCGGAGCGGACCGGAGCGCCGGCCTCAGCGCGTGCGGCGATACGGGCGGAGGCGTCGGCCAGGGCGGCGCGCACCGGGGCGGCCTCGGCATCGGTGTGCCCGAAGGAGGGCAACGCGCCGCCGTCGATCAGCGCGGCGACCACGCCGTCGTCGCCGGTGATGTACGGCTTCTCGGGGGCGATCGTCATGGTGGCCACGTGTCCGCGGCCGAGTGCGATCAGCTCGCGGGCGAGGGCGGCATCGGGGTCCGTGATGTAGGTGGGGTCCTGGGCGCCGCAGCGCTCGACGGACACGAATGGTCCCTCGAAGTGGATCCCGGCGAGCTCCCCGGCGTCGCACAGGTCGGCCAGTACTCGCGTGCGCGCCTTGAGCACCTCCGGGGCGGCGGTGACGCAGGAGGCGACCAGGCTGGTGGTGCCGTGCCGGCGGTGCTCGCGGACGGCGGTCATGGCCTGGGCAGGGGTTTCCGCGTTGGGGAAGGACTCGCCGCCGCCGCCGTGGCAGTGCACGTCCACCAGGCCGGGCAGCAGGTAGCCGCCCGCCGGTGCGCTGCGGGCGGTGGCGAGCAGGTCCGCCCAGCCCGCCCGCGCGGCCTCCGTGGCCGGACCCACCCAGGCGATGTGGCGTTCGGCGAGGACGACGATGCCGTCGTCGATGATCTGCATCGGGGTGACGACCCGGCCGCGCAGCGCCGAGGGGGCAACCGGTGCCGCGGCGGAGCCCGCGGAGGCCGAGGTGGAGCACGGATTGGAGGAGGCCGACGCGGAGTCGGCGGGCATGGCGGCGTTGCTCATGCCGTGAGTCTATCGCATAAACCACGCAGACATCAGACGTCTGCTGTCTCGCGGGGTTGGTGCGGATGAGACGGCCACATCCGGGCCACTCAGTGGCTCAGACGCCGCTCCACACGCCGCACCGCCCGGTCCACCGCGGCCTCCAGCCGGGCCGAGCGGCGGGCGCCGTCGGCCCACAGCAGCCCCTCCCCCACGGGCCGCACGGCCACCACCCGTCCGCGGTCCACCAGCAGCGGGCGGAACATGCCGTTACTCGCCGGGCAGATCAGCCGCTCCCCGGCGGCGTCGGTCAGGCACAACCGGTCCTTGTAGCCCACATGCAGCTCATCGAAGGAGGGCAGGAACAGCGTGCGGGCGACGGCGCGCCGATTCGCCTCCAGCAGCTCGGGCAGGTCGGCGCGCAGGTAGAGCACGTCGCGCCCGGACGTCACCCCGACACCCGCATCGAGCAGCCGTACGCTCCCCCGCAGCCCGCCCTCGGTCCGAGCGCGCACCAGCGGCACGCGGGCCGTGGCCGGGTCCACCGGGTAGTCGGCGGCGTTCGTGATCTCGACGGCGTCCTCCAGGGCCCGGGCGGCCTCGGCCTGCGGCAGGGTGGTCCAGCGGGCGAGGTCGGCGGCGCTCACCGGCCCGTGGCTGGTGGCGTAGCGGCGGGCGATCTCCGCCAAGGCGGCGCGGTGTCCGGCGGCGCCGTGAGCGGCTCCCCCGCTGCCGCCGGGGCCGGTGTCTGCGCCGGGCAGGTCACGGGCGTCCATGATCAGGTGCTCGTTGCCGCGCCGGGGCCCCTGTACCAGCAGCCCCTCACGCTGCAACCGCACCAGCAGGTGTCGCCGCCGCCAGGAACCGCTGGCGGCCGGGTCGGAATCGAGCAGGCCGGCATCCTGCCAGGCCCTGATCAGCCGGGTGCGGGCAACCGGCCCCTCCCGGCCGATGAGCCCCAACGCGGCATCGGCGGCGCGCCCCAGGACGGCGTCGTCAATCCCCAGACGCGCCTCGGTCTGTCGCGTCCAGGCGTCCGAGCGGTGCATGAGTGCCTCGCGCAGCCAGTGGTGGTCGGCGGCGGTGGTGATGTGGATCGTGCCGCGCATCGGCCAGGAGCGCACCAGGCGCCCGGAGGCGAAGGCGGCGTCGACTGCCGAGCCCGTGGCGCCGTCGGCCCGCAGAATCAGCGCGTGCGGTACGGCGGAGGGCTGCTGCCCCTGCACGGCGAGTTGACGGCGCACCGCCTCGACTACGTCGGGGGCGATGGTGGCGGGGACGAGCCCCTGGGCGAGGATGCGCAGGTAGGACATCTCGCGCGGGGCTGCGGAGCGGGTGGCGGGCATGGACAGATGCTAAGCGCCCGGCGAGGGTGCGGCACGACGGGGAGGGAACGCCGCACGCGCCGTGACTCGGGCCCGGTCCCGCGCCGCCGGGCTACGCCGCCCCGTCAGAACAGCCGGGAGGAGGGATCGTCCAGGCCGCGCATGGCGTCGTAGTCCAGCACCACGCAGCGGATACCGCGGTCCTCGGCCAGCACGCGCGCCTGCGGCTTGATCTGCTGGGCGGCGAACACCCCGCGCACCGGGGTCAGCAACGGGTCGCGGTCGAGCATGTCCAGGTAGCGGGTCAGCTGCTCGACGCCGTCAATGCCGCCCACGCGCTTGACCTCCACGGCGACGGCGGCGCCGGCCCCGTCACGCACGAGCAGGTCGACCGGGCCGATGGGGGTGGGGTACTCGCGGCGCACCAGGCGGAAGCCGGGGCCGAGCAACTCCACCTGCTCTGCGAGCAGCTCCTGCAGGTGGGCCTCGACCCCGTCCTTGGTCAGCCCGGGGTCGACGCCGAGCTCCACACTGGTATCTGAGACGATCTCGAACAGGCGGATGACCAGGCGGTCGTCGGTCTTGGCGGCGGTCACCTCCCAGCGAGCGGTGACGCCGGCCTCGGCGTCCTCCTCGTCCGGGGCGACCTCCGCCAGGCGGGCGGGCGGGCTCATCCAGTTCAGTGGCTTGTAGGAGCCGCCGTCGGAGTGGACCAGTACCGAGCCGTCGGCCTTGACCATGATCAGGCGGGTGGCCCGGGGCAGGTGGGCGTCCAGACGGCCGGAGTAGTCCACGGAGCAGGAAGCGATGACGACGCGCACCCCGGCAGCCTACCCGCTTCCCCCTCACCGAGGTCGGTTGAAGTTACGCGCCGAGATCGGTTGTACTTACGCGCCGAGATCGGTTGAAGTTACGCGCCGAGATCGGTTGAAGTTACGCGCCGAGATCGGTTGTACTTACGCGCCGAGGTCGGTTGAAGTTACGTGCCGAGGTCGGTTGATATGACACGGCGCATCCGGCTCAGTTCGCCCCGCCCGCGGACAGCGGCCCGTAGTACCAGGAGGCGGTGACGCCGCCGTCGGCCAGCACGTCCGTGCCGTTGATGTAGCCGGCCTCCGGCCCCATGAGGAAAGCGGCCAGCGCGGCGATCTCATCGGGCGTGCCGGCGCGCCCGGCCGGGGAGAGCTCGAGCTGCTTGCGGTAGCCGGCGCCGCGCGGCCCCTCGAGCTCGTCGCGCGCCAGCGGCGTGATGACGATGCCGGGACTGATCGCATTGATACGCGCGCCGCGCTCCCCCCAGGTGACGGCGTTCGCCCGCACGCGCAGGCCGTTGGCCCGCTTGGACATCTGGTAGGCGTGCAGCGTGGAGGTGATGGCGCCGTCGGCGAGCAGCGGCAGGTCGAGCAGCTTGTCGACGGGGGTGGTCGCCAGCAGGGCGTCCTGCTCACGGGTGAGCGCGGGCATGCGGTAGCCGGACTGGCTGGAGATGACGACGCCGGAGCCGCCCGGGGCGATCACCTTGCCGAACTCCTCCAGGGCGACGGCGAAGCCGTACAGGTCTACCCGCAGGATGGTGGGGATGTCGGCCTGCGACGGCGAGACTCCTCCGGCGAGGATCACGCGGCTGACCGATCCGAGCGTGGCGGCGTGCTCCGCCAGGGCCCGGATGGAGGCGGGGTCGGCCAGGTTCGTCGTCGTTGCCTCGGCGCTGTAACCGGCGTCGAGGAGTTGCTCGCGGACCTTCTGCGCGTTCTCGAGCCGCAGGTCGGCGACGACGATGTGACCGCCGTTCGTGACGCGCCGGGCGATGGCGGTGCCGATGGCTCCGGCGCCGAGCAGGACAGTAACGGGACGTTTTGTGCTCATGAAAGCGATTGTCCGCCTCGGCGCGCCCTCGAGGCAGGCCGTGTCACAGGGGGTCCGAGGGACCCTCCCTATCCTCGTGCGCGGACCGTCCGCTCTGGCGCCGCTGCGCCGTACGTCATCTCTTCCAGATTGGCTACAGCCTGATCGACCACTTCGAGTACCTCGGGCAGCAGTCGTTCACACTGTGATATGGTTGGCGCAGTGTCGGGCTCCAGCAGTTGACGGATTGTGCGGGCCAACACGGCGGCCGGGTCGATCACCGCAGAGTCCGCGCGCTCCGTCACCTTGCCTACGACGAAACCGGTCATCACGGCGTTGAAGACGTAGGCCTGTTCGTGCGCATCAGTATCACTGCGCACAAGTCCCTCCCGGCGCATCAGAGGCAGCACACGCACACACAGTTCCATCGGCATGGATCGTTCCAGGAGCTCTCGAGAACCCCGGTGCGCGGCGAGGACTCGACGCAGGTATAAGTCGGAGGCAATGAGTTCAACCACTTCATGGCGCCAAGAGTCCAGCAGCAGCACCGCCAGACGGGACAGGCGCAACCGCTCGGGATCGTGCACCACCTCGGCGCGCACGGATCGGATCCACACCACCAGCTCGTGGGCGAGCAGCGCCAGCAGCAACTTCTCCTTGCTGGGCCAGTACAGGTAGGCCGTCCCCTTGCCGACGCCGGCCGCTCGGGCGATCTCGGCGACGGTGGTCTTCTGGGGGCCGTGCTGATCGACGAGTTCCGCGGCGGCCGTGAGGATCCGCTCGGGGAGGGCAGAAGCGGCGGTCGGCACCCCGACGTCGGATGCGTGCCGGGTATTGCGCATGGGGCGATCATATTGCCGCTGGATGCCTCGACTGTCCGGCCCCCAGGACCGGTTCGGTGAAGTTGAGCCTTCGGGCGCCCGGCGCCGCCCAGCGAGCCCACTTCGCCGTCAACCAAGGTTGCCGTTGGGTCCCTCCGCCGGTGCGGGTTAAGGGATTGATGGTTCGGCCATCGCCGACATCCGGGTGACGACGCCGGCCGAACCGTCCACCTCGATCAGTTCGCCGTCGCTAATCCGCGCGGTGGCGCCGTTGACTCCGAGCACGGCGGGTATGCCGTACTCCCGGGCGATGATCGCAGCGTGCGACAGAGGCCCTCCCGCGTCCGCGACGACGCCGGCGGCCAGCGAGAACAGCGGTGTCCACGACGGGTCGGTGAATGGGCACACCAGTACCTCCCCGGCGTTCAAGCGCCCGAAGTCCCGCGGCTCGATGATCACCCGCGCGCGCCCGCGTACCCTGCCCGCCGCGGACGGAAACCCGCGCAGCGCCAATCGGTCTGCAGGTCGAGAGCCGACCGACTCAACCGCGTCTGTTGCGCCGCAACTGCGCAGCCAGGCCTCCCGGGCCCGCGCACGGGCGTTCTTGCGTCGATTGACCAGGTTTGTCAGCCCCACCTCCGTGGGATGAGCCAACGCCCGACGCATCTCGCCGTCGTAGAGCAGGACCACATCCTCCGCCTCTTCCAGCACACCGCCGGCCACCAGCCTGCCGGCGATCTCATCCATGACCCGGCGGGCCTGGAAGAAGAACTCCTCGATCAGGTAGAGGGTGCCCTCCCGTCCGACGTGCAGGGCGCGCTGCCGCGCCACGGATCGGTGCCAGCAGCCACGCAGCGGCGCAGGCAACCGGGCCGTCACGTCCTGCATCACGGCGGGCCGGGACGGAGGCTCAATCTCCGTCCGCTCGCGGGCCGAGGCGTTCATTCCGCGCAGTTGCACCGCGATGAGCCCGATCAGGTCCTCGGGACGCTCACGCCATGATCTGGCGGAGAACGCGAGATAGGGCGAGCCGGCTCGCGCACCGTAGTCATCGAGGAACTGGTGCAGTTCGGCGAGAAGTTTGCGTCCCGCAGGCGTGGCGTCGAGCCCGTTCAGGAAAGGTCGCGGCCCGTCCTGAAGCAGCCTCCGCTCCAGTCCGAGTGAACGCATCCGCTCGGCGAGGCGGGAGATTCCCGCGTTAGCCGCAGCGGTTGCATAGGACAGATCCCCGTAGAGGTCCTCCTCCTGCACACCGTCTCCCAGGCCCGCCATCGCCGCCAGCCGCATGGTGACCGCCCGGTTCACGGCGAGAGGCACGAGATAGTTGCGGTAGCGGTCGTGCAGGACGTGGGCGGCGGCGTCGACCGCTTGATCCAGAAGTCGCAGGAGCGTTGCCGAATCGGCTTCGGCGCGTCGATCGATGCACCGGGTGAGACGACTAAGGCGTCTGCGGACGGCGGCCTCCTCTTGGCGCCAACGCATGGGATCGTGGCGCAGGCTGCGCCCCACGACGGCGGGCAGGCGCGTGAGCCCCCACAGACTCTGCGGCGGCAGGGACGCATGCAGGCGTATGACGCCGTCGGCGTCGCCTTTAAGCAGTGCCTCCGGGGCGGGAGGATTGAAGCCGGCGCGGGACAGCAGCGCCGCTACGGCCTCGACGAGCCTGTGCGCGGCGCGCAAGTCGAGGGGGTAGGGGCAGGGCAGGTGCTCAGCCACGTCCGCCCGGATCAACTCCTCCGCTCGGGCGCGCATGGATTGCGGTCCGGCAGGCGGTGCGGCGGAGCCGGCCCGGCCGGCGAAGGCGGTGACCGGCCTGGCCTGGAGGAGCGCGACCTCGCCGTCGCACAGCGCCCACTCGACGTCCTGCGCGCACCCGTAGTACTCCTCCAGGCGCATACCGATATCGAGCAGGCGGAGCAGTTGATCGTCGTCGAGGCACAGTCGGTTGCGCTCCGCCGGAGGGACCTGAGTGGTGACAACGCCCTGCGGGCCCTGGTCCATCCGAGTCTCCTTGGACCCCATGGTTCGGCTGAGGATTCGCGGCGGGCTGGCACTCAGCCTGAAGACATCGGGCACCGCGTGACCGGAGACCACGCTCTCCCCGAGCCCATACGAGGCGCTCACCACCGCCGCATCCGCTGCCCCGGAGACCGGGTCGCGGGTGAATAGCACGCCGGAGACTGCGGGATCCACCATCCTTTGGACGACGACGGCAATGGGCGCCGCCTCCGTGATCTCCCGGCGGCGGCGGTACTCGGCGGCCCGCTCGTTGAAGGCGGATGCCCAGCAGGTGCGTACGGCATCGAGCAGTGCGGCCGCGCCCGACACGCCCAGGACAGTGTCGTGCTGCCCGGCCAGGCTGGTTTCGCGGCCGTCCTCATCGGCGCCCGAGGAGCGCACCGCGACTGCGGGCCGTCCCAGACGGCCATAGGCGTCAAGCAGGGCGGACTCAAACCCGGGAGGAAGTGGCAGCGGGTGCATGCCATTCGTCTGCCCATCAACTGCACTCGACCGGCTGGCGGCTAGGAATGCCTCGGTGGTGACGCAGAAGCCGTCGGGGACGGGCAGACCGAGCCGCCGACACTGCGCCAGGGACGCGCCCTTGCCGCCCGTCAGCGAGCGATTAGAGGCTTCGGCGTCGTCGAGCCAGAGAATCATGGCGCCTCCATTCAGCGGTCGGGGCGCGGGGTACACCACAACCAATTCTGACCGGCTGACCAAACCGCGTCAATCGGTCAGTCAAAAGGGCGGTGCCATACCCGTTCACGAACCGTACTGGTGGCCCCACCAACCGCATGAACCGACTTCGGCACGTAACTTCAACCGATCTCGGTACGTAACTTCAACCGATCTCGGCGAAGGTGGGGGAGCTAGAAGAGGGTGGGCTGGGAGGGGGCCGCCGATTCGATCCAGGCAACCAGCGCGGAGTGGGAGTCCTCCACCATGGCCAGCTCGAAGCGCTCGCCGCGGTAGCGGCAGGGCACGTCCACGACGTGCCCGCCCTCACCGCGGTGGTGCACCGGGCCCAGCTCGAGGTCTTCGCGCAGCAGCCGCTGACGCGGCCGCAGCGATAACGACACCAGCCGATGCCACTCCAGGTCGTCGTCGCCGAAGATGGCGATACCGCTGATCCAGTGCCGCCCGCCGGTGGGACGCAGTGCGCACTCGAAGGCGCCGACGCGCCCCGCCAGATGACGCAGCCGCGTGAGGAACAGGCCGGCGAGGATGATCACCACCAGCGCTATCGCACCGACAATCCCCCACACCGGCATGCTCATGATCAGTCCCGTATACCCACGCCGGGGATGACAATGGTCTCGGCGATCACGTCCGTGACCTGGGCGCTGGACTTGGTGGCCTCCGCCCCGGCCACGTCGGCCGCCACGGTGACCACATCGCCGTCGACCGAACAGAAGCCGCCGGCCACCGGCACCGCGACCGGCTCGCCGTCGACCGGCGTGATGCGCACGTTGCCGCGTCCGAGCACCGCCAGGATCGGCTGGCGCCCGGGCAGTACGCCGAGCTCGCCGTCGGGCAGCGGGACCGAGACCCGAGTGGCTGCGCCGACCCAGGCCTCGCCCCCGAACCGGGAGACCACCTCCACACTCAGGCTGTGCTCGCCGGGCATATCAGGCGTCCGCCATTTCGGCCGCGCGGCGCTCGAGGTCGTCGATGCCGCCAATGTTGAAGAAGGCCTGTTCGGGCAGGTGGTCGTACTCGCCCTCGGTGATGCGGCGGAAGGCCTCGATGGTCTCCGCCAGCGGCACCGTGGAACCGGGCACACCCGTGAACTTCTCCGCCATGTAGGTGTTCTGGGACAGGAACTGCTCGATGCGCCGGGCCCGGCCCACCGTCACCCGGTCCTCCTCGCTGAGCTCGTCCACACCAAGGATGGCGATGATGTCCTGCAGCTCCCGGTTCTTCTGCAGAATCGACTTCACGCGGGTGGCGACGTCGTAGTGCTCCTGCCCCACGTACTGGGGGGCGAGCAGCCGGGAGGTGGAGGCCAGCGGGTCCACCGCCGGGTAGATGCCGCGGGAGGCGATGTCGCGCGACAGCTCCGTGGTGGCGTCCAGGTGGGCGAAGGTGGTGGCCGGGGCGGGGTCGGTGTAGTCGTCGGCGGGCACGTAGATCGCCTGCAGGGAGGTGATGGAGTGGCCGCCGGCGGAGGTGATGCGCTCCTGCAGCTGTCCCATCTCATCGGCCAGGTTCGGCTGGTAGCCCACGGCCGACGGCATGCGGCCCAGCAGGGTGGAGACCTCGGAGCCGGCCTGGGTGAAGCGGAAGATGTTGTCGATGAACAGCAGCACGTCCTGGTGCTGCACGTCGCGGAAGTACTCCGCCATGGTCAGCGCGCTCAGGGCCACGCGCAGACGCGTGCCCGGCGGCTCGTCCATCTGTCCGAACACCAGCGCGGTCTTGTCGAACACGCCGGCCTCGTCCATCTCCCCGATCAGGTCGTTGCCCTCACGGGTGCGCTCGCCGACACCGGCGAACACGGACACGCCACCGTGGTTCTGGGCGACGCGCTGAATCATCTCCTGGATCAGGACCGTCTTGCCGACGCCGGCGCCGCCGAACAGGCCGATCTTGCCGCCCTGCACGTAGGGGGTCAGCAGGTCGATGACCTTGATGCCGGTCTCGAACATCTGCTCCTTGGCCTCGAGCTGCTCGAAGGCCGGCGGCTGGCGGTGGATGGGCCAGCGCTCCTTGATCTCCAGGTGCTCACCCGGTTCAAGGTTGAGCACCTCGCCGGTGACGTTGAAGACGTGCCCGAGGGTGACGTCCCCTACGGGCACGGAGATGGGGGCGCCGGTGTCGCGCACCTCGGTGCCGCGCACCAGGCCGTCGGTGGGCTTGAGCGAGACGGTGCGCACGATGTTGTCGCCCAGGTGCTGGGCCACCTCGAGGGTGATCTCGTGGGTCTCGTCGCCCTCACCGGTGGAGTTCACGGTCACCTTCAGGGCGTTGTACATCGCGGGGATCGCGTCCGGCGGGAACTCGACGTCGACGACGGCGCCGATGATCCGGGTGACGTGCCCGATGGCGGGGATGGTCCCTTGGGGGGTCGTGTCGGTCATGATGCGTTCTTCCGTGTCCGTTCTGCCAGAAGCTACTGGGGTTGGTTGACTGTGATCGAGTGGGGCGGCCGTTATTGCGAGCCGAGGGCGTCGGCGCCCGAGACGATCTCGGTGATCTCCTGGGTGATGTCGCCCTGGCGGGCGGCATTGGCCAGGCGGGTGTAGGTCGCGATGAGGTCCTCGGCGTTCGAGGTGGCCGTGTGCATGGCCTGCTGCCGGCTGGCCAGCTCGGAGGCGGCCGCCTGCAGCAGGGCGTTGCGGATGCGGCTGCGCACATAGCGGGTGAGCAGGGCGTCCAGCACGGCGTCGGCGCTGGGCGAGAACTCATACAGGGGCTGGGCGCCGGTCCGCTCGGCCCGCACCCGCTCGACGTCGGCGGCCAGGTCCTCGCGGCTGAGTTCGCCGGGCCCGTCGACGTCGACGACGGTCAGCGGCAGCATGCGGCGCACCTCGGGCACCTGGGAGACCATCGACACGAAGCGGGTGAAGACGATGTGCACCTCGGCCACGCCCCCGGCCTCCACGCTGGACAGGAAGTAGTCCAGCATGACGGTGGCCACCTCCTCGATGGAGGTGTCGCTGGGGCGGTCGGACTCGCCGGTCCAGGAGAACTCCACGGGCCGCCCGCGGAAGGCGAAGTAGGCGCTCGCGCGGCGCCCGTAGGTGAACAGGACGGGCTCCTTGCCGTCCTCCATCAGCTGCTCGATCAGCCGCTCGGTCTCACGCAGGATGGTGGCGGAGTAGGCGCCGGCCATGCCGCGGTCGGAGGTGAGCACCAGGACGGCCACCCGATTGGTGTCCTCCCGCTCCCGGGTCAGCGGGTGGTCCAAGACGGCGTGGGTGCCGACGGCGGCAACCGCCTGACTCAGGGCGTGGTCGTAGGGGCCGGCCTCCTGGGCGTTGTGGCGTGCGGAACCGATCCGGGAGGAGGCGATCAGCTCCATGGCCCGGAAGACCTTCTGCAGCGTCTCGGTGGACCGGATGCGCTGCTTGTAGATGCGCTGGTTCCCTGCCACGGCGGTCAGCTCCTCTTGACCACGATCTGCTCGGCGGTGTGCTCCGCGGGCACCTCTTCCTCGGGCGCCTCGACCTCGCCGGACAGCATGCGCCCGCCGGACAGGTAGGTGGTGCGGAAGGACTCCACGGCCTGGCGCAACGCCGCCTCGGTGTCGTCGTCGAGCTGGCCGGTGTCCCGGATGGTGTCCAGGATGGAGGTGTTGCGGCGCAGGTAGTCCAGCAGCGCGCGCTCGAAGGGCAGCACGTCGGCGACGGGGAGGTCGTCGAGGTAACCGTTGGTGCCCGCCCACACGCTGGCGACCTGCTCCTGCACCGGGTAGGGGGTGAACTGGGGCTGCTTGAGCAGCTCCATGAGCCGCTCGCCGCGGGTCAGCTGCTGACGAGTGGCCGAGTCCAGGTCGGAGGCGAACATGGCGAAGGCCTGCATGGAGCGGTACTGGGCCAGCGTGATCTTGAGCGTGCCGGCGACCTTCTTCATCGCCTTGATCTGCGCGTCACCACCGACGCGGGACACCGAGATGCCCACGTCGACGGCGGGGCGCTGGTCGGCGTTGAACAGGTCGGACTGCAGGAAGATCTGCCCGTCGGTGATGGAGATGACGTTGGTGGGGATGTAGGCGGAGACGTCGTTGGCCTTCGTCTCGATGATCGGCAGGCCGGTCATGGAGCCGCCCCCCAGCTCGTCGGACAGCTTGGCGCAGCGCTCCAGCAGCCGGGAGTGGAGGTAGAAGACGTCACCGGGGTAGGCCTCGCGGCCCGGCGGACGGCGCAGCAGCAGCGATACGGCGCGGTAGGCCTCCGCCTGCTTGGACAGGTCGTCGAAGACGATCAGCACGTGCTTGCCGCCGTACATCCAGTGCTGTCCGATCGCCGAGCCGGTGTAGGGCGACAGGTACTTGAATCCGGCCGGGTCGGAGGCCGGGGAGGCGACGATGGTGGTGTACTCCAGGGCGCCGCGCTCCTCCAGGGTGGCGCGCACCGAGGCGATGGTGGAGCCCTTCTGGCCGGTGGCCACGTAGATGCAGCGCACCTGCTGGTTCGGGTCGCCGGTCTCCCAGGCGGCCTTCTGGTTCAGGATCGTGTCCAGGGCGATGGCGGTCTTGCCCGTCTTGCGGTCGCCGATGATCAGCTGCCGCTGTCCGCGACCGATCGGAATCATGGAGTCGATGGCCTTCAGGCCGGTCTGCAGCGGCTCGTGCACGGACTTGCGGGCCATCACGCCGGGGGCCTGCAACTCCAGGGCGCGGCGTCCCTCGGCGGCGATCTCACCGAGCCCGTCGATGGGCCGGCCCAGCGGATCGACGACGCGCCCGAGGAAGCCGTCCCCCACCGGTACCGAGAGCACCTCACCGGTGCGGTGCACGACCTGTCCCTCGTCGATGTCGGAGTAGTCGCCCAGGATCACCACGCCGATCTGGCGCTCGTCCAGGTTCATGGCCAGTCCGGCGGTGCCGTCCTCGAAGGTGAGCAGCTCGTTGGCCATGGCCCCGGGCAGGCCCTCCACGTGGGCGATGCCGTCGGCGGCGAAGACCACGTGCCCGATCTCGTCGGCGGCGACTTCCGCCGGCCGGTAGGAATCGACGAACTCGTCCAGGGCGGAGCGAACGTCCTCCGCGGCGATGGTCATATCAGCCATCTGTCGTCTCCTTCGCTGTGGCTGGCTGCGTTATCGCAGCGGTTCGTTTGGCTTGTATGTGGCGTCGGCGCCGGGAGGCGGTCATCCGGTCAGTGCGGTGCGCAGCCCGGCGAGCGAGTGGCGCACGGTGGAGTCCATGACGAGGTCGCGCACCATGACCCGCACGCCGCCGATGACCTCCGGATCGACCTGCAGGTTGAGTTCGACGTCGTATCCCAGCCGCCGGGCCAGGATGTCGCGCAGCCGGGTCTGCTGCCGGGTGGTCAGCGGCACGGCCGTGACGACGTCGGCGATCACCCGGTTCTGCATGGCGGCGGCCAGCTCGGTGACGCGGCGCAGGTTGTAGGGCACCCCGCCGACGGCGACCTCCGGCTGGTGTCGCACGCACCAGACCACCAGGGTCATGGCGGGGTGGGAGATGCGAGAGGCGAACAGCCGCTGGGCCAGGCGCACACGAGCCTCGGTACTGGTGCGGCGGGCCGGCTCGAGCGCCTGCCGGATCTCCCGGTTGGCGGCGACCTGGCGGGAGACGGCGAAGACCTCCTGCTCGACGTCGTCGAGGGTGCCACCCGCCCGGGCGCCGGCCAGAATCGACTGGATGCCCAGGTCGTGCAGCGCACTGATCAGGTCGACGGGCCGGGACCAGCGGCCCCGCGCCATGCCCTGCAGCAGTTCCACCACGCGCGCGTCCACACGTCCTGTGAACAGGCGGGCGGCCAGCGCGGCCTTGTGCTCCGGCTCGCGATTGGGGTCCGTCAGGGGGCCGCGCAGCGGGTTGGAGGCGATCGCGTGGGCCATGGTGAGGATCTGTTCGCCGAGTTCCTGCCCCTGCGCACCGGCGGCGGCCAGGACCGGCGCCCAGGCCTCCTCGGCTTGGGCGCGGGTGGTGGCGGTTCCGGCTTTCACCGGACCGACCCCGCTCTGGCGGACCAGGCCGGGCTCACCGGCGCGTTCTCGAGTTCGTCAAGGAAGCGGTCGATGACGCGACCGGACAGCTCCGTGTCTGACAGGTGCTCACCGACGAGCTTCTCCGCCAGGTCCGTGGCCAGCAGGCCGACGTCGGAGCGCAGCGAGATCTGGGCGGCCTGCTTGTCCGCCTGGATCTGCCGCTCGGCGGCCTCCATGGCGCGGCCGGCCTCGCCGGCGGCCTCGGCACGGGCGTCGGCAATGATCTTGTCCGCCTCCGCCTGAGCGTTCTCGCGGATCTTGGCGGCCTCCAGGCGGGCGTCCTCCACAAGCCGGGCCGCACGGGCCTCGGCCCCGGACTGCTCCTCCTTGGCCTTCTCCGTCAGGGCCAGTCCCTCCTCGATCTTCGCGGTGCGCTCGTCGAGCACCGCGTTGAATCGCGGCAGGGCGTACTTGATCAGGACGACGGCGATGATCAGGAAGCAGATCGTGCCCCAAACCAGGTCTGCCAGGTGCGGCACGAATAGGAAGATCCCTTCCGGGGTCCCGGCCGCCGGCAGCACGACGGTACCGACAGACATGCTGGTCACTCCGTAACGATCACTAGAAGATGAAGCCGGCGACGAAGCCGAGCAGGCCGAGGGCCTCGATCAGGGCGGCACCGATGAACATGTTGGTGCGCAGCACGCCGGCGACCTCGGGCTGCCGGGCGGTGGACTCCTGGGTCTTGGCCACGACCATGCCGATGCCGAGGGCGGGACCGACGGTCGCCAGGGCGTAGCCGATCGTCGCGATAGAACCGGTGATTCCCATGGGGTTTCTCCTCAGTGTTGGTAGGTGGGTGGGTTGTTCGGGGGTGGGTCAGTGCAGGTGCACCGACGATTCGATGTAGACGGCGGACAGCAGGGCGAAGATGTAGGCCTGCAGCGCGGCGATGAACGTCTCGAACAGGATGAAGACGATACCCGCCGCCAGAGTGACCACGCCAACGGCCTTCAGCTGCGCCGACGCGTACACGAAAAGTGCGTTGGTGGCCAGGAACCACAGCGACAGCAGCAGGTGCCCGGAGATCATGTTCGCCATGAGTCGGACGGTCAGCGTGAACGGGCGCATCACGAAGGTGGACAGGAACTCGACCGGGACGATCAGGGGATACAGGAAGCCGGGCACGCCCGCCGGCACCAGCGAGCGCAGGGTGAACTTCCCGACCCCGTTCGTGCGCACACCCGCGTAAATGAAGGCGATGTAGGAGACGATGGCGAAGACCAGCGGCATGCCCACCACGCCGGTGGAGGCGATCTGCAGGCCGGGGATCACGCCCGAGAGGTTCAGGAAGAACACGCCCAGGAAGATCGTGGTGATGATCGGGGTGTAGCGCTTGCCGTATTTCTCGCCGAGGATCTCCACCGCAATGTTCTTGCGGACGAACTCCAGCAGCATCTCCAGCACGTTCTGCATCCGCCCGGGCACCACCTTGGCGCGGGACGCGCCAATGCCGAACAGGGCCACCAGCACCAGCGTCATGATGATGCGCACCAGCATGACCCGGTTGAGCTCGAAGGGCGTGCCCAGGAAGGCGAAGGCCTCGGGATAGAAGTCGTCGATCGAGGGGGGCTCGAAGCCGCCCTCGTCCGCTGCCGGGACGATCGCGGCCAGACCGGATGCGAGGATCGCGCTCGTTGTCACCGGACCTCCTCAGGAACGATTGCGGACTGCGGGATGTTACCGCGGCGCACCGCAGCGGCAGCGCCCGATGGCATCTGCCACCGCATCCAGCGCCGACACCTGGCGGTCATGGTACTCCCCTCATGGGGCAGTGACCCTACCCCGCTTCGGCGCCGATCGCACGCCCGTACCGCCGAATTCCGTTGCATGGCGGTCGAGGAGCACGCCTCCCGGATGCAGGTGACGGTGCCGGGCACGCTTCGGCACGCCGACGCGCCTGAGTCTCTAAGTCTCATCATCCGAGTCGTTGCCTGCCTCGGGACGCCCGGAGGGCGCATGGCTGCCGGAGCCGAGCGAGACGACCTCGACGGCGGTCACCCCCAGCAGCACCGCGGCGAAGGCGCAGAAGAACCAGCCCGGCGCCAGCGCATCGCGGTGCGCTCCGAGCAACAGCACCACGCCGATCACCACGAGGATCTTAGCGGCGAAGGAGACCATTACCCCGGCGGAGGCCAACATGGGGAAGCGGTCCCAGGGGATGAGCAGGGCGATTACGGTGACGGCGGTCAGCAGAACCCCGGTCAGGGCACCCCACGCCGCCCCGACCCAGGCACCGCCACCAGCCAGGGCGCCGGCAATCAACGCGACTGCGGCAATCACACCGCCCACCCAGGCGACGCGCACCGCGGTGCGGCGGAACAGCGACTGCTGCGACATCCGTTGCGAAGTGGACTGCATCTGGCTCGGCCCCCGCCTCCGCTTCAACGTCGCTCCCCCCTGCCGCGTCGGGGGCGGGCGTGGCGGGCGCCCAGGTGACGCGTCCAGGCGATGCGGACGCCGGGCATCAGGTCCGCCGTCACCACCAGGGCGAGGGCCACACCGACGGCGGCGCCCGCCAGGACCCAGCGCAGGGGGAAGAAGGCCATGGCCGCCACGGAGTACGCGGCGACGGCGGCCCACACGTACATCACCAGCACGGCGCGGCGGTGGGAGTGGCCGGCGGCGAGCAGACGATGGTGCATGTGCATGCGGTCGGGGTGGAAGGGGCTGTGGCCGGCGCGGGTGCGGCGCACGATCGCCATGATCATGTCCATCAGCGGCAGCAGCAGCACCGCCAGGGGGATGAGCACCGGCAGGAACACGGGCACCGCCGTCGGGCCCCCGAGCGTGCCCGGGTCAATCTGCCCAGTGATGATGATGGTGCCGGCGGCACTGATCAGCCCCAGCTGCATGGAGCCGGAGTCGCCCATGAAGATGGTGGCGGGATGAAAGTTGTGGGGCAGGAATCCCAGGCAGATGCCGATCAGGGCCGCCATCACGGTGGCCGCCAGGGAGGTGTAGGACTCCGGGGAGGTGTGGCGGGTCAGCACGTAGACGTACAGGAAGAAGGCGGAGGCGCCGATGCCGATGATGCCGGCGGCCAGCCCGTCCAGGCCGTCGACGAAGTTGACGGCGTTGATGACCGCCAGGACCACGATGATGGTCGAGAACAGGGACAGCCGCGAGGAGCCGATGGTCAGCCCGCCGACGGGGAAGGTGATCAGCTGCACGCCCTGCCACGCCATGACGCCGGCGGCCAGCACCTGCCCCACGAGCTTCGTCATCCAGTCCAGCTCCCACAGGTCGTCGATAACCCCGAGGACGCACACCAGGCCGGCCCCCAGCACCACCGCCCAGGCCGAGGAGTCGATGACGCGGGACAGGTAGGGCACCTGGGAGGCGACCACCATCGCGGTGGCGAAGCCGGCGAACATGGCCACACCCCCCAGCCGCGGGATCGGCTTGGAGTGCACATCCCGCGCCCGTACCGGGGTGAGGGCACCACTGACCAGGGCGAGGTGACGCACGATCGGCACGGCCACATAGGTGACGGCCGCCGCGACCAGCAGCACGAGCAGATAGACCCTCATGCGCCCACGCCCTCCAATTGCGCGCGGGTGATGACACCCTCCCGCAGCACCGCGGGGGCCTGCGCGGCCGTCCCGGCCAGGGAGACGATGGTGGAGGGTACCGAGCCTGGGGTGGGGCCGCCGTCGAGCAGGAGTATGTCCGCGGTTGCGGGCCCGCCTGCGGCAGCGTCCCCGGCGTCGACGACGCGCCCCGGGAAGGCGGCGCGCACTCCGGCGGCGTCGGTGGCCGGGGGCCGTCCCGTGGCATTAGCGCTGGTGACGGCCATGGGGCCGGTGGCGTGCAGCAGGGCCAGGGCCAGAGGGTGGTCGGGCATGCGCACGGCGATCGTGCCGCCGGTCTCCCCAAGGTCCCAGCCGAGGCTCGGCGCGGCGTCGAGTACGAGGGTGAGCGCTCCGGGCCAGAAGGTCTCCATGAGGGCACGGGCCCCCTCCGGGACGTGGGCGACGACGCCGTCGAGCTGGGACACGCCGGCGATCAGCACGGGCGGCGGCATGCTGCGGCCACGGCCCTTGGCGGCCAGCAGGCGGGAGACGGCGTCCGCGTCGTCGGCGCGCACGCCCAGGCCGTAGACGGTGTCGGTGGGCAGTGCCAGTAGTCCGCCGGCGGCGACGTGTGCGGCGGCCCTGGCGATCTGCTCGGGCATCGAGTCCGAAGGGGCCTGCTGGGTCACGGCCGTCATCTTCGCACGATTCACCCCGTCACGCGCGCACGCACCGTAATGCGTGTGGACGTTGCGTCCAAGCGGTCACCCACCCAAGCATCTCGGTAACGTTCAGCGCTTGGCCGAGTGCCTGTCCGCGGTCAACGCCGCATACCAGATCAGGGCAATGCCGAGAATCGACTGGAGCACGAATACTACGCACGGGAACATGAACGGAACGATTTCAGGCAATAACGCCTGAATCAGGAACAGCACCGCGCAGTCGAAGAATATGAAGCCCATCAGCAGGGTGGCGTTCGCGGAGGCAGACTGGATCTGATACCAGTCCTCCTCGGAGCGGTAGGCGCGAGGGATGCGCACGCCCGCGAAGGAGTTCGGTTTGAGGGTGCCTCGTTTCATCTTGGCGCCGATGATGGTGATCAAGAGTCCGCCTATGGCGCATGCAACCGCCAACAGCACGCTTGCCAGGAAATCCGCCATGTCCTCACCTCTTCCGCTCAGGGCACGGCATTGCGGTACGGACCACAGTTTACCGTCCGCCGGGTCGCCTACACGATGCGGCGGGCGGCGGCCCAGCGGGTTAGCTCATTGCGGTTGGACAGCTGCAGCTTGCGCAATACGGCGGACACGTGGGTCTCCACCGTCTTGACGGAGATGAACAGCTCTGCGGCGCACTCCTTGTAGGTGTAGCCGCGGGCGATCAGGCGCATGACCTCGCGCTCGCGGGCGGAGAGCCGATCCAGTTCGGAGTCGGCCACCGCGACCTCCCCCGCCCCGGCCCCGAAGGCGTCCAGCACGAAGCCGGCGAGCCGCGGGGAGAAGGCGGCGTCCCCCGCGGCGACGCGCCGCACCGCCTGCGCCAGGTCGGTTGAGGAGATGGCCTTGGTGACGTAGCCGCGAGCGCCGGCACGGATCACGCCCACGACGTCCTCGGAGGCGTCGGATACCGACAGGGCCAGGAAGCGGGTGGCGGGCACGTCCCGGCAGGCGGTGACGACCTCGGCCCCTCCCCCGCCGTTGCCGCCGGGCAGGTGCACGTCCAGCAGGACCACGTCGGGGGTCAGGGCGTGAACGGCGGCGATGGCGCCCTCGACGTCGTCGGCCTCGGCGATCACCTCCAGGTCCGGGGCGTCGGCGGCGAGCTCGGCGCGCACGCCGGCGCGCACCAGGGCATGGTCGTCGACGACGAGGATACGCAGCGGGGGCTGTTCGGGCTGATCGGAGGCGGGCGGCTGGGTCACGGGGAACTCCTGGTTCTGGATGGGAGTGGGCGGCTGCGTTCTGGACGAGGGCGGGCGACGACGTGGGCCGTCAGTGCGGGGAGGCCGGCCCGGCCGAGGCTCCGGACGCGGGCGACGGCGAGGCGGGCGTGGCCGGGCCGACCGGTGTGGCCAGGGACAGGTGTACCTCGGTGCCGCTCTCGCGGCAGCGCACGGTGGCGTGGCCGCCATGGCGTTCCATGCGCCCGATGATCGACTCCTTCACGCCGTGACGGTCGGGGGCGACCTCCGCCAGGTCGAAGCCGGCACCACGGTCGCGGACGAACACGTCCAGGTGGTCGGCGGCGATCTCGGCGTAGGCGCTCACCGGCGGGGCGCCGTGACGCACGGCGTTGGACAGCGCCTCCCGGGCGGCGGCGACCACGACCTCCGTTGCCGCGTCCGGGGGCCGGTCCCCCACGGTCACGAGCTCAACCTCGACGCCGTGGCGATCCTCGATCTCGGCCGCCAGCTCGCGCAGGACGTCGGCGGTGGAGGTGGCGGCCTCGGGGCGGTCGGTGTACAGCCAGGCGCGCAGTTCGCGCTCCTGGGAGCGGGCCAGACGCGCCACCGTCTCGGGATCGTCGGCGCACTTGCGGATCAGGGTGAGGGTTTGCAGCACGGAGTCGTGCAGGTGGGCGGCGATGTCGGCGCGCTCGGCCTCACGGGCCTCGGCGGCACGGGTGTCCGACAGGGCGCGGTTGGTGCGCAGCCACAGGGGCGCCAGAACCAGGCCGATGCCCGCCACCAGGGCGCCGCCGGTCAGGGCGCCTTTGACCAGCTCACGCGGCGGGACGTCGTCGCCGATCAGCAGCAGGACGCCGGCCGCCGCCAGCAGTACGCCCCCGGCCAGACGCACGATGGTGCCGGAGTCCCGTTCCGGGCCGGTGACGGCGTCGGCCTGGGACCAGGCCAGGGCGGCGCCGGAGGCGATCAGAATCAGCGGTAGCAGCAGGCCGGCGCCACCGGTGAACACGCCCTCCCGCCAGGCGGCAATCATGGCGGCGGCCAGCAGTAGGGAGCCGCCGCCGACCAGGCCGCGCAGCCTGGGCGTCAGCAGCGGGCGGTCGGCGGTGCGGCCCGTCAACCGGGCGGCCAGTCGGGCTCGCGCGGGAGGCAGCGGTGCCGGGCGAAGGGGGTTGCCGGTGGGCACGAAGGCCCACAGCAGCAGGTACAGCAGGACGCCGGCGCCGCTCATGGTCGCCGCCAGCACCATGGCCAGCCGCACGACGCCGACCGGCAGCCCCAGGTGAACGGCCATCCCCGCGCATACGCCGGCGACGACCCGCGACGGGCACGGCGCTGCGGCCCGGTAGGGCGGGCGCAGCAGCGGGGGATGACCGGGCGACGGCGTCCCCGTGCCGGCGCCCACCGGAGCAGCGGTCGGCGTCGGCCGCTGCTGCGAGGGCGCGGACGCAGACCGGTCCCCGAATGCGGAGGGCGCGCCGGAGGCGGTCTGGGTCATGCCCCCATGTTGGCACGCCGAACCGTCCTCCAGGCAGCTCCGTTAACGGAATTCAGGGACCTCGGGGGCCGGAATCGGGGGCGACTCAGGGGAGCCCCCCATCGCGTCGGAGCCGCCGGGGCGCCGAGGATGGGGCCATGAGTGAAGTGCCCCCTCCCGAGCCGTCCGCCGAGCAGCCGCAAGACCGGGCGCCCAGCCCCGGTGCCGGACAACCCGAGCCCTCCGGTGGGCCGGTGCCTCCGCCGGGTGCCGTACCCACGGGCGACATGCCGCCGGGCGCTGTGCCACCTGGGACTGTGCCGCCGCAGGGAGCCTTCCCGCCCGACGCCGGCGCGCCCGTGTCCCCGCACCGGCCGGCATCGGCGGGGTTCTTCGAGTCTCTGCGCCGCACCGGCCTGGTGCGCACCAATGAGCGCTGGATCGGTGGCGTCGCCGGCGGGGTCGCCCGCCGCCTCGGCCTGGATCCCACCCTGGTGCGTTGCATCTGGCTGGTGTTGACCATCTTCAGCGGCATCGGGCTGGTGCTGTACGGCCTGGGCTGGGCGCTCATGCCCGAGGAGTCCGACGGCCGCATCCACCTGGAGCAGGCTGTCGGCGGCGACTTCGACGCCGGACTCGCCGGAGCGCTGGCCACCTTCATCGCCGGCTGGGTGCTGCTCGACCACGGCCTGGTCCCCTCCTGGTACATCACCGGCCTGGCCGAATCGGACCTGTACAACGGGTTCTGGCCCGTGGTGTGGACCTGCCTGGTGGTGGGGCTGGTGTATTGGGCCTACCGCGTCTTCCAGCGACGACAGCACCAAAAGCCGCCGACTCCGGGCGCCCCGGGCTCACCGACGCCGGGCGCCGGCATGCCCTACGCCGCTCCACCGGCAGCGGGGCCGCAGGTGAGGACGCCGCCCCCAGCGCCACACGCCACCCCCTACGCCGCTGCCGCGCAGGCAGCCGGTGGGAAAGACGGCGCCGTGCGCGCAGACGCGGGGCACAACGCACCCGCGGGCATGCCCGGCCCGACGGCGTCGGGTCCCACTCGCCCCATGCCCGCACAGGCCGGTGCCGGCCACGCCGCGACCAGGCCGACGGCCGCGCCCGGCGCACCGGCGTCGGCGGCACCCCGGCCGGCCTACGTCGCTCCCCGTCCCGTCCGGCCGGTGCGGCCCCGTCGTCCCGGGCCGGGTCGACGCCTGGGGCTGGCGATTATGGGCATTGCCTGCTGCTGCATCGCCGTGATCGTGATGATCTGTTCGACCGGCGGCATGGGGCCGCTGGCGGCGGGCTTCGCCATGGTCGGCACCGTCACCGCGCTGCTGGGAGCGGGCGTCATCATCAGTGCCCTGCGTGGGCGCCGCGGCGGCTGGATGACCGCCACGGGCTGGCTCGCCGTGATGGTGGCCGTGCCCGTGCTGGCGATCGGCACCAGCATGCCAGAGGGCGCCCTGAGCGCACGCAGCACCACCCACGGTGGCACCACCAACACCGTCACGTTGACCTGGGCCGACCTGGAGCCGCAGCTGACCGCTGGCGACGGCAACGCGACCGTGGTGCTGGGCGATTACGCCGCCGGGCGAGTCGTCCTCGACCTGACCGACATGCCCGCCGACGCGGAGCCGCACACGCGGGCGTCGCTCAGCATCGGCGCCGGCGCCGTCACGATCCGCACGGTCACGGGGCAGAGCCTCGTAGTGGACTCCACAGTGGGGCTCGGCACCACGTACGCCGACACGACAAGCGACTGGCTGGTAGACGGCGAAGCCATCAGCAATTACGGCGGCTGGCAGCAGAACCGCTACACGGCCGATGGCGCCCCTGTGACCTATTACCACTCCGAGCGCTGGCATCCCAGTGAACAGGTCTCGCTCGAATCTCCAGCCGCGCAGGAGGCCAACACCGTCATTACCTTGGGCATCGAAGTAGGCGTCGGAACCGTGAACATCGATGAGCGACCCGACCAGGTGACCTGGTACGGCGTCCAGGACGACACGGCGTGGATCGTGGAGTTCTGGGTCGATGAGCACGGCAAGTCGCACGAGTCCCTCCCCGTCACCGACATGACGCACGCGGCGATTGACACTGACACCGCCACGACGTGCGCCGAGGCCGTCACCATCGCCCTGGATGATGCCTCCGACGAGGTCTCCGATTCAGAAGATACGGACGAGGCGGATACCAATGACTGGGAGGACCAGGAGTCGTGGTACGGCGACTGGTATGACGTCTCCAACTTGACGGGTGCAGGCCGCGAGGCCTGGGACAACTGCGTGAGTGAGGCCCTGGAGGCCGGGGCCGCCGCCGACGGGCAGGCCGAGGCGTCAGCCCCGGCCTCGGCGCAGCCTTCCGATGAGCCGTCGGCCGGGCCCTCGACCTCGTCGTCGGCCGCGGAGCCCACGCCTACCCCGACTCACTGACCTGCGGCCGGATGTTTAAGGAGAAGACCATGAACGAGAACACGAGTGAGATCACCACAGACCCGGATGACCGGCCCGCGGAGGTCGCGGACACCACCGACGCTGGGCGTAACGAGTCCGGCGTCGCCCCGGACGCGAGCCCGGAGGAGTCGACCCGCAAGCTGGACGCCACCACCCCCGACGAGCCCCCTACCGCCCCGCTGCCCCTGACGGCGCCGGACTCGCCCGACCCGGCGACCACCTGGCAGCTGCCGGCCGGTAAACCGCCCGAGTCCCCCGCCGCGCGGCCGCCTCACGACCTGCCGCCGCTCACCCCGGAGCGCGATGTCTGGAGCGCGCCGCGCAAGGGCACGCCCAACCAGGGCGCCGACGCGCAGCAGAAGAACGGCGCGAACACCGCCTCGGCCCCGGCCGCCCCGCGGGGCGTGCGGGCCAGCACCCTGGTGTGGGGACTGATTCTGCTGGTGCTGGGCGGGCTGTTGCTCGCCGTCGCCGTGGGCGTGGAAGTCGATCCGGTCACCGCGCTGATTGTGCTGCTGGCAGGAATCGGCGTCGCGCTGCTCATCATCGCGCTGCTGCCACACCGCAAGGCGGACGGACAGCAGTAACGGTCAGTCACGGTCAGTAGGCCTGGCAGGTGGGGCACCAGAACAGGCGCCGCCCGCCAACCTCCCGCTCGGCGATGCGAGTGCCGCAGCGCAGGCAGGGCCGCAGCGCGCGGTGGTAGACGTACCAGCGCCCGGCCTCCGCGTCGCCCTCGGGTAACGGCTCGGGCGCCTCCGCGGCGTCGACCGTGGTGATGAAACCTGTGGCGACCCCGTATTCCATGAGCGGCACCAGGTCGTCCCAAATCTCCTGCAGCCGCTTGGCGCTGATCCGCTTGCCCTGTCGGAATGGGGACAGCCCCACCCGGAACAGGACCTCGGCGCGGTAGATATTGCCAACCCCGGCCAGAATCGATTGATCCATGAGTAACTCGCCGATGGTGCGCTTGCGGCGGCGAACACCGGTGATGAAGTCCTTGGGGTCGGCATCCGGGCGCAGCGGGTCCGGCCCCAGGCGACGGCGCACCGCGGCCACGCCGTCGGCATCCAGCAACTCGCAGGCGGTCGGGCCGGTCAGGTCCGCCACCCCATGCTCCCCGGCGAGCCGCAGCCGGACGGCACCGCGTGGCTCGGGCGGGGTCCACTGTCCGGACGCGGCGGGAGCCGGCTCCCGCCCGTCTAGGCCGGACAACGCGGAACCGCCGCCGTGGGCGAGGGCGTGCTCGCCCCGCTCCCCCACTCTGCGGCGGGGCGCGCCAATGGAATGGGGCGCGGTGAAGGAGCTGTCGCCGGCGAAGGTCCACGAGCCGTACAGGCCCAGATGGATGCGCACCCAGGTCACGTCCGGGGCGTCCTGGGGCAGGTCGGGAGCCGGGGCGAAGGGCAGGAACAACTGCTTGCCGTGCGCCTGCGCGCCCAGGAGTATCTGCCCGTTCAGGCGGGCGGCTCCGGCGGCGAAGCGCCCCTGCGGCGAGGACACCTCCAGGCGCTGGCCGCCGTACAACTCGGTGAGGGCGTCGGCGAGGCGGTGGACGGTGTGACCTTCGGGCATACCGGGAACGCTACACGCTGGTTAAGGCGCCGCAGCGGTTGGTCTCAATCCTGGGGATGGCTGCGGCGCGCCTCGTAGGCGGCCATCTGGTCGATACGGTTCTGGTGGCGCTGGTCGCCGCTGAAGGGCTCGGCGATGAAGGCGTCCAGGATCCGCACCGCCTCGTCGGTGCTGTGCATGCGGGCGCCCAGCCCGGCCACATTGGCGTCGTTGTGCTGACGGGCGAGCCGCGCGACCTCCTCGTTCCACACGAGCGCGGCGCGCACGCCGTCGACGAGGTTGGCGGCGATCTGCTCGCCATTGCCGGAGCCGCCGAGTACCACGCCCAGGCTGCCCGGGTCGGCCACCACCGCCTCGGCGCAGGCGATGCAGAACTCCGGGTAGTCGTCCATGCGGTCGTAGACGTAGCAGCCGTGGTCGACGACCTCGTGTCCGGCCTGTCGCCAGTGGTCCACGAGAATGCCCTTGAGCTCGAATCCGGCGTGGTCGGTACCGATGTGAATGCGCATAAGGAGATTGTGCCCCACGCGAACAGCTCCGACGCCCTCAGCTAGCGAATACGGGCGGATGTGCAACCGCGGGCTAGCGTTGCGCCATGACTGAACCGACTGCTTCCCCCGCCAGCGCCGACGCCCCGACGGCGCCCGCCGACTCCGACGCCGCCGTACTGGCGGGCGTGTACGAGATCGCCGCCGCCGACGCCTCCGTGCGGCCGCAGGACGACCTGTACCGCCACGTCAACGGGAGCTGGCTGAGCAACACGCGGATCCCCGCCGACCGCCCGGCCACCGGCTCCTTCCTGGTGCTGCGCGACGCCGCCGAGGCCGCCTGCCGCGACATTCTCCAGGAGTTGGCGGACGCCCCGCACGACGACGTTCCCACCACCTCCGCGGGCAAGCTCGGCGCCCTGTACGCCGCCTTCCTCGATGAGGAGCACGTCGAGCAGCTCGGTGCCGGCCCGTTGGCACCCGAGCTGGAACCGGTCCTTGCGGCGGCGGACAAGGAGGCGCTTGCCCGTGCCCTGGGCGCGCACCTGGCCGCAGGTTTTGTCGGGCCGGTAGCCATCGACGTCGAGGTCGACCTGAACGACCCGGACCGCTACACCACCTGGATGGCTCAGTCGGGCTTGGGCCTGCCGGACGAGTCCTACTACCGGGAGGAGAACCGCGCCGAGATCCGCCAGGCGTACGTAGCCCACGTGGCGCGCATGCTGGAGCTGGCGGGTCTGCCGGAGCAGTTGGGGGCCGGCGCGGACGCGCTCGCCGGGCGCATCATGGCGTTGGAGACGGCGTTGGCCAAGGGGCACTGGGATGTGGTGGCCTGCCGCGACATTGAGAAGATCAACAACCCCACGACCTGGGATGACCTGGCGGCTTCCGCACCCGCCTTCCCCTGGCGGGTCTGGCGCGAGGGCGTGGCCGAGGCCGTCGCGGCCGCGGGTGCGCCGTTGGGGACCCTGCTGGGGCACACGATCGTCGAGCAGCCCGACTACCTGGCGCACCTGGCGCAGGTGTGGCAGGACACGCCGCTGGCGGACCTGCGCGCCTGGGCGGCCTGGCATGTGGTGCACGGCCGCGCCACCCTGCTGTCGAAGGACTTCGTGGAGGAGAACTTCGACTTCTACTCCCACAGGCTGCAGGGCGTGGACGAGCTGCGGGCCCGCTGGAAGCGCGGAGTGGGTCTGATCGAGGGAACGTTGGGGGAGGCGCTGGGCGAGCTGTACGTGGCCCGGCACTTCCCGCCCGCCCACAAGGCGCGCATGGAGCAGCTGGTCGCCCGCCTGATCGAGGCCTACCGCCAGTCGATCTCCGCCCTGGACTGGATGAGCCCGGCCACGCGCGAGCGCGCCCTGGAGAAGCTGTCCCTGTTCACGCCGAAGATCGGCTACCCGAGCAAGTGGCGCGACTACGCCGCCGTCACGGTCACGCCCGGCGACGTCGTCGGCTCGGTGCGCTCGGTTGAGGCCTTCGAGCTGGCCCGCGCCCTGCGCAAACTGGGCGGCCCGGTGGACCGGGACGAATGGCACATGACCCCGCAGACGGTCAACGCCTACTACAACCCGACCATGAATGAGATCGTCTTCCCGGCGGCGATCCTGCAGCCGCCCTTCTTCGACCCGGACGCCGACGACGCCATCAACTACGCCGGCATCGGCGCCGTGATCGGTCACGAGATCGGCCATGGCTTCGACGACCAGGGCTCCACCTTCGACGGGCACGGCAAGGTGACCGACTGGTGGACCCAGGCCGACCGGGAGGCCTTCGAGGCCCGCACCCATGCGCTGATTGCCCAGTACGACGCCTACCGTCCGGCGGCGCTGGTGGCGCGGGCGCAGGCCGAGGGCAAGGACGGTGACACCGTCCCCCATGTCAACGGGGAGCTCACGATCGGGGAGAACATCGGCGACCTGGGCGGCTTGGGCATCGCTCTGAAGGCCTATGCGCTGGCCCTGGCCGACGCCGGCATCGGTTCGGTGGCCGAGGCGCCGGTGATCGACGGTCTCACCGGCCTGGAGCGCTTCTTCTACTCCTGGGCCCGCATTTGGCGCAACAAGAGCCGGGACGACTACGCCGAGCTGCTGCTGACGATCGACCCGCACTCCCCCGCGGAGTTCCGCTGCAACGGAATTGTGCGCAACGTGGACGCCTTCTACGAGGCCTTCAACGTCACCGATCACGATGCGCTGTGGCTCCCGCCCGAGGAGCGCGTGAGCATCTGGTGAGGCGCCGGGCCGGGCGAGGCGGCGTGAGGCGAAGTCAGCCGGCCTGGCGGGGCGGTCCCGCTGGCGCGGGCCCGAGATGGGCGGCTGTCCGCGCATTGGGGCGGGCCAACCCCCGCAGGCGCGGGGGTGCCCCTACTTGGACCGCCCTCTTCCAGTTGGACCCCTGTTCCCCCGTTGGACCGCCGTAGCCGCCGGTTACAGCGGTCCAACGGGGCGCGGGAGGTCCAACGGGGCGCGGGCGGTCCAACGGGCCGGTGCCAGCCCCACAGGGGCAAGCCCCCGCCACCCGCCGGCCAACCACACGCCCAAACGCGAAGCGCCAGACTGGCCGGGCCCTAGGTCCCAGCCTTGAGGCTGATGTGACACACGTGATGTCGCACAAAACCCGAATCACAAATAGATCACACAAAAGGCGCTTGTCTTCAAACCGAGATCAAGGAAGGCTGAGCTCAGTCCGGTGCCACCCCGCGCCGCACCACGTCTATCCCACCTGGAGGATCCATGCGTCTCGGACGCTCCATCACCACCATCGGCGCCGCCGCGCTCGTTGCCGCCGGCGTCGTCGTATCGACTCCGGCATTCGCCTACACCACCGATTCCGGCTTCACGCTCGACGCACCCGACAGCCGCGTCGTCGACCCCAACTCGTCCATCACCGTGACCGGCTCCGGCTGCGGCAACTCGGAGAACCCGGGCGCCGTGGCCGTCGCCCTCACCAACGACGTGAACGGCTCCACCTACTCCACGCCCGTGACGGTTGAGGCCGGTACCGACGGCACCTGGACCGCCACCGTGGACCTGTCCACCGCCGTCGCCGAGGTAGGCGGCAACCCCAACGAAGACCCCTGGTACCTGGCCGCTCAGTGCACCACCTACAACGGCGACACGAGCGACACGGCCGGCGAGCAGATCATCCTGGACGGTACCGACTTCACCGGCAAGTACACGCTCAGTGGTGAAGCCGGCTCCCAGACCTTCGCGATCACGGCCTCGGGCCTGACCCCGGGCGAGACCGCCACCGCCACCCTGATCCGCCAGGCCGACGCCGATTCTGCCGACGCCACCCCCGTGGCCACCATCGGCTCCGGCGCCGTTGACGCCGATGGCAACTTCAACGGCACCTTCCCCGCCCCCTCCGTCCCCGACGGAACCTACGTGATGCGACTGACCGGCTCCCGCTACGGCGAGGGCGGCGACTCCACCTCCCTGATCACCGTCACGAACGGTGCGTACAACCTCTCCGCCCGCGACGACAGCTCCGACGACACCGAGATCGCCCAGAACGACCCCACCACGACGACGGCGGACAACACCTCCGCCACCGTTGCGGTCGCCGCCGTTCCGGCCAAGGCCTCCGACAAGGAACTGGCCAAGACCGGTGGCGAGGGCCTAGCCCCGGTCATCCTCGCGGCCGGCCTGATCGCCTCCGGCGCCGTGCTGCTGCGCACCCGCCGTCACGCGTGACTGCTGACTAGTCTGCCCGGGTGATGACCTCCTCGGAGACCTCGCCCACTACGGCAGGCATACGCGCCCGCGCCCACCAAGCGCCTTCCGCCTGGTGGGCGCGGGCGCGTGCATGGGGGCACAGGCACCCGCTGCGCGCCACCGTCTGCACTGTCCTTGCCGCACTACTGGTCATCGGAATGGGAGACCTCGGTCTGCTGTGGGCCCGCCTGGACCGCTTCGACGTCGATCTGCCCGGCAGTGACCCCGGGAGTGCCACCGCTGTGGGGGATACCGCGGAGACCTGGCTGATTATCGGCACCGACTCGCGCACCAACCTTCCCGACGGGCCCGCCCGCTACGGCGGCGTAGCGGACGTGGGCGATGGAGCCCGCGCCGACGTCGTCACGCTGGTGCAGACGACCGCCTCCGGCGTGAACGTGCTGGTGCTGCCGCGCGACCTGACCGTGTCACAAGGCCAGCTGTTCGACGAGCGCCTGGCCACGTCCTTCCTGCAGGGACCGCAGTACACGGTCGATTCCCTATGCTCCGCCTATGGTGTGGGCGCCGACCACGTAGTCACGGTCGATATGGCCCAGTTCGCGGACATCGTCGACGCCCTGGGCGGGATCGACGTCGAGATCGACGAGCCGGTACGCGACGCCTACTCCGGGCTCCAGATCGACGCCGCGGGCATGCAGCATCTCAGCGGCGTGGATGCCCTGGCACTGGTGCGCTCGCGCCACCCAGAGGTCCTGCGCGACGGGCGGTGGGTGACGCTGTCGGAACAGGAGGGAGCCGAGCGGCGCAGCCGCTTCACCGGCGTTGTCATGCACGCCGTACTGGCAGGGATATTGGAGCGGGCCCGCAATCCCCTGGCGATGCAGTCACTCGCCTGGACGCTGACCGGAGACCTCGGAACCGATGCCGGCACCGGGCTGCTCGACCTGGCGCGTCTGGCTCGTGCCGTGCGCAACGGCGCGATGACGGATGCGGACGGCGGAGTTAACCTGGTGACCGTCCCCGCGGGGCCGGTCGGGGACGGCTTCACCGCGCCCCCGACCGACGAGACCTATGCGACCCTGGCGGAATACGGATACACGCCGGGGGCATGCACTCCCGCCGACTAACTCGCCGCGATCACTAGAAGTTACGCACCGCCGCTTTACGACCCCCGGGGCTGATTTACGACCCCGGGGTGGTCGTGAAACGGACCCCAGGGTCGTAAATCGACGACGGGTCGCTGTCCCCGCACCTACTACTGGGGTCAACGCCGCAGGTAGTCGCCGACGGCGCGACGCAGGTTGTCCGGGCCGTGGCGCAACGCCTGTTCCAGGGGCTCGTCGGGGGAACCGACCTTCACCAAGTCGCGCACCCCGTGTTCGAGCAGGTTTTCGGCCCCGGCCTTGATGCGCCCGGCGAAGACGACGCAGGGCACGCCCGCCCCTGCGGCGAGGCGGGCGACCCCGGCGGGCGTCTTGCCCGCCAGGGTCTGGGCGTCCACGGACCCCTCCCCCGTCAGCACCAGGTCCGCCCCGACGACGGCGTCGGCGAGGCCGACCGCCTGGGCCACCAGCTCAACTCCGGGCTCGAGCTCCGCGCCGAGGAAGACCCGCAGGGCGAAGCCGAGCCCGCCTGCGGCTCCCGCCCCGGGCGTGTCCGCCTCCGGCCCGTGGCCGGATACCCGGGCGACGTGGGCCAGGGCACGGTCCAGAACCGGCACCATCTCGGAGGTGACGCCCTTCTGCGGTCCGAACACGGCGGTGGCGCCGGTAGGGCCGGTGAGTGGGTTGGTCACGTCGCAGGCGACCTGGAAGCGGGTCTCGGCAAGCTGCGGGACGAGCCCGGAGGTGTCGATCTCGACGATCCGCGCAAACCGCCCCGGGTAGGGAGCGATCTGCGCTCCGTGTTCGTCCCGCAGCCCAGCTCCGAGGGCGGTGAGCATGCCCAGGCCGGCGTCGTTGGTGGCCGAGCCGCCGATGCCCAGGATGATGCGTCGCGCCCCGCGGCCCACGGCGTCCCTGATGAGTACTCCCAGACCGGCGGTGTTGGAATGCAGGACGTCGCGGTCGGCGGGGGCGATGAGCTCCAGGCCGGCGCAGCTGGCCACGTCCATGACGGCGCGATCGCCGTCGAGCCCGTAGGTGGCGCGGATGGGCCGGCCCAGGGCGTCGACGGTGGACACCTCCACGAGCTCGGCGCCCCAGGCGGCGGTGACCGCGTCCACGAAGCCCTCCCCGCCGTCGGACATCGGCACCATGACCGTCTCGGCGTCGGGATACACGTCGAGGACGCCGCGACGCATCGCCTGTGCGGCCTCGCGTGCCGTCATGTTCTCCTTGAAGGAGTCGGGTGCCAGAACCAGTTTCATTGGGCTGCCCTTTCGGTCTCGTGTACGCGGTGCCCGCCGCCCGGTCACGACGCTTTGACCGGGGTGAGCGGCTCACGCCCGTCCAGCACGGCGAGGACATTGTCGACGGCGAGGCGGCACATGCGGTCGCGGGTCGCCTCACCGGCACTGGCGGTGTGCGGGGTGAGCACGACCTGTGGCCGGGCGATCAGTTCGGGGTTGACGCGCGGCTCGCCCTCGAAGGTGTCGATGGCGGCGCCGCGCAGGTGTCCGGAGTCGATCGCCTCGATCAGCGCCTGCTCGTCGACGATGCCGCCGCGGGCACAGTTGACCAGGTAGGCGCCCGGCTTCATCAGGGCAAGCGTCTCGGCGTTGATCAGGTGTCGGGTTGAGGGCAGCAGCGGCACGTGCAGGGTGACCACGTCGGCGGTGGCCAGCAACTCCTCCTGACTGACGATCTCTACGCCGTCGACGCTGCTGCCCAGAGGTCGGGTGGCATCGGTGGCGATGACGCGCATGTCGAAGGCACGCGCACGCCGGGCCACCGCGCGGCCGATGCGGCCCAGGCCGATGATGCCCAGGGTCGCGCCGGCGGAGATGTCCAGGCCGACGAACATGCGCGGCCCCCACACCCAGTCATTGCCCTCGCGGATGAACCGGTCGGCCTCGACGATGCGCCGACCGAGCGCCAGGATGAGGGCGAAGGTGTGATCGGCGGTGGCGCCGTCCAGGACGCCGGGCGTGTTGGTGACCGTGACCCCGTGACGGGCGGCGGCGTCCAGGTCGATGTTGTCGAAGCCGACGGCCACGTTGGCCACCACCTTCAGGCTCGGTCCGGCGGCGGTGAAGAACTCCTCGTCGATGCGCTCGGTGAGCGTGACAATGGCGGCGTCCTTCCCGGCCACCCGTTCCAGGAGCTCCGCCCGGGCGGGCGGCGCCTCCTGGCCGATGTCGAAGCTGAGCCCGGCGTGGGAGTTGAGCTCGCGAGTGACGGCGTCGGTCAGTAGCCGGGCGACGTACACGGACTTGGTCGGCTTCACAGCCTCCACACTATTTGTCGAAGTGGTCATGGAACTGCCTTTCGTGAGGGAATGACAAATGGAGTTGAGTGGTCGGAGTGGTCAGATCTCCGGCAGGGGTTCGCGTCCGGTCGCGTCGGTCCAGGAGGCGCGGAAGGCCTCCCAGCGGTCGTCGTTGATGGCCACCCAGTCCGGCCGGGGACTCACTCGCCGGGAGACGACCTCCGGAAGCACCGCGTCGGCGACCGTCGCACCGCACATGCCCGCCGCGCCGATGGCCGGCAGGTAGGACTCGTCCACCAGGTCCAGTTCGGCATCCAGGATGTCGGCGAGCATCTGAGGGAAGGCCTCGTCCGCCCCGAAGGCCCCGGTGACGTAGATGGAGCCCGAGCCCTTGGGCACGCAGGATCCGAGCACCATGCGATCCACCAACAGCACGCCGTCGACGATGCCCCGGGCCACCTGTGCGCGGCTGGTCTCGCGGGTGATGTCCACCAGCCGGGCACAGGGCGCCTCGAACCACAGCGGCCCCCGTTCCCGCATGACATGCGGAATGAAGAACGGGGCGGTGACCGCGTCCTCGCGGGAGATGTCGTAGGCGGTGCGGATCATGCCGGCCACGCCGCCGTCGGCCTCGCCGAAGCCGGCCACCAGCGCACCGGTGGCCAGGGCGTCCCCACCGTTGGTAACCCCGTTGATCAGCCATTCGCCCGGCCGGTTGCCGCAGCGCTGCAGGGCGGTGGCGCGGGTGTCCGGAGCGGCCAGGCAGGAGTTGATCACGTGAGTGGTGCCCATGATGAAGAAGGGCTTGGTGCCGGGCCTGGTCCCCAGGGCATAGGAGGCAGCCGGGGTGTCCGCCGAGCCGACCGACACGGGGATGCCGGTGGGCAGGCCGAAGTCGGAGGCCGCCGCCGGGGTGACCGTGCCGAGGATCTCCACCGCGTGCTTGACCGGCGGCAGCGTGCCCGGATCGACCTCCAGCAGGTCGACCGTCTCCTGGATCCACCCCTGGGCCGGGTCCAGCGTGTTGAAGATGCCGGAGTAGGAGGCCTGCGTGGGGTCCAGAGCGGTCTCCCCGGTGAGCAGCGCGCCGAGCCAGGTGCCGGCCATCCCGAAGGCGGCCATGCCCGCGAAGGCGTCGGTGTCATGGTTGCGCAGATAGGGGTATGCCAACGCCATGAAGGTCGACTGCGAGGGGTGGTTCCCGGTAGCCGCCAACGCCTGCGGCGAGCGCTGATCCGAATACTGGTTGAAGTAGTAGCGCAGGATGTTGTTGTCCCACACCACCCCCAGCCCGCAGGCCTTGCCGGCGGCATCCAACGGAACGGCGACCGGGCAGTGGACGTCGATACCGACGCCGGCGGCGCCGGCAAGGGCCGTCCCCAGATCGGCCAGCGCGCCGCGGATGGACTCCTCCCAGGCCCGGGGGTCAACGCGGCCCTGCACGGAGCGGGAGCGCGGGTGGGCGCAGCGGGCGCGCGCGATCACCTCCCCGCCGGCGTCGACGACGACGGCCTTGGTGGCCGAGGTCCCCAAATCGATTCCGACGAATGTGCTCATCATTGAACCTCCGTCTTCCTATCGTCTTGGCTGACGTCGACCGCCGTCAGTCCAGCAGCTTGACGGCCTCGGACGGGGCGACGCCGTCGTGCACCACCGCGCGCAGGGCCCGGACCATCTTGGCGGGGTCCTCGGCCTGCCAGATGTTGCGCCCGCAGGTCATGCCCACGCCGCCGGCCTCCATCACCGCGGCGGCCTGCTCGAGGACGTTGATGGGCTTGGGGGCGGGGGCGCCACCGGCGGCGACCACGGGTGTGGGGACGGCGTCGACGACCTGCTTGAACTCCGCGGCGGAGCCGGTGTACCAGGTCTTGACGATGTCGGTGCCGCATTCGGCGGCGGCCCGGGCCGCGTAGACCACGGACTCGGTGGAGCCCTTGCGGTCTCCCCACAGCTCCCCGGAGGGGTAGGCGTGGCAGATGACCGGCATGCCCCACTTGTGAGCCTCCTCAGTGGTGGCGGACATCATCTCCAGCATGGCGACCTGGTTCTCCGAGCCCGCGGAGATGCCGATGGCCAGGGCGTCAGCGCCCAGGCGGATGGCATCGTGAACAGACGCGACGGTGGCGTCGTAGGTGGGGTGGAAGTCGACGCAGAAGGTCGATCCCTTGATGATCAGCGGGACGGTGATGTCGGTGTTCCACAGCAGGTGGCCGGCGATCCCCTTGAAGACGGTGAAGGCGTCGGGGCCGCCCTCGATGATCCGGTTGAAGGTGTTCCTGATATCGGCCAGGCGGGGTGCAACGCCGCGCGGGACCGCCTGGTCCAGGGCCACCGACATCATCCGGCCGTCCGTGCCGAGCAGACGGCGCATACGCAGCTGGCGCCCCAGGGCGGGAGTGGTGCCGACGGGGTTGATGGAGTAGACGGACATGGTTTTCTCCTTGTTGTCATGTGGCCTGGCCCTGCGCCGGGTCACTTGGGTGAAGTTGAGTCAGTGAGTCGAAAAAGGGTGCGTTGGCCGGGACTCGCGTCGTGAACGCGAGTCGGAGGGGTGGTTGAGAAGCGTCGCCGGGCGTTAGGCCCAGACGTCGACGCCGACGCGCATGTCGGCACCGGAGGCGGCCAGATCGATGGCCTCCGTGGCCCGATCGAGCGGCAGCTGAGTGCCGATCAGATCGGCCACCTTCAGCCGACCGTCATTGATCATTGGGGCGACCTGCTGGAAGTTCTCCAGACGGCAGGAGGATGCGCCCACGATCTCGTACTCGTTGTAGTGGATGTCGTTGGCGACGAACTCGAGCTTGGCCTCGGAGTTGAAGCCGGCGAACACCGAGATGCGAGCTCCCGGAGCCAGTACTCCGAGGTAGGGGGTCATGGCCTCGGGACGGCCGATGGCCATGATCACCACGTCGATGCCGTCGGGGGCGAAGTCCCGGATGCGGTCGGCGATGTCGTCCGACGGCGCGAGCACCAGGTCCGCCCCGGAGGCGTGGGCGATGTCGTGGCGGGCCTGGTTGGGCTCGACGGAGATGACCTGGCGCACGCCCTGCGCCTTGGCCAGGCGGATGTGGATCAGGCCGAGCGGCCCCGCTCCGGCCACCAGCACCGTGTCGGCCCCGGCCACCTTGGCCAGGTTCTGGCCGTTCAAGGCGCACGAGACGGGCTCGACGATGGCAGCCTCCCTGGGGGAGACGTTGTTGATCGGGATGAGGTTCTCGCGCGCCTGGGCGGGGACCCGCACATACTGGGACAGCCCGCCGTCGAGCTGGTAGCCGAAGGCGACGCGGTTGCGGCAAATGTTGGGGTGCCCCTTGGAGCAGGCCGAGCAGGTCCCGCACGGGACGAGCGGGTAGACACAGACCTGGTCACCCATGGACACGCCGTCGGGCAGCTCGCCATTCACGGCCACCACTTCCCCGGCGAACTCGTGCCCGAGTGTGGAGGGCAGAGTCACGTTGCGGGTCTTTCGGCCGGTGTAGATGCGCACATCCGTGCCACACAGAAGGGCCCCGGTGACCTTGAGCAGGACGTCCCCCGGCGCAAGTTCGGGGATCGGCACCTGCTCGATTCGCATGTCGTTGGGGGCGTGCAGTACCGCCTTCCTCATGGCGGTGTTCAGGTCGACGGTCGTGTTGACAGTCATGGTTGTTCCTTAGGATTACGTGAGTCTTTGGGGATCTGCTCGCCGGCGAGCAGAATGGTGGTGGCGCCGCACTCTTCAAGGGCATCGATCTGCTCCGAGGAGGCGTTGGCGTCGGTGATGAGTCCCCATTCATGGGGAAGTGGAGACCAGTAGGGATAATCGTTCGTGTCGTCGAGCTTGGAGGAGTCGGCGATGACATAGACCTGGGCGGCCTGCCGGAGCATCATCGACTTCAGCCGTGACTGGTCGTAGGTGCGAGACGCGATACCGCGTTCGGTGTTAACGGCTTCGGCGCCGACGAAGGCGATGTTCCCGTAAATATGGGAGAGTGTCATCTCGGCGTCACCGCCGCAGATCGTCTCGTTGAAGCCGCGCAGATTGCCGCCCAGGACCAGCACGCGGACGCGCTCCTGCCCCACCAACCGGTTGATGCAGCGCAGCCCGTTGGTGACCACGGTGAGTTCAAAGCGGTTGTCGATGGCGGCGGCAATGCGTTCCGCGGTGGAGCCGGCGTCGAGGATCACCAGGTCGCCGTCGTGCAGCAGAGACACCGCGACTTGAGCGATCGCCTCCTTCTCGACGACGTTGGAGACCTCCCGCTGCGCCATGGTCATTTCGCGCCGCCCCGGGGCCAGCGAGGCGCCCCCATAGGTACGGGAAATGACCTCCTCCTTCTCCAGTAGGGCCAAGTCCCGACGGATCGTGACTACGGAGACGTCCAGCGCCTCGGCGAGCTCGTTCACCGACGCGCGCTTGTCCGTGCCCTCGCCGAGCATTTCAACGAGCCGGGCTCGCCGCCGATCCCCCTTGGTGCGGGGCTCGGCAGTCGCATTCGAGCGAACGGTGATAGCCATGGTGTCTCCCTGGTCGTTTAAGACGGTCTCTAGGCGCATCGTTCCACCTCCCTTCGTCGTTGTCGTTCGTTCGTGTCGTGTGCCGCAATGGACTCACGTGGAGCGCATCTCTCAACTGCGGGGCCGAGGCCCTTCTGCCTCCGGTACTCGTCTGTTGCTGCGCTTACACGGTGACCAAGTCCCTGGAGAAGTCGATCTGTTCGACCTTGGGAAGCATGAAGGCGAAGACCAGGGCGCCGAGGACGGATACCGCCCCGGACAACAGCAGCGGCAGGCCGAAGGCTCCGGTAGCCCCATACAGGAAGCCGATGACGATCGGGTTGAGCGCGGAGCCGATGTTGGAGAAGAAGTTCTGAGTGCCGCCCAGCACTCCGACGGTGGAGGCGGGGACGAAGTCAGCCGGTAGGCACCAGATGGTCACGATGGTGAAGGCCGAACCGAAGTAGGACACGGACATGAGCGCAAGCGCCAGTCCCGCTGTGGGGACGAAGGCCGCTCCACCGATCACGGCACACAGCAGCATGCCGACGACCAGGCAGGTCTTGCGGACCCTGGTGACACCCCAGCCGCGCTTGAGCAATGCGTCGTTGATCAGACCACCGCTCCAAGAGCCGATGATGGAGCAGATCGGGGGAATCGCGCCGAAGGCTCCAAGCTTGAGCAGGTCGAAGCCACGCTCGTCCACAAGGTAGGTGGGGAACCAGGTGAGGAAGAAGGTCACCGCGAAGTTCACGCAGAAGAAGCCGATCATCATGGCCCACACGGCGCGCTTGCGCAGCAGGATGAGTACCGGGACGGCCTTCTCGGTACCGGCCGCAGCCGCTTCGCGCTCCTCCTCATCGCGCCCCTCGTTGATGATCGCCATCTCCTCCTCACCGATTGAGCCGACAAGCTCCGGGCGGCGATAGAGCGCCCACCAGCCGAGCGACCACAGGATCCCGAGCACGCCTGCGATCAAGAAGACCCACCGCCAGCCCCACAGGCCGATGATCCCGGCGATCACAGGAGTCGCGATGGCCGAGCCGATACGCGCGCCTGAGTCATAGACGGAGGTGGCGCGAGCACGCTCCCGCTGGGGGAACCAACGGGAGACGGTCTTTGCAGATGCCGGGTAGGCACCCGACTCACCGATACCGAGGCCGAGTCTCAGCCCGAACAGCATGGCGAAGCTACTGACCAGGAAGGTGGCACCGGTGCACACCGACCACACGAACACCGACGCGCCGAACATGACGCGCTCGCCGAACTTGTCGATCAGTGAGCCCGCGGGGATCTGCATGATCGCGTACGACCAGGAGAAGGCGGACAGGATCAGGCCCTGTTCACCGGGCGTGATGTGGAAGTCCTTGGTCATATAGGGCAGCGACACCGAGATCGCAGAGCGATCGATGTAGTTGATGGCGAGCCCGATAGCACAGACGACGGCGACCACCCACCGCCAGTTGGTCTTGCCAGACCGGCGTACCGGTACTCCAGTTGAAGTCGTCATGGATACCTCCTCGTATCTAAGTGATGATCGATGCGATCATCTTCGACTTCAATACGATCGTTCCGATCGTTCTTGCGAGATCAATGATCGTGCGACGCAGGCACTCACGTCAACCCAGATCGACTCGATCGATCGATTTTTCGAACGAATCGATCATTATCTGGCATGCCTTTAGGACCTTAGTCGCACTTCCGCGCGTGTGCGACGGTCGCGATGACCAACACCTGCCCGCTACGCAGCACCCCACTCACGGAGCTCCGCAGCCCACACGCCAGGGTTGGAGCAGCCAAGTCTGACATCGCCGCCGTCGGCCGTCCCGCTAAGTTTCCTGTGCCACCGCTGCGGTGAGACACTGGCCGCCGCACCGGTCGCCCCTGCGGGCGACCGGCCGTCTCATCGCCCATCTGGATATAAGGAGCTTTTGTGCCCGGTCAGAACCTCACCCGCGAGGAGGCGGCGGCACGCGCCGCCATCGTCTCCACCGACAGCTACGACGTCGTCCTGGATCTGTCCGGCGCCGCGGATCCCGCCAACGCCACCTTCCGCTCCACTACGACGGTCCGCTTCACCGCCACCCCGGGAGCCTCCACCTTCATCGACCTGATCGCCCCGACCGTCCACGCGGTGACGCTCAACGGCACCGCCCTGGACCCGGAGCGGGTGTTCGCCGACTCCCGCATCGCGCTGGCGGACCTGCGCGCGGACAATGAACTGACCGTGGTTGCCGACTGCGCCTACATGCACACCGGCGAGGGCCTGCACCGCTTCACCGACCCGGCCGACGGCGAGACCTACCTGTACACGCAGTTCGAGGTGCCCGACGCCCGTCGCATGTACACCGTGTTCGAGCAGCCCGACCTGAAGGCCACCTTCCGCTTCACCGTCACCGTGCCCGAGAACTGGACGGTGCTGTCCAACTCCCCCACCCCCGCGCCCACGCCGGCCGCCGCAGGCACGCACACCTTCGCCTTCGAGCCCTGCGAGCGCATCAGCTCCTACATCACGGCGATCGTGGCCGGCCCCTATGTGGGGGCCACCGACGTCTACACGGCCGCCGATGGCCGCACCGTCCCCCTGGGCGTGTACTGCCGCAAGAGCCTGGCGGAGTTCATGGACTCCGAGGAGATCCTGTCGATCACCAAGAACGGCTTCGCCTACTACGAGGAGCTGTTCGGAACCCCGTACGCCTTCACCAAGTACGACCAGGCCTTCGTGCCCGAGTTCAACGCCGGCGCCATGGAGAACGCCGGCATCGTCACCCACCGCGACGACTACATCTTCCGTTCCCGCCCCGTGCAGGCACGCGTCGAGCGCCGCGCCGAGACCATCCTCCACGAGCTGGCACACATGTGGTTCGGGGACCTGGTCACCATGAAGTGGTGGGACGACCTGTGGCTGAACGAGTCCTTCGCCGAGTACTGCTCCACGCTCGCCGTTGCCGAGACCACCCGCTGGACCGATGCCTGGACCACCTTCCAGGTACTGGAGAAGAACTGGGCCTACAACCAGGACCAGCTCTCCTCCACCCACCCGATCGCCGCGGACATCAACGACCTGCACGATGTGGAGGTCAACTTCGACGGCATCACCTACGCCAAGGGCGCCTCCGTGCTGTCCGCGCTGGTGGCCTATGTGGGACGCGAGTCCTTCTTCGCCGGCATCAAGAACTACCTGGCCGCCCACGCCTACGCCAACGCCACCCTGGCCGACCTGCTCGGTGAACTGGAGCAGGTCTCCGGCCGCGACCTGTCCGCCTGGACCCGCGTGTGGCTGCAGGAGGCGGGCGTGACCACGCTGCGCCTGGAGCTGAACACGAACGCCGACGGCGTGATCACCTCCGCGGCGATCGTGCAGGAGATCCCGGCGGCCTCCCCCGCGTCGCTGCGCCCCCACCGGGCGGTGCTGGGCGCCTACACGCTCGGCGCCCAGACCCCGGCCACCCTTGAGCGCACCGGCCGCATTGAGCTCGACGTCGCCGGCGCGCGCACCGAGGTGCCCGAGCTGGTCGGCACCGTCCGCCCCGACGTCCTGCTGCTGAACGACGACGATCTCACCTACGCCAAGGTGCGCCTGGACGCCGCCTCGCTCGCCACCGGGTTGGCGCACGTGGACGCCTTCACCGCCTCACTGCCGCGTTCGGTGCTGGTGGCCAGCGCCTGGGACATGGTGCGCGACGGCGAGCTGCCGGCCACCGACTTCCTGGCTGCCGCACTGCGCGCGCTGCGCACCGAGACGCATTCGAGCGTGGTGCAGGGGCTGCTGGCGCGGGTGGCGACCTGCCTGTCGGCCTATCTGCCCCCGGCCACGCGTCGGGATGCGGCCGCATCGACTACCGATACGCTGCTGGACCTGGCGCGTGCGGCCGAGGCTGGCAGCGACACCCAGCTGCAGCTGGTGCGCGCCGTCGCCGCCCACGCCGTCACCGCCCCCCAGCTCGACGTCGTCGCCGCCTGGCTGGACGGATCCGCCACCCTGCCGGGCCTGGTTGTGGATCAGGACCTGCGCTGGGAGCTGCTGGTGGGGCTGGTCGCCGCCGGCCGGTGTGGCGAGGCGGAGATCGCCGCCGAGGAGGCGCGCGACCGCACCACCACGGGCCGCGAGCGCGCCGCCCAGGCACGCGCCGCCGTCCCCACCGCGGAGGCGAAGGCCGCCGCCTGGCGCGAGCTGGTGGACAACGCCGGCCTGCCCAATGAGACGCAGGTGAAGATGCTCGCCGGCTTCAACATGGTGGAGCGCAACCCCGAGCTGCTGGCCCCCTACGTCTCCGAGTACGTCAAGGAGGCCGACGGCATCTGGAACTCTCGCACCTTCCACATGGCCGAGAACCTGCTGGAGCGCCTGTGGTCGTCCGCCACGGTGGGACTGCCCGACGTCGCCCCGGCCGCGGCGCTGGAGAGCTGGCTGGCCGCCCACGCGGATGCGCCCGCGGCCTTCCGCCGCATCGTCAGCGAGAACCTGGACGACACGCGCCGCGTGATGAGCGTGCAGGCCTGCGCCCGCCCCGCCGAGGACTGATACTCACCGGCCCAATCGCGCGTGCCGCCGAGGGCGTGGAATCCGGAGACTCGGGTTCCACGCCCTCGGCCCCTCTACGGCTCTGGGGAGCGGATTTCCCGGAACACGTGGGCTGCAACGCGCACCGGTCAACGGGCCGCGGACTTACCGGAGTTCTTCGCCGCGGCGTCCTGGGCGGCCGCAAAGGCGTCGGCGTCGTCCGCCTCGCGGCCGGGGGTCTTGAAGCCGAACCGGGCAATCAGGAAGCGGAACAGGAAGTAGTAGATGGTGAAATAAACCAGGCCCACGAGGATCAGGAGGATCGGGCCCTGGAATACTCCGCCGGACAGCTCGGCGGACTTGCCGAAGTTGAGCAGGTAGTCGATGCCGCCCGCCGAGAACGCGAAGCCGTCCTTGATCCCGAGGGCGTTGACCACCGCCAGGCAGGTGCCGGTGAGCACAGCGTGGACCGCGTACAGCGGGAAGGCGACATAGGCGAAGGCGTACTCCAGCGGCTCGGTGATGCCGGTGACAAAGGCGGTCAGGGCCACGGAGATCATCAGTGCACCGGTGGCCTTCCGCTTGGCGGGCAGGGCGCTGCGCCAAATCGCCAGGGCCGCGCCGGGCAGGGCGAACATCATGATCGGGAAGAATCCGGTCATGAAGGAGCCGGTCCAGGCGTTTGTGCCGTCTACGCCGGAGAAGAAGCAGGTCAGGTCGCCGTGGAGGGTCTCGCCCGCCGCATTGGTGCAGCTCCCCAGCTGGAACCATGGGATGGAGTTGAGCAGGTGGTGCAGGCCGAAGGGGATGAGCAGCCGGTTGACGGTGCCGAACACGAAGGCCGCCAGGGCTGCGGCAACGCCTCCCTCCGTTCCGGCCGTCATCAGCCAGCCGCCCAGTTGCTCGTTGATGAGCCAGTTGAAGGCGGGATACAGGGCGCCCATGACCAGGGCGACGCCGATCGCGGCCACCGAGGTGATGATCGGGACGAAGCGGCGACCGCCGAAGAAGGCAAGCCAGTCGGGCAGTTTGATGCGGTAGTACCGCTGCCACAGCCTGGCCGCCACGATGCCGATGACGATGCCGCCGAGCACGCCGTAGTTAATGGTGTTCTCCGCCGGCGTCTCGCCGCCCGCGCCCCAGTAGGGTGCCAGTGCGCCGAACACGCCCTGGAGCACCAGGTAGCCGAACAGGCCCGCAATGGCGGTGGAGCCATCCGACTTCCTCGCGAAGCCGATGGCCACGCCGACCGCGAAAATCAGGGCCAGATTGTCGAAGACGGCGTTGCCGGCGGCAGCCAGCACATCTGCCACGGGCTGCATCCAGGCCACGTGCGCGGCCAGCCCGTCGGCGCCGAGCATGTCCGCCTGGCCGAGCCGGAGCAGCAAGCCGGCGGCGGGAAGCGTGGCGATGGGCAGCATGAGCGAACGCCCCAGGCGCTGAGCGACTATGAGGGCTTCACCCGAGTTCTTCTTGTCAGACACGATCAATCCCTCCAGTTATGTGAGGGTGCGGCACCGGTGCCGCACCAATTGGACACCTCGTGTGATCGCCGGCCTGGAGGCTCATCCTTGAACACGTTCGGACCGGCGCTTCCAGTGCAAGCCCAGCGCCACTGATTGTCAAGGACGGGGCGTGTGGCCCTGCCGCTACCATGGCCGGGAGCGCCGGTCACTTCCAGGCGACTGGGCGCCGGCGCCATGCACGCCGTCGACCGGCCCGCACCGTCACGGCCGACATGCGGCAAACCAAGGAGGACACACATGTTTCAGGCTTCGAGCGGCGTTGGTATCCCGACCGGATCGGACGGCGATGCGGCAGGCACCTTCGCCGCAGGCGCCGAGGACGCGGAGAGCGCCGTCGTCCGCTCGCCCCTGGCCGGGCGCGTGATCGCCGTCGGCGATGTTCCCGACCCGGTCTTCGCCACCGGCATGCTCGGTCCCGGAGTGGCGATCGACCCCGACCGCGCGGGCGGAGGCGAGGTCAGCGCACTCGCCCCCGTCGCCGGGACGGTCGCCAAGATTCACCCCCACGCCTTCATCGTGACCGGCACTGCGGGACGCAGTGTCCTGGTGCACCTGGGGCTGGACACGGTTCAGCTCGAAGGCGCCGGCTTCACGCTGCACGTCGCCGAGGGCGACGCCGTCGCCGTCGGCGACCCCGTGGTCACCTGGTGCCCGGCCGCCGTCGAGGCCGGTGGCCGCAACCCGATCGTGCCGGTCATCGCCCTCCAGGCCGAGGGCGCGCAGGTCACCACCGGTGCCGCGGGCGGACACGTGGAGGCCGGCATGCCCCTGTTCACCTGGGCCTGAGGGGCCACGGCCGCGCGACCGCCGCCGGTTGCCAGCCGAAACCGCCGCCATATCGACCGGTCTCGGCGTTAGCGTCGGCCGACCTCAATGCGTCAGTGGTTGAACTCGTCGCGCACGGCCCCCAGCAGGCTGGCCAGGCGCACGTTTTCCGGCAAGTCCTCCATCAGCACCACTTCACCCGACCCGTCCGCCAGCGGCATCTTCCAGTTCGGGTACTCCTTGTCGGTGCCGGGCTGGTTCTGGGCGCGGCGCTCGCCGACACCGTCTACCAGTGACACGCCGACCAGCGCCGAGGGGGTGCGCACCACATAGCGGTACAGCGCCTCCACGGTCTCACGTTCGGAGGGATTGTCCCCCAGCAGGTTGTGCTCGCGCAGGCGCGTCAGCATGCGCTCACGCTCGATGCGGGCCTCGGTGCGCACCTGCTCGACGGACTCGGTGAGCAGCCCGAGCCGCTCGCGCAGCGTCACGTGCTCGTCGGCCAGATAGCCGGCGGTGGGCGGCAGGTCGTGGGTGTTCACGGTGGACAGGGCCAGGTGCCGATAGGCGCCCGGCTCCAGCGGCCAGTCGTCCTCGTCCTTCTCGAACCAGAGCACGGAGGTACCCAGCACGCCGCGGCTGGCCAGGTACTCGCGGGCCCACGGCTCCACGGTGCCCAGGTCCTCGCCAATGATGACGGCGCCGGCACGGTGCGCCTCCAACAGGACGACGCCGATCATCGCCTCGTGGTCATAGCGCACGTAGGCGCCCTGATCGGCGCGCAGGCCGTCGGGAATCCACCACAGGCGGAACAGGCCGATCACGTGGTCGATGCGCAGTGCCCCCGCGTGCCGCAGCACCGTGCCGACCATCTCCCGCAGCGGGGCATAGGCGGTCTCCGCCAACCGGTTCGGGTCCCACGGCGGCTGGGACCAGTTCTGGCCCAGCTGGTTGTACATGTCCGGCGGGGCGCCAACCCCGACGCCGGAAGCGAAGGCGTCCGGCTCGGCCCACACGTCCGCACCCTGCGGGTGCACGCCGACAGCAAGGTCGTCCATCAGTCCCAGGCTCATGCCGGAGGCCTTGGCCTGGGCCTGGGCCCGGCCCAGCTGCTCATCGACGATCCACTGCAGCCAGGCGTAGAAGTCGATGCGGTCCGCCAGCGTGCGGGCCTCGTTCGCGACGAAGGCGCTGGAGGCGTCCTTGAGGTTGTCGGGCCAGTCCGCGAAGCTGCCGTACTTCTCCATCAGCGCGCACCACAGGGCGAAGCGCTCCAGCCCCACGCCCTGGGCGTCGCGGAAGCGCTCGAAGTCGCGCTGACGGGAGCGGGAGCGGCCGGCGGCGAAGATGACCTCCAGGGCCTCACGCTTGGCCTTCCAGGCGGTGTCGCGGTCGATGGCGTCGGCGCTGAGGTTGGCCTCGGCCACCTCCTCATGCGCCCACTGCACCAAGGAGCGGCGCGGCCCGGACAGGCGCGAGACCTCCAGGATGTTCTCGGGCCGGATGTAGATGGGGTTGACGAAGCGGCGGGTGACCGGCAGATAGGGCGAGGGCGTCATCTCGCCGACGGGCTCGGCGGCGTGCATCGGGTTGATGAGCAGGAAGTCGGCGCCCTCGTCACCCAGGAAGCCGACCAGCTCGGTGAGATCATCGGCGTCGCCGATGCCCCAGGAGCCGTGGGAGCGTATGGAGTACAGCTGGGCCATGACGCCCCAGCCGCGGCCTCCCAAGGAGGAGGGCAGGTCGAGGTGGTCGGGGGTGACGGCCAACGCGGCACTCGCCGAGGAGCTGCCGCCGTCCGGGCCGGCGTCGACGTCGGCGATGATCGTGTGCCAACCCAGCGGCAGATCGTCGGGGATGACGAAGGAGGCCTGGCCGGTGAGCACACCATCGACCTCGCGGGGAGCGGTCCAGTCGTCGGCCTGCAGCAGCTGCAGGGTGTCGCCCTCCTCCAGCTTGATGTGCACCCGGACGTGAGCGCCGTCGGGCAGGTGCACGGGGATGGTCGACTGCGTGCCGACCCGCACCACCACAGTGGGGGGAAGGGTGCGCCGCCAGGGGGCGATATCAACCTCACGCAGGGACTCCTCGACCTCCTGCGGGTCGCCCGCCTTGACGCCCAGGGCAGCCAGGACGGCGACCAGGGTGGTGCGGGAGGGTGCGGCGAGGTTGCCGTGATAGTCCCAGTACTCGGTGGAGACCCCGTGGGCCTCGGCAAGCTGCTTCAGGCGCTCGTCGGGGATGTCGGATGCGGCGTTGGAGTCGGTCATGGCGGTTGCCTCGTGCTCGGTCGCGCGTGCGCGCGAGGGCGTCCCCGGTTGCATGGGGCGCGGGAAGGTGGTTTCAAGGGATGGTCCGCCGGCTGCACCGATGCGACCGCGCGGTCGGCCCGGCAGGCGGGAACATCTCTTGCAGCAAGCGTTTCACACGATCCGCGCCAACGCCAGTCGCCCACGCCGACGACGGCGAGCCGGGCTCCTTCTCAGCCCCCGCCCACTGCTGGCGTTGGGCGGGTTCCGGCGGCCGAGCGGGTCGGCCGCCGGGAAGGAAGCGGCGGCCGACCAACCGAATCAGTCGAGTTCGGCGATCTCCTGTGCGAGGGTGTCCGCGGTCGGGCCGACAACCACCTGCACCACGCGGCCAGAGCGGACCACGCCGAAGGCGCCGGTGGCGCGCAGAGCCTCCTCGTCGACCTTGTCCTGGTCAACCACCTCCACCCGCAGACGGGTGATGCAGGGCTCCAGGTCGGAAATGTTCTCGCGCCCACCCAGGCCGGCGACGATCTCAGCTGCAGTACTCATGCGTGCTCCTCGGGGTTCCTCGTGCTCGCCGTCACTTTATCGCAGTTCGGGGCACTCAGGGGACGGGCGCGGGGCCCGCTTATCTGTCAATCGTCATTCATCCGATGGCAAAATCGTTCCCCAAGCGCCCGAGTCGGTGCACAATGAGCCGTGACACTCATCTCCATCGCCGTTGAGGAGAACCGCATGGCCCCGTCCGCCGCAAACCCCAACTCTCTAGCCGGTATTGGCGTGAGCCCTGGGCTCATCGCCGGCCCCGTCGCTCGCATGGCCCCCGGCATTTCCGAGCCCGAGATCGCCACGCTGGATCCGAGCCGTGACACCGAGAAGGAGTGTGACCGCGTTGCCGCGGCCGCACAGACCGTGAAGAAGAGCCTCGAGCTGTCCGCCGCCGAGGCCAAGGGCGACGGCCGCACCCTGCTGGAGACCACCGCACAGATGGCCGCCGACCCGACCCTGACCTCCTCGGCGCAAGCCATGATCCGCGAGCGCCGCCTGGTGCCCGAGCGGGCCGTGTGGGAAGCGGCGGGGACGCTCGCCTCCATGTTGGAGTCGCTCGGCGGCTACATGGCCGAGCGCACGCGCGACGTGCAGGACGTGCGCGACCGCATCGTCGCAGTGCTGACCGACTCCCCCATGCCCGGCATTCCCCGCCTGCCCGAGCCCTTCGTGCTCGTAGCCGAGGACCTCGCCCCCGCCGACACGGCCCTGCTGGACCCGGAGAAGGTCGTCGCCTTCGTGACCTCCGAGGGCGGCCCGACCTCCCACACCGCGATCCTCGCCCGCGCCCTGGGCATCCCCGCGATCGTCGGCACCGGCTCCGCCGTCACCGATCAGCTGTCCGACGGCGACATCGTCCTGGTGGACGGCACCAAGGGCACCATCGTCGTCGACCCCAGTGAGGATCAGCTGCGGCGCGCCCGCGAGCTGGCCAGCCGCGTGCGCGTATTCAACGGGGACGGTGCCACCAAGGACGGCCACGAGGTGCAGTTGCTCGCCAACGTGGGCGACGGCGCCGCCGCCCGCTCGGCCGCAGAGGCCAACGCCATGGGCGTGGGCCTGTTCCGCACCGAGTTCTGCTTCCTGGACCAGTCCGAGGAGCCCAGCGTCGACGACCAGGTCGAGGCTTACAAGGCGGTCCTGGCGGCCTTCCCCGGCAAGAAGGTGGTGGTGCGCACGCTGGACGCCGGCGCCGACAAGCCACTGCCCTTCCTCACCGACGCCACCGAGGCCAACCCGGCCCTGGGCGTGCGCGCCTACCGCACCACCCGCCGCGACCCGGAGGTGCTGGACCATCAGCTGGAGGCCCTGGCCAAGGCCGAGGCCGAGACCAACGCCAAGGTATGGGTGATGGCCCCCATGATCTCCACGGCGGAGGAGGCCAAGGCCTTCACCGAGAAGGCCCACTCCTACGGCCTGCAGACGGCCGGCATGATGATCGAGGTGCCGTCGGCGGCGATCATGGCGGACAAGATGTTCGAGTACGCCGACTTCGGCTCCATCGGCACCAACGACCTGACCCAGTACGTGATGGCCGCCGACCGGCTGCTGTCCTCGCTGGCGGACCTCTCCACCGCCTGGCAGCCGGCCGTGCTGCGCCTGATCAAGCAGGCCTGCGACGGCGCCGCCCCGCACGGGCGCCCGGTGGGCGTGTGCGGTGAGGCCGCCGCCGACCCGGCACTGGCGACGGTGCTGGTGGGCCTGGGCGTTGCCAGCCTGTCCATGACCGCCCGTGCCTTGCCCGACGTCGACGCCGTGCTGAAGTCGGTGGATCTGGCCGAGTGCCAACGGCTTGCCGGCATCGCGACCAGCTCGGCGACCGCCGAGGAGGCCCGGCAGGCGGTGCGCGCCGAACTGCCCATCCTGGAGGAGCTCGGTCTTTGACGCATCCGTATCCCGTTCCCCCCGCCACCACCGAACCGCTCGGGTCCGTCACACGGATCCTCGCTCTTGAGGAGGTGGTCGGCGCGGGGGACGGGACGGAGGCGTTCACGGGTTCTTCGCTTCCCCAGATCTCCGGGCGCATCTACGGCGGGCAGGTAGTTGC
>NZ_LK995461.1:0-5277 GCF_900002405.1 Actinomyces succiniciruminis | reverse complement strand
CAGGGCCTGTTGGCGGCAGCCGCCACAATGGTTGACGACGGCGACGGCCCCCGGCAGCCGCACTCCGTGCACGCCTTCTTCATGCGCGGCGGCAAGCCGGGCGAGCCACTGCGCTTCGAGGTGGAGCGGATGCATGATGGCCGCTCCTTCTCCCAGCGCCGCACCACCACGACCCAGGACGGGGTGCCGATCCTGACGATGGTCTCCTCCTTCCAGGAGCGGCAGGAGGGCACCGAGGTGCAGCTCGAGGCGCCCGACGTGCCGCGGCCGGAGGAGTTGACCAGTGCGCTGGAGATCTTCCGCTCCATCGATCACCCGGTGGCCAAGTTCCTGGGACGCACCACCGCCTTCGACATCCGCCACGTGGAGGGCAACATCTACCTGCGCCCCGGCAAGCAGACGGAGGGCCGCCAGCACCTGTGGGTGCGCTCGCGCGGGGCGCTTCCACCCGACACCACCCAGACGGTGCACCGGGCACTGCTGACCTACATGTGCGACCAGGTCATGCTGGAGCCGGCGCTGCGCAGTCAAGGCTTGTCCTGGCGCAGCGAGGGCATGAGCCTGGCCACCCTGGATCACGCCCAGTGGTTCCACCGCGACGTCGACGCGGGGGATTGGATGCTGTTCGTGCAGGACTCCCCCACTTCCCAGGGCGGGCGCTCCATGGCCCGGGCGGAGGTGTTCGACTCCGCCGGGCGCCTGGTCTCCACGATCGCGCAGGAGGGCATGATCCGCACTCCGACCGCTACTTCGCATGGGAGCGGCGACTGGGCGATTCGGGTGGCCGAGGGCGACGACGGCGGGCCGATTCCGGAGGCCGTGGATCCGCAGACCTCGGCCTGACGCCGTCTCGACGCAACACCGGCTCGGACCAGCCCGACGCTTGCCCGAGCCGGCTCAGTTTCGGCCTGGCGTCGATCCGGGCCGACGCCATCTTCACCCGATACCGTCTCGGACCGACAGCCGACGTCGCCGTAAGGGGCGCATACACGAAAACCATCACACGAGATCGCTCGCAAGGCCGTTGCTAGCGGGTTGGTGATAAACGCAACAGTCTATTACACGTAATGCCGCGCAAACGCGCTTAAGAGCCCTCCGTCAAAGGTATGCTACACAATTGAGACCTAGCGCCGTTGACTTGCGCGCTCCCGCCTTCTCGTGGTGACAACCGACGTGTCAGGCGGGAGCGCGCAGTCGTCGCGACGGTCCTGGATACAAAACACTCTCCCGATAACGGCCTGAGAAAGGAGTCCCATGCGCTCCCGCACCGCCTCCACCCTTCTGGCGGTACTTGCTCTCGGGGCATTGGCCCTGGTGATGATCGTCCCCGCTACTTTCATCAGCTCGGCAAGCGCCGCCGAAGACACGTGCACTGCCACCAACGAAACTCCGGACATCGTGCTCCTGAGAAACAACGAACCGGTCTCTGCCGACAACCCGGTTAACCCCTGGCAGGATCTGAGGCTGCAGTTCAGCCTCGACCTCGCGGACGGCCACTGCGCCAACCAGACTTACACCATCGACGTTCCCGATGAGCTTCGCTTCGACTCAGGCTCCACCTGGGACCTGAACACCGATGACGGTGACACCGCCGCCACGATGACCTACGCGGACGGCAAGCTCGTCGTCACGCTTACCGAGTACGTCGAGTCTCACCAGGACATCACCCTGAACGGCTGGATCGACGCCTGGCTCACCAACGAGATCACTCCCGGTGAGAACCACAGGCTGACGTTCAACACGAACGGCGAGACCACCACCGTTGATGTGCCGATCGGCCAGTGCGTCGGTGACTGCGACTCCCTGCCCACCGATATCAACAAGTGGGGCTCCGTCAACGCCGCAGACGCGGACGGAAACCGCACCGGCTACATCACCATCCAGGTTCCCGTCGTGACCCAGGAGATGGCCGGCGACGCCGACTCCTTGGCCGTGGAATGGACCGACACGCTGACTTCGGGCGGCCAGTCCTTCACCTGCTCGGCTTCGGGCTCGACCTACACGGGCCGCGACGTCTGGGGCGACCCTACCGGCGCTACCACGGCCAATGTGACCGTTACCAGCTGCACGGATGAGACGATCTCGGGCACCGTAGTGGTCCCGGTCGGTCAGTACGCCCGCGTCCGCATCCCCATGACCTTCTCCGGCGACGGCCCCTGGACCGACGACGCCTCGGTGACCATGGCGAGTGTCACCCTTAATAAGGAGGCAACCGTTACGCACCGCAACGGCGGCGGCTCCGCCAGCGGCAATGTGCCGGTCGTCCCGACTCCGAGTGAGTCTCCCACTCCCTCCGAGTCGCCCTCCGCAACCCCGAGCGAGTCGCCCACGCCGACCGAGTCCGCCACTCCCTCCGAGTCGCCCTCCGCCACCCCCAGCGAGTCGGAGACCCCGGTTGCCACCGCCTCGACGACGCCCAGCGCGGTCCGCGTGGTTGTCACCGCTTCCTCCACGCCGTCGCCCCAGCGCTCGCTGGCCCGCACCGGTGCCAACAGCCTGGTGCTCGTACTCGGCGCAGGCTCGCTGCTGATCGCCGGAGCGGTCGCACTCCAGCGCGCCCGGGCTCGCGAGTGACGCTGTTCGTCCGCCTGCCTAGCTGAGCTTCGACCCGGCAGCGAAAACGGGTGGGGCCCCGGATCTCAACGGTCCGGGGCCCCACCCGTTTTATCGGGTTGTCCACGCCAACGTGTGCGGGGAGGCCGAGACGGGCTCAGTCACCCTCCCCTCCTCCTCTTCCCCCGTTCTTCCCTCGCGAGCGCCTACTACGAACTTTTGCACCCTGGTGTGCGGCAAAACGCCGCACACCAGGGTGCAAAACGTCGTAACAGGGCACAAAGTGTCGCAACAGGCGGCCGGGTGCGGAGCAGATGTTCGCCCGCCCACAACGCGACTCCATCGCCTCGCAAGCCCGAGCAAGCTCGGCTTGACTCGGCTCAGTCGCGCGTGTTCGCCCCGCAACCAACGCGACTCCATCGCCTCGCAAGCCCGAGCAAGCTCGGCTTGACTCGGCTCAGTCGCGCGTGAGCTTCCTGTAGGTGACGCGGTGGGGGCGGGCGGCCTCGACGCCCAGGCGCTGGACCTTGTTCTCCTCGTAGGAGGCGAAGTTCCCCTCGAACCAGTACCAGGAGGCCGGGTTCTCCTCGGTGCCCTCCCAGGCCAGGATGTGGGTGGCCACACGGTCCAGGAACCAGCGGTCGTGGGTGATGACCACCGAACAGCCCGCGAAGTTCAGCAGCGCGTTCTCCAGTGAGGACAGCGTCTCGACGTCGAGGTCGTTGGTGGGCTCGTCCAGCAGGATCAGGTTGCCGCCCTGCTTCAGCGTGAGCGCGAGGTTCAGACGGTTGCGCTCACCGCCGGAGAGCACCCCGGCCGGCTTCTGCTGGTCGGCGCCCTTGAAGCCGAAGGAGGCCACGTAGGCGCGCGAGGGCATCTCCACCTGGCCGACCTGGATGTAGTCCAGCCCGTCGGAGACGACCTCCCACAGGGTCTTCTTCGGGTCGATGCCGGCGCGGTTCTGGTCCACGTAGGACAGCTTGACCGTCTTGCCGATCTTGAGCTCCCCGCCGTCGAGCGGCTCCAGGCCCACAATCGTCTTGAACAGGGTGGTCTTGCCGACCCCGTTCGGGCCCACGATGCCGACGATGCCGTTGCGCGGCAGCGTGAAGGACAGGTTGTCGATCAGCGTACGACCGTCGAAGCCCTTCTTGAGGTTGGTGGCCTCCAGAACCTGGTTGCCCAGGCGCGGGCCCGGCGGAATCTGAATCTCCTCGAAGTCGAGCTTGCGGGTGCGCTCGGCCTCCGCGGCCATCTCCTCGTAGCGGGCCAGACGCGCCTTGGACTTGGCCTGGCGACCGCGGGCGGAGGAACGCACCCACTCCAGCTCGTCCTTCAGACGCTTGGCGAGCTTGGCGTCCTTCTTGCCTTGGATCTCCAGGCGCTTCTCCTTGGTCTCCAGGTAGGTGGAGTAGTTGCCCTCGTAGGGGTAGAGGTGACCACGGTCGACCTCGGCGATCCACTCGGCCACGTGGTCCAGGAAGTACCGGTCGTGGGTGACGGCGATGACAGCACCCTTGTAAGTCTTCAGGTGCTGCTCGAGCCAGAGCACGGACTCGGCGTCGAGGTGGTTCGTGGGCTCGTCCAGCAGCAACAGGTCGGGCGCTTCCAGCAGCAGCTTGCACAGGGCGACACGGCGACGCTCACCGCCAGAGAGGTTCTTGACCTCGGCGTCCGGCGGCGGGCAGCGCAGGGCGTCCATCGCCTGCTCCAGCTGCGAGTCCAGGTCCCAGGCATTGGCGGCGTCGAGCTCGTCCTGCAGGGTACCCATCTCCGCCATGAGCGCGTCGAAGTCGGCGTCGGGGTCGGCCATGGCGGCGGAGATCTCGTTGAACCGGTCGAGCTTGCCCTTGAGCTCGGCCACGCCCTCCTCGACGTTGCCGAGCACGGTCTTGTCCTCGTTCAGCGGCGGCTCCTGCAGCAGGATGCCGACGCTATAGCCCGGCGACAACCGGGCCTCGCCGTTGGAGGGCTGGTCGATGCCGGCCATGATCTTCAGGATCGAGGACTTGCCGGCGCCGTTGGGGCCGACCATGCCGATCTTGGCTCCCGGGAGGAAAGCCATGGTGACATCATCCAGGATGACCTTGTCACCGTGCGCCTTGCGCGCCTTGATCATCTGGTAGATGAATTCAGCCACAGGTCTGATACGCCTTTCGAAAGGGGTTGCTCGGATTCGCTCGTGCCCCGACGACGACGCTCCCCGGCCGCGCCGGGGTGCGGGTCGCGTCGTCGGCGCACACCATTACCCAGCCTACGGGAGCTGCGGACCGACGACGACGGCGCAGGCCAGTGACGCCGTACACTCACCTCCGCCACGCCCACGACTGTCGGTAAGGAACCCGCGTGGGTGCCGACATACCGGGCGAACCGCCAATGAGCCGACCGCCCCCGCAAGGAACCCGTGTGCGCACCGGACTTACGGGCTCTTCGCGTTTAAGGGTGTGGAGACGGGGGTTGGGGTGGCGTCCGGGGTGTGTGGCTGTTTGCGGTTCAACCGGCTAACCCGCGCCTGCTTGGACCGTCTGGCTGTACTCGGACCGCCGGGCTGCGCTTGAGCCGCCCCGGACGCACTCTCAGGCGGTCCAACTGGAGGGACTCGGTCCAAGTAGGGGGCCGAGACAGGCGCGGCCGCCGGGACCGCCCGGCCTCACCACGGCCTGTCCGCCCACGGCCCGCCGTCGGCGCTCGTTCCCGTGCGTGGCGGCCCAAAGTGTCCAGGAT
>NZ_LK995460.1:703-54890 GCF_900002405.1 Actinomyces succiniciruminis | reverse complement strand
GGCGACGGCCCCCGCCCGGTCGGCGACGGCCCCCGCCCGGTCGGTGACGGCCCGGCCGGGCCCGCCGGTGCCGGTGGCCGCGCCGTCGCCGCGGGCGGATGCAATGCTGCGCCACACCCCGCGCACCGCCCCGCAAGGCGCGTCGACGACGGGACCGGGCCCGCCCTGCGGGACCGCGATCGGCGTGGAGGCGGGGTGGGCTCCGGGGGACGTCGACTCGCCGTGCGTTCGCATGACGGCAGGACCTCAGGCCACCAGGTGGTGGCGGCCGTGGGACAGTTCGAGGGGCGGCTCCCCCTCGCGTCCCGGCAGGGTCACCCGCGCCCGTGCCCCGACGGGGACGACGACGTCGAGTTCCAGGCGGCCCTGGCCGGCGGCGGCCGCCTGCGGCGTGACCTCGCGGCCGGACTCGTCCACCAGGCGCCAGGAGGAGACCGCCCAGCCGTAGGGGGTGCGGTGCATGGACTCGGCGTGGGTCAGGCCCCCGCCCGGTGCCGGGGCCACCTCGATCACCCGGTAGCCGGGCTCGGCCGGCGCCAGGCCCGCGACACTGCGCTGCAGCCAGGCCGCGACCGCCCCCAGGGCATAGTGGTTGAAACTGGTCATGTCGCCGGGGTTGATGGTCCCGTCCGGCAGCATGGAGTCCCAACGCTCCCAGGTGGTGGTGGCCCCCATGGTGACCGTGTACAGCCAGCTCGGGCAGGAGGTCGTCAGCAGCAGCCGGTAGGCGGCGTCGGCGTGACCGGTCGCCGTCAGCGCCCCGGTGAGCACGGGCGTGCCCGCGAAGCCCGTGGACACATGCCCGCCGGAGGCCTCCACCAGCTCGGCCAGCCGATCCCCGGCCACCTGGCGGTGCTCCTCCGAACCGGTCAGGTCGAAGGTGATCGCCAGGGCGTAGGCGGTCTGCGTGTCGGAGGTCATGTGCCCGGCGCCGTCGGTGAAGCGGGCGCGGAAGCCCTCCCCGATCGCCTCCGCCAGGGCGGTGTAGCGAGCGGCGTCGTCGTTCTTGCCGAGGACGGCCGCCCAGCGGGCGACGATCCGGGCCGACTGGGCGAAGAAGGCGGTGGCCACCAGGTAGGGGTCGGTCATTGCCTGCATGGGGTTGTCCGGCGGGGCGGAGGGGTCCAGCCAGTCGCCCAGCTGCATGCCGGAGTCCCACACGTGATCGTCCGCGGACAGGGAGTCCACCAGGTCCACCCAGGCCTTGGCGGAGTCGTACTGCTGGGCCAGCAGGCCGCGGTCGCCGGTGGCCCGGAACAGCTCCCACGGCACCACGGTGGCGGCGTCGCCCCACACGGCCGCCGGCCGCGGCGGGGTCCAGAGCCCGCCCGGGATCACGGGCACGTACCAGGTGACGGTGCCGTGCGCGGCCTGCTCGAGCGCCAGGTCCGCCAGCCAGGAGGACAGCAGCCCGGTGCAGCCGTAGTGGAAGGCTGCGGTGGGGGCGAAGGCCTGGATGTCGCCGGTCCAGCCCAGGCGCTCGTCGCGCTGCGGGCAGTCGGTGGGCAGGGCGACGAAGTTGTCCCGCATGGACCACCGCGAGTTCTCGTGCAGGCGGTTCACGCGCGCGTCCGAGCAGTCGAAGGCGCCCAGCCGTTCCATGGAGGTGTGTACGACGACGGCGGTGATCGCCCCGGCCTCAATGTCCCGCTTGGCGGCCGCCGCCCCACCCGGCCAGCCGGCCACGTCCGCGTAGCGGAAGCCGTGGATGGTGAAGGCGGGCTCCCACTCCTCCACGCCGTCGCCGGCCAGCGTGAAGCGGTCGGTGGCGGCGGCACCGCGCAGCGGGCGCGTACCCAGCCGACCGTCCTCCAGCACCTCGGCGTGCCGCAGGGTGATGGTGGTGCCCGCCGGGCCGGCCACGCGGATGCGCAGGCGGCCGGACAGGTTCTGCCCGAAGTCGATCAGCACGCGCTCCGGGGCGGTCTCGATCTCCGCCTCCCCGATCGACATCACCTGCCGCTCCTGCACCGTGACCGCCACCGGAAGCAGCGTCTCCTGCGCGCGCACCGGGGCATCCAACGGCATGATCAGCTGCTCGGCGTCCGAGGCGCCCACGGCCACCGGCGACCATTCGGCGTCGTCGAATCCGGGCGCCGACCAGCCCGGAGTGAGCAGACGGGCGTCCACCGTCTCGCCCTCGTACAGGCCGGTGAACAGGATCTCGCCGGCGCCCGCCCGCCAGTCCGGGCCGGTGGCGACCGTGGTGCGGGTGCCGTCTGCGTGGGTGAGCTCGAGCTGAATGATGGCGGCGACGTCGTCGCCATACAGGTTGCGGTAGCCGCCGTCGAAGCCGATGTGTCCGCGGTACCAGCCGTCGGCCAGCTGCGCGCCGAGCGCGTGGCGGCCGACGCCGTCGCCGGCGGGGGATGAGTCCAGCAGTTGAGCGGTGACGTCGTAGGCGCGGGCCACCAGGCGCTGCCCGTATACGGTCCAGCCGGGCACCAGCTCGTCGGTGCCGACGCGGCCGCCGTCGAGCTCGGCGCGGATCAGGCCGTGGGCGCTGACGTAGGCGCGGGCGGCCACCACCGGGCGGTCGACCGTGAACTCGTGGCGCACGCGCGGCGGGCGGCGGTCGCTCTCCGGGTTCTCCGGCCAGGCGGGGCCGACGGGCAGCGCCTCCCAGTCGGCGGCATCCAGCAGGCCGGCCTCGTAGACAACCGGCTCGGACCATTCGGTGGTGGCGGGCACCGCCGTCGACGGCGCGGTGGCGGAGGCGGCCACGGCGACGCTGCCGGTCACGCGCACCCGCACCACCACGCGCTCGCGGGAGACGAGCGGGGCGGCGGGCCAGTCGGTCAGGACGCCGTCGGCTGTGGCCAGGGGAAGAGTTTCAGGGGTGGCGATCGGGATCCCGGCCGGGTCGGTGCGGGTGAGCTCGACCTCGGCGTCGGTGGGGGTCCAGCCGGCGGGTGCGGTGGCGATCTCCCAGGACAGGCGCGGCGCGGGAGCGGCACCGCCCAGGACATCCCCGGGGAGGTATTGCTCGAACTTGAGGTGAGTGGGGGCGGCCAGTTCGCCTACGGGGTCGGGCAGGGCGGCAGCGGTAATGGCGGGCTCGGGGACGGCGGGCCGGGCAGATGGGAGGACGCCGTCGGGCTTGGAGACTGAGACCTCGGGGAGTGGGCCCGGCGCCGGGGGAGACGGGGGCTGGGGCGCGGTGGCGGGCTGCTGCGGTGCGTGAGGTGTTGGTGTTGTCTGCGTTGACACGGTGTGGCTCCGTCTGCGGTGACGTGGGGCGGGCGTTGAAACGACTCAAAGGTTAATTGGAGGGGTGGGGCTGAGTCAATGGGCGGCAATAGGGGGTGATGGGCGGCAATGGGGGTCGCCCCGCGGGCCTCCTGGTTGGCGGCAGCCCGGCAAGCGGTGTCCGAGGCGCGCGTCGAAGGCAACCGGCAGACCCGAGGACGACCTTGGGCGGGCGAACGCGTCCCCTTCGGCTCGAGAACGCCGTCGCAAGCCTCAGAACGGCCCCGCTTGGACGCTAGAGCACGTCGTCCTCATCCCGGGCGCGACCCTGAACGGGCGAACACGTCCTTTTCGTCCCGAGATCGACCTTCACCCGTGCGGGTGTTCGCCGTGCTTGAAACTCGAGCCGCACTACTCCCACAGGCCGGGAACGCGGCGGGCGTGCAGCGTCACGCTTGGCGGCATGTGCGCCATGACTCTTGACGTCAGTCGGGCCTCGTCATTGAGGTCTGCGTACGTCACTCGCATGAACGATCAGCCCATGGCGCCGATGGCGTCCTGCCGGAGCTTCTCCTCCCAGACGTCGTCATTCACGCTGTACTTGCTGCGGCCGTCGAACTCGATCGCCAACCGCAGATCCGACCAGGCGAGGTCGAGGAAGCGCCGGCCGCCGGCTCCGAGCAGGATTTCGTATTGCAGCTCCGGTGGCGGCAGCCCGAGTGCCACAACCAGCCGCCGGGTCAGGCTTTCACCGGGTGACTCCGAGAAGGGGCTCGCCATGGCGACGACGGCGCGGGCGCGCACCGCTCCCCGCCGTGGTCCTTCGGCCTCCACCGCCGCCAGCAACTGGGGGCGAACGTGCTCCCACCGGGACTGGGCCTGCTGCGGGTTGAAGCGATCGGGGCGGCACAGCGCCCGCATGGCCGAATCGACGATCGTGATCGACTCGCGCGCAGGCAGGTCGAAGGCACAGTCGACCGCCGTTCTCAGCAGGGTCGTGACCGGTAGCCCGTTGACCACCTCCACATCTTCGGGCCGCAGGCGGGAGCGACGGCGTCTCAGACTGACGGCACGACCCGGCCCGGAAGGGTGTGGAAGGCTCGCATCCGCGAAGTCGATGGGAGCCAACGGTTGTCGGGCACGCTTGGGATTCGTAGGTACCGCGATGCGAATATCGGTTTCGCCGCGACGCAGCCACAGGCCGTGTACGAGTGCCGCGGCCTCATGGGTGAGTACGACCGCGGATCTGGCTGAGTGAACGGCAGCGACACAGCGGGCCAGGCCAACCTCGCGCTGCTGCGCCCACACCGCCTGCCCGGGAGTCGGAAGCAAGGCGACGCCGGGAGAGATCTGCACGCGGGCGTCCACGGCCCGAGCTCTGCTGGGGCGCCCGGCGTAGGCGAACTCGATGGTCGGTAGCGGAGGCGGTGCGGGTGCGCTGCAACTGAATTGGCAGGTGTTCTTGCACGCAATAGTCGTTGGGGTGAACCCACCCGATACTGAGTTTTCGTTGGTATTATGCGGAATTGTCGGTTGGGTTGGAGTTGGGTGGTGTGGCTCCAGTGTGCAACGGGCGCCTCGTTGCACACTGGAGGCGGCTCATGGCTGCTGGCGGTCTCAGTAGAACCGCGGAATCGTGCGGATTGTGAGATCGGACTCTGAGGAGAAGTGTGCAATGCGGCGGGCTACGGCGCGAGCGCGCACTGTTCCCCGTCACGGCCATCACCGCATAACCAGGTCTACGCCACATCAAGAGACTTGACTCGAGGAGATCGCAGCTTGTCCACGGGCGGCCGGTCGGTCCTGTGGCGAAGAATCGATGCGGGCGGCAGATAGTAAGCAGGTGGCGCCGGAGATAAATCGGGATCGCTAGCGATGGTGCTCCCGTCACTTGCGGTTGACGCATGCCCTAGGTGTTGACAGTATCGCACGGACGGTCTACCTTCCGTATGTAGAACGGTCTACGAACAACTGAAGGGGCGCTGGTGCCTCCTCCGGGTCGACCGTTCACGGTTCGCGCCGTCGATGACGGTGTGCGCGTCTAGGGCCACCCGGCGGGGTGATTGCATGAAGGAAGACCAATGACAGAGAAGCCAATGCCGCCCTCTCAACTACGACCGACATCGTCGCGACGGCGTCGCCCGCTCTGGGGCGGCTGGCGTAGAGGGATACGCCGCATGATTGCGCCACCGGGGCGTCTGCTGTGGCTGGGGGCATTCCTGTGTTGCGCATTGTCGTTGATGGCCGGCGGTATGCCGGTCGCCCGCGCCGCCGCGGCGCCTCTGGGGAGTGGCGAGTTGTGTGCTACTTCGACTACGGGTGCGGTTATTGTCACTGCCGAGTGCCTCGACGCTACCTACGCCGATGCCGTCATCGAATCGGAGGAGGATGTTACCTCGCCGACAACGTTGCACATTGTGCGGGGCTACTTCGAGGGGACGTCATCGCGGTTCGCCGTTTACCTGCCTCCCGCTGGGCAGTGGCAGGGCCGCTTCTTCCAATACACCTACCCGCTCACCGATGAGAACGCCGCGGATGAGACGATCCTGTTCGGTGTTAACTCCGGCGGATACACCGTCCAAGCCTCCGGCTCAAGCGGCTACAGGCACGCGGCGGCGGCCGCCAAAGTGTCCCGTGAGATCGCCGCCTCCTACTACGGCGACGATGGGCGCCATATCTACGGCTACCTGTATGGGCCCTCTGGTGGTTCCTTCCAGACCGTCGGTGCCGTCGAAAACACCACCGGCGTCTGGGACGGCTTTGTCCCCACGGTAATGGGCACGCCCGTGTCCATCCCCAATAACTTCTTCATCCGCGCGATGGGAAGATTGGTTCTCGGTGACGTGCGCCAGCAGATTTCCGGCGCCGTACTCAACGGCTCCGATCCGTACGCCGGTCTGAACGATGCGCAGACCCTGATGCTGGAGGAGATGACTGCCCTGGGCGTCCAGCTCGAGGGCTGGGAGGACCCCGACTACCTTCTTGGCTACAGCTTCGATGACGGTCTGCTCGGTTATGTCGCAATGGTGAAGAGGATGGACCCGACCTACGCCGACGATTTCTGGAATGAGTCCGGCTACCTCGGCACCGAAGACTCCCCGTTGGGTGAAGTCGTCAGAGCGGCACTGGTGGATACGACTCTTTCCGTCACTGCTGTGGAGCGCGACGGTGCCGGGTCCCCGGCCGCGCTCATGACGGAGGGTTTTCCCGCTGGTGCCTTGGATGAAGGCCTCGACATGCAGGTACTGGATAACGATGGCGCCCCCGTGGGAGAGCTTGTCGGCACGCTCGACGCTACAACCGGACGCATTCACCTGGATGAGGGGAGCGATGCGGCGGCGTTGGCGGCGCTGGCGGAAGGTATACAGATCGCTGCCGACAACCGCTGGTCGATAGCGGTGCGCTCTTATTACCGCCACCAACTTCCGCCCCAGGAGGAGGGCTTCACGGTATACAACCGCTTTTACGACGACGCCGGTGAGCCGCTCTATCCGCAGCGGCAGTCGCGCATTGCAGGCATGATGGCGAGTTCAATCTCGGGTGGTGCCACCTACTCGGGCCTGTTCCAGGGGAAAGTCATTCTGATGTCGAACTTGCAGGACGTCGACGCCTACACCTGGCACGCTCCCTGGTATGTCGAGCGCGTGCGTTCAGCCCAGGGCGATGCCGGGGTGGATGAACGGTTGCGGATCTACGTAAACGAGAACGCCGATCACCTTGAAGGCCCGGTAACCGGCGAGAAGTCGACCCGGATCGTCTCCTACGATCCCATGGTGCAACGAGCCCTGCGTGAACTGGTGGCGTGGGTGGAGGAAGACGTCGAGCCGGCGTCTTCCACCTCATACACCGTTGCCGGCGGTCAGGTCGTCCTGCCGTCCACAGCGGCGGAGCGGGCGGGTGTGCAGCCCGTGGTGACTCTTGCTGCCGACACCACCACTGCTGAAGTCGGGCAACCGGTCCGATTCGAGGTGAGTGCCGATATGCCGGCGTCCGCAGGAGAGGTGGTCCGTATCGACTGGGAGTTCACCGGAACCGGTGATTACGTCGAGGCCATGCAGACGTCCGAGGAAAACGTACGTGCGAGTGTCGAGCACGTATTTGCTGAGCCGGGTGCCTACTGGGTCACCGTGCGGGCGACGTCGGCTGCCGCAGAAAACTCCGATTCTTTCGCCCAGGTGCAGAACCTCGCCCGGGTCCGCGTGGTTGTGCGGGAAACCGGGGGCCAGTCGGACCCGACTCCGATGTCGACACCCTCGGCCACCGATGCGGCGCCTACGCCGCTCGCGACCCGCCCCGCAGTGCAGTCGGCCTCCACCATCGCGCCGAGTACCGCAGTGACTGCGAGCGCGACAGTGCCCGGCGCCGCGGTGTCGGCGACCCCGACGCCATCTGCGGCGAGTGGCTCGGCGAAGACATTGGCCCGGACCGGTGTACCGGCAGTAGCGCTGATGGCAGGTGCTGTATCCGTTCTCGCGCTCGGCGCGCTATTGGTGGCTCGACGACGCGCCTGACTGCGTCCGGTCCGGAGGCGTGCCGAGGTCGTTCGCACGCCTCCGGGCCGTGCTGTGGGTGTCGCAGGTCGGGGCTGCCGCGCGCGAGAACAGGATGGCCCCGGCGAGGCGTCACCGGCGGGCAGGGGGAGGCGCGGTTGTGCTACGAGTCACCAACGTGGGCTCGATGATGCGCCGGGTCGGCTCAGCGCGCCCGTTGATCCGTTCCAACAGTAGGTCGATCGCTGCTTTGCCGGTCTGCTCCCCCGATTGGTCGATGGTGGTCAATGAGACGCGCCGCAAGGCCGTGGTGTGGACATTGTCGTAGCCACTCACGCTCATGTCCCCGGGGACGGTCAGGCCTTGTTCTTCGATATAATCAAGTACTCCGAAGGCGACGGCGTCGGTTCCGGCGAATATGGCGGTAGGGCGATGCCGTCGTGTGAGTGCACGTTCGGCGGCGTCACGTCCCCCGGCTTCCGAGTAGTAGGTCTCAATTACGTCCGGGGTGAGCCCGTGGTTTTCCATCGCTCGGACGAATCCTCGGCGCCTCATCGTTTGCGACAGTAGATAACCGTTCTCAACGCTGGAGAGCGGCATGGCGGTGTGAGCGATCCACTCATGTCCCAGCGACACCAAGTGGTCGACCATGAGCTGTGCGCCATGATGCTCGTCGGTGACGACGGTGTCGAAGAGTTCCGGCTCCCCGTGGAGCGCCACCGTGGTCAGGGGCATGGTCTTGGCCAGTCGATTGAGAGACGCCATGTCGAGCCTGGGGGAGATCAGAATGATGCCGTCGACTTGCAGATCCACAAGCGAATCGATGCGTCTGCGGTAGCCTTCAGGTGAAGTGCCGGCGATTGTCAGGATGTCCTGGTACTGGGTCTCGTTGAGTCGAGAGGCGATGGCCTCGGCCACCTCGAATTGGAAGGGTGAGGCGAAGTCGGTCAGCACCAGACCGATCGTCTGCGAGCTGCCACGCATGGTGCGAGCTCCGGTGCGTGGGCGGTAGTCCAGTTTCTCAATCGCTGCCTCTACCCGCTGCCGCATTTGGTCGGAGACACCGTAGGCGTTCCGGAGCACTTTTGAGACGGCGGCGACCGAAACCCCGGCCTCGGCCGCAACATCCTTGATGGTGGCGCGCTTGCGGGGCTCCGACTGGCCTGATGGTAAGGGAGATGCGGACACGTGGGCATTCTAGATGTAGTGCACCGTTCTACATAGCGTGAGATGGTGGCGTGGCTGTCGCGGTCGTTGCGCGAGATGGCAGGTCTGGGGGCTTGAGTGGCCGACTCTCGTGTATGTTGCGTCGCGAGACCATCTCCTTGACAACCGTCTTCGGAGGTTCTATCGTCGTCGTAGAACGTTGCACAGTCCGGTTGTGCAAGGTTCCGGCCGACAGTCGACGCCGACTCGGCCAGGAGTTCGTATCCCATCCGTCCAAGGGAGGACATCATGCGACTCGTCAACCGTCGCTCCATGCTCACCGGCTCCGCTGCTGTTACTATCGGTGCGATACTCACCGCCTGCACCGGAGGAGCCAACAATACCGGCGGCGGTGCGGCCTCCGGAGGCGCCAAGGACACTCTCACCCTTGGCATGACCGCCGATATCGAAGGCTGGGATCCCAACAATCAACCCGGTTATCAGGGCTGGCCGGGAGAGGCGATTTGGGGGCTGGTGTGCCGTCCGAACGAGTTCGGCGAGCTCGAGCCCAGCCTGGCTGAATCCTGGGAGATCAGCGACGACCGCAGGAGCTTCACGGCGCACCTGCGCCAGGGCACCACCTTCTCCGACGGTGCTACAGCTGACGCCGAGGCCGTCAGAGCGAACTTCGAGTTCGCCGCTACCAATGAGGCCACGCGCAGCCTGTACGAGGGCATCACCTTCGATGTTCCTGATGCCCAGACCATCACGCTCACCTGGCCCGAGCCGCAGCCCCTCATGAATGACCGAGTCTCCCGGGTCAAACTCACCTCGCCCGATTTGATCGACTCCGGCAACCTGAACGACAAGCCCGTGGGATTCGGCCCCTATCTGCTTGATGAGGCAGGAACCACCCGCGGATCCGTGTACTCCTTCACCAAGAACGAGGAGTACTGGGAAGCCGACGCCTACCCCTACGCCAAGCTCGTCTGCAAGGTGTACGCCTCCGAGACCGCCGCGCTGAACGCCCTCAAGACCGGTCAGATCGACGGCACCCTGGTTAACGCCCAGTCCTACGACGAGGTCACCAGTTCCGGGTTCGAGGTCAAGGAAATGAACGGTCAGACCACCCGGCTGCTGCTGACCGACCACAACGGAGAGATCATCCCCGCCCTCGGAGACGTCCGTGTCCGCCAGGCCATCAACATGGTCTTCGACAAGCAGGCCATGGTCGACAACCTGTACGCAGGCCACGGTGAGGTCTCGCACCAGATCTTCCGCCCCGGTTCCACTGCATACCTAGATGACCTCGCCGACCCGTACCCCTTCGACGTAGACAAGGCCAAGTCCCTCATGGTCGAGGCGGGCTACGCCGAGGGTTTCGAGCTTGAGCTACCCACCATGGATGGCCAGAACCACGACGTGCTCATGCCCTACGTGACCCAGCAGCTCGCCGAACTGAACATCACCGTCAAACAGGTGCCGCTAACCGGAGCCAACGCCATCGGTGACCTGCTCTCGGGTACTTACCCGGTGGTGCTGTGGCAGTTGGGCAATATCGGCGACTCTGTCCAGGACATCGACATCGTGGTACGCGACACCGGCTACTGGAATCTTGAGCATCAGAAGGACGAGTACGTCGACGAACAGTGGGACATCATCTGCACCGGCACCGACGAGGAGGCCGAGGCCGCGCAGAAGGCCATCAACCAGTACATCATCGACCAGGCCTGGTTCGCCCCCATGGTCAACCCGACCTCCTTCTACGCCCACACCGCCGACGTCGTGATCGACAACGTCTCCGACCTTGAGGGCCTGGCCCCCAAGCTCCGCGACTTCCAGTGAATCGCCGCACAGGCTGAAAACCAGACAGGAAGTATTGATCATGCTTACCTCGGTATGGAGGAACCTGCTGCGATCGGTGGTCGTGCTCGCGGTCGTCACCTTCGTGGTCTTCTTCCTCATGTACGGCAACGGCCCGGGCATCGCCCGCGCCGTCATGGGGATGCAGGCCGAAGTCACCGAAGAGAATGTGGCCGCCAAGATGGTCGAACTAGGGCTCGACCAACCCCTCCTGGTTCAGTACGGGCATTGGGTGCAGGGGCTGTTCACCGGAGACCTCGGCCGCTCGTTCTACACCGGTCAGTCCGTGACCGAGGCCCTGGCCACGCGCGTGCCCTTCACCCTGGCCATCACCGCTGTCGCCCTCGTCCTCACGGCGCTGCTCAGCGTACTGCTGGGAGTCACCGCGGCGGTCAAGGGCGGTCGGATCGACCGGGTCCTCCAATTCCTTTCAATCCTCGGAACTGCGGTGCCCTCATTCATCACCTCGATCGTCTTGGTATTCCTGTTCGCGATCTTCTGGCGGGTGCTGCCCGCCACCGGCTATGTATCCCCGGACGTTTCTCTGGGAGGGTGGGCCGCGTCCATCACCCTGCCCGTGTTTGCCCTGCTCATCGGTGCCGTGTCCAGCGCTGCTCAGCAGTTCCGAACCGCCACCCTCGATCAGCTCGGTAAGGACTACGTGCGCACGTTGCGCGCCCGCGGCGTGAGCGAGCGAGCCGTCGTCTTCCGCCACGTGCTGCGCAACGCCGCCGCACCGGGGCTGACCGTCCTCAGCCTCACCGTCTTCTCCCTCCTGGGCGGGGCGGTATTCATCGAGCAGGTCTTCGCCCTCCCGGGTCTGGGACAGCTCGCCAACTCCTCGGCGCAGATATTCGACGTACCCATGGTCATGGGGACCGTCCTGGTCACCGCTGTCATCGTACTGGTCGTCAACTTCCTGGGCGACCTGGCGATCACCCTCCTCAACCCGAAGGCGAGAACACGATGAGCACGCCAACCACTCCCACAACCGAAACAAACGTCTCAGATACTGTTACAGACACGTCCGGCGGCGATGGCAGAGAGAGCGCGGATAGCAGCGTATTACTCCGACTCCTGCGCAACCCCCTCGCGGACATTTGTCTACTCATTGTGGCAGCGGTCGTCCTCACCGCCGTCTTCGCCCCGCTGCTGGCTCGGTACGGTCCGAACGTCACCGACCTCGCAGCCACCAACGCCGCGCCAGGTACCCCCGGGCACCCGCTCGGCGGTGACGGCTCGGGACGTGACATCCTCTCCCGCCTCATCTGGGGGTCCCGGCAGACCGTCATCTCCTGCCTGCTGATGCTCGGCGTCTCCCTACTGGTGGGCGTGAGCAGCGGACTCGTGGCCGGCTTCTACCGCGGCCGCTTCGAAACCGTGGCCGGCTTTGTCACCGACGTGCTGATGTCGTTGCCCTCCATCATCCTGCTCATCGCCTTGTACGCGGTCACCGGCCCGAACATCCCGGTCATGATGGCCGTCTTCGGCCTGCTGACCGCGCCGACCTACTACCGCCTGGTGCGCTCTGTGGTCGTCTCGGTACGCAACGAGCTCTACGTCGACGCGGCCCGCGTTGTCGGGCTGTCCGACGCCCGCATCATCGGTCGCCACATCCTGTGGGCCGTGCGCGCCCCCATCGTCATCCAGGGCGCCTTCATCCTCGCCTCCGGCATCGGCACCGAGGCGGGAATGTCGTTCCTCGGGCTCGGCGATCCGGCCGGCGTCTCCTGGGGCGTCATGCTCCAGGTCTCCTTCAACGGCATCTACAACAACCCCGTCGCCGTCCTCTGGCCGGCTCTGGTCATTTCGGTGACCATCCTCGCCCTCATCCTCCTGGGTAATGCCCTGTCCGATGCGCTTCAGGCCTCCGCCCGGGCGCGCGTCGTCACCCGCCGCCAGCGCCGCGATGCGCTGGAGGTCACCATCGCCGCTCACCGGGACGACGTCGTCGCCGCCCCGGACCCGCAGGCCGCCGTTTCCATCCGCGGTCTGCGCGTCGGCTACACCACCGACAGTGGTTTCCGGGAGGTCGTCCACGGTATCGATTTGGATGTGCACAAGGGAGAGATTCACGGGCTCGTCGGGGAGTCTGGATCCGGCAAGTCACAGATCGCCTTCTCCGTGCTGGGCATCCTCCCCAAGGAGGCGCTCAAACTGGGCGGCACGATCATGATCGACGGCGTCGACGTGCTTGCCGACGAGGGCGCCATGCAGACCACCCGCGGACACAAGGTCGCCTACGTGCCTCAGGAGCCCATGAGCAACCTCGACCCGTCCTTCACCATCGGGAAGCAACTCGCCTACGGCATGCGTGCCGTTACCGACCTGTCGAAGGATCAGATACGGGAGCGGACCATCTCCCTGCTGCACTCCGTCGGCATCGACGATGCCGAACGCGTCATGGGCCTGTATCCGCACGAGATCTCCGGCGGTATGGCCCAGCGGGTGCTCATCTGTGGCGCACTCGCATGCGACCCGGATGTCATCGTCGCCGACGAGCCGACCACCGCCCTGGACGTCACCGTACAGGCCGAGGTCCTGGATCTGCTGCGTGAACTGGCTCGTCAGCGTGGCCTCGCCCTCATCTTCGTCACCCACAACCTCGGCGTCGTCGCCGACCTGTGCGACACCGTCTCGGTCATGAAGGACGGCGAGATCATCGAGACTCAGGACGTCGAATCCCTGTTCGCCCACCCCCGCGAGGAGTACACGCGCGACCTGCTGTCCTCCTCCCTCAGCGTCGAACTCATGGAGGTCGAGTCATGACCAGCACGAACGCCCAACCGCCGTCCACCGGTACTCCGCTCCTGGAAGTCGATGAACTCGTCGTCACCTTCCCGGGTGCCAAGCGGGGCGCGGGGACCACCGTCATTCACGGCGTCAGCCTTGACCTGCACGCAGGCGAGACCCTTTCCGTGGTCGGCGAATCCGGTTCCGGCAAGACCACGATCGGCCGTGCCATTCTGGGCCTGGCCCCTGTCTCCGCTGGGGAAATCCGCTTCCGCGGCAGACGCATCTCCAATGTCTCCCGTGCCGAGCGCCGCGCCATCGCCCGAGACATCCAGGTCGTCTTCCAGGACCCGTACACCTCACTGAACCCCGCCATGCGAATCGGCGACATTCTCACCGAGCCCCTGCAGGCCGCCGGCATTGAGAACTCCCGAAAACGGGTCCTGGAGCTGCTCGACGCCGTCAACATGCCTGCGGACACCGCGGGCCGTTACCCCCGCGAGTTCTCCGGTGGTCAGCGCCAACGTATCGCCATCGCTCGGGCGCTCGCACTGGACCCCGCCGTGATCATCTGTGACGAGCCCACCTCCGCCCTGGACGTCACCACTCAGGCGCGCGTGCTCACGCTCTTCGAGGACATACAGCAGGCCACTGGCGTCGCCTACCTGTTCATCAGCCATGACCTCGGCGTGGTCAATCGCGTGAGCGACCGCATCGCCGTCCTGTACCAGGGACGGATAGTCGAACTCGGCGATGCGCACCAGGTAGCCACGGCACCGGCGCACGAGTACACGCGTCGGCTACAGATGGCGGCGCCCGTCGCCGACCCCGTCAAACAGCGGTCCCGCCGCCGGGCGCGCCTAGCCCTGGCACACACCGCCTGACCCCGACGTCCTACCCGGTGGTCGTTCCTCCTCACGACCACCGGGTAGGACGTTGCCGCCCACAGCCCATTCATCCACCAAACCCTCCGGAGACTCCGCAATGTCCGCTCACACCGCCCCGTCCGTCGTCGACCTGCGCTTCGAGCATCATCGCGCCGCCGCACGACTGCTAGCCGTCGAAACCGCTACGCCGCGCCTGTCATGGCGGATCAGCAGTGCTCCCGACGGGTGGCGTCAGGAGGAATACGAGGTGGAGGTCACCCGCGGAGGAGAGGAGGGGCACGAAATCGAACTGGTGACGGTCAAATCTGCGGAGCAGATCCTCGTGCCCTGGCCGACGACGCCGCTGGCCTCCCGCCAATCCGCCACCGTCCGCATCCGCGTGCGCGGGAGAACGGAGGACGTCGGTCATGCCGCTGTTCCCATCGGCGCGGAAGCCGCCTCGCAACCCGGGGCAGACGCAACGCCCGTGAGCGCCGACGGTTCAGCGTGGTCACCGTGGTCCGCCCGGGTCGAGGTCGAGGCCGCCCTCCTCGATGCGGCTGACTGGGAGGCCGCCTTCATCGCCCCGGTCGACATCGGCGGCGTCGGCGAGCGGGCGCCCGTAATCTCCCGGACGGTCGAGGTACCGGAAGGCCTGCTCGCAGCCCGTCTACGGGCCACCGCCCACGGCGTCTGCGAGCCCCGTATCAATGACGTACGTGTGGACGACTCCGTCCTCAACCCCGGCTGGACCTCATACACCCACAGGCTCCAAGTGGTCACCTGGGACGTCACCGAATTGCTGCACCCCGGCACCAACCGGGTCGATGTGCTCCTCGGCAACGGCTGGTGGCGCGGACACCTCGGCTACCTGGGTGACGCGGCGGTATACGGCGACCGGCTCGCTCTGGCCGCCCAGCTCGAGCTCACCACGGCCGACGGCACCCACACCGTCATCGCCACCGACGAGTCCTGGACCGCCGCCGAGTCCGCCGTCGTCGCCGACGACCTCTACGACGGGCAGAGTACGGACCTGCGCCTGGCGGGCCCCAGCGCATCCGCCCACCGTGTTGAGATCGTGTCCGCCGCCCCGTCCGGCGCCGCCCGTGGCGCCACATCTCCAAAGCTCGTTCCCCAGGTCGCGCCCCGCATCCGTCCCACCGGCGCTCTGCCCGCCCAGCGGGTCTGGAACTCGCCGAGCGGCAAGACTCTGGTCGACTTCGGACAGAACGCCGTCGGCGTCGTCCGCCTGACCGTACGCGGACTGGAATCCGGCACCGAGATCACCATCCGCCATGCCGAGGTCCTCGAGGACGGTGAACTCGGTATCCGCCCCCTGCGAGCGGCACGCGCCACCGACACCTGGATCCTGCCCGACGCTGGAGAACATGTTCTCCAGCCCACGCTCACCCTCCACGGTCTGCGCTACGCCGAGGTCTCCGGTATTCCGGACTTGGCCGCCCAGGATGTCGAACTGGTAATCATCGGCTCCGACCTGGAACCGGCCGGCGCCTTCCGCTGCTCCCATCCGCTCCTGAACCAACTGCATGACAACGTCGTGTGGTCGACACGTGGCAACTTCGTTTCCATCCCCACCGACTGCCCCCAGCGCGACGAACGGCTCGGCTGGACCGGAGACATTCAGGCTTTCGCACCCACCGCCGCCTACCTGTTCGACACCACCTCGTTCCTGCAGTCCTGGCTGATCGACCTCGCTGCCGAGCAGTACGCGGACGGAGGCGTGCGGCACTTCACCCCCACCTTCGAGCCGACCGTGAAGCATGCTCCAGCTGCCGCCTGGGGAGACGCCGCCACCCTGGTGCCCTGGGCCGTCTACGAGGCCACGGGCGACCCTGAGGTGCTGCGTGCCCAGCTGCCCTCTATGCGCGCCTGGGTGGACCGCGTTGCCGCGCTGGCCGGGGAGGACCGCATCTGGTCTGGTGGTTTCCAATTCGGCGACTGGCTGGATCCGACCGCCCCGCCGGACCGTCCGGCTGACGCGAAGGCCGACCCCGACGTGGTCGCCACCGCCTATTTCGCCCGCTCAGCCCGCGTCGTCGCCGACACCGCAGACAGGCTTAACGAGGCCGTCGTCGCAGCGCATTACCGGCGTCTGGCCGATGAAGCACGTGCCGCCTTCAACCGCGCCTTCGTCACCCCCGCCGGCCGGATCCACTCCGACGCCCAGACCGTCTACGCGCTCGCCATCTGCTGGGGCCTGCTTCCGACCGCGCAGCAGCGGGCATTCGCTGGGGAACGCCTGGCCGATCTGGTGCGCCTGTCAGGATTCCACATCGCCACCGGCTTCGTCGGCACCCCGCTGGTCATCCCGGCCCTGGTCGCCACCGGGCACGCCGACGTAGCCGGCCGTCTGCTGCTCCAGACCGAGTGCCCATCATGGCTGTACCCGGTGACCATGGGGGCCACCACTATCTGGGAGCGTTGGGACTCCATGTTGCCTAACGGGGACATCAACCCCGGGGAGATGACCAGCTTCAACCACTACGCGCTGGGCGCCGTCGCCGACTGGCTGCACCGGGGCCTGGCGGGACTGTCGCCCGCAGTACCGGGGTGGGGGCACGTTGAGATCGCGCCTGCGCCCATCGACGGCGTCACCTCCGCCGCCACCAGCCACCTGAGTCCCTACGGTCGGATCGCCGTGAGTTGGGAGGTTCACAACGGCGTCCTGGAGCTCACGGCGGACCTGCCCGTTGGCGTGACCGGTACGGTCCGCCTGCCCGACGACTCACCGGACACTGCGGCCGTGGACATCGGCCCCGGCCATCATGCCTTCGCGGCGCCGCTGCCCGCCCGCGAGCGGCCGCGCCCCCGGACCGTGCGCGAACTCATGGACGACCCCGCCGCCTGGGAGGCGCTCATCGCAGTAATGGCGGACGCCGGGGACCTCACCGTCGACTCCGCCGGTCTGGCTCGTCGCATGCGACCGCTGCTCGACCGGCCGCCGTCGACTATCGCCCCCGAGTTGACGCCCGACCCCCGTTTCGCCCCACCTGGCCTGCGGGAGCGGATCGAGACCGTGATAGGTGCTGCCATCAAGGAGCTGCGATGAGCATGAACGTTCCGAACCCCCCGCCAGTGGCCGGCACGAATGATGCGGATGCGTCACCTTTCCACCTCGCAGCATTTCCGCCCATTCACCCGGAGTCCCTACCGGATGCGGGGCGTGTGTGTCGCCGCACCTGCTTCACTCCCGGACGTCCCTGGTACGACACCGAGGGCAAACGCATCCAGGCCCATGGCGGATCAATCATCGTCGTCGACGGCGTCTACTACTGGTACGGCGAGAACAAGGAGCGCACCACCCCCGACGGTTCCACCTGGCACTGGGGTGTGCGCGCCTACCGCTCCACCGATCTGTACAACTGGGAGGACTGTGGGCTGATCATCCCGCCGGAGCCGGACGATCCCTCCTCCCCGCTCCACCCGGCCGCGAAGCTGGACCGTCCACACATCGTCTTCAATGCGGAGACGGGATTGTTCGTATGCTGGGTCAAGGTCATGAGCCGACACGGGCAGCGCTCCAGCGTGCTGGTTGCGGACAATCTGCTCGGCCCCTACCGGATGGCACACCGAGACTTCAAGCCGTTGGGCATGAACGCCGGCGACTTCGACCTGGTCGTGGACCCCACCGACGCCAAGGGCTACTACTACTACGAACGGGTCCACTCCGAACTGATCTGCGCCGACCTCACCACCGACTACACCGACGTCACCGGCTACTACTCCACCCACTTCCCCCGGCTGCAACCTCCCTACGTGCGTGAGGCCCCCGCATACTTCGAGCGGGGAGGGCACCACTATTTGATCACCTCTGGGACCACCGGCTACCTGCCCAACCCATCCATGGTCGCAACCGCTCCCAGCTACCACGGGCCGTGGAGTGAGCAGGGCGATCCACACGCCGGTGATATCACCGGAACCTCTTACCGTTCGCAGATCTCGTCGGTCTTCCGGCATCCGGGCAAACAGGACCTGTACATCGCGTTGGCCGACCGTTGGCTGCCCGCCTGGAACGGTGACGCCCGCCTGGTGCAGCAGGGCTTCGCCGAGCGGTTCAGGCCCATGGGCGGGCAGCGCGCCGACGCCGAGACAATCCTGGACCCCGCGCCCAGCCCCGCCGTCGAGGCCTCTCTCTATGAACTGAATGGCGCCGACACCGCCGTGGCCGACTATGTCTGGCTCCCGATTCGCTTTGACGACGACCGCGTCCGGATCGACTGGCACGACGAGTGGCGCGTCGAGGACTTCGACTGACCGCCGACTGCGGCCGCAACAGATTGCCTGCAAATACACGACCCGATAAGGAGACCCCGAATGCACAGCGCACCCTGGTTGGACACCAGCCTCAGTCCGGCGCAACGCGCCGACCGTCTACTCGCAGACATGCCCACGGCCGAGAAGCTCAGCCAGCTGCAATGCGTGTTCCCCCGCAGCTGCGACGCCGACACGGACATCCAGGCCGTTGTCGCGGGGACGCCGCTCGGAGTCGGTCACGTCACCACCCTGGAAATGCGACGAGTCACCGATCTTGCCGAGGTGGCGGCGTTCCAGCGCCGTCTCCAGGCCGAGATCATTGCCCGTCAGCCCCACGGCATCCCCGCGGCCTTCCACATGGAGGCCGTTTGCGGCGCGTATCTGCCCGGTGCCGTCTCCCTCCCCAACGGAATCGGTCGCGGCGCCTCCTTCGACCCGGAGCTGGAGAAGGAACTCGGACGGATCGTCGGCGCTCAGGAACGGGCTGTCGGCATCACTTATTCCCTTGCCCCAGTACTCGACATCGCCCGAGACCCCCGCATGGGACGTTTCGGCGAGGCCTACGGCGAGGACCCCACGTTGGCCGGTGCCCTGGGTGCCGCCTTCACCCGTGGCCTTCAGGCCGACGACGGCACCGGCCGGCGCACCGAGGCGGTTGCCAAGCACTTCGTCGGCTTCCACGGCTCAGAGGGGGGTATCCATGGTGCTCACGCACCCGTGACCGCCCGCCTCCTGCGCGAGGTCTACGCCAAGCCCTTCCAGGCTGCTATTAATGCCGGGCTCGGGGGCGTCATGCCCTGCTACAACTCGATCAATGGCGAAGTCGCATCCGGATCCCGCAGCCTGCTCACCGGCCTGCTCCGCGAGGAGATGGGATTCACGGGTGTGGTCGTCTCCGACTACGGCGCCATCGGCAACATGCACGCATTCCAGAAGGTCGCCGCGACCTTCGCCGACGCGGGGCAACGCGCCCTTACCGCCGGCATGGATGCCGAATGGCATGAAATCCAGGGGTTCAACGATGAGCTTGCCGCCCGCTTCGACTCCGGCCGGGCGGACATGGCCGCGCTGGATCGTGCAGTGCGCCGAGTGTTGGAGGCCAAGTTCCGCATGGGACTGTTCGAGGATCCCTATGCCCGCGAGGGGGCCGGACTGACGGTCCCCTTCACCGGAGTCGCTCGCGAGCGGGCCCGTGAGACCGCCCTGCGCAGCGCCCGCGAGTCCATCGTGCTGCTGCGCAACGACGGTATCCTGCCGCTCCCCGCGACGGGCGACCGCGCCCCCGGACGCGTGCTCGTCGTCGGCCCCCAGGCCGTGAATGCCCGCTTCCACTTCGCCGGTTACACGCACGAGTCCATGGCCGAGGGCGTGCTGGCCGCGCGTGCCTCCATGGCCGGCACCATCGATGCCGACGCCGAGACGACCACCGGATACGACACGATTCCCGGAACGCCCGTCCAGTCCGACGAACGGGAGGAATTCGACGCCATCCTGGGCGCCTTCCACCCCGACGCCCGCTGTATCCTCGATGAGTTGCGTGAGCGCCTGGCCAACAGCGAGATCGATTGGGTACGTGGATACGAAGTCGCGGGAGACTCCGACGCCGGGTATGAGGAAGCGCTTACGGCGGCAACGGATACAGACCTCGTCATTCTCATGCTCGGCGGCAAGAACGGGACGGGTTCCATTGCCACAATGGGTGAGGGAATCGATTCGACGGAGGTGGGTCTGCCCGCCTCGCAGGAGGGGCTGCTGCGACGGATCGAAGCGCTCGGCGTTCCCGCCATCGGCATTCACATGGATGGTCGGCCCGTCTCCTCCGATGCCGCCGATGGGCTCAGCGCCCTACTTGAGGTGTGGAACCCGGCCGAGGTCGGGGGACAAGCCATCGTTGACGTCCTGACCGGCGCCGTCGACGCTACCGGGCGCCTGCCCGTGTCCGTCGCCCGCAGCGCCGGACAAGTGCCGGTCTACTACAACCACCCCAACGGTTCCCAGTGGCATCAGGGCGAGTCGGTGGGTTTTCCCGAGTACGTCGACATGCCTCACACTCCGCGTTATGCGTTCGGATACGGCCTGTCCTACACGTCTTTCGCATACTCCGAACTTGAGTTGGACGCTGAGTCCATCGCGCCCGACGGCACTGTGTCGGCACGCGTCGCGGTGACCAATACCGGGGAACGGACCGGCACCGAGATAGTCCAGCTCTACGCCACCGACCGCTACGCCACGACGACTCGTCCCGTTCAGGAACTAATCGGCTTCCAGCGCATCGAACTTGCGGCCGGTGAGTCTGCCATCGTCGTTTTCGAGGTGGCTCCGAGCCTGCTGGCCCTGCTGGACGGGGACATGCACTGGATGGTCGAGGCCGGAGATGTGGATCTGCGGGTGGGCTCCTCCAGCGATAATGTGCGTGCAGAGGCATCCTTCCGAGTCACCGGGTCCGACGCCGTCGTTGGGCGCCACCGCACTCTGCGCGCACCCGCTCGCATCGAGCAGCCGTGACGGATGCGGCTGTCATCCTCATTCACATCGTCGGAGGCGATTGCTATGAACCACTTCAGCCCGCAATCCACCCTGGGGGCGGTCCTCAGCGTGCCGCAGGCACGCGCTCTCCTTCAACACGGCATCCCGTGGCTTACCGACCTCCAGGTCGCCGTCGAACACCCCGAGTTTCCCATCGGCGGGCTGCTGGGGATCACGCTCGGCTGGGACAACCCCGCGCGTGCCGAGCTCCTCGCCGAGCTCGCCGAACTCGAGGATCCCACTGTGCTGCCCGTGCGCCGCGCGGCCCGCCCGCTCGCCGCGCCAACGCTAGAACAGCAGGCGCGAGCACGATTGAGCGCCCCGGTGTCGGCCCGCTGCTACGAGCCCGTGGAGGTAACCGTTACCATTCCCGGCGCGGGAGCCCTACTGCGTGCCGTCGAGATCGCTGGAAGTGTCACCCTCACCGCCACACTCGTTGACGTCGACGCGGCCGATGTGGAGTCCGCCGGCCCGGGCGCCGATACCGGAGATACGACCGGAGGCAGCCGTATACGGACGTCCGTGAGAGTCTTCTATCGCCGCGGCGACGAGCTGGCCGCCCGCTTCCTGCCCGAGGTGTCCGGCCACTGGCGCTTGCGTGTCGACGGGATCGCTGCGGTCGCTCCGCTCGAGGCGGAAGTCGATGTCCACCCGGCGGGCATAGGTGAGCACGGGCCTGTGCGCGTCGTAGCCGGGCACTTCGCCCATGCCGATGGCCTGCCTTTCACGCCCCTGGGCACCACCGCCTACGCCTGGATTCATCAGGGTGCCGACATGCGCCGCCGCACCTTGGAGACGCTGGCGTCCAGCGGCTTCAACAAGCTCCGCATGTGCATCTTCCCTAAGCATTACGACTACAACCACGCCGATCCGGAATCCGTCCCCTTTCGCTCGGCCGGCCCGGGAGAGCGCGAGTGGGACTGGGACGCGTTCGATGCAGACTTCTTCGACAGGCTTGAGCAGTGCGTGCGGGAACTGGGGCACCTCGGGATCATCGCCGATCTCATCCTTTTTCACCCCTACGACCGTTGGGGCTTCGCGGAGATGACTCCGGACGTCGACGACGCCTACCTGAGGCACGTGGTCCGGCGTTTGGCCGCCTTCCCCAACGTGTGGTGGTCCATGGCCAACGAGTACGAGCTGCTGACAACTAAGCGCCTCTCGGATTGGGACCGTCTGGGGCGGATTGTGGTGGAGGAGGACCCGGTGGGGCACCCCATCGGCGTACACAACATCTTCGAGCCCTTCGACGCCTCCGCCGACTGGGTCAGTCACGTGTCCTTCCAGGGCGGAGGCTACGAGATGGGACGGAAGGTGGACGAACTGCGAAACCGCTTCGGCAAACCGGTCGTCATCGACGAATACGGTTATGAGGGCAACCTGGAGCACGAGTGGGGAAACCTCACCGCTGAGGAGGAGCTGCGTCGTTTCTGGGAGGGCATTATTCGCGGCGCCGGCATGACCCACGGTGAGACCTACTTCCATGAGGAGGGGATCTGGTGGGCCCACGGCGGTGTCCTGCGGGGTGAGAGCTGGAAACGCATTGCCTTCCTGCGCCGGCTCATCCAGGAGGCCCCGCGTGGGCGGCTGCTGCCTGCGCCTCCCGGCCTGGGTATGAAGACTGCGGTCGATGGGGATGGCTACCTGCTGACCTTTTTTGGTGGTGCGCAGCCCTGTCGGACCACGGTCACGGTGCCGGCGGGGCGTACCGGGGCGATCGATGTCATCGACACGTGGAACATGACGGTGGAGCAGGTCGCGTCTGGGGTGAGCGGCGAGGTCGAGGTGCCGTTGCCGAGCCGTCCGTGGATGGCGGTGCGGGTGCGCTGCGACTGATAAGCCTTCCCCTCCACAGGATTTTCGTCTAACATATTTGTGACACAAAAGGTGGGGTTCATGGCTGACGGCGTCCTGGTACACCCGCGGGTGGCGGAGCGGCACCCGGACGTGGAGGAACCGGTGAAGACATACACAACCAAGTCCGGCAGGACGCTCACAGAAGGGGACATTGAGGCGCTCGCGCGGGCGGCCGAACGCGGAGACTTTCCGGGGGAGCCGGGTGCCTTCGTCGTGGGTCCGCCTGGGCGCCCGCGGCTATCTGAGGAGGAACTCGTGACAGTCGCCTTCAAAGTGCCGCGTTCTCGGCGCGAGGCGCTTGACCGCAGGGCGCAGTCGCGTGGGGAGACCCGAAGTCAGCTACTGCGTGAGATCCTCGAACGCGAACTCGCCTCCTGAACGATGATGTGCCAATCCGCGTCTTCCCTCTGGTGAGCTCGCGGGCGACGCACTCCTTCCGCCCGCATCCTGTGCACTTACATCGGCTGGTAGTCGAAGCGCCCAACGGTCGCGGTGCCGCGGATGGCGCGCACGCCCACGACCCGACCGGTGAAGCCACCGGCCACCTCGGTGGACAGGTAGCGGCCGTCGAGCCGCCCCAACTCGACGTCCCGTCCGGCCATACTCACGCCCAGCACCAGCTCGTCGGGTAGGCGCTGCCCGAAGAAGCCCGACTCCGGTAGCTGCGCGCTCACCCACAGTCGCAGCGCCCGCCCCCGTGGCGCTTTCAGGTCCTCTGCCGCCAATTCGCCGAGAACCTGCTCGAACGGCGCCGAGGTCGCCACGCCCACAACGCGGTTCCCGTCCCAGCGCACGGCGGCCCGGTGATCGGGGTCTAGATACACGCAGAGCTCGACGACGGCGCCCGGCTCCACCGCCAACTCCGCCTCGGCCCGCCAGTCGGTGTCGCGGCACCGGGTCGCCAGCAGTGGACGCGGCGCGGCGTCGTCGTCGGGCGCGGTGATCGCCAGCGCCCCGGCGGCGTTGCGCGTCAACGCGGTACGGGCGAGCCCGCCGGGGGAGACCCACCGGTCGGGCAGGTCCCAGGGGGCATCGCCGTCCGCGACCGGGCCGGGGTGCCCGCGCAACTCATCGGTGAAGGCGTGCGTAGAGGCGGCGTCGCGCGCGGCGATCGCCTCCGCATAGCGGTCCTCAACGACGACCGGCCAGTCCCCCTCCCAGTCGACGCCGACCAGGAAGGTCTCCCGGCCGTTGACGTGGTAGCCGGGGAAGGGCTCCAACTGGCGGATGCCCAGGTGCACCATGGCGAAGCGAACTCCGTCCCAACCGGCGTCGTCGAGCGGGACGAGGTCGGCGTGCCCGGTGGCCTGCACCGGATGGTCGGTGGAGCGGTGGGTGAGGATCGGGTTGCCGGGGTGCTGCTCCCACGGGCCGGTCAGCTCGCGGGCGCGCGCCATGGTCACGCAGTGCCCGACGCCGGTGCCGCCCTCGGCCAGCAGCAGGTACCACCAGCCTCGGCGCCGGTACAGGTGCGGTCCCTCCGCGTCGCGCATGCCCGTGCCCTGCCAGAGATCCACCACTTCGCCCAGACGTTCGCCGGTATCCGGGTCGATCGGCACCGAGCGCAGCGTGGAGACTGCGGTGCCGGTCTCGAAGGACACCCCGCGCCAGCTCAGGTGGCAGATGCCCTCCTCGTCCCAGCACAGGTCCGAGTCGATGCCCGGGGTGTCGGGCACCTCGACCGGGTCAGACCAGCCAGCGGCCGGGTCGGTGGTGCGCACGATGCGCTGACCCAGTGGATCCTGACCCATATTGGTGACGATCACATAGAAGGTGCCGTCGTGGTGGCGGATGGTGGGGGCGAAGGTGCCCTGGGAGCCGGCGTCGCCGCCGGGCAGCGGCAGGGCGGTCGGACGCGTGTAGGCGTGGCCGACCTGCTCCCAGTGCACCAGGTCGATGGAGCGGTGCACCGGCACGCCGGGCAGGTACTCGAAGCTGGAGTTGACCAGCCAGAACGTGTCCTCCGCGCGGCAGATGGACGGGTCCGGGTAGTAACCCGGCAGGATCGGGCGAGTGGAGCGGTTGGACATAGCGCTTTCCTTCTGAGACCGGGGCAGTGGCCCGTGAGCGCGGGGCGCTCCCGGACCACCGCCATAACGACCGACCTCGGTACGTAAGATCTACCGACCTCGGCGCGTAAGATCTACCGACCTCGGTGGAGGGGGAGGTGGGGGTCAGCCTCGCTGGGCGGAGGGGACCTCCGGCGCATCCGGCGCCACCTCCGCGATCACGACATCCAGCGCGGCCCCGGCCTCCTCCATGCCGGGGATGAAGCCATACATGGTGGCTGCGCCCGGGATCACCTTCGCGGTCGAGTCGAGCTCGTGGGTGAGGAAGCCGGTGAGCGTGGATGCCGGGTCCGCCATGTAGGCGCCGTGCTTGCCGGACACCGCCTCCACCACGCGTGCCCAGGCCGCGTCATCGTCCATGAGCTCCCGCACCGTGCGGATCGTCCGGCCGCCGTCGCGCAGCTGCTCGGGCAAGCTCACCGTGCGCTCGTGCACGCCGTGCCCGAGCGTCTCCGGCGCGGACCCGGGCAGCACCAGCTCGGCGCTCGCCCCCACCGGCACCTGCACGCTCACGTGCAGCACATCGCCGTCGATCTCCCAGGCGGTGCGGGCGGTGCCCAGCGGCAGCCGCCGCACCACGCTCGCGGAGGTGAAGCCGTGCCCCACCTGCGGGGCCACTCGCAGCGCCCGGCCGCCGGCGCCGACGACGTCCAGGCCCGCCAGGTCGGTGATCAGCCACTGGGCGACGGCGCCCAGCGCGTAGTGGTTGAAGCTGGTCATCTCCCCGGGATTGATGTCCCCGTTGGGAAGCATGGAGTCCCAGCGCTCCCAGATGGTGGTGGCCCCCATGGTTACCGGGTACAGCCAACTGGGGCACTCCCGCTCCAGCACGAGGCGGGAGGCCGTGGCGGCCTGGCCGCCCCTGACCAGCGCGGTCGGCACCAGCGGGGTGCCGACGAAGCCGGTGGAGATCCGGAAGGACCGCAGCCGCACCAGGTCGGCCAGGCGCTGTCCGGCCCCGTTCACGCGCCGCGGCGTGTCCAGCAGGTCCCAGGCGAGTGCCTGGGCGTAGACGGTGGCGCAGTCGGACAGGATCAGCCCGTCGGCGGTGACGTAGGCATCCAGGTACGCCTCCCGCACGCTCGCGGCCAGCGCCTCGTAGTGGGCTGCGCGCTCGGCGTCGCCGAGGATCGCCCAGGCGCGGGCGGTGATGCCGGCGCTGCGGGCGAAGTAGGCAGTGGCCACCACATCCGGGTCGGCCTTGGCGGCGCCCGGGTTGTCCGGCGGGGCGTCGGGGTCCAGCCAGTCGCCGAACTGGAAGCCGCCCCGCCACAGGTGGGAGGCCCCGGCCACGGCGTCGACGCCGTCGACGAAGCAACTCATCGCCTCCACGCTCGCCGCCAGCACGGCGGGGTTCCCGGTGGCCTCGTAGACCGCCCAGGGCACGAGGGTGATGGCGTCGCCCCAGGCGCAGGTCAGCTTGTTGCCGTCGAGCACGTCGGGGGAGACCACCGGCAGGGCGCCGTCGGGCGTCTGGGCGGCGGCCAGGTCCTTCGTCCAGGAGTTCAGGAAGGCGGCGGCGTCGTACAGGCTCAGGGAGGTGGGGGCGAAGGCGCCGATGTCGCCGGTCCAGCCCAGGCGTTCGTCGCGCTGCGGGCAGTCGGTGGGCACGGTGATGAAGTTGTCGATCGTGGACCAGCGGGTGTTCTCCACCAGCCGGTCCACGAGCGGCTGGGAGCTGGCGAACCAGGCCGCCCGCTCCATCCCGGCCGATACCACGCGTGCGGTGACGGAGGCGAGCAGAGCGTCGTCGTCGCCGGGGAAGCCCTCCACGTCCACGTAGCGGAAGCCGTGCTGGGTGAGGGTGGGGGTGAAGACCTCGGGCCGTTCGACGGTGCCGGTACCCGCCAGGGTGACACGGTCGGTGCACTCGGCGTGGCGCAACGGGCGCGTTCCCAGCTCGCCGTGCTCGAGGACCTCGGCGTGACGCAGGGTGACCACGTCCCCCACGTGGCCGCCGGGGACGGTCAGGCGCAGGTGCCCGGTCAGGTTCTGCCCCAGGTCCACGATGCGCCTGCCCGACGGCGTGGTTATGACCTCCACGGGCCGCACCTCGCCGACGACGGTGGGCAGCGGCAGCGTGGTCGGTTCCAGTGCCGCTTCGGGCAGGTCGAGGGTGGCGACCGGGGATTCGGCCTCCGCCTCGCCCAGCGCCGGCAAGCGCAGGTCCGTGGACTGGCCGTTGTACAGGTCGTTGGCGGTGACGTTGGAGGGGCGCCAGGTCCACGCCTCATCCGTGCCGATGACGGTGGTGTCCTGCCCGTCGCTCAGCTCCACCTGGGCCAGCAGCCACAGGTTCTCGCCGTAGACGGCCTCGCGCATCGCCCAGGTCAGGTGGCCGCGGTACCAGCCATTGCCCAGGACGACGGCGAGCTCGTGCTCGCCCGGCGTCAGCGCGGTAGTGACGTCGTGTGTCTGCACGAGGATGCGCCGGGAATACTCGGTCCAGCCCGGGGCGAGCTCGTCCGCGCCGACCTTGACGCCGTCGATGAAGGCCTCGTAGATGCCGCCGGCGGTCAGGTGCAGGCGGGCGGCGGTGGTGCCGGCGGGGACGGTGAGGCGGCGGACCATCACCGGTGCCGGATCGGTGCGTCGGTTGCCGGGGGCCGTGATGGGGCGGGCGGTCCAGTCGTCGCGGCCCAGCAGGCCGGTCTCGACGACGGCGGGTGCCGACCAGGGCGACCAGATTCCGTCTTCCCAGGCAACGCGCACCCGCCAGGCGGCGCTCTCGCGTGAGTTCAGCGGTGTGGTGGGCCAGGGAACGAACAGGGAGTCGGCCCCCTCCAGGGCGAAGGTCTGCGGGGCGGCGGGTAGTGCGCCGACGGTTGCGCGGACGATCTCGATTTCGGCATGTGCCTGGCTCCATCCGGCGGGTGCGGTCGGCACCTCCCATGACAGTGCGGGAGTGGGGCCGGTGCCGCCGAGGACGGGCTTATCGGGGCGGTGGTGGTCCGCGCGCAGCCGGTGTGGGGCGGCCAGGGGGCCGACCGGGTCGGTGGCGTAGGGCGCGGCGGCGGTGAGGAGACCGGCGTTGGGTGCGCCGGCATCGGCTGTGAGCGGAGTGCTTGAGCTTGAACTCTTGGCGGCGGCGGGCTGACTGGGCTGGCGTGTGGTCACGGGTCCTCCGGATCGTCGTTGAACCGTTTCACGGATGGGTGTGAGCGTATTCGGCCCGCGGGCGATTCGTCAACCTTTCCGCGTGCGCGGTCGGGATGGACCGCGAGAGCGGCGTGCCGAAACGCGTGGAGCGAGCACTGCCCGCTCCACGCGTTTCGGGCCGGCTAGTGCTCCGCCGTGGAGTCGTCGGCAGCGCCGGCGGGACCACCGCAGATGAGACGTGCGACGGCGACGCCCCACTGTGCGTCCGGGTTCACGCCTGCGCCGAGCCAGCTCGAGAACACTCCGACCACTAGGTCGCGCCGCTCCGGGGCGCGCTCGGCGTCGGCGCGCCCGAGGGCCCCGGGGAGTGAGTTGAGCGTCAAATCCGTGCCGTATGCGGGTGTCCCGGGCTGCTGGCGCCACGACTCGGCCAAGGAGCCCGCGTCGAAGGCGTCGAAGCCCGTCTCCTCGACCAGTGCCATGGCCCGCTGCTTGTCGATGCTCCGGTCTGCGGCCACGGGCAGGGCGATGCGTCCGGGGGTTCCCGCGGGGGTGCCCTTGTTGGCCAGTGACGCCGAGCCGATGGCGTTCCACGCCTTGGCGACGGGGCGGCCCAGCTGCTCGGACACCCACAGGCTTTCGACCATGCCGGCGGGCAGCAAGTCTGCGCCGTCGCGGCCCGGGTAGTAGTTCGAGGTGTCGACGACGGTCGCATCCTCGGGGAGGTCGGACAGGAGCGGCGCCAGTGTGGGGATCGCGCTGAGCGGCACCGAGAGGATGACCACCTCGGCGCCTTCGACCGCCTGCGCGGGCGTGACGGGACGGGCGCCGTCAACGAGCAGCTCGGCCGGGATGGTCTGCGGGCCGCGGGAGTTGGCGACGGCGACGTCGTGTCCGGCGGCGCTCAATGCGCGCACGATGCTGGCGCCGATATTGCCGGTTCCGATAATGCCGATCCGCATGGGTGTTCCTCTCGTCGGTTGATTCGGGCACGTGGCGCGGCAGTGCTGCCCGCTACGGTATTCAGAGACTCGAGGCACCTCAAGGGGTGTGGTTCTCCGCCAGGTGTTGACGTTGGAGTGGTCGGTGTTGCGGAGCCCGGACCGCCCTGTACCGCCGTCGCTGCCCCGGAAGTCCGCGGTGCTTGCGTCGTCCCGTGTACTGCACGACCCCGGGCGGCGTTTTACGACCTTCGTGCCTATTGCACGACCTCGGGGTGGTCGTGGAATGTACCCCAAGGTCGTGAAGTGTCACCGAGGTCGTGGAATGCACTCCAGGGTCGTGGTAGAGACCGCCGCCAGGACTGCGGAAACTTGGCAGCGGGTGACGGCTCCGGGGCTGGGCGGCTAGGCCTTGCGCAGGTGTTCGGCGAAGTCGCGTACGACGCCGGCCATATCGACGTCGCGGTCCAGCAGCCACTCCGCCTGCACGCCCTCGATGAGTGCCGTCAGTTGCATGGCGGCCAGGTCCAGGTCGACGTCGGTGCGCAGCCGCCCCGCGTCGCGTTCGCCCTCCAGGTCGGCGCGCACCGCCGCCCGGAAACGCCGGGCCAGGCCGACGATGTAGTCGTGTGCGGGGTGCTCGGGGTTGACCGCCTCGGCGCGCATGACGGCGTCGAGCTGGATGAGGCCGGGAATCGTGGCGTTGTGCTCCATGACCAGGGGAAGCGCTTCGAGCAGGCCGTGCTCGGCGAAGAGGGTGGCTCGCCACTCGGACTCGGTCTCCTCGCGCCGCTTCAGAACCGCCTCAAGCAGTTTCTCCTTGTTGCCGAAGTGGTGGCGCAGCAGGGTGTGGCTCACCCCGACGGCGTCGGCGATCTGACGCAGCGAGAGGTTGTTGTAGCCCTGCTCGGCGAAGACCTCCATGGCGGCGTCGGTGATGGCGGCGCGGCGGCGCTCCCCGTTGGCGTAGCGCGTGCGCCCGTCCGGAGGGGCGACGGCGTCTGAAGCGGACACTGTCAACCTCGTCTCTGGCCGGTGGCGTGTGTGGGAGGGGGCCGGGTCCACGCGGGAGCGGTCGGCCCACATGGCGATCCTAGTTGATTGCCGTGTGGGGCGGTCCCCGGTGTGGCGGAGCCGTCCGGTGTGGCACAGGTGCGGGTGATCGGGCGGGCGCGCCGACGAACAGGCGATGTAGACCAAATTGGAAGTGATATAGATCTTGACCAAGGTGGTGCAACTTGAGCTATGGTGGTATCGACAGGCGCTGCGGCTCCCGTGAGCGCGTCGTAGCCGGCACCGCTGCCGGCCGCATATCAAGGACGATCAATGACCACCCCACCCAGCACCAGGTATGAAGGTGCCGAAGATCCCCACGCCTCCGCCGTCGTTGCGGAGAACCACGAAGCCCCTACCGGCGAGGGCACGTACTCCGCTCAGGCCGCCCCCATGAGTCCGGAGGAAGAGGAGGCCGCCCGCATCACCGCCAAGTTCGGCAACCCGCGCAAGACGATCTGGCTGGTCCTCGTCGCCGCCATCGGCGGCTACATCATGATGATGGGCATGGGCACGGCTCTGCAGCTGCGCCTGAGTGTCATCGATGAGGGACTGGCCACCCTGGTCTACTCGCGGGCCACGTCCCTGTCCGCCCTGCTCATGCTCGTCGTGGTCCCGATCGTGGGGGCACTGAGTGACCGCACTCTCCTGCGCTTCGGCCGCCGTCGCCCCTGGATCGTAGGCGGCTACCTCGTCGCCTTCGCATGCTTCCTCGTCATCGGATACTCGACGAGCTCCATAGTCATCATCGGCGCCTACATCGTCGGCATCGCCTCCGCCCAGGCCGGATTCAACGCCTATTCCGTCATTCCCGTCGAAGGCGTTCCCGCCAACATGCGTGGACGCATCATGGGCTTCATGGGCCTGTGTGGCGCACTCGCGATGAGCGCCGGGTCCTACATCGCCGGCGCCCTCGTTGACATTTCCACCATCCTGCTCATGACTGTTCCCCCGGCGCTCGCGATCATCAGTGCCCTGCCGCTCCTGCTCCTCTACAAGGACCCGCAGCACAGCCGCGAGGAGATCCCGCAGGGCGGCACCCTGGACATGTTCGCCCACATGTTCGTCAACCCGGTCAAGCAGCCGAACTTCGGCATTGTCTGGCTCGCACGCTTCCTCGCCGGCGCGGGCATGGCGGCCTTCCTCGGATTCTTCGTCCTCTACCTCATCATCGGCCTGCACATGAGCCCCGCGGAGGCGGGTGCCCAGGCCGGGCACCTGTCCCTTATGAGCGCCCCCGTGTCTATCGTCGTATTCATCGGCTCCGGCTGGATCTCCGACAAGCTCGGCATGCTCAAGCCCCTCGTCGCCCTCGCCGCCATCATCATGGCGGTCGGCCTGATCGTCGCCGCCACATCCACCACAGTCGCCGGATTCACGGTTGCCTGGATGATCTTCGCCGTCGGCCAGCCCATGTACCTGACGGTAGACCTCGCCCTGTGCGCCAAGGTCCTGCCCAACGAGGCTGACGCGGGCAAGGACATGGCCGTGTTCGGCCTCGCACTCAACCTCGGAAACGTGCTGGTGCCGGCCGTTGCCCCGACGCTGCTCGGCCCGGCGTCAAACAACTACCCGTTGTTGTGGGGCACGGCTGCTGCGCTCGTCTTCGCGGGCGCCCTGCTCATGCCGTTCGTCAGGGGCGTCAAATAACCGTGCCGACGACGACCGGCCCGCGCCGACCGCCGTCGCCGGTCGGCCGGGCGGGTTCGCGCCCGCCGCCGAACTCGCTGCGGCTTCCCCCAACCACCGACTACACCACGGAGATAATCGCCCCATGACCACCCCTGCATCCTCGCCCGCCCCGACCGCCCCCACCACGCCCTTCCCCGAGGGCTTCCTGTGGGGCACCGCCACCGCCTCCCACCAGGTGGAGGGCGGCAACGTCAACAACGACGTCTGGCTGTACGAGCACGTACCGGGCACCATGTACGCCGAGTCCTCCGGCGACGCCTGCGACCACTACACGCGCTACCGGGAGGACATCGCCCTGCTCGCCTCCCTGGGGCTGAACTCCTACCGCTTCTCCCTGGAGTGGAGCCGCATCGAGCCGGCCGAGGGCGAGTTCTCCGCCGTCGCCATCGCCCACTACCGCGACATGCTGCGCGCCTGCCGCGAGCACGGGCTCACCCCGATCGTCACCTACCACCACTTCACCTCCCCGCAGTGGCTCATCGCCCGCGGCGGCTGGGAGGACGCCGGCACCCCGGCCCTGTTCGCCCGCTACTGCCACCGCGTCACCGAGGAGCTCGGCGACCTGTTCGACATCGCCTGCACCATGAACGAGCCGAACCTCGCCATTCTGCTGGGCGAGATGGGCATGTGCGAGCGGGAGCCCGCCCAGCGGTTCGGTAATCCCACCTGGGAGGGTGCCGCCCGCGCCCTGGGGACGACGGCGGACAAGGTTGCCGGCTTCCAGCTCTCGGCCACGCCGCAGGCCTACGAGATCAAGTGCGCCGCCCACAAGGCCGCCGCCCAGGCCATCAAGGCGGTCAAGCCCGACATGCAGGTCGGCTGGACGCTGGCCAACTCCGACTTCCACGCGGCCCCCGGCGGCGAGGAGCGGGTGGCACGCATGAACGAGGAGAACAACCTGCGCTACCTGCGCGTGAGCGAGGGCGACGACTTCGTCGGGCTGCAGACCTACAACCGCACGGTGCTGGGCCCCGACGGGCCGGTGCCGCCCGAAGAGGGCGCCGTGCTCAACCAGGGCGGGGAGGAGATCTGGCCCTGGGCGATCGGTGCCGTGGTCCGGCAGGCCTGGGACGCTGTCAAGATGCCGATCTACGTCACCGAGAATGGATTGAACACGGAGGACGACACCCAGCGGGTGGACTTCCTGCGCACCGCCATCGGCGAGGTCGGCGCCGCGATCGCCGACGGGGTGGACGTGCGCGGCTACATGTGCTGGTCGGCCATGGACAACTTCGAGTGGATCTTCGGCTACGGTCCCAAGTTCGGCATCATCGCCGTCGACCGGGACACTCAGGCACGCACCCCCAAGCCCAGCGCCCATGTGCTCGGGGAGATCGCCCTGTCCAACGGGGCGTGCCTGAGCCGGGACTGAGGCGAGCGGCACGGCCACCTACGGGGGACCTACGGGTGGATCCGCGGGTGGCCGGGTCGCCCCGCCCCGCCTTCCCCGCCGAGGTCGGTTGATCTTACGTACCGAGGTCGGTTGATCTTACGTACCGAGGTCGGTCGTTATGGTGGTTGCGTCCGTTCTCGGATTGCGCGGTGCAATAGGGAGTTGCGGCGGCGGGCAGCAAGAAGGGCGAGGACCTCTTCGTCCTCGCCCCGTGTGTTCCGTGGCCTTATGGCCGTCGCGGGAGCGCCCGCGGGGTGAGCCGCGTCAGGCGGTCACCGTGTTGCAGTCGCTTTCAGCGCTGCTCGTTCTCGGCGGCAATCGCACGCTCGAGCTCGCGCTCACGGGCGGCGGCGGCGCGGACGGCCAGATCGATGTCGAAGAACATGTTCGGTTCCTTTCGGTTGAGTTCTCCCGGCCGGTTCTTCGACCGGGGCCGGCTGGCTGTTCCTGCCGACGCCCATAAATGTACCGATCGGTCGGCGCCCGAGCCAGTCCCGAGAGTGTGCAGTCTGTCATGCTTTCAGTAACGCCATGAAACAAGTTGCAGCCTGTGCTCCAGGCTCGCCCACGGCGGTTATGCGACCAGCACCGTGCGCCCACTGGTCAGCTCGCGCACGTCGCCGTCGGGCGTGACCAGCTCCCCGGTGACGCCAGACGGCAGGACCACCTCGTAGCGCACGGTGGAGCCGAGGGCTGCGAGCCCCGCGGCTGTGGCGTCAGCGGCAGCCTCCGCGATGTTCGCGTCCGGCACCGCCCGGTCGACGCGCTCCCAGGCGACCACCACCCGGCCGAAGGGCGTGTCCCTGCGTGAGCGCGCCCAGGACACCGGCCCGCCGGTCAGCGGCGCCACCCGCACCCGCCGGTAGCCGGGCTCGGTCGGCACGATCCCGCCCAGGCGGCGGAACAACCAGTCATCCACGCAGCCGAAGGCGTAGTGGTTGAAGCTCATCGCCCCCACGGTCCCGTCCGGGGCAACGGCGTCCCAGGACTCCCAGATCGTGGTCGCCCCCTCGGCCACCTCATACAGCCAGGACGGCACCGTGTCCTGCATGAGCACCGCCCAAGCCGCGTCCACATGCCCGGAGTCGACCAGCACGTCCAGCAGGAACGGCACCGACAGGAAGCCGGTGTCCAGGTGGTCGCCCGCCTCATGCACCAGCCGCACCAGCCGGTCCGCCACGGCCCGACGCCGCGCGCCGCCGTCCGGATCGTCGGCGCCGACGATGTCGAAGGCGAGCGCCAGCACATACATGCCCTGCAGGTCCGGGGTCATGGTGCCGTCGGCACCGATGTACTCCGCGGCCACCGCGGCCCGTACCGCCTCCCAGCGCTCCCGATAGGCGGCCGCGTCGTCCGAGTGCCCGAGGACCTGCGCCACTTGGGCGAGGGCGCGCAGCGCCTCGGCGTGGAAGGCGGCGCCGACGAACTCGCTGGTCAGGTGCGGCGCCGCCATGATCGCGTCCGGGGCGCCACTGGCCAGGGTCGACGGCGCCAGCCAGTCGCCGAAGTGCATGCGCGAGTTCCACAGCAGTCGCTGTCGGGCGGTCGTGGCCTCATCCAGGGCTTCCCAGCCGGAGGTGCGGTCCGTGTCCTCCCATTCGGCGCCGCGCAGGCGGGGCGGCAGTTCGGTGGCGGCCTGCCGCGACTGCATCTCCACCCAGGCTCGCATGGCCGGGTAGTTGGCGCGCAGGGTGTCGACGTCGCCGTAGCGCTCCCACAGGGTAAGCGGTACACGGATGATCGCATCGCCCCAGCCGGCCGCGGCGGTGATGCCGCCGATGCCGGGCTGCCCCTCCATGGCCGCCTGCCGCGGGGCGAAGGGGGAGATGATGACCACGCGGCCGTCGTCGAGCTGGTCGGCGCGCACGTTGCGCAGCCAGCGGGCCAGGAAGGTGTGCACTTGGGCGTTGTTGGTGGCGGCCGGGGCGAAGACCTGGATGTCGCCGGTCCAGCCGACCCGTTCCCGCTGCGGGCAGTCGGTGGGGATGGACAGGAAGTTGGCGCGCTGGGACCACACCGTGTTGGCGTGCAGCCGGTTCAGGCGCTCGTCGGAGCAGGTGAAGTCGCCCGCCGGCTCCAGATCCGAGCCGACGACGACGGCGACCGCGTCACCCGTGCGCAGCTCGCCGGGGTAGCCGGTCACCCGCGCATAGCGGAAGCCGTGGAAGGTGAAGGTCGGCTCGTAGGCCTCGGGAGCCTGCGGCGTGCCCGTGCCGGCCAGGACCCAGAGGTCGCGCTGGTCCTTGTTCGGGCCCTGCACGTTGGAGAAGAAGTTGCCGTCGGCGTCCAGGTGCTCGGAGTGCTCCAGGGTGATCTCGGTGCCGGCCGGCCCGACGGCGCGCAACCGCACCCGCCCGGCGATCACCTGCCCGAAGTCCAGCACCGTCTCCCCGGCCGGGGTGGTGATCACCCGGGCGGCGGGCAGCTCCAGCAGGCGGCGCACGGGTTCGCCACGGAAGGGCTCCAGGGCGGTGGCCGGGTCCAGCTCGGCGGACGGGACGATGCGCACCGGATCCCAGCCCGAGTCGTCGAAGCCGGGACAGTCCCAGCCGGCGACGGCGGCGGCCATCCGGTCGTCGCGCTTCTCGCCGATCATGATGTCGCTGTAGCGCAGCGGCCCGGACTCGGTGCAGCGGGCGGTGCCGTCCGGCCCCCAGGTCTGGTGGGTGCCGTCGGCGCGGGTGATCGACAGTTGCCACCAGCCGCGCAGCAGGGTGCCGTACTGCCCGGACTCCCCGGTGATGGTGGCCCGGCCGGCGAACCAGCCGTCGCCCAGACGCAGGCCCAACGTATGGGGCCGGGGTGCCCCGGCGGGGTCGGTGAGGGCCGCGGTGACGTCGTGGACCTCGAACTCGGTGTAGGTGTGGTAGCTGGTCCACCCCGGTGCCAGCACGGTGTCGCCCATCGCGGCACCGTCGATACTCGCCTCGATCACGCCCTGAGCGCTCAAGTACAGGCGGGCGCGGGTGATGGGGGCGGCGTCGACGTCGGTGCGGGGCAGGTCTTGGCGCACGAGCTTTACCGGATGCAGCTTGTCCCCGGCCGGTACCGGTTCCTGCGGGGTGAACAGGGTGGCGAAGGAGGCCTCCGGCTCCAGCTCCACCGGCGTCTGGGTGGGCTCCACCCAGTCGGAGACGACGTCGGCCCCGCCCAGCAGGGAGGTGGAGAAGGCCGAGTCGGCCCAGGGCGATGGCTCGGCGTCGGCGGAGTCGGTCCAGATGCGTACCCGCCAGGTGTAGTCGGTATCCGAGTCCAGGGGCTCGCCGTCGTAGGGCAGCCAGGGGGAGGCGGGCGGAGCGGGGATCTCCACGCGGCCGGTGGCCCACACCGGCGGCTCGATGACGGCGCCGGTGGCCGGGTCGAGGCGGCGCACCTGCAGCTCGTAGGCGCTCGCGGGCGCCTCGCCCGGCACCTGCCAGGACAGCACCGGCCGCGGCACCGCCACTCCGAGCGGGGCGTGCTGGTGGTCGACGGTCAGGTTGACGGGGGCAGTGGTTTTCACGGGAGTCTTCTTCGCGGTTCTCTAGGAAAAGTGTCCAAATTCGGCATAAACGCCCCCCTGACGCTGAAACGCCATTTGCAGATGGTTGGAATCATGCGGTTCCGGTTCCGGCGTCGCGGGCGCTCGCCGCCGTTTATGCCGAATTTGGACAATCTGGGCGTGTAACTCTTACCGACCTCGGCGGAAGGGCCGCGGTGGAAGGGCTAGAACAGGTCGGTGTCGACGTTGAAGGCCTCGACGACGGCGTGCAGCTCGGCGTCGGTGACGCCCTCGCCCAGGCCGCCGGCCATGATGTTGCGGACCTCGTACATGGCGCCGGTCTCGGCGTACTCGACCTTGTCGACGGCGGCCAGGGGGGCGATGTCGGAGCGCACCATGATGCCGTGCTTGGACCACAGCACGATCACGTGGTCGCGCAGGGCGCGCACATTGTTCTCCATGAGGGTGGCCGACCCGGGCACCATGAAGTCGAGGACCTCGATGCCCTGGGGCAGCTGCACGATCGTCTCGGGCTCCCAGCGCAGGATACGGCGGTTGAAGTCCGCGGTGTTGCGGATGTCCTTGATGTGGGAGAGCTGGACCAGGTAGGGCGGCTGGGCGTGGATGACGGCCTGGAAGTCCACACCGCGCTGAGCCACCTGGTCGTTGTGGACCGCCAGGTGGGAGTTGAACTCGCTGGTGGGGCGCACGTAGGCGCGGTCGGGGTGGGTGTACCAGGTGCCGGTGACGCCGCCCTCGTCCACGACGAAGGCGGATACGTTCGCCTCCGGGGATGCGGCGACGTCGCGCAGGCGGCAGCCCGACCCGGTCACCAGTACGGTGCGGCCGGCCAGCGCCGGGGCGGGCAGCGGCAGCTCGGTGCCGGGGGCGACCTGCGGGAAGCGGTCGGCCAGGCCCAGCTGTTCGGCCGAGGCATTGATGGACACGGAGATGTTGCCGGCGCCGGCCTCGACGGCGCCCATGTGGTCAAGGCGGCGTCCGGCGGCGCCCATCTGGGCGAGGATTTCTGACAGGGGCATGGTGGTCACGGTGGTTGTCCTTTCCGATTGGTGTTCTTGGAAGATTGTGGATGAGTGCGGCGGGGCGCTCGTACCCCGTCGGGGGAGCGACAGCCTCAGGCCGGGCGGCCCAGCCGTGCGGCGAAGCGGTCCAGGCTGGCGGCGGTCAGCGGCGAGCCGACGGCATTGAGGTGCCCGTGGGGCACACCCGCGCAGGTGAGCACCTCGACGTCGGCCTCCGCCTGCCGCAGCTGGCGGGCGAAGGCCTCACCGGAGGCGCGCAGGTCATCGTTCTCGCAGTTCTCGATGTAGGTGGCAGGCCAGCCCGCCAGGCGGTCGGCATCGGCCACATCCCCCGGGAAGGCGTAGGCGGGTGCGCCCGCGCCAGCGTCGAGCCTGGCGCCGAGGTAGTTGGTGTTCATCGCCGCCAGCATGTCGGCGGGGAACCGCAGGATCTGCGGCATCTGCCCCAGGCGGGCGGCCAGTTCCTCGCTGGGGGCGGGCCAGCGCCCGCCGTGGGCCACCGGGTAGGCGAGTAGCGCCTGCCAGGGGGCGGCGGCGTCGTCGATGCCGTGCAGTGTCACCCCGGCGGCCAGGTTCCCGCCCGCGCTCGCACCGCCGACGGCGATGCGAGCGGCGTCGATGCCGAACTCGGCGGCCTGCCCGCGCACCCACTGGTAGGCGGCGTAGGCGTCGTCGTGCGGGACCGGGTAGTGAACGCCGCCGGTGCACAGCCGGTAGAAGACCGAGACGACGCTCGCCCCGGTGCGGGTGGTCAGGCCGCGGGCGACGGCGTCGGCCTCGGGCATGTCCAGGTCGCCGCCCATGAAGGCGCCGCCGTGGTACCACACCAGTCCGGCGCGCAGGCCCGCGTCCGTGGCGGGCGAGGGTGCGGGCGGATTCCAACCGGGTTCGGGGCGGTAGATGCGCACTGGTATCGGCCCGTGCGGGCCCGGCAGCTCGCGGTCCTCGACGAGCGTGTGAGTGGGCTCCGGCTCCCCGAAGGGAGCTTCCCATGCCTCCATGGCTGTCAGGGCCTCCGCGGCGAAGGGCGCCCCGGCGGCCGCGGCGGGGTCGGCGGCGGCCAGATCCTCGGCGCTCGGTGCCGGGAAGTCGGCGATCAGGCGCAAGCGCTCGGCGTAGGGCGGCAGGAAGCCGCCGGCCAGCGGGGCGACGGGCACGCCGTCGCGGGTGGCGGTGGGCTGCGGCGTGGGTGGGGCGACGCCGGGAGTGTCGGTCATGGGTCTTCTCCGTGTGGTTGGCGGATGGTGCGCGGGGCGCGGGCGGGGTGTGGTTCAGCCGTACAACTGCCGCTCGGCGGCGTCCCACCCGGCGGCCGCTGCCGGGTCGGGGGCGTACTCGGTGATGTCGCAGGAGGCGCGCACCAGCTTTCGCAGTGCGGTCAGGTCGCCTTCGATCAGCCCCGCGCCGCGGGCGGCGACGACGATGTTGCCCAGGGCGGTGCCCTCGGCGGGCCCGGCCACCACCTTCAACCCGGTGGCGTCGGCGGCCAGTTGACACAACAGCCGGTTGCTGATGCCGCCGCCCACCATGTGCAGCACGCCGACGCGCTTGCCGGACAAGTCGCTCGCCTCACGCACGGCACGGCGGTAGGCCAGGGCCAGGGAGTCGTCGATGCAGCGCACATACTCGCCGACCGAGCGCGGGCGCGGCTGGCCGGTGCGGATGGCGAAGTCGTCGATGCGGGCGGCCATGTCACCGGGGTCGAAGAAGATCGGATCGTTGATGTCGACGACGGTGCGCAACGGGTCGGCGGCCTCGGCGGCGGCGTCCAGCTCCCGGTAGGACAGCTCCAGACCCTGCTCACGCCAGGTGCGCACGGCCTCGTTGAACACCCACAGCCCCATGACGTTCTTCAGGTAGCGCACGGTGCCGTCCACGCCGAGCTCGTTGGTGAAGTTGGCGGCCCGGGATGCCTCGGTGAGCACCGGCGTGCCCAGTTCGAGTCCGACCAGCGACCAGGTGCCGCAGGAGATGTAGGCGAAGTCGCTTCCGGCCGCGGGCACGGCGGCGACCGCGGAGGCGGTGTCGTGGGAGCCGACGGCGACCACCGGCGTCGGGCGACCGTCAGGGTCGAAGACGTCGACGACGTCGCGGCGTACCGGCCCGACGACGGTGCCGGCCTCCATGACCTCCGGCAGTACGCCGTTCAGGTCCACGCCGAGATTGTTGCGCAGCCGCTCAAGCAGTGGTACGGACCAGGTGCGCGCCCGGGCGTCGACCAGGCCGGTGGTGGAGGCGTTGGTGATCTCGGCGACCGGCCTGCCGGTGAGCCAATAGGTGAACAGGTCCGGCAGCAGCAGCATGGTGCGCTGGGCGGAGCCTGCGCCTGCGGCCGAGGCGGTGCCGCCGTCGGCCGGTGTGACGCGGGGCAGGCCGCCGTCGCGGGACTCGGCCACCAACTGGAACAGCGTGTTGAAGTCCTGCACCTGCAGGCCGTTGACCGAGTACATCTCGGCGGCGGGGATGGCCGCGAAGACCTCCTCGGGCACGCCCCGCGTGCGGGGGCAGCGGTAGGAGGAGACCTGCCCGGCCAACAGGCCGCTGGGGCCGAGCAGTCCGTAGTCGACGCCCCAGGTGTCGATACCGACGGCCGACAGCGGGCCGACGTCGCGCACGGCGGCGAGCAGACCCTGGCGGATCTCATCCCACAGGTGCAGCACGTCCCAGTACAGGCGCTCGCCGCCGGGGCCCGGCAGGGGAATGGGGCCGTTGGCGAAGCGGCGCGTCTCGGTCAGTTCGATGCGGCCGTCGGCGATGGTGCCGACCATGACGCGCCCGGAGGAGGCGCCCAGGTCGACGGCCCCGACGTGGATGGGGCGGGCGTTGGTCATGGTCGGCACCTCTCTCAGGCTCCCCAGCCGGCGGCGGTGCCGCCGACGCGCTCGGAGCGGATCTTGTCCAGGTAGCCGGACTCGAGGAAGGCCTTCATCGGGTCGGGGGCCAGCCCCTGGGCCTCGCGCAGCTCCGCCAGCAGCGGACGCACGTCGGTGTTGAAGGCGTCAACCAGGATGTCGTTGGCGGCCAGGACATCGCCGGCGCGCTGCGCCTGGTCGAGGGCCTCGCGGTCCACCAGGAGCGCCTTGGCGGTCGCCTCCTGCACGTTGGTGGCCGAACGAATCTCGCCGGGGATCTTCTCCTCCAGGTTGTGGCACTGGTCGAGCATGAAGTTGACGCCGGAGTCGGGGGCGAGCGCCCCGGCCGAGACGATCTCGTTCATGATGCGGAACAGCTGGTAGGGGTCGGCGGCACCCACGATCAGATCGTCGTCGGCGTAGAAGCGCGAGTTGAAGTCGAAGGCGCCCAGGCGGCCCAGCCGCAGCAGCTGCGCGACGATGAACTCGATGTTGGTGCCGGGGGCGTGGTGGCCGGTGTCGAGCACGACCTTGGCGCGGTCTCCCAGCGCCAGGCAGTGCACCAGGCTGGTGCCCCAGTCCGGCACGTCGGTGTGGTAGAAGGCCGGCTCGAAGAACTTGTACTCCAGCACCAGTTCCTGGTCGTCGTCGAGGGCGGCGTAGATCTCCGCCAAGGAGTCCGCCAGGCGATCCTGGCGGGCGCGGATGGAGTCCTGGCCGGGGTAGTTGGTGCCGTCGGCCAGCCAGATCTTCAGGGCCGGCGAGCCGGTGGCGCGCATGATGTCGATGCACTCCAGGTGGTGGTCGATTGCCTTGCGGCGGATGCGCTCATTGGAGTTGGTCAGGGAGCCGAGCTTGTAGTCCTCGTCCTGGAAGACGTTGGAGTTGATGTTGCCGATGGTGACGCCCTGGTCCTCGGCGTGCTTGCGCAGTGCCTCGTAGTCGTCCACCTTGTCCCACGGAATGTGCAGGGAGACCCGGGGGGTGATACCCGTGTACTTGTTGACCTGGGCGACGTCGTCGATCTTCTCGTAGGGGTCGCGGGGCACGCCGGCGGTGGTGAACACACGGAAGCGGGTGCCGGAGTTGCCGAAGGCCCAGCTGGGCAGTTCGATCGACTGGGTCTTCAGGAGGCTGCGGGCCTCATCACTGAGGTCGGACAGCGAGGGGACCGATGCGGTCATGGTTTCTCTCCGTTTCTTGAATGCGGTTGGTTCGGATGGTGGTGGGGTTGTTGCGGCCCAGGCCGGTGGACCGGGCCGTGGGTGATCAGGCGTTGGCGTTGGTGACGCGCTCGCCGTAGCGCTCCAACTCGATGTCCTCCAGGGACTTGCCCTGGGTCTTGGGGGCGCCGATGGTGCCCACCAGGGTGGAGACGACGAGGAAGCCGATGAGGATGAGTCCGTCGATCATCAGGCCGCCCTCCCACTTGAGGATGACCGGGAAGATCAGTGAGATCAGGCCGGAGGCGAGGCGGACCGCGAAGAAGACGATGCCCTGAGCGGCCGAGCGGTACGGGGTGGCGAACAGCTCGGGGGACCACACCGAGTAGAAGGCCTGGGCGGACGGGCCGGCGGACAGGCCCCACACGATGGTGTAGCCGAAGGCGGTCCAGGCGGCGTCGGAGGGGCCGAAGACCAGGATGATCCAGGAGACGATGGCCGCCAGTCCGCCTACCAGGAAGTGCCAGCGGTAGGGGACGCGGTCCACCAGGTTCATGAAGACGAAGGTGGAGACGATGACGAAGCCCCACGACAGCATGGAGAACAGGTCGGTCTGGAGGGTCTCGTAGCCCATCGAGCTGAGGATCGTGGGCAGGAAGATGCCGTTCTGGGAGGCGGCCTGGTTCCAGCAGGTGTAGATGACGGCCAGGAAGATGAGCGCGGTGATGTTCACGCGACGGTTGAACAGTTTGCGGAAGGCGGCCCACATCGACGGCGGCTTGGCCTGGGCGCCGCCCTTGGCGTTCTGCCAGGTCTCGGACTCCTCCAGCCCCTGCCGGATGTACCAGGTGACCAGGGCGATCACGACCAGGTGGGCGAAGATGATGCGGCTGCCGAGCAGGCCCAGCGGGGCGAGGGCGGCGGCCAGGCCATAGCCGATGAACGGGCCGAAGGACCAGGCCAGCTGCGTGGCGCCGATGTGCTTGCCGCGCTGACCGGTGGGGGCGAACTCGGCGATGTAGGTCCACCCGGCGGGGACGGAGGCGCCCACGGCCAGGCCGATGATGACGAAGCCGGTGAACAGCATCGGCAGGTTCCCGGTGAAGACGACGATCAGGCCGCCGAGCGCATACAGCAGCAGGTCATAGGTGTAGATGAACTTGCGCCCGTACTTGTCGCATAGCGGGCCGCCGATCAGGGCGCCGATGGCGGCGCCGAAGGCGTTGGAGCTGAAGGCGGCGAGCAGGCCCGCGATGGTGCCGTCGTCGTCGGGGAAGTAGGCGGCGCTCCAGAAGCCGAGCGAGGTGGCGATGGCGATGATGGAGCCGGAGTCGATGTAGTTCGACATGGAGACGGCGGCGGTCGCCTTCCAGCCGGTTAGTGGCTTGCGTGCCACGGGTTCCTCCTTGAATCGTGGGGGATGGGGGTGGGGCAGGGAGCGTCAGGGAAGATAGAAGTACTGGGGCAGGATCTCGTTGGTGCCGCCGTCGGGCTGGACGAAGTACTGGGCCATCTCCGTCTGCCAGCGGGTGTTGACCTCTTCGTCGCCCATGGCGGCCTGGGCGGCGTCGACGTCGTCGGATTCGAAGTAGCCGACGACGAGCCCGTCCTCGGGGCGCAGGAACAGCGAGTAGTTGCGCCATCCGCAGCGGGTCAGGGCCTGGCGCATCTCCTCCCACACGTGCTGGTGGACCTCGACGTACTCGGTGAGCCGGTCCGGGCGTACGTGCAGTAGGAAGCAGCAGCGGTGAGGGGACCGGGCTGTGGTCGTGTTCAGCAGCTCGGTGAGGGCTGCTTGCTCGGTGGCGCCCGCGGTGGGGGCGTCGGTGGTTGGGGAGTCGGTCATGGAACGTCCTTGTTCGAGTCTTGCGCCGCTGGCTTCGCGGCACCACGGTGTGAACCGTTTCAACGCAGGTAACGCTAGTCCGGTCCCGGGCGAGTGTCAAGGGGCGGCATGCAACCGGATCCCGGCCGCCAGCACTGACGGGCGGGCGCCCGGCCACGCCGAACCAGCATTCCGCTGGTCGGCGAACCGGACGCCCGCCCGTCGTCGAGATCCGCTGCTGCCTATGCCTCGACTCCGAGTCGGTCGAGCCAGCGGCGTACGCCCGCGGCGTCGGTGTTCGCCTCCAGGCGGGTGCCGGGCCTCCAGTCGCCGGTGCCGGACAGAGCGGCGAGATCGCGGGCGCTGGTGCCGACCGGGGAGGAGAACGAGGTGCAGAACGGGATCACGGTCTTGCCGGTGAAGTCATTGTGCTTCACGAAGTCGTTCATGACCCAGGAGGCCTCACCCCACCAGATCGGGTAGCCGACCAGCACGACGTCATAGTCGGCGAAGCCCTCCGGGGTGTCCTGCACCAGTTCCACGTGACGCAGGCTGTGGTCGACGTGCTCGCGTGAGACCCGGCTGCGCGGATCGTTGTAGTCCAGGTCCGGTTCGCTGTAGGCGTCGGCGGGCGCGAGCACGAAGGCGTCGGCGCCGAGCGCACGGGTAATGGTCTCCGCCACGCGGCGGGTGTGCCCGTGGGCGGAATAGTGGACCACAAGTGTCTTCGAGTTGGCGGTGCTCTGCGCGGTCATTGGGCGGATCCTCTCTACTGACCCAGGGTGGGTTTTTCTTAAACGTTACCGAGGTTTGCGCGTATCGGTTACGCCTTCTGGCTCAGCGTTCGCGGATAGCGGCAGCCCGGCCGCAGACCTGGGATGATATGCACGATTAGGCGGTGCGCCGCCGTCCCTATCACCGGCAGCGACGGAAGGAGCAGACATGGCACGGCCCTCGGTGCGTGACGTGGCCGAACGGGCGGGAGTCTCGGTCGGCACGGTCTCGCACGCGCTCAACCACCCCGAACGCGTCGCCCAGCCCACTCTCGACCGCGTGCGCGCCGCCATCGACGAGCTCGGCTTCGTCCGTTCCGAGGCGGCCCGCCGCCTGCGCCACGGCGGCTCCTCTCTGGTGGGTGTGCTCGTCCACGACATCTCCAACCCCTTCTTCACCGAGGCCGCCCGCGGCATCGAGGACCGTCTGCGCGAGGACGGCCGCATCCCCATGCTCGGCTCCACCGACTCCGATCCGGAGCGTGAGCGCGAACTGATGACCCTGCTGGCCGGCATGGACGTGCACGGCGTCATCGTCACCCCGTCCGCCTCCACGCTCGACAACCTCGCCGTCCTCGCCGGCCGCGGCATCCGCGTGGTGCTGATGGATCACCCCCCGATTTCCGCGGAGCTGTCCACCGTCTCCGGCGACGACGTCGCCGGCGCACGTGCCGCCGTCACCCACCTGATCGAACTCGGCCACCGCCGCATCGGGTTCGTCAACGGCCCCCTCACGGTGCGCCAGGCCGTGGACCGGCGCGACGGCGTCATTGCCGCGCTGACCGAGGCGGGCCTGGACCCGGAGGAGTCCCTCACGGAGATCGAGGCCGTCAGCGGCGGACAGGGCTTCACCGCGGATGCCGGCGCCGTCGGAGCGGCAGCGCTGCTGGGAGGCGACCCCGCGCCGACCGCCCTGTTCTGCGCCAACGACCAGCTCGCCATCGGCGCCATGCGGGAGATTCGCCGTCGCGGCCTGAGCATCCCGGGCGACGTCGCCCTCGTCGGCTATGACGACGTCTCCGTCGCCTCCGAACTCATCACCCCGCTGACCAGCGTGCGTCAACCCATGCGGGAGATGGGGGCGGCCGCCGCCGACCTGCTGCTGTCCGCCGACGGCGCGGTGCGCCACATCGTCTTCCCACCCGAGCTCGTGGTCCGTGAGTCCACCGCTGGCAAGTGAGTCGTCGGCCGCGCCACCGGGGTGCTAGCGGGGCGCCGACCAGCTCCGTGGCCAAGCGGCGTACCGCGCGGTCACTGGGCCGCGCGGCGGCCGGCGCGGGAAATCCCGGCCAGGGCCCGGGCATAGCCGGCGCCGATCTCCTGCGGGCTGACCGGCACGCCGTCGTAGGACCAGCTCAGCAGGTGCTCGGCGCTGAAGCCCCGCGCGCAACGCGAGCAGGAGCACGGCAGCGCCGGGCGACGCATCCGGTCCACGGTGTGCCCGGCGGGGCAGGTCCCCACCCAGCGTCCCGGCACACGCGGTGCCTCACCGCTGACCAGCCGCCTGCCGGAGGCGCCGATCCGGCGGGCCTCCGCGCGCCACACGGCGTCGTGCCCATGGGCCGCACCCACGCGGGCATGAGCGATCTCGTGCAGCACGGTCTCACGCACCTCGGCCTCGTCGTACAGCGCCATCAGTTGCCGGGACAGAGTGATACGCCGACGGGAGTGGTCGGCCTGCCCGGCCCGCCGCCGCGCGCGGTCGAATGACACCGACCAATCGGCGACGTCGTGCTCCTCCATCAAGAGTTGGGCCAGCGGCAGCACGTCGGGCAGGTTCACGCCCCGAGCGTAGTTGATTCATGTCGGGTCCGGACGCACTGTCGAGGGATGCCCCCGCCGCGTCCGGCTTCGCGCAGTCGGCGCCGGCGTGTGGCAACATTGCTGCGATGTCACGTCCCGCCGACCGGCCGACGCGCCGTTCCCCGCAAAGCCGCACGCGCCACACCGCCGCCGACCACCGGGCGGCACGCGGAACATCCGCCCGCAGCCGTTCAACGCCGCCGCGCGGCACCCGGCTGGCCAGGGCGGCCAGAGCCGGGGCGCGCGGACATGGCTCCCGTCGGCGCCGCGGTGGACGACGCCACCCCCGCCGACTCGGCCCGGTCGGCATCTTCCTGACCGCATTCCTGACCACGCTGCTGGTCGGATTGCTGGTGATAAACGCCGTCGAGACCGCACCGGCCTCACCCACCCCCACGGCGGCCACCAGGCCCACCGCCATCGCTCGCGACATGACCGGCTTCGACGCCGAGCACATCATCGACGACGACGTCTTCTACGACTCCTCCGCCATGACCGCCACCGAGGTCGCCGCCTTCATCGACACCGTCAACGCGGGCTGTCAGAGCGGCGTCGACGGCACCCCCTGTCTGGCGGACGCCACCTTCGACACCGAGGACCGCCAGGCCAGCACCGCCTGCCCCGGCGGTTACACCGCCACCACGGGGGAGACGGCCGCTGAGGTCATCTCCCAGGTAGCCACCTCCTGCGACATCAACCCGCGCGTGCTGCTGGTCCTGCTGCAAAAAGAACAGGGACTGCTCACCGCGTCCGGGCTCACCCTGAACGAGAGCCGCTACCAGGCGGCCACCGGTTACGCCTGCCCGGACGGGCAGGAGTGCGACCCCGAATACGCCGGCTTCTTCCGCCAGTTGTATGGCGCCGCCTCCCAGTTCCAGACCTACCGGCTCGACCCGGCCGGCTTCCAGGTGGTTGCCGGCACGACCACACAGCTGGCCTACTCGCCCAATGCGCTGTGCGGCAGCGGCGAGCTGACGCCCGCCAACCAGGCTACGGCGGGCCTGTACAACTACACGCCCTACCTGGCCAACACCGCTGCGGCCGACGGCGGCGACGACTGCACCAGCTGGGGCAACTGGAACTTCTACGGCTACTACCGCACGCTGTTCGGCGACCCCACGCCGTCGACCGCCGACTGATACGGCGCGCCGTCGGGGCGGTGCGGTGCTGGCCGCAAGCGTGTGAGGATTGCCTGCATGGATTGGCATCCGGTGCTGACGACCGTATGGGTTGTCCTGGAGTATGTGATCAAGTTCGTGGCGCTGGGGACCGTCCCGGAGAACCGTCGTCCGTCATCGTCCACCGCCTGGCTGCTGCTGATCTTCCTGCTTCCCGTGGTGGGCCTGCCCCTGTACCTCTTCCTGGGCAGCCCCTGGGTGCACGGCAAGCGCTACCAGCAGCAGCTCGAGGCCAATGCGGTCGTAAACGAGTTCGCCTCGGGTATGCCCGATGTGCCCGCCGGGGCACGGCCGTCAACGCAGCTCAGTTCGGTGCTGCGGATGAACCGTAAACTCACCGGCCTGCCCTGTGTCACCGGGGAGGTCGTCGCCCTGCACCGGGACTCCGCCCAGACCTATGCCACCATGGCCCGCATCATCGACACGGCCCAGCACCACGTGCACGTCGAGTTCTACATCCAGAGCTGGGACGAGGTCACCGACGTCTTCTACGACGCGCTCGCCCGGGCCGCCGCCCGCGGCGTCACCGTGCGCCTACTGGTGGATCACCTCGGCTCGCGCAAGTATCCCGGCTGGAAGGACTTCGGCCGACGGCTCACCGCCGCGGGTATCCAGTGGCGGCTCATGATGCCGCTGCTGCCGCACAAACGGCGTTTCCGCCGCCCCGACCTGCGCAACCACCGCAAGGTCCTCACCATCGACGGCGAGCGCGCCTTCATCGGCTCGCACAACATCATCGACCCCACCTACCGGCTGCGCTCCAACATCCGGGCCGGACGCACCTGGTCCGACCTGTCCGTGGAGGTCACCGGGGACATTGTGGTGGAGGCCGAGACGGTCTTCGCCATGGACTGGTTCTTCGAGTCCGGCGAGGTGCTTCAGGTACAGGACGCGCTTCCGGGGACGCCCGACGTGACCGAACTACTGGCCCGTAGGCCCTCGGTCGGCACGCCCGCGCCGCAGCCGGACCGGCCCGACGCCGTCGTCAACGCCATGCAACTGGTGCCCTCCGGGCCCGGCTACCCCACCGAACCGAATCGCCGGATGTTCGTATCCCTGATCGAGAACGCCACCCGGCGCGTGTCGATCACCAGCCCCTACTTCATCCCCGACGAGGCACTGCTGGCCGCCATGACAACGGCCGCCTACCGCGGGGTCGACGTAGAACTGTTCGTCGGCAAGGAATCCGACCATCTGATCGTCAACCACGCTCAACGCTCCTACTACGGGGCGCTGCTCGCCGCCGGTGTGCGCATCTACCGATACCCGGCGCCGACGGTTCTGCATGCCAAGTACCTGACGGTCGACGGCGAGGTCGGCGTAATCGGCAGCGCGAACATGGACTTCCGCTCCTTCGCCCTGAACTACGAGATGATGCTGCTTTCCTTCGGCGGCGACCTGGATGCGCTGCTCAGGGACAACGACGCCTACTACCGGCGCGTGTCCACCGAATTGACCGCTGCGGAGTGGGCGAAAGAACCCTGGTGGCGGCGCTACATCGACAACGTGTGCCGGCTGGTTTCCGCAGTCCTGTGATGGCGCCCTGCGCGCATTCCCCACGAGGTCGGGGCTTGCCCCCGGTTCGGCGCCGACGAGCACCTGGAAGGACGCCAGGCCGGTCAGCGGCGGTCGACGAGGCGGGGTGCGGCCCGTTCGGCAGCGGAGCGTCGGCGAGGTCCTTCGGGCGCGGGAGTGACTGCACGCGCCTTTTATAGACAGCGGTGGCCTTCGCAGTGACTCTTTCATTTTTAGGGTGTGGTGGGCTGCTAGGTGACGGTTGGTTGTCGTCGGGTACGCGGGTGCATCGGGACGGCCGGTTGCGGAGGACCGATCCTGGCGTGGGCCGGAGCATCATTTCACTGATGGGTCTGGTCGTCGACGGCGTGCGGTTCCGGCTGTGAGCGCGGCCCGAAGCTGCCCGGAGGTGTTCCGCTAGGCTGCGCTGCCATGAAGGACGCTCCACACACCAGCCTGTTCTCCTGGCTCTTCGGACGCGATAAGTCCAAGGCCACATTGGTGCCCGCACCGACGGCAGGCGGCACAGCCACGGGAAACAATGCCGCTGGGAGCGTGCTCGCCGGGGCAGACGCCGGCATCGGAACAGCCGAAGTTTCAGCCGAAGAACTGGCCCTCATTCTCCATAAGCAACCGATCGCGGCGATCAAGGCCTATCGCGAGCGCACCGGCGCCGACCTGAAAGCGGCAAAGACTGCAATTGATGCGGCAGCCGCCGAAATCGCAGCGGGCCGTGTCCCGGTCGTCGCCTCGTCGTCCGCCGGACCCGTCTCCTCCTTTCCGCAGCCGAACCCGGAGGAGATCGAGTTGGTGACTTCTGGGCGGCCGATTGCGGCGATCAAGGCCTATCGCGAGCGCACCGGCGCCGACCTCAAGACCGCCAAGGCCGTCATAGACACGATCGGCACTGACTGAATACGCGAGCTCCGCACAGAGGAGAAAGCGGAGACCGCCGTGCGGGGCCCCTTCCGGGGCCTCGCGATGACGGCTCCGCGACGGCTCCGCTCAGATCTTGGCCAGCAGCTTGCTGATGCGCTGCACGCTGACCTTGCGGGCGGTGCCGAGCGTCTGGGCGAACAGGCTCACGCGCAGCTCTTCGATCAACCAGCGCGCCTCGACCAGTACGGCTTCCCGCTCGGGATCTGTCGGTAGCGCCGCGGCCCGGGCCCGGGCATCGGCCAACAGCCGCTCGGCCTGCTCCACCTGGTAGGCCAGCGCCGCATCCTGGCTGGGGGAGGACTCCGCCTTACCCACGCGCATTGCCAGCGCCTGCAAATAGCGGGGCAGGTGCCGCAGCTGCTCCGGCGGGGTGTCGGCGATGAAACCGTCGTATACCAGTGCCGCCGCATGCTCGCGCACCTGCTGCAGCGTATTCAGCAGCGCCAATGAGGTGTGGGTCGACACCTCCCGCTCGACCTCCCGCTGGGCGGCGAGCGTCTTGGCGGACACCTGCGCCACGCAGTAGACCTCGTCCTCCAGCTCCTGGCGCATGGTGGTCACCAGCTGCTCGAACACGGTCTGCTCCCGCACACCGGCCAGGGGCGTGCGCCGCGCCGCGGCCCAGCGGTCGGCGATGCTCCGCGCGGCCGTCAGCTGCATGTCCTCCACCAGTGCCTCGGTGCTCCGATAGGGGCTGGCCGCGAGCGTCAGCGTCTCGGTGGGGTTCCACCGGGAGGTGATGCGGGCCGTGGGCAGGGCGGTACGCGCCAGCGCCAGCGCCGTCACCCCGGCGCCGTGCTCGCGTTCCTGGGCGACGGCGTCGGGCAGGATCCGCAGATCCGCGCCTCGCGCCCCCACGGCCACCAGCGCCGGGTAGCCGCGCACCACCAGGCCGGCCGTGCCCGGGGTCTCGATCGTGGCCGGAATCGTGGAGCGCTCCGGACCCTCCAGGCCGGTGACGTCCTTTGGCCAGTCCGTCAGTCCCGCACGCTCGGCCAGTCCCGGCCCGACGGCGCGGGTCCCCTTGTCATTCGCCGCGGGTGCGGCATTGCCCCCGGCATTTCGGGAGGCAAACGCACCCGCGTCCGGGCCGCCGCCCTGGCCGCGCCGCCTGCCGCGTCCGCTGCGACGCCGCCCCTGGGAACGCTGTGCATCGGCCATGGCCTGGGCGATGGCGCCATGCACGGCGTCGCGCACGGCCGCCTCGGTGCGCCCGGCCTGGCGGCGCTGCAACACCACCAGGTCCTTATCCCGGTCGAGTTCCCGGCCGGCCCCATCCACGGCCACGAAGGCGATGCGCAGGTGCTCGGGCAGCCGCGCGGCGGCCTCCTCCCAGTCGGCCTCGGTGATCTCCACCTGCCGCAGGCGCCCCACCGCATCCGTGAAGGCCTCCCGGAGGGGAACCCCAGGCGCTGAAGGCGCCCCCGCGCCTCCGGCCGCACCGGGGACGTCCCGGCGGATCGCCTCCCACACCTGCGCCCCGACGTCGGGCGCCGGCACCAGTGCCCGACGCACCCGCTTGGGCAGGGCGCGGATGGTTGCCACCACGAGCTCGGGGCGCAGACCCGGCACCAGCCAGTCGAAGCCCGTCGGCTCCAGACGGCCCAGCACCTCCACCGGAACCAGTACGCTCACGCCGTCGTTGGGAGTCCCCGGCTCGAAGACGTACTCCAGGCTGAGCGTGAGATCGCCCTGCACCCAGGCGTCGGGGTAACCGGCGGTGTCGTCCCCGCCGGGCAGCAGCAGCTCGCGGGTGAAGTCGAACAGGTCCGGACGGTTGCGGCGCTCGCGCTTCCACCAGGCGTCGAAGTCGTTCGCGCCGTAGACGTCGTCGGGCAGGCGGTCGTCGTAGAAGTCGAACAGGGCCTCGTCGCCGGCCAGCAGCCCGTGCTCGCGGCGACGCTGCTCGACGTCGGCCAGCTCCTCCAGTAGCGCCCGGTTACGCTCCACGAAGCCGTGGCGGGCATGCCAGCCGCCCTCCACCAGCCCGGAGCGGATGAACATCTCCCGCGCCAACTCGCGCGCATCGGCGGTGCCGACCGAGGCGAGCGTGGCCGGGCGGTCGGCCACCAGGGTCATCCCGTACAGCAGCAGCTTCTCGTGCACCATGGCGGTACCGCGGCGCGTGGACCAGTACGGCTCCCCATACACCCGGTGCAGCAGCCCGGCCGCCCCGGCCGCCTCCTCGATCCAACGCCCGTCGACCTTGGCGACCGTCCGCGCGAACAGGCGGGAAGTCTCCACCAGCTCTGCCGTCATCACCCAGTCGTAGCTCTTGCGGCGCAGACCCGAGCCCGGCCAGATCACGAAGTGGCTGCCGCGGGCACCCGCATACTCGCGACGACGCTCGTCCCAGGTGCCCACATTGGACAGCAGTCCCACCAGCAGCGAGCGGTGGATGGCGTCCGCGCTGGGCGTGTCCGCACTGCGACCCAGGGCGACGACGGCTGCCGCCACGTCCCCGTGGGCAATGGTGGCCGCCTGCGTGCCCGGCTCCAGGCCGGCGGCGGCCGCGCGCACGGCGCTCGCGGTGGGCAGGTCGACGGGGGCGGCGGCGAGTCCCAGCGGGCGGGCGAGTTGCCGCAGCTGGTTGTACACGTCCTGCCACTCGCGTACCCGCAGGTAGTGGAGGAACTCGGAGCGGCACATGCGCCGGAAGGCGGAGCCGGACAGGTCGCGCTGTTGGGTGCGCAGGTAGCGCCACAGGTTCAGGTACGTCAGGAAGTCGCTGGTCGGCTCGGCGAAGCGCCGGTGCAGGGCATCGGCGGCCTCCTGATGGTCGGCGGGGCGCTCGCGCACGTCCTGCATCGACAGTGCCGCCACGATCACCATGACCTCGCTGACGCAGCCGCGTTCACCGGCCTCCAGCAGCATGCGCCCCAGTCGCGGGTCGATGGGCAGCCGGGCCAGGCGCCGGCCCACCTCGGTCAGCCGCGGCCCGCCGACGCCGTCGCCCCGGCCTCCCCGCCGCCGCCCCGAGCCCTCGCGGCCGGAGGTCTCGATGGCGCCGATCTCGCCCAGCAGCTGGATGCCGTCGCGTACGGCGCGGGCGTCGGGGGCGTCCAGGAAGGGGAAGTCCTGCACGTCGCCCAGGCCGAGCGCCGCCATCTGCAGAATCACCGAGGCCAGCGAGGTGCGCAGGATCTCCGGCTCGGTGTACTCCGGGCGCGACTCGAAGTCGGACCGGGAGTACAGGCGGATGGCAATACCGTCGGCGACGCGCCCGCACCGTCCGGAGCGCTGGTTGGCGCTGGCCCGACTGATCGGCTCGATCGGCAGGCGCTGCACCTTGGTGCGGTTGGAGTAGCGGGAGATGCGCGCCAGGCCCGGGTCGACGACGTAGCGGATGCCGGGCACGGTCAGGGAGGTCTCGGCCACGTTGGTGGCCAGCACGATGCGTCGGCACGTGTGCGCCTCGAACACGCGGTGCTGCTCGGCGGCGGACAGGCGCGAGAACAGCGGCACCACCTCGACGGCGCCGGGGGTGGAGGTACGCCCGTGCGGGGTGTAGCGCGGGCCCAGGTGGTCGATGAGGGCGGATTCGGTATCGCGAATGTCCCGCTCCCCGGCAAGGAAGACCAGGATGTCGCCGCTACCGGCGGCCATGAGCTCGTCGACGGCGTCGAGGATGCCGGTGACCTGGTCGCGGTCGGTCTCCGCGGGTGCCCCGGGGGCGGCGTTGGCGGAGGACCCGGCATCGGTGTCGTCGGGGTCGATGGGGTCGAGAACCAGCGGCCGGTAGCGGATCTCCACCGGATAGGTGCGTCCGGACACCTCGATCACCGGTGCGGGCACCCGTGTGGGGCGGGCCTGTGTGGCGGCGTCGCCATGTTCGGCGAGGGCGTCCTGGCCGCCTCCGGCGAGCGGGGCGTCATGGCCGAAGTGGGCAGCGAAGCGCTCGGAGTCGATGGTGGCGGAGGTGATGATGACCTTCAGGTCCGGGCGCTGGGGGAGGAGTCGGGCCAGGTAGCCGAGGATGAAGTCGATGTTCAGGCTGCGCTCGTGCGCCTCGTCCACGATGATCGTGTCGTAGCGGCGCAGCAGCGGGTCGGACTGGATCTCCGCCAGCAGGATGCCGTCGGTCATGAGCTTGACCAGCGTGTTGGGGCCGGTCTCCTCGGTGAAGCGCACCTGGTAGCCGACCACGCCGTCGGGGCCGATGGGGGTTGACAGCTCGTAGGCGATGCGTTCGGCCACCGAGCGTGCGGCGATACGGCGTGGCTGGGTGTGGCCGATCATGCCGGTGATGCCGCGGCCCAACTCCAGGCAGATCTTGGGCAGCTGGGTGGTCTTGCCGGAGCCGGTTTCCCCGGCCACGATCACCACCTGGTTCTCGCGGATGGCGGCGGCGATCTCCTCGCGGCGGGCGCTGACGGGAAGCTCCTCGGGGTAGGTGATCACGGGTACGGCGGCGCGGCGGGAC
>NZ_LK995460.1:0-628 GCF_900002405.1 Actinomyces succiniciruminis | reverse complement strand
CGGCGCGGCGGGACTCAATCTGCTCGGGGGTGTAGCCCCGCCACTGGTGGCGCCGCCCGCGCCGGGGACGGGGCCCCTGGGAACGGCGCCCACGCCTGCCACCGCCGTTGTTGCTGCCGGCTTCAGGGCGGTCCGCGCGCCGGGTTGGTCGCTCGTTGTCACTCATTAGGCCGCCCATTGTCCCCCATCCCCGCCTCCGGCCGAAGCCGCCGCGGCCGCGCCCCTCGCCGAGGTCGGTTGAAGTTACGTGCCGAGGTCGGTTGAAGTTACGTGCCGAGGTCGGCCAAAACAGGCGCATGTCCTAGAGGGGGTGTCCAACGCTTTGCGGCTGTTATTCAGATTGGCGGCTGATGAACCCGGACATCCCTGGGACAGTGAATGCGACGACGCCGTAGTCCGGAGCATAGATCAGCCCCCTTGGGTAGGAGACTGCTGCGTCGGAGGCCGAGTTTTCCGATGGGTTTACCGGCTCTTCGTATTTGGGGGTGCGGCTGGTGGTGTGTTCTGGTCGGCCCGAGGACGGCCTGCCGCGTGGTTGTTCCGTGCGGCCGCCCCTCAAGCTCAAGTGCGAAGCGCTGGTCAGTGCTGGTCGGCGCTGGTTTCCGACCTTGGGGTGTGGTTTACGACC
>NZ_LK995459.1 GCF_900002405.1 Actinomyces succiniciruminis | reverse complement strand
TCTCAGGACATCGGTGACAGTTCTGCCTCAGGACATCGGTGACAGTTCGGGGGTTGTTGGTGGTGACAGTTCGGCTGTGATGGGCCGGTGAGTAATGATCCTGTTGACCCGCGTATCAGACTTGCGATTGCTCAGTGGCCCGACGACGCCCCGCGTGGTGCGGTGACCTCGTTTTGCGCCGAGCACACCATCAGCCGCAACACCTTCTACAAGCTGCGACGCAGGGCTATCGAGCTGGGGCAGGCCGCTGTCCTCGAGCCGCTGTCCAGGCGTCCGGGGTCTAGCCCTACCGCCTTGGGCCAGGACATCAAGGACCAGGCGGTGGCGGTGCGCGCCTCAATGGCGTCCTCTGGCCTGGACCATGGGCCGGTATCGGTTCATGACAAGATGGTGGCAATGGGACTGGACGCGCCCTCGCCTGCAGCGCTGTCGCGCATCTTCCGCCAACGGGGCGTGGCAAGACGCGAGCCGCACAAGCGGCCTAGGTCTGCGTGGAGGCGGTTCGTCTACCCTGCCCCGAACGCCTGCTGGCAGATGGACGCCACCGAGTACGTCCTCGTCGGAGGACGCAAGTGCGTCGTATTCCAGCTCATCGACGATCACTCCCGCCTGGCGGTGGCGTCCCTGGTCGCCGCCGCCGAGACCAGCCAGGCGGCTATCGCGGTTTTCGACCGGGCCGTCGCCCGCTACGGGGTACCCCAGCGGCTACTTACCGACAACGGGGCCGCCCTGAACCCCACCAGGCGGGGCATGCAGGGCGCGCTGGTAGAGCACATCAGGACTCTCGGGGTTGAGGCGATCACCGGCAAGCCGTACAAGCCAACCACCCAGGGCAAGAATGAGCGCTTCCACCAAACCCTGTTCCGCTACCTCGACGCTCAGCCCCTGGCCCACACCATCGAAGAGCTACAAGCCCAAGTCGACGCCTTCGACCACATCTACAACACCGAGCGAGGACACCAGGCCCTGCCCGGGCGCATCACCCCGGCCCAGGCATGGCAGGCCACCCCCGTCGCCGCCCCGCCACGCCCCGACCCCGCGCGTGATGAGCCGGTGATCCCTGGAGGCCCACCGGACCCGAGCGCCGCGGCCGCACAGCAGGCCCTGGACGACTACGAAGTCCTGGCCGATAAGGGGCGTCGCAGTCGGTCCCGGCTCGGCGAGCAGGGCGAGCGGGCCAAGACGATCGCGTCCAACGGCACCGTCACGATCGCTAATACCTCGTTCCTGGTCTCCAAGAAACGTGCCGGCCAACAGGTCACCGCCTGCTGGAACGCCACCGCTATCTGGTTCGTCGACACAGACGGCGAGGTCATCACCAGTTACCCCTGGCCCGACCCGGCCATCAGGTACGTCAGCCACCATGACCCCAGCACACGCTCCAACCGCGGCAGACCCCGAAAACAACCACAAGTGTCACCGATGTCCTGACACACCAAGTGTCACCGATGTCCTGAGGCAGAACTGTCACCGATGTCCTGAGA
>NZ_LK995458.1 GCF_900002405.1 Actinomyces succiniciruminis | reverse complement strand
CAGACGGTTAACTGGCGTTGTTAACCCCGAACCGGCGTAGTAGATGTCAGACACCGAGGGAGGCCGGGGCGTGGAAGCAGCAGGCTACTGCCCGGGACGCCCGCGGCGATCGCGAACAAGCAGGATGACTTCTACGCATAGGCCGGCAAGCAGGATCCAGCGCACGATGCTCCACACGGCTGCGGGCAGGAAGCTGAAGCACACGGCGGTGACCAATGCCCAGACCAGGAGTGTGCGCAGGTGGCGCGGGGAGTTCAGGTACAGGCTGTCGGTGGAGCCGGTGCGAGCAGAATCCATGGCTACTTCTTTCAGGGACGGCGGTTAGCGGTGTAGCTCACTGTAGTTGTTGCAGATCCCCGAGTCCGCGCAGGGTACGGCGATTCGGAGGACGGAGGGCGACGGCCCTGGGGCCGACGGTTCATACAGTCGGCATTTGTATGCTCTCTGCATGTCAACGACGATCGACGTCTACTCCACGACGGACGTCTTCCCGCTGGTGCATCAGACCCGGGCGCGAACCGAGATGCTGTTCCGCGAGCTCCTGGCCAGGCACGGCATCGACTCGACCCTTGACGTGACTGCCTTCTACCCGCGGGAGCGGGGCGAGGAACTGCGCATGGTCCCGCCCGACGTGCGCTGGACGCCGGGTTTGGAGATTGGATTCGGATACTGGCTCAACGGTGTGTGGGATAGCGACTCGTGGCCGGAGTGCCTTGTGCGCGACGATGACGACCTCATCAATGATGACGATCCCGATGCCCTCGCCTACCCCGCGTTCATCGGACGCTGGGGATTGCTTCCCGAGCTTGCCCACCGGCTCGCCCCGGAGACGCTTGACCTGATCGACGCACGTCGGCATTACTGGAGCGAGTACCGCAACGCCGCTGGGCCAGCCGTTGCATCGACCGGTTACGGCCTGGCCGCGGCGGCGCTCGCGGAGGCCACCGACGGCGTTATTGCATCCTTCGATAGTGCCTTCGAATTAGAGCACAACGGTGAGACCGCAGAGGAGTTCCTCTCCTGGTGGGGCGACCATCAGATCAACTTCTACGGGAAGAAGCAGTTCCTCCGGTCCCACATAATTAATTAGCCTTGACCACCCAGTCGATCAGGCAATTGCCGACTACAGGCAGGGTGTGGCGCTGATGTGTGAACAAGGTATCTGCGGTAAAGGAGTACTCGTGAGATACAGGTCGCTGTCCAGGCGCACATTAATTAAGCGTCCGCGCATAATGACACCTCGTGTATGTAGTCGGAATGCTTCTTCACGATATCGCTGACGTCTACGTTGACCACGCCTCCACAGGGGTCAATTAAACCGGTTGACCCGGCCGCCTTGCCCCCTAGCTTGGCAGCGCGATAGAGGTGCGCGAGGACTTTGTCATTGGTGGAGAAGTAGTTATAGATCTTGCCGGTGGCGCCTGCGGAAAGCTTGTTGCAGTCGGCGGTTGCGGGGAATGCGGCGCCGAGTAGGTGGGCGGTGACGACGGGAGAGGGCTCGTTATCGGCGGCCAGTCCGATCATTGCCGTCGCCATTACCGCTGCGCCAAGGCTGTGCCCGATGAGCACGAACCCCTGCCTGTTCTCGGTGCGCCGGAGGATGGCTGCGAGAGTTGTGCCTGCCGCCGAGGAGTTCCGTAGTGCCACGGACCAGGGATTGAGCGCCATTTCCGCGGCTCCAGTTATCATCTGGAAAGGGCCAAGTCTTTTGACTGCCGAGCGGGTCGCCCTGAGGCCCGCTTTGCCCACCTTGGTGATGCCGCGCCGAAGCCCGGCTCCCTCACCGGTAATGGTCGCAATGTCCCGCTTCTGCTTTGCACCCCAGCGGACCCGATACACGGCATTGTTCGGATAGCCGGTGTCAATAAGCCTTTTCCAGTTCGCCCAGGAGTCGTCATTGTCGGTGAGGAAGCCGGAAGAATACACAACCGCGGGTCCGTCGCCATCACGCAAGCACTCGATGTCGAAGGAGGAGTCATCGCCGAGGTATGCGCTGCCGACCCGCAAACCGTAGGCGCTGCCCGCAGCGCCGCCCGCGGCGGAGACAACCAGGGTTCCGCCGGCCATGCCGAGCCCTCCGGTGGCTATTGAGCCTCCGCCGAGTAGTGCGAGGCCATAGCTTGACGCGGCAGCACCTGACAGTGCTGTTCCTGTGCCCATGGAGGCGGCTGCGCCTACCATGCCGCCGATCGCCGGTGCGGCGAAATAAGCCGCAGGAACAGCCAGGACGGTTATCCCCGCGGTGACCGCCCCTCGCTTGGTGAGACTGGTGACGTTACGGCGCTTGTACTCGAACAGATCGGGCCAGTGTTCGAGATCCTCGATGGTTGCGTCCTTAGTCTCAAAATCCGGGACCTCGTGGGAGTGCTCTGCGCAAACCGGCAGTGACAGGCCACGGGTGCCGGTTACGCCCATTCCGCGTATCGCCATGTTCGGGCAACCGGGGATCGCGCACCTGGTGGTGATCACTCCACAGTTTCGACAGCACCATGCGTCATACCAGTTTGCCGGTACGTCGAGTGCTCTGTGGACCCCTTTTGCCAGGCACGCGGAACACCAGGCGTTACGATCGTGCTGAGTGGACTCACGCTCACCGAATCCATGAATCTGCGCCAGCTTCAGGAGTAGTTTCTCCGCGTCGTCTGTTTGTGCGCGCAAGCGCCCTTGAATGACGTCGAGCGGGTCGGGCTGCTGCTTTCTCCATAGACGGCTGATCCTGACAAATCGCTCTGCTTCCTCCTCCGCAGAGGTGGAATTGTCCGTGGCATCGGCCGCGGCATCCGGCTCGGCGCCGTCGTCGGTGGGAGTATCGGCGACTGAATCTGCCTGGTCTGCGTGCATGTCCGTGGTTGCGGTTGTTCCGTTCTCCACGTCGGCCTGTGCCACATTATTAACGGCAGTACGCTGCGCCTTCTTGGCGACGACGAACGCGTGCAGCGCGGCGGTGAGCGCCGGGTTCATGGTCAGACGGTCTACGCCAATGAACTCGGGGGTACCGTCTGCGCCGGGCCAAGTCTCTGTGAGAGTCTCTCCGCTGGTGAGAGTAAGCACCGCCTTGGCTCCCTCTCTGCCTTTAGGCGTATAACGAACCTTCGCGGAGGATGAGCTCATGGGGTCTCCTGTGCTCTCGTGGCATATGTGAACCGCCGTGGTTCACGCCGACGAGCATACCTGCGACGGTGTCACGGTAAAGACTTGTATGAGGTAACACTGCAAAGACGAATCGCCGCGCTCGCATGCACGACTAGGCGACGGGAGCCCGGGCTGCAAGGGGGCGGGTGAACTCATGGCATGCGCTTGGCGGTGGGCGGCGCCGGTTCACCCGGAGCCTGGGATCGCTGGTGTGCGCCTCGGGCATCGTGCCCGGCGGCACCCGGGCCCGAGGGCGGTTGCGATTGATTCCAGATTTCGGTATTGCGCCCGCCGGAGGGTCGGCACACCTATGCTGCCCTGCGTGAGCCAGTCACCCCAGAACCAGTCCCGCGTCGGCGCCCTCCTCGATGAGCTTTACTTCAACGCTCAGACGCAGCGGGGCAAGGGAACGAGCTTCGAGCGCCTGGTGCGGCAGTTCCTCCTGACCGACCCCCGTTACGCCGAGCGCTTCGACGAGGTCTGGATGTGGAGGGACTGGCCGGATCGCGGCACCCGCCCGGATCGCGGCGTCGACCTGGTGGCTCGCGAGCGTGACACCGGCGAGCTGTGCGCGGTGCAGTGCAAGTTCTACGACCCGGAGTCCCAGGTCACCAAGGCCGACGTCGACTCCTTCCTGGCCGAGTCGGGCACGGGTGAGTTCACTTCGCGCCTGTTCGTGTCCACCACCGACAAGTGGAACTCCGCGGCCGCATCCACGGTGGAGAACCAGGCTATCCCGGTCTCCCGCATCGGCCTGAAGGACCTGTTCAACTCCACCATCGACTGGGACAAGTTCAACCTGGCCACTCCGGAGGTCATGGAGCGTGCCGGGCGTAAGACGCTGCGCGAGCACCAGCGGCGTGCGCTGGATGCGGTGACCCAGGGGCTCGCGACAGCCGACCGCGGTAAGCTCATCATGGCCTGCGGCACCGGTAAGACCTTCACTTCGCTGCGCATTGCCGAGGCCATGGCTGGAAGTGGCGGGGGGGCAGCGCTATTCCTGGTCCCCTCCATTGCACTGCTGTCGCAGACACTGCTTGAGTGGAGCGCGGAGGCCCAGGCGCCGCTGCGCTCATTCGCGGTCTGCTCTGACAACAAGGTCGGTAAGGGCCGCGGCAAGACGGACCTGAGCGAGGACATCTCGGTGGTTGACCTGGCGATCCCCGCCACCACCGACGCCGAAGCCCTCGCCCGCAGGCTCACCCGGCGCGCCGCTCCCGTCGACGGCGTGACCCCCATGACGGTGGTCTTCTCCACCTACCAGTCCATCGACGTCGTCGCCCGGGCACAGGGGCTCGGAGCACCGGACTTCGACCTGATCATCTGCGACGAGGCCCATCGCACCACCGGCGCCACGCTCGCCGGAGCGGACGAGTCCGCCTTCGTCCGCGTGCACGACAACACCTACCTGCGCGGCCGCAAGCGCCTGTACATGACGGCGACTCCCCGCATCTACGACGACTCCACCAAGGCGCGCGCCGGCCAGAAGAACGCGGTGCTCGCATCCATGGACGACGCCGACACCTACGGCGAGGAGCTCTTCCGCCTAGGCTTCGGCGAGGCGGTCTCCCGTAACCTGCTCACCGACTACAAGGTGCTGGTCCTGACCGTGTCCGAGGACGCCGTCGCCTCCCGCATGCAGTCCTCCCTTGCGCGCAACGGCGAACTCACCCTGGATGACGCGGCTCGCATCGTCGGCTGCTGGAACGCGCTGGCCAAGCGCTCCGTGAACCTGTCCGAGTACGGCACCGACATTCAGCCCATGCGCACCGCCGTCGCCTTCGCCCGGGACATCAGGAGCTCCAAGCGTTTCGCCGCGTCCTTCAACGACGTCGCCGAGGACTACCGCAGCGGCATGCCCGAGTGGGACGACGCCGTCGCTCCGGCGGGCGGCGATGGTGCCGGGCCGCAGCGGCGGCTGGGGTCGGTCGAGGTCAGGCACGTGGATGGCTCCATGAACATCATGGAACGCAACCGCCTGCTGGGCTGGCTCTCGGGTGAGGGCCCGGACGGTCCGGGAGCGTCGTCGTCGGGCGCCGGGAGTAGCGAGGACGGCGACGACGGGGCAGTGTCGTGCCGGGTGCTGTCCAATGCCCGCTGCCTGAGCGAGGGCGTGGACGTGCCCGCCCTGGACGCGGTCATGTTCCTCTCCCCGCGCAAGTCCCAGGTGGACATTGTGCAGTCCGTGGGGCGGGTCATGCGGCTGGCTCCGGGCAAGCGCTACGGCTACATCATCCTGCCGGTGGCCATTCCCACGGGCATGGCCCCGGAGGACGTGCTGGCCGACAATGACACCTTCCGTGTGGTGTGGGAGGTGCTGCAGGCGCTGCGCGCGCACGACGAGCGCTTCGATGCCATGGTCAACAAGATCGACCTCAACCGGTCCAAGCCGGACAAGGTCGCCATCATCGATCCCTTCGGCCCGCCCGCCTACGACCCCGACGACGACGCGGTTGATCTGGGTGAGCAGGCGGCCTTCGACCTGGCTTCGCTGGGCAAGTGGAAGGAGGCGATCTACGCGCGCCTGGTCCAGAAGGTCGGCAGCCGCCGCTACTGGGAGCAGTGGGCCAAGGACGTCGCCCAGATCGCCGCCCGCCACCGCACCCGCCTGGAGCAGCGGGTGGCGGACCCGGCGGTCGCCCCGGAGTTCACGCACTTCCTCGATGCCTTGCGGGCCAACCTCAACGACTCGATCACCCCGGCCTCCGCGATCGACATGCTCTCCCAGCACCTGGTCACCAAGCCGGTGTTCGACGCCGTATTCGACGGCTACGACTTCTCCGCCACCAACCCGGTGGCTCAGGTGATGGGGCGGATGCTGCGCGTGCTCGACGGCGCCAACCTGGAGGCGGAGACCGAGGAGCTGGAGGGCTTCTACACCTCCGTGCGCGAGCGCTGCGCCGGCATCGACAACGCCGACGGCAAGCAGCGCATCATCACCGAACTGTACGAGAAGTTCTTCTCTCAGGCCTTCACTAAGACGGCGAAGTCCCTCGGGATCGTGTACACGCCGGTGGAGATCGTCGACTTCATCCTGCGCAGCGTTGACCACCTGTCCCGTGAGCACTTCGGGAGGGGCATCACCGACGCGGGCGTGCACGTGCTGGACCCCTTCACCGGTACCGGCACCTTCATTGTGCGCCTGCTGCAGTCCGGGCTGATCGCCCCTGCCGACCTGGCCCGCAAGTACGCCGGCGAGTTGCACGCCAATGAGATCCTGCTGCTGGCCTACTACATTGCGACGGCGAACATTGAGGTCGCCTACCGCGACCTGCTCGCTCAGGAGCAGCAGTCCGGGAACGACGCCGGTGCCGGGGCGCAGGGTGCGGACGACGGCGGCTATGTGCCCTTTGATGGGATCGTGCTGGCTGACACCTTCCAGATGAGCGAGGGCGAGGGCACCTTGGACACGAGCTTCTTCGTGGCCAACAACGACCGCGCCGCCGCCCAGCGCAAGCTGGACATTCGGCTGATCGTCGCCAACCCGCCCTACTCGGTGGGGCAGGAGTCCGCCAATGACAACAACGCCAACCAGCGCTATCCGGACCTGGACCGGCGGATCGCCGAAACCTACGCGGCCCGCTCGACGGGCACCAACAAGAACTCCCTGTACGACTCCTACCTGCGGGCCATCCGCTGGGCCAGTGACCGGCTCGGGGACGCCGGGGTGATTGGCTTCGTCACCAATGGCGGCTTCATCGATGCCAACACCGCCGACGGCGTGCGGCTCAGCCTGGCGGAGGAGTTCGCGCATGTCTACGTGTTCAACCTGCGGGGCAATCAGCGCACCGCCGGGGAGCTCTCGCGCCGTGAGGGAGGGAAGGTATTCGGAGGCGGCTCGCGCGCGACCGTCGCGATTACCTTCTTGGTGAAGGACCCCGCCCACAGCGGGCCGGCGGTGCTGCACTACCGGGACATCGGCGACTACCTGAGCCGCGAGGACAAGCTGCGCATCGTGGACGACTCGCGCATCGAGACCATGGACTGGGAGACGATCACCCCCAACGCCGCCGGCGACTGGATCAACCAGCGCGACCCGCGCTACGGAAGCTGGCAGCCAATCGGCGAAGAGCAGGCACCGGTTTTCGAGTCCTACTCGCGTGGAGTAGAAACCGGACGCGACGCATGGGTCTACAACTTCTCCGCGGCGACTCTGCGGGAATCCTGCCAGCGCCTCATCGGTACTTATGACGCCGAGCGCGGGCGCGTCCACCGTGACCACGCCGCCGAGCTGGCCGCGGGTGTTGCGGCGAAGGACCTGGTCACCACGGACGAGACCCAGATCAAGTGGACGTCAGGACTCTTCACCGACCTGACGAAAGATCGTGCCATCAGCTACAACGCGCACGCCACCTACACGGGCCTCTACAGGCCCTTCTGCAAGCAATGGCTGAACGCCTCCGACGGGATCATTCACAGGCCGGCAGTCCTGCACCGCTACTTCCCCACGCCGGCGCACGACAATCTAGGAATAGCAGTAATGGGTCCGAGGCCCGCTGCTACGTTTGCAGCTCTCATGACGTCCACCCTCCCAGACGTAGCGTTGTTTACCTACACGGTGCAGTTCTTCCCTCGCTGGACCTGGGAGCCGGTCGACCAGCCCGCCCGGGACGCGGGCATGCTCGACCTGGGAGCGGGGGCGAGCGGCGTCGTCGGCAATGATGGGGGGATCCCGGACGGTGAGGGTGCGGGCGAGGTGATCGGCGGCTACCGCCGCGTCGACAACATCACCGACGCCACCCTGCGTACCTACCGGGAGGCCTACGGGCCGACGGTCAGCAAGGATGACGTCTTCTACTACGTCTACGGGCTGCTGCACTCGCCCGACTACCGCAGCCGCTACGGCGCGGACCTGAAGAAGTCCCTGCCGCGCATCCCGCTAGTGGCGTCCCGCGCGGACTTCGTCGCCATCGCCACCGCCGGGCGCGGCCTGGCCGACCTCCACCTGGACTACGAGACCGTGGAGCCATGGGAGCTGAGCCTGACCGTTGACGGGAAGGACATGCCCTGGGCGGAGCGCGACACGATTGACCCGGCTTTGCTGCACGTGACCAAGCTGCGCTACGCCAAGACCCGGGTGGACGGAAAGCCGGTCGCCGACAAGACCAGCATCGTCTACAACGAGCACGTGACCGTGTCTGGCATCCCGGAGACGACGCAGGACTACCTGCTGGGCTCGCGCAGCGGCCTGGACTGGATCATCGACCGCTACCAGGTCAAGCCCGACAAGGCCTCCGGCATCGTCAACGACCCCAACGAGTGGATGGCCGAGGGAGCGGGCCAGGGCGAAATGGCGGCGCCCCAGCGCCGCTACCTGCTCGACCTCATCGCCCGCGTCACCACCGTCTCCGTGCGTACCCAGCAGATCGTGGACGCGCTGCCCCCGCTGGACGTGCGCGACTAGTCTCTGTTGGCGCCGTCCCGTTTGGTTTCCGCGGCGAACACTGGGTTAATGCTTATCGGTGCGCAGAAGTGTTTCGTGATCACGGCCACCGTAGTAGACAGCGAGGATCTCAACAGCCTCATCGGTCACGGCGAAGGCGATGGCGGCTTGGCGTCGAAAGCCGACGGTACGTAAGCCAGGCCTAATGTCATCGCGAGCGTGCCCCAGCATCGGGAAGTCGCCCAAAGCCTCGCATCGGTCCATAGGTGCTGATACATACAGCAGTGCCCGGTTGGGGAATCCTGACTCGTCCGCGATCCAACGATACAGATCAGCCAGGTGGCCTTGCGCCCGCTGGGATAGACGACGTGGCGCGACGGCGCTTCAGGCTCCGGACGCTTATTGGGCATGGATGCCGGCGATGTGTGCGCGCACTGCTTCGAGAGACAAGGCGCGGGTGGGATCCTCGCGTAGCTCGTCATAGGCCGGGCCCACTTCGTCGCGCAGCCATGAATCGAGAGCTTCTTCGCGACTGAACAACTCGCGGAGCCCGTCTACGACGGCTGTACTCCGGCTGGCGTACGCGCCTGGTGCCACACGCTGATCCAGCTCAGCGGCCAGACCGTCCGGCACGGTGATGGTCAGCGTCCTGCTCACCGGGGCTCCTTCCGTCGTCGTTCCGACTCTATGCGTCCGTTGCGAAGCGCAAAAGGATGCTTGTGGGGCGGCTCGGCCGGCAGGTCGTGGGTTCTGGTCGGGTAGCTGGCTGCGGAGGAGGTCGTTTGCAACGCCTCCTCCCCGTTAACAACGCTACTTAACGTTCTGCT
>NZ_LK995456.1:10664-17525 GCF_900002405.1 Actinomyces succiniciruminis | reverse complement strand
CGACGGCGAGCCCGGTGTGCACGGGCGCGTTGCTCGGCCGCCCGGTGTCACCGGGGGACAGGGCCGCGTCGTCGGCCTTCGCGCGGGGAGGGGTCTTTTCACGGCCGCTCAAGGAGCCCAGGGCGAAGAAGTCCAGGGTGCGCGCCGAGGTCAGCACCACCCAGGCGTAGTGGCCGGCCGCCAGCTGTGCGGCGGCGCGCATGCGGGGCTCGGCCGGCCCGGCGACGGCGCGGGTGACTCCCGCGCACAGCACCCGGGCGCCCGCAGCCACCAGTGCGGCGGCGATGGCGTCGCCGGGCTTGGCGCGCGGCAGCAGGACGCGTCGCCCGGCCAGAGGGGTGGTTGCGGAGCCCGGCGCGGCGGTCGCCGGGCTCATGGCGCCTCCCGGCGGCCGCGGTCGGGCAGCTCGGCGTGCAGGTCGACCAGCTGTGCGGCGCCCGCCGACAGCAGTGCCTCGGCCACCGCCTCCCCGAGCCCGGCGGGCTCCGCCTGGTCTCCGACTGCCGACTCCCGCAGCAGTCGCGTCCCATCCGCCGCGGCGACGACGGCGTCCAGTCGCAGCCCGCTGCTGCCGTCGGCGCGCGGCGCGGGCGCGGCCACGGCCCCCACCGGTGCGGCGCAGCCCGCCTCCAGGCGCCGCATGAGGGCACGCTCGGCGGTCACCGCCGCATGGGTGACCGGATCGTCCAACTCGGCGAGGGTGGCGGCCAGCGCCGCGGCCAGGCCCGGGTCGCGGCCGGCTCCGCCCACAAGGGGTTCCACGCCGGCTGCGACGCCGCTCGGGTCCGGGTGCACTCCGGCCCCGGCTTCGTCCCGCGTCTCCAGGGCCAGCGCGCCCTGCGCGGGTGCCGGCACCATGACGGGCGCCGGGTCGGCCGGGTCAACGACGCCCGCTCCCGCAATGACGGTCTGGGGCAGCGCGAGCGGCTGGGTCGCGTAGCCTTCCAGACCCAGGCGGCGCAGACCCGCCAGTGCCAGCACCACGGCGTCCAGGTCGGGTTCGCGCACCGCGCCGAGTGGGCCGTCCGCACCCACCACCGCTCCAACCACCCGCGACAGCCGCGTGGGCACGTTCCCGCGCACGGGCACAACCTCCAGGTCGGGGCGCACGGCAAGCAGCTGTGCGCCGCGCCGCGGCGAGCCGGTGCCGACCCGCGCCCCACGGGGCAGGTCCGCGAGGGTGCGCCCGTCCGCCGTGCACAGGGCGTCGCGTGGGTCCTCGCGGGCCGGCACCGCCGCGATGCGCAGTCCCGGCACCGCGGCGGTGGGCAGGTCCTTGCAGGAGTGCACCGCCAGGTCGCAGGCGCCCGCCAGCAGCGCCTCGCGCAGCGCCGCCGCAAACACGCCTACGCCCCCGAGCCGCGTCAGCGGGGTGGCGTCCACGTCACCGCGGGTGCGGATTTGGACCAGCTTCACCTCCAGGTCGGCGCCGATCCGCCGGGAGGCCGCGGCCAGTGCCCGCGCCACCTGGGTGGACTGGGCGACTGCCAGCGCCGAGCCGCGGGTGCCCAGGCGCACCGTCCGCGCCGCCGGTCCGCCCGCCCCGATCGTGGTGCCGGTGTTCATACGTGCCCCTCCGGTGTGACGACGCGGCTCGTACTGTCCGCTCCCGCGAGCGCGGCCGCCTGCTCCCGGGCGTGGGCGACGACGGCGGCGATACCGGTCCCGGCCACCCACGCCCCGGTGACCGCCAAGCCCTCCAGCGGGGCGACCTCGGCCAGCAGGCGTCGGGTGCGCTCGCGGTAGGCGGGCGTCACCGGCGGTAGCGTCCCGTCCCAGCGCACCAGCATCGAGTCGATCACGTCGGCCCGGGGGATGCGCACCCCGGTCAGCACGGCGACGTCGTTGAGAACATCGTCCAGTTCCACCTGCGGGCGCGGCTCACCCGGCCGCCCGTAGGACAGCCGCAGCGCGTGTACCTCGTCCTGCTCGGGGGCCGCCCCGCCGTGCAGGCGCCGCAGCTCCTCCCCGATCCACGGCCACTTGACCGACAGGTGCGACAGCGCCTTCGCCCGCACCGGCACCTGCCCGGGCGCGGCCGGGGCCACCAGCAGGCCGGAGCCGACCGGCGCGCCCGTCAGCTCCGGGGCGCGAGCCACCAGGGTGAAGCGCGCGATCGGCGAGCCGACCGGCACCTCCAACGCGGTGTCCACGCCCGGCGCACCCGCCAGCAGCCGCAGCGCCGCAGTCGCCGAGCAGGCCAGCATCACCCGCCGTGTGCGCACCACCTGCTCCGGCCCGGCGGCCACCGGCTCGGCCGACGGCGTCGCCCCCCGGGTGGTGGGGGCGATCCCCACCTCCCAGCCGTCGTCGGCCGGGCGCAGCCACTGGGCGCCGGTGCGGGTGAGTACCCGCCCGCCTGCCGCCTCGATCGCCGCCCGCAGGGCGTCGGTCAGGCGGAACAGGCCGCCCGCGACCGTCACGTCCGCGGCGCCGCCGCCGCGCCGCCGGGCTCGCCGCCGCTCCAGCATCTCGGTGACGGCGGCTTGCAGCGAGCCCAGCCGAGCGGTGGCCTGACGCAGGCCGGGCGCCACCGTGTCGGCGGCCAGGTCGGCCGGGTCGGCGGTGTGAATGCCGGCCACGATCGGCCGCACCAGCCGGTCCAACACCGCCTCGCCCATGCGGGTGCGCACGAATGCGGCCAGGTCGGCCGGGTCCTGCGGGGAAGTGCCCACCGATCCAGCGAGCTCGGCGTCGCGGGCCGCCCGGGCGGCCCCGTCGGCTCCGATGACGGCGACGACGTCGTCGGCCAGTGGATCGGCGGGAATGCCCAGGTAGGCGTCGCGCAGGAAGCGATGCAGGCGCCAGCCGCGCGCCGGGTCCGGCTCGGCGCCGGGGCCGGCGTCGGCGCCGCCCAGGGGCGGCAGGAACAGGCGTGCCCCGCCGCCTGAGGGCCCGACTACCTCCAGTCCGAGCGCGTCGACCATTTGTGTGATCGCGTCGCCGCGGATGACGAAGCCCTCCGCACCCAGGTCCATGCGCACCCCGCCGATGGCGCCGCCGGCCACGAGCCCGCCGGTGTAACCGCGCGCCTCGATCAGCAGCGGCCGCAGCCCGGCGCGCGTCAGCTCCCAGGCGGCCGCCAGCCCGCCGATGCCGCCGCCGACCACCAGGGCGTCGTATGTGACCGGTGTCTGCTGCGAGTAGCTCATGCCTGACCATCCCATCCCGCCAATGCGGTGCGTTCCCAACTCTGCGAGCCGTGCACGCGCGCCACCACCCGGGTGAGCACGTCCGGGTCCGTGTGCGGCGGCACCCCGTGGCCGAGGTTGAACACGTGGCCGGGCGCGGCCCGGCCCGCCTCCAGGCAGGCGTCCACGCCCCGCGCCAGCACCTGCCACGGGGCCCCCAGCAGCGCCGGGTCCAGGTTGCCCTGCACCGGGCGGTCCCCCAGCTGTCGGCCGGCCTGAGCCAGGTCGGCGCACTGGTCCACGCCGACGGCGTCGGCCCCGGTGCGGTGCAGTTCGGGCAGGAGGTGGCCGGCGCGGGTGGCGAAGTGGATCGCGGGGGCCACCCGCCCGGTGGTGGGGGAGACCGCCTCGCGGGCCACGTCCAGGGCGAGTGCCGAGTAGGGGGCGACCTTTTCCCGGTAGTCGGCGGCGGGCAGGACACCGGCCCAGGAGTCGAACAGCTGCACGGCGGCCGCGCCCGCGCGTACCTGCGTGGCCATGAATGCGCCGGTTAGGTGCGCGGCCCAGGTCATGAGCCGGTCCCAGGCGTCCGGGTCGGCGTGCATGAGCGTGCGGGCGGCCAGGTGGTCGCGCGACGGGCGCCCCTCGGCCAGGTAGGCGACCAGGGTGAACGGCGCCCCGCCGAAGCCGAGCAGCGGCGTCCAGCCGGCCCCGCCCCGCGATTCGGCCAGGCCCGCCCGGGCCCGGGGGGACAGTGCGCCCGGCGCGGAGTCGGCCGGCCGCTCTGGAGTGCCCAGTTCGGCTACGACGCCGCGGGCGGCCGCCTCCACGGCCGCCACCCCGGCGGCGCCGTCGAGCGCCACGCCGGCGGCGCCGGTTCCCGCCCGCTCGGCCTCCCCGTAGCGGCGGGACACCAGGCGGCGCACCTGGGCGGCGTCGCGCACCGGGGTGTCCAGCAAGGGGCCGACCCCGGGCTCGATGCGCACCTCCACGCCCGCCAGCCGCAGCGGCACCATGATGTCGGAGAAGAGGACGGCGGCGTCCACCCCGTGACGCCGCACCGGCTGCAAGGTGGCCGACGCGGACAGCTCGGGCCGCAGGCACGCGTCCAGCATGGACGCCCCCGCCTGGGCGCGCAGCGCCCGATACTCCGGCAGCGAGCGCCCCGCCTGCCGCATGAACCACACGGGTGTGCGCGTCGGCCGCCGGCCGGCCAGCGCCTCCAGCAGGGCCGGCCGGTGCTCATCGCCGCCGCGCGCCCCGGCGGAATTCCGCACGGAAATTGTCACGAAATGGTCCTCGTCCTCGCGGAAATGACGCGACGTGGCGTTGCTAAGCAACCCCTAACAAAATGGCTCGGCCGGTCGGTCGAACATTCCCGCAATCACTATTCTCGGCTGGAATGGCGCGGTTTCTCCCGTATCGGACGGGTCGTCGGAAAGGTTTTCTGACGGCCCGTCGGAATAGGGGGCGGCCGCGCCGGTGATAATTGTGCCCCGAACGGCATCCAATGCTTAACTACCACCCGCTGTGACGATTCATCTCCTCTCCGCCGACCACCGCACCCAGGGCCTCGACGCGGTCGCCCGCCTGGGCGCCACCGCCGCGCACCTCGGCCCCGACCTGATGGGCGCCGTCCCCGCGCTGCGCGGCGTCATCGTCCTGGGCACCTGCAACCGGCTCGCCCTCCTGCTCGACGCGCCCGAGGCCGTCGCCGCGGACGGCCTGCGCCGACAGGTGACGGACGGCCTGGCCCGGCGCGCGGATCTGCGCGCCGACGCCGTCGACCTGACCGCCTGGTGCGGCACGGACGCCGTCTCCCAGCTGTTCGCGACCGCCGCCGGACTGGAGTCCATGGTGGTGGGTGAGCGTGAGATCGCCGGGCAGCTGCGCCGCGCCATGCGGGTCGCCGCCGAGGAGGACACCCTGTCGACGGACCTCACCCGCGCCGTCGAGCACGCCTCCACGGCCTCCCGCCGCGTCGCCCATGAGACCGGCCTGGCCGGCAACGGCCGCTCCGTCGTCGCCGTCGGTATCGACTTGGCGGCGCGCCACCTGCCGCCGCTGCCGGGCGTGCGGGTCCTGATCGTCGGCACCGGCGCCTATGCGGGCGCCACCGTCACCGCCCTGCGCCGCCGCTGTGTCACCGACATCGCCGTCTACTCCCGCTCCGACCGGGCGCAGGCCTTCGCCGTAGGCCGGGGCCTGCGGGCCGTGACCGACGCCGAGCTCCCCGGCGCGCTGGAGGCGGCCGACCTGGTCATCACCTGCCGGGGCCTGGGGGCGCCCGTGCTCACCCGGCAGCTCGTGGCCCCCGCCGTCGCCGGGCGCGGGCGGGTCTCCGACGCCGCTGCCGCCGAGGCGACCGGCCGGCGCCCCCTGGTGGTGCTCGACCTGGCGCTGACCCGCGACGTGGAGGTGGCGGTCGGCTCCCTGCCCGGCGTGAAGCTGATCGACCTGCCCAGCGTGCAGCGCGCCGTGCCCGCGGCCGAGGCGCGGCAGGTCGACGCCGCCCGCCGCATCGTCGACGAGGAGACCGCCCTGTTCGAACGCATGCTGTGCGGCCGCCGCATGGACCCGGTCGTGTGCTCCCTGCGCAGTCACGTCGCGGAACTGGTGGAGGAGGAGGTCGCCCGCCTGCGCGTGGTCGACGGCCGTGTGGACGCCGGTGACGCCGCCCGCGCCCTGCACCACCTGGCCGCCCGCATGCTGCACCATCCCACGGTCGCCGCCCGCGCCGCCGCCGAGGCCGGCCGCGGCCAGGACTACCTCGACGCCCTCAACCTGCTGCTGGGTGCAGAAATCGCCGCGGACCTGCGCGAAGCCGCGACCCCGGGAGAGGCTCGATGAGCCCCACCGTCGGCGATCCGCTCGCCCCCTACGACGCCGTCCTGCTGCTGTCCTACGGCGGCCCCGAGGGCCCCGACGACGTACTGCCCTTCATGCGCAACGCCACCGCCGGCCGGGGCGTGCCCGACTCCCGGCTGCGCGAGGTCTCCGGCCACTACGGCCGCTGGGACGGCGTCTCCCCGATCAACGCCCGCAACGCCGAACTCCTGGATGCGTTGCGCGCCGAGCTGGCCGCCCGCGGGAGTCGGGTGCCCGTGGCGATCGGCAACCGCAACTGGCACCCCTTCGTCTCCGAGGCCCTGCGCGAGCTCGCCGACGGCGGCGCCCGCCGCATCCTGGCCCTCACCACCGCCGCCTACGCCTCCTACTCCGGCTGCCGCCAGTACCGGGAGGACGTCGCCGGTGCGCTCGCCCTCCTGGCTGCCGGTGAGGACGGTTCCACCGGGCGCGGCCGGGAGGCGGACGCGGCCGCCCGCGTCGGCGGCGCCGGGGGCGGGCCGGTAGAGCTGGTGGTGGACAAGACCCGCCCCTTCTACAACACGCCGGGCATGCTGGCCGCCAACACCGACGCCATCGTCACCGCCTTCAACCAGCTGGTGGCCGACGGCGTGAGCGCCGACGGCATCCGGCTGGTGCTGGTCACGCACTCCATCCCCACCTCGATGGAAGAGCTGTCGGCCCCAAGCGCCGAGGAGCGTGCCGACTCGGGAGAGGCTGGATCGGGCAGTGCCACTGGCGGGGCCGGAGAGCTCTCCTCGGGTGCGGAACGTGCTGACTCGGTTGAATTTGGGCCGCGGATCGTAACCGGAAGGGTGGGGGAGGCCCCCGAAGGCGTGGCGGGGCTGGCGGGAGCGCCGCGAGGAACGAGCGGCGCGGATGG
>NZ_LK995456.1:0-10588 GCF_900002405.1 Actinomyces succiniciruminis | reverse complement strand
GCGGATGGTAGCCGAGGGGGGCTCCCCCGCCCTTCCCTCCCGGAGCCCGGCGTTGCCGCGGACCTGTCCACCGAGATCTCCTACGTCGCCCAGCACGAGCGCCTGGCCGCGGTGCTGCTGGACGCCGTCGCCGCCCGCCTGGGCAGGCGCCCGCAGGCGGACCTGGTCTACTGCTCCCGCTCCGGCCCGCCCCAGGCCCGCTGGCTGGAGCCCGACGTCAACGATCACCTTGAGGCACTGGCCACCGGGCGCCTGACCGACGGGCGGGCTGTGGCGGTGCCGGCGGGCGTCGTCGTCGCCCCCATCGGCTTCGTGGCCGACCACATGGAGGTCGTTTTCGACCTGGACACCGAGGCCCGCGATACCGCCGCACACCTGGGCCTGCCCTACGTGCGCGCGGCCACGGCCGGCACGCACCCGGAGTTCGTGGCCTCCCTGGCCGACGTGCTCGCCGAGCGGGCCGCCGTCGCCCGGGGCGAGGACGTGCGCCCCGAGTCCACCACCGGCACCGGTCCCTTCCACACCGTCTGCCCTCCCACCTGCTGTCGGCCCGCCGCCCGGCCCGCCGGGCACCCGAGCGGAGAACACCCCCAAACCACCACCCACCAGTAATCGACGAAGGAGACACCATGAGCGACCACGAGAACTCCCACCCCGAAGTCGACTCCGGTCAGGGCGCCCCGCGCCTGCACCGCTTCGAGGATGAGGAGCGCCGCCCCTTCCACGACCCGCGCGACGCCGCCGAGGTCGACTTCGACGCCGTCAACAACAACAATCACTACGCCCTGTTCGCCGTCTACCGGTTGGCGGCGCCGCTGCCGCCGCTGGAGGACACGCGCCGTCGCCTGGTGGGGGAGTCCACCCACTTCGTGGACGTCTCCGAGGTGACCACGCGCGGCTGGTATGACGTGGCCGGCTTCCGCTCCGACGCCGACCTGATGGTCTGGTGGCTCGACGACGACCCGGAGAAGCTGCAGGACGCCAACCACCGGCTGCGCGCCAGCGCCCTGGGCCGCTACCTGGAGCCGGTGTGGTCCTGCATGGGACTGCACACGCCCGCCGAGTTCAACCGCAAGCACATCCCCGCCTGCTTCGGCGGTGTGGCGCCGCGCGACTGGTGCATGGTCTACCCCTTCGTGCGCAGCTACGACTGGTACCTGCTGGCGCCCGAGGAGCGCTCGCGGATCATGGCCGCCCACGGCCGCAACGGCTTCTCCAAGTACCCGGACGTCAAGGGCTCCACGCTCGCCGCCTTCGGCATGAGTGACTACGAGTGGGTGCTCGGCTTCGAGGCCGACACCCTGGACCGCCTGGAGGGCGTCATCCACCGCCAGCGCTACACGGAGGCCCGCCTGCACGTGCGCGTGGACACCCCCTTCTACACCGGCTGCCGCGTCAGCCCCCACGAGTGGGCCGAACGCCAGCCCCGCGCATGAGCACCGCCACGCGCCCCCGCACCGCCCGGCCGGTGCGCATGCCGCACCACGACCCGGCGCAGCGCCCCATGCTGGTGACCTGGGAGTCCACCCGCGCCTGCCAGTTGGCCTGCCGCCACTGCCGGGCCGTCTCCCGGCCCCTGCGCGACCCCCGCGAGCTGACCACCGCCGAGGCCAAGGCCCTCATGGATGAGGCCGCCTCCTTCGGCAAGCCGGCGGTCATCTTCATCATCACCGGCGGGGACTGCTTCGAACGCCCCGACCTGGCAGAGCTGGTCGCCTACGGCAGTGGCCTGGGCCTGCACATGGCCGTGTCCCCCTCCGGCACGGACAAGCTGAATAAGCAGTCCCTGGCCCGCATTCAGGACGCGGGCGCCGGGGTCATCTCCCTGTCGCTCGACGGCGCCACCGCCGCCACCCACGATGCCTTCCGCGGCGTGGAGCGCACCTTCGACCGCACCGTCGCCGGCTGGCAGGCGGCCCGCGAACTGGGCATGAAGGTGCAGATCAACTCCGTCGTCGCCCGCCACAACGTCCATGAGCTGCCGGACATCGCCGCGCTCGTGCGCGAGTACGGGGCGATGACCTGGTCCGGGTTCCTGCTGGTGCCCACGGGCCGCGGGGTGGACCTGGGCAGCCTGGACGCCGCCGAGATCGAGGACGTGCTCAACATCTTCTACGACATGGGCGAGGCGGTGCCCGCCAAGACCACCGAGGGGCACCACTTCCGGCGCGTCTCCCTGCAGCGCTACGCGCTGGCGCAGCGGGGCATCGAGGGTGAGGACATGATCGCCGCCATGCACCTGGGGCCGCTGTATCGCAGCCTGCGGGAGCGGATCGTGGAGCTGGGCCTGGACCACGGCGAGCGGCGGCGTCGGCCTCCGATCACCGTCTCCAGTGGCAACGGCTTCATGTTCATCTCCCACATCGGCGACGTCACCCCCTCCGGCTTCCTGGAGAAGAGCGCCGGCAACGTGCGCGAGGCCTCCCTGACGGAGATCTACCGCAACAGCGAGGTCTTCACCGGGGTGCGGGACACCTCCCGGCTCAAGGGCAAGTGCGGGGCCTGCGAGTACAACCGCGTGTGCGGCGGCTCCCGCGCCCGCGCCTTCAACAGCACCGGGGACCTGCACGCCGAGGAGCCGCTGTGCGCCTACCAGCCCGGCTCCTTCCCCTACCCCGAGGACGTGAAGGCACTGCTGAGCGCACCCGCGCGTTCGGGACGACCCGCCTGAACGCATTCCGGTGCCGATGAGCGCGCGGGCGGAGTGAGCCCGTTAGCTCGCGGACCTCGGTGCCTCGCGCACCTCGGCCAGCCACGGGCAGCGGCGGCGCAGTAGGTGCTCGAAGCGCGCATGCATGGTGATCACGGCCGCCGGGCAGTCCCGGCAGGCGCCCTCCAGCGCCACCTCGACGACGCCGTCGGCCACTGCCCGCACGGTGAAGGAGCCGCCGTGGGCGGTGGCGATCGCCCCCACCGGCCCGGCCGCAATCTCCCGGGCCGCCGCCTCCAGCGCCTCGTCCGGCCCCACCCCGACGGCGCCCGCCGCCGGCTCCCACGACCCGGGCGCGCCGAGCGCGTCCACCAGGGCGGTGCGCACCCGGGCGCCGTCGTCCCGCCAACTGCGGCCCTTGCCCAGCAGCGTGAGTACCGCCCCGGGCACCACCTCAATGCCGGCCAGGGTGCCGTCGTCGAGCAGGGTCTGCAGCAGGCGCGGGGCGCGGGCCACGGTCCCGGAGAAGTCCAGCAGTCCGTCGGGGATCACCCAACGCAGCACGGCCGGGTCTGGGGTCGCCACGGGATGCGTGGGGACGACGCTCATGGCCACCCCCACTCAGGTCAGGGCGGCGACGACGGCGTGGGCGGCGGCCCCGGCCACCCAGGCCAGCACGAACAGGTAGCCATAGGCGATCGCCGACCACTTCCAGGTGCCGGTCTCGCGGCGGATCGCCCCGGCGGTGGCCATGCACTGCATGGCGAAGACGAAGAAGGCCAGCAGTGCCGCGACCGTCGCCGGGTTGAACAGGGGCTCGCCGGCGTGGGCCACCAGCGTGTCCTCGGAGTAGGTCATGGCCGCCAGCTGCGCACCCGGCTCCTCCGGGTCCCCGGCGGCCGCGATCTGCCCGAGCGTGGCCACCGCCGTCTCCCGGGCCACCAGGGAGGACATGACCGCCACGTTGATCCGCCAGTCGAAGCCCAGCGGCTCGAACACCGGCTGGATCGCCTTGCCAATGGATGCCGCCAGTGAGGAGTCCATGGTGTAGCTGGTGCGCTGGGCGTCCAGCAGCAACTGCAGCTCCTCGGGGTCGTTTACGACCGCGCCGTCGTCGTCCAGGACCGTGGAGGAGGCGGGGTCGGCCACGGCGGCGGCGATCGGCGCGCACTCGGCGCTGGCGTCGCAGTGGGCGGTGAACTCCGCCTCCGAGCGGGCGGGCACATTCAGCCCCACCCACACCAGGATGGTGGCCGCCAGGATGATGGTGCCCGCCTTCTTAAGGAAGCCCTTGCAGGCGTCCCACACCATCAGGGCCACCGTGCGGGCGCGCGGCAGCCGGTAGGGCGGCATCTCCATGTAGAAGGGCAGCAGCACGCCGTCCCGGTCGGTCAGGCGCTTGACCACCCGGGCGGCCAGCATGGCGGCCACCGCCCCCGCCAGGTACAGGCCGAACATGATCGTGCCCGCCGCCCCGAACGGGCCAATGCGCTGGCCGGGGTCGACCAGCAGGGAGATCATGATGATATAGACGGGCAGGCGCGCCGAGCAGGTCATCAGCGGCGCCGCCAGCATGGTGGCCAGACGGTCCTTGGCGCTGGGCAGGGTGCGGGTGGCCATGATGCCGGGGATGGCGCACGCCAGCGACGACAGCAGCGCCACGAAGGCCCGCCCCTCCAACCCCGCCCGGCTCATCACCCGGTCCATGAGGAAGGCGGCGCGCGACATGTACCCCACGCCCTCCATCAGGGCGATCAGCAGGAACATGATGGCGATCTGCGGCAGGAACACCAGCACCCCGCCGACGCCGCCGATCACGCCGTCGGCCAGCAGCCCCGCCAGCAGCGGTGCGGGGGCGTCCAGCCAGGTGTGGACGGCGTCGCCCAGGAGCCCGAAGCCGGCCTCGATGGCGTCCTGGAAGGGGGCGGCCCAGGTGAAGATCGCCTGGAAGAAGGTGAACATGACCGCGAAGAACACCAGCGTGCCCCACAGCGGGTGCAGCAGCACCCGGTCGACGGCGGCGGTGCGCGAGTCGGGCACCGGGGCGGTGTAGTCGGCGGCGGTGAGGATCGATTCCACCCAGGAGGTGCGCTCCGGGCCGCTGGTCGGTGGCGCGATGGGGGCGCGCGACCAGTTGCGCCAGGCGGCGAGCGTGCGGCGCAGCTGCGGGATGCCGGTGGTGCGGTTGCCGATCACCCGCACCGCGGGCACGCCGAGCGCGTTGCCCAACGCCTCGACGTCGAGCCGGCCGCCGCGGCGAGTCAGCTCGTCGGTCATGGTGACTGCGAGCGCGGTGGGCAGGCCCAGGGCGAGGGCCTGCGCGACGAAGCCCAGAGAGCGGGACAGGGTGGTGGCGTCGACGACGACCAGCAGCGCGTCGGGCGGGGCGACGTCGTGGCAGTGGCCGGTCAGGACGTCGTGCACGACCCGCTCGTCGGGGCTGATGGGCTCCAGTGAGTAGGCGCCCGGCAGGTCCTCCAGGGCGAGGGTGAGCGGGGCGGAGCCGGTCTCGGCGGCGGAGAGCTCCAGGGCACCCAGGGAGCGGGAGACCGTGACGCCCGGATAGTTGCCGGTCTTGGCGCGCAGGCCGGTGAGCGTGTTGTAGATGGAGGTCTTGCCCGCGTTGGGGGCGCCCGCCAGGGCGATGCGGGCGGCGGCGTTGGCCGGGGTGGAGGAGACGGAACCGTGGCAGGAGGTTTCGTGGCAGGAGGGCATGTCGGTGGGGGTACCTGTCTGGCCCGGGGCCGTTGTGGTTTCGACGGCGGTGCTCATACGGCGGTCTCCGGTGCGGCGGATTCTGGTGAGGCGGGTTCCGATGGAGAAGCGGGCGCGGAGGCGGGCGCCAGGACCTCCACGGACACCAGTGCGGCGTCGCGCCGGCGCAGGCTGAGCTCATAGTCGGCGACGTAGTAGACGGTCGGGTCGCCCAGGGGGGCGCGGCGGCCCACCACGATCTCGCGGCCGGGCTCGAAGCCGAGGTCGGCCAGGCGCCGGGCGAGGGCATCGCCGCGATCGGCGGAGACGGCGGTGATGCGGGCGCGCGTGCCACGAGGCAGGGTGGGCAGGGGAACGATCGAGGCGGCGGGCCCAGATGATGTTGTGCTGGCCGTGGTCGGTGCGGCCATGTCTGGCTCCTTGGTCTTGGTGACGCTCACGGTGCGGGTCAGTAGGTGCCGATCGGCTGTGCTGACCGGGCGGGTCGCGGTGTCGAGCGGGCGCTGGCGCCCACTTGCCGAGTCAAAGATAGGCTGTGGTAAGCATCAGCGGAAATCCAGTGACCGGGGCCATGGAGCCCGTCACTGGAAGCGCGCGCCTGCGGCCGGATCGGCCAGCCACGCCAGGGCGGCGTCGATGCGCCCCGGGGTGGAGGCGACCAGCGGGGTCGGCAGCGCATCCGGCGCGAACCAGCCCACCGCCGTCGACTCCTCGTCGGCCACATGCGCCCGCGCCACCGCGGCCGCATCCGCCCGGGCGGCGAAGGTGATGTCCATGAACACGCAGCGGTCCCCGTTGGGGAAGGTATGCGGCCGCCCGGCGCTCACCCCGGCCACACCGACGATCTCGGGGTCGACGCCGGTCTCCTCCAGGCACTCGCGCCGGGCCGCGGCGGCCGGCTGCTCCCCGGGCTCGGGGATGCCGGAGACCACCGCCCAGGCGCCGTTGTCGGAGCGTCGCCCCAGCAGCAGCCGCCCGTCCGGGGCCACCACCACCACGCTGACGCCGGGCAGCCACAGCTGGTCGTGCCCGATCTTCTTGCGCAGTTCGATGATGAACTCAGGCGTGGCCACGGCGCGTCACCTCGGCCGGGCGGCGGCGATGTTGCTGGCGCGGCGGGCGTCGGCGTCGTCGATCGGCAGCGGATCCCAGGCCCCACCGCGCAACTCGACCGCCCGCTGCAGCAGCCAGTCGGCCACGGCGGGGTTCTTCGGCAGGATCGGGCCGTGCAGGTAGGTGCCGATCACGTGTTTGAACCGGGCCCCCTCCGCGCCGTCCTTGCCGTTGTTGCCGGCCCCGGAGCGCACCGTTCCCAGGGGCTCGGCGCCGGGGCCGAGCGTGGTCAGTCCGGAGTGGTTTTCATAGCCGACCACCCGGCCGAATTCGGGTGAGTCCAGCACGATGTTGCCGATCAGCCGCCCCGATCCGGCCACCGTCTCGGCGTCCAGTAGCCCGATTCCGGGAATCTCGGAGCGCTCGCCGGTCACGAAGCGGTGCCCGAACAACTGGTACAGGCCGCAGATGACCAGCATCGGCACACCGTCCTCCGCCCACTGCCGCAGGCACGGGCCGATTTGGACCAGGTCGTCCTTGATGCGCTCCTGCCCGGAGTCCTGGCCGCCGCCGCCCAGCACCAGGTCGATTTCTTGTGGCATCTCGTCGCCGGGGTTGTAGGAGTGCAGTTCGACGTCGTAGCCGTGCCACTGCCCGCGGCGGGCCAGGGTGAGCAGATTGCCCCAGTCGCCGTAGATGTTCATGTCCCGCGGATACAGCTGCAGGACGCGGATGCGGCCGCGGGCGGGGCCGGAGCCGGTGTGGTTGTAGACGGTGGGTGCGGTGCTCATTTCATGACCTCCTCGACCTCGGTGAGCCGCCCGAGGCGAGCACGCAGGGCCAACATGGCGGTGTAGGTGGTGTACACGCGCATGGGGCGGTCTTCGGCAGCGGCACGCGCGCGCAGGGCGTCCAGGCCGGCCTCCAGATCCGGTTCGACGACGCCGACGGGTACCTCGTCGTAGCGCAGCCGCAGCGCCATGTCCCAGGCGCGTACCCCGGTGACGACGGCGACTCCGGCCCGCTTGAGGGAGGTGAAGTCCACGTCCCACAGCCAGGACATGTCACGGCCGTCGGCGTACTCGTCGTTGATGGCGATCATGATGAGCTCGTCGGGCCGACCCCGGCCCGCGGCGGGTGCTGCGGTGGTGCTGGGCGCGCTGCCGGCATCCACGGTGTCGGTCCGACTGGTGGCGTCGGCCTGGGCGGTGGGCGCGGACATGAGGCTCATGCGGAAGCCCGCAGGATTCTTCACCAGGGACAGCTGCACCGGACGACCGTCCAGGGTGATGACCTCACCGCGGCCGAAGGCCGGGCGGATCTCGGACAGGGTCGCCAGCAGGCGTGGCAGGTCGGCCCGGTTGCCAAGCACCTCCAGCACCAGGGTCAGGGCGGCACAGGCGTTGAGCACATTGTGGATGCCCGGAATGGCGAAGGCGACCCGGTGCGCGGTGCCGTCCACCTCAATGGTGGCCTCGTTGCCGGCCAGCGCCACCAGGCGCACGCGCGGAGCCGGGCAGGGGGAGTCGGCGTCGGCGGTGGACTCGACGGCGTCGTCGGCGAGCGCCCCGGGTGCGCCGCCCGCGTCCGCCTGTTCGGTACGCAGATCGTCGTCGGACAGGAAAACCGAGCGCAGGGCGGGGCCGACCCCGAAGGCGGCGGTGCGGGCGGCCAGGCCCCCCAGGAAGCGCTCCCCGTTCAGGCGCGGGTCGTCGGCATTGACCACCACCACGTCGCGCGTGGCCAGGGCGGCCTGGCGCAGCAGGGAGGCGGTGTAGTCGATCTCGCCGAAGCGGTCGAGCTGGTCGCGCATGACGTTGAGCATGAGCGCCGCCCGCGGCTTGACGGAGCGGACGAAGTGGACGGCGTGGGCCTCGTCGAGCTCCAGCACGGCGACGTCGGCGTCCAGGTGGCCGGCGGCGTCGACCTCGGTGAGTAGGGCGGCGAGCACTCCGCGTACGAAGTTGGAGCCGGTGCGGTTGGTGAAGACCTTCAAGCCCTGGTCGCGCAGCAGCTGGACGACCATCTTGGTGGTGGTGGTCTTGCCGTTCGTGCCGGAGACGAGCACCACCCCGTGCGGCAGCCGGTCCAGGGTGCGGGCGAGGAAGTCGGGGTCCGTGCGCTCCATGACCAGGCCGGGGAAGGCGGTGCCACCGGAGCCGCCGCCGCGCAGGCGAGCCAGGGTGCGGGCCGTGCGGCCGAGTGCGACGGTGAGGCGTGAACGCATGGGGCTCCTGCTTGTGGTCGGCGGCGGACCGCCTCAGTCTAGATGAGTGCCTGCGCGTTGGTGGTGTGAGGTGGAGGCGGGCGGGACGACGACGCGCAGTGCGGCGGGCTCGGCCTCGGCGACCAGCTTCCGGGTGCGGCCCACGGGGTCGCCGTCGAGTTCGAAGGGCACCGGCTCGGGCGTGGTCAGGGTCAGACGACGGGCCTGCTGGTGGCTGACGCCGTCCACGTCCTGACCGATCAGCAGGCCGGCGCCGACCTTGGCCCAGTCGGTGATCCGGTTGGGGCCGGTGAGCAGCAGGTCCACGCGCCCGTCGTCTGGGGCGGCCTGCGGGAAGATCGTCATGCCGCCGGTGATGGTGCCGACGTTGCCCAGCAGCGCCATGACCACTCGGTGCTCGGCGGAGGCGGCGGGGGCGCCCGCGCCGGCGCCGCTGTCGTCGTCGCCGTCGAGCTCCACCCGCACCGTGAACGGGTTCGGCACCGCGTTCTGCACCGCGGCCACCACGTAGGCGCCGGAGCGGATCACCTTCTTCAGATCCTCGCTGGTGTCCGCCATGATGCGGGCATCCAGGCCGAGGCCGGCCATGACCACGAAGCGTTCGGTACCGCCGTCCCAGGTGCAGCGCACGACGTCGATGGCGCGAGTGGGGCCGGACAGGGCCAGGCGCAGGGCGGCGTCGGTGTCGAGCGGCACCTGCAGGTTGCGGGCCAGCAGGTTGCCGGTGCCGGTGGGCAGCAAGGCCATGGGCACGCCGCTTCCCGCCAGTTCGCTGGAGACGGCGCGCACGGTGCCGTCACCGCCGGCGGCAAGCACCAGGTCGACGCCGGCGGCCAGGGCGCGGCGGGTCTGCTCGTGGCCGACGTCGTCGGGGGCGGTCTCCAACCAGAGGGTGGGCTGCCAGCCGGCCGCCAGCACTTCGGATTCCACGCGCCGACGCAGCAGAGACAGGTCGTCGAACTTGGTGGGGTTGTAGACGATGGCGGCGCGCTTGTCCACGGTGGCGGACGGCAGGCCGATATGCGCCCAGGACGCGAGGATCTCCTCGGTTCCGCCCACGCTGAGCGAGAAGGTCGCCACCGTCGCGCCGAGTAGCACGCCGCCGATCAGGTCGGAGACGGACTGCAGGCCCATGGCCCACTGGCCCGCGCAGGTGACGGCGACGGCGACCACGCCCGCCAGCCGCCACAGGCGCACCTGGGAGGTGGGACGGCGGTGGGCTCGGGTGAGCGTCACCAGCACCCAGGCGGCCACGGTCATGGCGACGGCGTGCCCGGCGGGGTAGGCGAAGCCGCGGTAGGACAGGGAGTCGGCGAAGGCGGAGGAGGGGCGTGCGTGGTCGATCCAGGTGGCGATGGCGATCTGGAGTGGCAGGCCGAGCAGGGAGGTGGTCAGGGCGGTCGACAGGCGCCGCATGCGCTGCTGGTAGGTGACGACGGCGGCCGCGGCGATGGCCGTGTAGATCAGCACCGGGTGGGTGAGCAGGGAGATCGCCTCGAGCACCTGCCCCCGTCCCGAGCGAGGTGGCAGCACGGGCACCGTCAGGGCGGCGTCGAGGCGGTCGGTGAGTCCGGTGTGAACCAGGACGGTCCAGGCGGCGAATGCCAGCGCGCCCAGGATCCAGGCGCCGTAGCCGAGCTCCCAGCGGCGGCGCAGGCGGTCGGCGACGCCGGCAAACCGGTCGTTGAAAGTGCCGGGACGGGCGGACACGAGGCTCCTTCACGCTGATGTCGCTGGGCGGCGCGCGGGCCGCCGGCGGTGCGGCGCCAAATTACCAGGGTCGCGTGCGGTGAAGTTGTGTGTCCGCCCGTCCCGACGAGGTGGGTGGGGGATCGTTTCGGAATGATGGTGTCGGTTGCGCCTGGCTACTTCACCTTCTTGATGAAGATGGCCAGCACACCGCCGATGATGGCGCAGATGCCGGCGAAGTAGCACAGTGCCGG
>NZ_LK995455.1 GCF_900002405.1 Actinomyces succiniciruminis | reverse complement strand
CGACTCTCGCGGGCAGTCCCAGATGAGGCACCGAACCACTTTCGCGGGCACCTGCAATGAGTCTCGTCGCGTCATTGACATCGGGAGCCACACTGGCTATCATAAATAATAAGTCACATCCTGAACGTGACGCACCGATTCGATGAGGAGTCCGGTTATGTCTCTGATCTCTAAGTTGTCCAATCTATCGGTTGCCATCGTGCTCGCGGTAGCAGCCTTTGTGGTGCCTACTTGCGCATCTGCTGCTGAAGTGGATGCTCAAGCCCCCGCGATTGCCCCTGCAAGTGTCAGGTGGGGAGGTGACTACAGACCGAAGTGCAATGGAGATAGCACGCAGATAGTGTGGACAAATCCGGTGGTGTTTTGGGTCTGGACACGTTCAAGCGGAAATATCTTCATGGGCACATTGTGGACTAACGACGGGTTTCAGGGATTGAGGAATAACGGGACGGAATTTAGGAGTTGCCGGTAGAGAGGTGCGCCGTCATTTTGCTCTTCGAGTTCAGATTAAAGGCTCTTCCGGTTTAGGGGTAGTGGCTGTTGCCTGAAGCCACTGGCGTGGATGAGGCTGCGGATGGTGTAGTTGGCAAAGTTTCTAAAGTCCAGGGCTACGCTGGGTAGGCGTTCCAAGCGCCTGTTGGTGTTCTTTCGGTGGGGCCGCTGGAGGTAACGGGGATGCCGGGTAGTAGGCCAGGATGTCACCGCGCCGTTCAATCAGGGTCTTGCCCAGGGAGATGACTTCCTTCAGGGCTGCAGCCACGCCGTCCTTCACGGTGGCGATGCCCTTGCACATCAGCTGTTTGCCTTCAGCAGGTTTCTTAGTGCGGTAGCCGGACGTTATCTGATGGCGCCCAAGTGGCCTCCACCGCCGTGTGCTGGTTATCGGCGAACAGCTGTTTCGAGACAACCTCAGGACTTGTCGGTCAGCAGGCCAGCCCGGGTGTGCAGGAGCCTGCGGTCTTGGATCTTCCTGACGCCCCCGTCGCCCGGTCGTCTACCGCTAGGTGTGGCGGCGGCACTCATCCAGCTTGTCGCCGTCCAAAGTGACCACATGGAAGAGGCTTATCGCCTCCGGCGCGTCGGGTGGGGCCTAAGCGGCGGCAGTTTGGAAGTCCGTGAACCGTCCATAGCCACCACCTGCCTGCGCACTCTTACGCCAGGTCTCAGACTGGTTTTGAGCCACTGCTTGAAGACCTGCTTCGACCTGCCCGAGGCCATGTCTAGGAGACGGGACGGACCTGTCTTGGTGCGTGCTGGGTATGGCGTCGATGGCGGTCGCGTACCTATCGCCCGTGCGGATGTGCCGCCAAATATGCTTGTCCACGCCGATGACTTCCACGCCCTCCAAGCGGCCGGGATCCTTGATCAGGCTGGTTTAGGCGCACTCCAAGATGGCGTCGTTCGCAGTGTTCCCGACACCTCTACCCTGCCGCCAAACGGGAGACGGACATGAAACTCCACGCCGACGGTCCCTATCGCCCAGTCCACAGCTGTAAGCGTCAACCTCGCCCGCCTGGCAGCGGCACGAGACGCGTCCTGCCACCAGCGCCCTCCCGCAATCTTCACAGCGCTAGCGACGCAGCCGCACCAGCGGTGGGTGGGGCGCAAGCCCACAGGCGCTTGCGCTTGACGCCGCGTGACGGTCCCACCGGGGCGCCCTCGGCGCCACAGGCCCGGCAGAACGGGTCATCTTCGGAACCTTGTAGGCGGTAGACGGCAGTCGACCACCGCCTGCTTCTGCTCCAGAGACTGGTCGGCAGCGGTTAGTCTCAGGGCGCCTCGGGCCCAGGAAACTAGCAAGGTCAGGGGCAGTGAAAGGCGGTTTCGAACATCACGTCGAGGTCTTCGTAATCGATGCTATTTGACAGCACACCAAGTCATTGAGGACCTCGAGCCCTACCCGTCCGCCGCCTACCACCTGCGCACCCGCCAACGTCACCACGTCACCGTCAAACCGAAAAAGCCGCATAACTCGCTTGCTCTTTCGGGTTGAAACTTGGTTACGGCCCTTCCGAGACGCGGTGTAGTATGTCCGTGCCTTACCTCACCTTCTTGATGAAGATGGCCAGCACGCCGCCGATGATGGCGCAGATGCCGGCGAAGTAGCACAGTGCCGG